>NZ_JBFTIJ010000001.1:0-946049 GCF_056394705.1 Variovorax sp. 10N420 | reverse complement strand
CACCAGCATCACCTCGCCGCCGAAGTTCGGATTGAGGCTGATGTTGCGCAGCGTGCGGATCGGCACGACGGCGTCCGGCGCATCGATGGCCACACCGCAGCCGTAGGTGTGCTCCAGCGCCACCACGTCATCGACGTTGGGGTATTTCGGCAGCAGCTCAGCCTTGATGCGCTGCACCGCGAAGTCGGTCACGCCCGCCACGCACTGCACGGTCTGCGTGATCGCCAGGATGTTGCGGGTGCCGACGGAGCCGTCCGGATTGCGATAGCCCTCGAAGGTGTAGCCCTCCAGCGGAGGCATCTCGGGCGGCTTGACCGTCGCGATGGGCAGGCCTGTGAGTTCTCGCGCGGCTGGCATCCTGAGCAGCCGCTCGTGCACCCAGCTGCCTGCGGGGATGTCCTTGAGCGCATAGCCGATGGTGACGTTGTAGCGGCGCACTTCGCCGCCTTCGGGGATGTCCACCAGGGCGACCTTGTGCGCCTGGGGGACCTTGTCGATCAGCGTCAGGCCCGAGGGAAACACGGTGCCGGCGGGCAGGCCGCCGTCGTTGGCCACGATCGCGACGTTGTCACGATCGTGCATGGTGATGTAGAGCGGTGAACGGTCGAGCGTGGATGACATGGAGGTACTTCGATCAACTGTCGAGCATGATGCTCTCGATCCAGTTGGGACCCTGGCCGGCGGGGCATTCGGCGAGGGCTTGCAACGAGCCGGTCTGCGTGTCGATTTCGTACAGGCGCAGCCGATGCGAACGCTGGCCGGCCGCGATCAGGAAGCGTCCATCGGGCGTGATGTTGAAGCCGCGCGGCTGCGATTCGGTGGGCACATGGCCGATGAGCGCGAGCGCACCGCTCGCCGCGTCGACACGGAAGCCGGCAATCGTGTCCGAACGCCGTTCGCTGCTGTAGAGAAAGCGACCGTCCGGCGTGAGGTGCAGGTCGGAAGCCCATGGCTCGCCGCTAAACACGGGCGGCAACGTGCTGATGGTCTGCAGCGGGCGCAGTGTGCCGGCAGCTGGATCGAACGCCAGCACGTCGATGGCCGCATCGAGCTCGTTGAGCAGGTAGACGAAGCGCGAATCCTTGCTGAAGACGAAGTGCCGGGGGCTCGCGGACGCATGCGGTTGCAGCGTCGGCGGTGTGTTGGGCGTCAGCTCTCCAGTCTCCGAATTGAAGCGGAGCTGGACCACGACACCGGCGCCCAGCGTGCTGGCGAACACAAACTGGTTCGACGGATCGGCCTGGATCGCGTGCGCATTCGGGCCGGTCGGCAGCACCTGCTGCGTCGCCCGTACGACGCCGTTCGCGTCGATGGGGTTGACCGCGATCTGATTGCCGCCGTAAGAGGCGCTGAACAGGTAGCGGCCTTCGCGATCGGTCGCGATGTACGCCATGCTGTGCGGCAGCGCCGCGGCGCCGAGCGCGGCGAGTTCGCCCGTCTTGGGATCGATAGCGAAGCTCAGTGCCTCTCGCGGCTCCGAGCGCCGCGCCGCATACAGGCGACGGCGATCGGGGCTCAATGCGAGCGGCATCACTTCGCCGCCGACCGGTACGGTCTGCACCGGAACCAGCGCCGGTTGGCCCGGATCCAGGTGCAGCACGCTGATGTCGCCGCTTTCGGCATTGGAAACGTAGACGCAGAACATCGTCAGGACACCATCCAAGCGAGGTCAGAAGACCGGATGGCCGTTGATGATCGACGGCAGCCAGGTCGAGAACGAGGGCACATACGTGACCAGCGTGATCGCAATGAAGATCGCCAGGTAGTAGGGCCACGCAGTCTTGGTGGCCTCTCCGATGGAGATCTTGCCGATCGCGCAGCCAATGAACTGCACGGTGCCCACCGGCGGATGCACGAGCCCCAGCGCGCAGTTGAGCAGCAGCATCATCCCGAACTGCACCGGACCGACACCCATCTGGATGGCCAGCGGCAGGAACAACGGCGTCGTGATCAGGATGTGCGCCGCCATGTCCAGAAAGACGCCCAGGAAGATCTGGATGATGTTGATGTACAGCAGCATCAGCCACGGCGTCGTGGTCGCGGCCAGCAGGGCGGTTTCGATCGTGTCGGGAATTTCCAGGTACGCCATCTGATAGCGCAGCATGTTCGACACGCCGATGAGCAGCAGGATCACGCCTGTCGTCTTCGACGCCTTGGCCAGCGACTTGAGCAGCTTCTGCCTGGTCATCGTTCGATAGACGATGACGGTCAGGATCAGCGAGTAGGTCACCGCGATAGCCGCCGCTTCGGTCGCCGTCGTGATGCCCTCCATCACGCAGAACAAGATGATCGCGATCACCATCAGTCCGGGAATGGCGGCGATGAAGGTGCGCAACACCGTGCCCCAGCCGGGAAAGCGCTCGACCATCGTGGTGCCGTCCGCGCGCCTTGGGTAGCCGTACTTGGCGGCTTGCCAATAGGCTGCGACCAGCATGCAGACCATGATCCAGAAGACCGGGATCAGGCCGGCGAACATCAGGTCGCCGATCGACACGCCCTTGATGACGTGACCGGCGATCTCGCCCACTGCCGCTTGCGCTGCGAAGGCATAGATGATCATGTTGTGCGAAGTCGGCATCAGCGCGCCCGAGAGCGATGCGTGCGTGGTGACGTTGACCGCGTAAGCGGCGCTATAGCCTTCCTTTTTCATGATCGGGATCAGCACCCCGCCCATGGCCGAAGTGTCGGCCACCGGCGAGCCCGAGACGCCGCCGAACATCGTGGAGGCCACCACGTTGGCAAGGCCGAGACCGCCCTTCCAATGCCCGACCAGGCTGCGCGCGAAGGCGACGATCTTGTCCGCGATGCCCCCGTGCAGCATCAGTTCGCCCGAGAAGATGAAAAAGGGAATGGCAAGGAACGAGAACACGTTCATGCCCGAGACCATCATCTGGATCGCAGTCTCGAAGGGCAGCCCTTCATAGGCAAAGGTCAGGAGACAACTCAGCCCGATCGCGAAAGCGACCGGCATTCCGAGAACCAGGAAGACCAGGAAACTGATGGACAGCAGTGTCAATGCCATGATGGAACGACCTCGTGGCCGGAAAATTGGGAAACGAGGTGCTCGATGGAAAACAGCGTGATCAGCACGCCTGCGGCGAGAACCGGCAGATAGCGAATGGCTTCGGAAAGACCGAGCGTCGGAATGGTGGTGTCACGCGTGGACACCGCCATCTCGACGCCGCCGAAGAACAGGGCCACCGAAAACGCGATGGTGAGCAGGTACACGATGAACTTGCACCAGAACTGCCCCTTGGGCGGCAGCGCCTTCACCAGTGAATCGAGGCCGATGTGTCCGGCGTCCCGCACTCCGGCGGAAGCGCCGAACATGGCGACCGACACCACCAGCAAGAGCGCTACCTGTTCTACATAAGCGGGTGCGTCGTTGAAGGCGTAGCGAAGCACCACGCCATAGACGACCACGCTCAGCAGGCCCACCAGGCAGATGCACGCGAAGTACATCGCCCAGCGCGACAGCTTCGCGTTGAGTTGGGTTAGCAAGGTCATCGCGCCGATGTCATTGGGTGTCGACGATTTCCTGCACCAGCGCCTTCAACTCGGGCGTGGTCGCGAACTTGTTCCACACCGGCTTCTCGACTTCGACAAAAGCCTTGCGGTCGATGTCGGCTGCGGGAACGATCTTGGCGCCGCCCTTGATGACGGCTGCCTTCGCGTCCTTTTCACGCGGCTCCCAGAGCTTCACGTAGTAGGGGATGGAGTCCTTGGCGGCCTTGCGGATCTGCGCTTGTTCTTCCTTGGGCAGGGTGTCCCAGATTTTCTTGGAGAACACCAGCACTTCGGGCGTCATGACGTGCATGGTTTCCGAATACACGGGAGCGGCTTCGTAGTGCTTGGCTTCTTCGTACGACGGGTAGTTGTTCTCGGCGGCATCCACCAGCCCGGTCTTGAGGCCGGTGTAGACCTCGGCGATCGGCATCGGTGTCGGCGACGCGCCGGCGGCACTCACCAGGCTCACCATCAGGTCGGAAGGCTGCACGCGGATCTTCAGGCCCTTCATGTCGGCCACGTTCTTGATCGGCTTCTTGGCATAGACCGAGCGCGCACCGCTTTCGTAGAAGGCCAGGCCGACGAACCCGGCCTTGTCGAAGGCCGCGAGGATCTTGTCGCCGGTCGGGCCGTACATCACCTTGCGGAAATGGTCGATGTCGCGGAAGAGGAAGGGCAGCGACGGAATGACCGACTCCGGCACGATACCGTGGAACGAGGCGCTGCTGACGCGCACCATGTCGAGCGCGCCGATCTTCACCTGTTCGACCGTGTCCTTCTCGGAGCCCAGCGAGCTGTCGGCAAAGATCTTGATCTTGTCCTTGCCGCCGGTTGCGGCCGACAACTGCTCGCTCATGTAGTTGACCGCCTTGTTGGTCGGGAAATCCTTCGCGTGGACTTCCGCGGAACGGAAGTCGCGTGCCTGCGCATGCATGGCGGCGAGCGAAAGAACGGCGGTGGCCATGACGCTGAGAAGCTTGCGGTTTGGAGTCTTCATGTCTCTTCCTCTGTTGTCGAAATTAAGGTCTTGAAAAAGGCGAACGGGAAATCAAAAGGGGCCTTGGGCGGTGAATGCGCCGCCCTGGTAGATGGCGTTCGGATCGGTGGGCGCGACGGGAGGCTGAGCCTCGACCTTGGCGCGGAACACCTCGGAGCTGTCCTTCGGCACAAAGCCCAGCTTTGCCGCTGCAACGCTGTTGTCCCACCACACATCGCGGTTGGCCGACACGCCATAGACGACGAGATGCCCGACGTCCGGCGTGAATAGCGACCGCTCGATGAGGTCGGTGAGGTCGGCATAGCTGAGCCAGGTGCTCATCATTCGGCGATTGGCCGGCTCCGGGAAGGACGATCCGATGCGGATGCTCACGGTCTCAATGCCCCAGCGATCGAAGTAGAACTGCGCTACGTCTTCTCCGAAGGATTTCGAGAGGCCGTAGTAGCCGTCGGGCCGGCGCATTGCGTGTGTATCGAGGTGCTCGGTCTGCTTGTAGAAGCCGATGACGTGATTCGAACTGGCGAAGATGACGCGCTTCACGCCGTGCTTCCGTGCCGCTTCGTAGATGTGAAAGACGCCCTTGATGTTGGCTTCGAGGACTTCCTCGAACGGGCGCTCGACCGAAACCCCACCCAGATGGACGATGGCATCGCAGCCGGCCACCAGTGCATCGACCGCGGACTTGTCGGCGAGGTTGCAAGGCACCGTCTCCTCGAAGCTTCCTTGCGCCGGCGCGAGCGTGGCGACGTCGGACAGGCGCAGGACGTCGGCGTACGGACGAAGGCGCTCGCGCAGTACTTTGCCCAGGCCGCCCGCAGCGCCGGTCAGCAGCAGGCGACCGAGTTTGTTGGAAGGCCTGGATTCAGGTCCGGTATTCGTTTGCATGGAAATCGTCCTCAGCGGCTTTGCGTGATTTGAAAAAACGGGAATCTGCGCGAGGTGAACGCCGCCGATGCGATTAGCGCAGGCAGTCGAATTGCGCAATGATCATGGGTTTGAGGAGATGTAACTTATATGTTGTCGTACAACGCTGTCGGATTATGATCGTGCCATGCAACCGTTGACTCCGGGTAATCCCTTGGTTCAGGCTTCGCCTGTCACATCGGTCGGCGGCGCGGCCAGCGCCTTGCCCGGCGATGCCTTCGTAGGTCGGCCACGACAGAGAGCACGTGGTCTGGCGCATACGCTCGTGGAAGACCTCACCGTGAAGATTCGCGACGGCGCGCTGCGTCCGGGCGACAAGCTTCCGACCGAGTCCGAAATCATGCAGGCCTTCGGCGTCAGCCGCACCGTGGTTCGCGAGGCGCTGTCGAAGTTGCAGGCTGCCGGGCTGGTGGAGACCCACCACGGTGTCGGTACCTTCGTGTTGCAGCCGCGGGCGGGCGGGGTGTTTCGTCTCGAGCCTGGCGACGTTGCCACATCGGTCGATGTGCTCGCGGTGCTCGAATTCCGCATCAGCCTCGAGACGGAATCCGCAGGCTTGGCAGCGACGCGGCGCACCGACGAGCAACTGCTCGCCATGCGCGAGGCGCTCGACGAGTTTCAGACCAACATGGCGCAGGCGGGCAATACCGTGCCGGCAGACTTCCGCTTCCATCTGCAGATTGCGCAGGCCACAGGCAATCCGTACTTCGCGGACATCATGGCCCACCTGGGCACCGCGATCATTCCGCGCACGCGCATCAGTGCGATCCGCAAGCACGAGCAGGGTGGCGAATACCTGAGCCGCGTGAATCGGGAGCATGAAGAGATCTACGCGGCCATTGCACGGCAGGACCCCGACTCCGCGCGCGCCGCCATGCGCATTCACCTGACCAACAGCCGCGAACGACTGCGCATCGCTCAAGAGGCAGCCAAGAGCGGTTCCGAAAGCGCGCAGGCGCAGAGTCCGGCGCCGCGCTGAGCTCCGGCGCGGGGGCAATTCCCGCAAGTTGTATGACAACACGATGCAAATGGCCGACCGGCGCGCCGGTCGGCCATTGTCATGAGCCGTTCACCTTCGCCTTCAAGGAGCCCAGTGCGTTCCGAACGGGTTCGATGCGCCGATGGCGGGGAAGTCCACGAAAGCCTGGCTGCAGTCGAGGATCTGATCCGGCTTGACCTTTTCAGTGGCTTCGCCGTTGAGCACGATGCGGTTGGCCGTCGACGCAAAGATCGGCAGGTTGACGCCGTCGAGCGTCAGGTTGGCGTCCGAAGCAATCACCGAGATTTGAGTCGGGTTGTCGGCGACCACATCCTTCAGCGACATGACGAGCGGATAGCCGGGCAGGTAGCCCGTCGGGTAGGCAGCCGTCGGAGTGAAGTAGCCGCCCGTGTTTGCCGCAAAACCTTGCAGCTTGACGTTGCCTTCGCCGAGGATGCGCACATTGCTCAACTGGATGTCGTGGAAGTTCGGCACCTTGGGGCCACCGCTCGGAAGAGCCTTGGTGCTGTAGTAGGGCGTGAACAGCAAGGCGTTCTGCGCATTCTGGATGCAGATGTTCTTGTACGAGATGTTGCTCACCTCGCCGCCGCGTGCGTAGTCCGACTTGATGCGCAGCCCTTCTTCGGAATTCACGAAAGAGTTGTCGTAGACCTGCACGTTGGTGACGCCCGCGTTGGTTTCGCTGCCGATCGAAATGCCATGGCCCCAGTAGATGTGGTTGTGCGCGATCATGATGCCGTAGGCGCGATCGCTGCGCTTGCCGCGGTTGCCGTCGATGCCGAAGCCCACGGCGTTGGGGTTGTTGCTGCCCTTCAATGCGATGTCGTCGTCGCCGGTGCTGACGTAGTTGTAGGCAAAGACGAAGTTCTTCAGATAGCCGTCGAAGGACATCTTGCTGGCGGACGTGGTCTTGCTGCCGGTCGTCATGGCGCTCGACTTGGCGCTCGACGACGAGCCCGGATCGAAAGCATCGGTGTTCTTCACGTTGTCCGCGTTGAAGGTCTGGCCCGTGTACAGCGGGTTGCCGTTGCCCGCCGGGTTGGCAAAGGCCGCCAGCGTCGGCGTCTGCACCTTCACGCCCCAGATCGTCAGGCCGTCGACCCCGCTCGGCACGACGTGGAAGTTGGCGCTGTTGTTAAGGCTCACCTTGTACAGCGTCAGGTTCTTCGCGTAGTTGAACACCATCATCCGGAAGTTCGATTGCGAGCCGGAGCCCGTGGTGCCGTTCTGAACCATGTTGCCGAGATAGGCCAGGTCCCACCAGGTCATGTTGCGGGTCGACGACTTCGAGTCGACAAAGGTGCCGCCGTTGTCGCAAGGCGTGCCGTCGGGCGCCTGGGTGCCTGCAGCAAAGGCAACGTAGGTGTTGGAGCAACTCAGGTCCACCTTGGTCAATGGGTAGCGCGCATTGGTGGTGACGATCTCCGCATAAGCGCGGCTGTCGATGCTGCCTTCGCCGACGACGGCCGAATTGACGGTGTAGTCGCCGCCGATCAGCGGCAGGCAATTGCCGGAACTGCCTGCCTTGGTGGCGCTGACTGCCGTATTCGCGCAATAGGTGGTGGGCAAGCCGGTCGTCGCGTTCTTCGGCATGTAGGCCATGACGTCACGCGTGGCGTACAGGGTCGCGCCCTTGTCGATCCACAACGTCACTCCCGACGGCAATGTCAGCGGACCTGAGATGAAGCCGTTGCCCGGGCCGCTCTTGTTGGCCACCAGGCGCACTGCGAACTGCGGCGCCTTGTACTGTGGCTTCGCCAGCTCTTCGCCGGATGCGCCTGCGATATTGATGTTGGGCAACGCCGCCTCCTTCTGGCTGGCCGTCGCCGCCGCGTCTGCGCTTGCAATGGCGGCGCCGACCGCGCTGTCGACAGCGGCGCCGCAAGCGTCCAGAGCGGCCTGGATGCGCGCTTGATCCGGATTGGCCGTGGCGGCGCTCACCGCCACACCCACGCCAGGAAGGGACGGATCAGCTTCGGGGGGCAGGGCACCGTCAGGACGACGAACGAGCGTGTTGCTCGCTTCGAGGGTCGCGCAGACCTGAGCATCGGTCGGAAGGGTGGGTTCGGCAGGCAGGTCGGGGTCGAAAGTCGTGGTGCCGACCTGGAAGACGTTGGCCTTGGCCGAGTTTGCCGACGCCGTATCCGCCGGTTGCACGGCCGTGGCTGTTGCCGCGGCCGTCGGGCTGCTCGCCGTTGCCGAGAACGCGCCGCCGCTGCTGCCTCCGCCGCAAGCTGCGAGCATGGCTGCCGCCGCAAGCGGCAACATCCAACGCGCGATCGACTGGACGCCGATCGTCTCTGATTTCTGCAATGTCATGGGGCTACCTTTTTGAAGAAGGCTGGCTTGAGCGCGTTCGATGCCGCGTCGCTTGCGACACGGCACTTCCCGGCACGACCAGCGGGGACTGAACGCTTTGTTCTCAGCGCGGGTCGCTGACGGTCGTGTTGTAGGTCTTGCCTGCGATTGACGTGTTGACGAGCGTGATGTCGTGCACGTTGTAGGCGTAGATCGGACCGGCAACCGTGGCGCTTGCGGGTCCGGTCGCCGTGGGGCTACCGAAATCGCAGTTGACGATGTTCACGCCCTCGATGGCTGGCACCGCCGGCGCCGGTGCGGGGCCGTTGTAGTCGAAGGCGACCGGTCCCTGCGCCACGATGGCCTGGAAGCACGAACCCGTGCTGCCGCCGAGCGTCACGTTCTTTGCGACGACATTGGATATGTTGATGTTCTTCAGCAATGCCGGACGCGTGCGGATGGCATCCTTCGACGGCTGGTAGTCGCAGTCGAAAGTGATGATCCCGCCTTGCGAGGCCGAAGGATTGCTGCTGGCCGCCGTGCTCACGCCAATGGGGACGTTGCCGTTGATGGGGCTGCCCGGCAGCAGGCTGCTGCCATAGCCCGCGCCCGTCAGGCTGACGCCGTTGGGCAGCGTCACGCCATCCACGTAGAAGTCCTTCACGAAGCCGCCGCGGTTCATGTTGGTCTTGATCCGGATCGCGATGTTCAGCGAGTTCGTGTCCCAGAACTTGTTGAGCATGGCGAGGTTGCGGCAATAGATCTTCTCGACGCCGCCGCCCATTTCGCTGCCCAAGGTGATGCCGCCGTGGCCGCTGTTCATGGTGCAGTTCTGGATGACGTGGTTGTTGGCCGAGCCGTACTCGTTGTCGAGGTTCTTGCCGGACTTGATTGCGATGCAGTCGTCGCCGGTGTTGAACACCACGTCCTCGCAGAGCACGTTGTTGCAGGCGTCCGGGTCGAAGCCGTCGTTGTTCGGGCCGATGCTGTTGACGGTGACGTTGCGGATCACCACGTTCGAGCAGTCGGTGGGGTGGTGCTGCCAGAAAGGCGTGTTCTGGGTCTGGTAGCCCTCCATCAGCACATTGGTGCAGCCCAGGAATTCGACCATGCAGGGCCGCAGGTAGTGGCCCTTGCCGAAGATTCGTTTGTCGATCGGCACGCCGGCCTCCGACAGTGCCGGCAGATAGTTCTGGTCTTGCTGCCAAGGCGTGATCGGGTTGGTCAGCAGCGCATAGAGCGCATCGGAGATGCCCGGCGCGGCGGTGCGGAGGTCGACGTTGAGCGCGTTGTTGCTCGCCTGCGATGGCGTTGCGCTGGCGCTCACGAATCCATAGGCGCCGCTGTTGCCCTTGAAGGTCCACCAACACGTGCTGGTGTTGCCGGTTCCCGCGAATGGCGTCATGGCCTGACCGTTGAAGACCGACGTATCGCCTTCACCGGTGACGGCGATGTTTTTCTCGTTGCGTGCGTAGATGGGTGCGCCGAAGTTCAGGCAATCATTCGCTTGCCAGCGGCCATAGAACAACTGACCGTTGGTGCCGCAATCGACCGGGCCGTCCTTGGCATAGTCATTCGGATTCGGACTGAAGTAGATCGTGCAGTTCTGGCTCAGGTGGAAATTGACATTGCTCTTCAGCACGATCGGTCCGGCGCAATACCACGTACCCGATGGAACCACGACACGGCCACCGCCGGCGCTGTTGCACGCGGCAATCGCAGCGAGGAATGCCGGGCGCGAATCGAAGGAGTTCGGCGCATTCGTCGTGTCGGCGCCGACGCTGAGCGGCGACTTCGCCGGGTCGATGTACGGGTTGGTGGCAGGCACGGTGCTGCACACCTGCGCGCCGAAGTCCGTGACCACGAAGTCGCGGCTCGGGAACATCGAGCGATCGATGCTCTTCAGCGAATCGATGATCTTCGTGCCCAAGCCTGCTGGTCCCCAGATTGGATCGGCCGGTGGTTCGACCGGCGCGACGGTCGTCGGAGGGGTGCCTGTCGCGGGAGGCGATGCCGGCGAGATGAACGCCCCGCCGTTACCGCCGCCGCCGCACGCGCTCAGCAACGTGGCGCCTGCCGATGCGCTGGCCAAGGCGATGAACGATCGCCGTCCCGGTGATTGCACTCCGTGTGGCGCCGCCGCCAGCAAGGTGGGTTCCGTCGACTCTGTGCGAGGTTTTTTCATGGTGCTGTCTTTTCGATGTGGAGCGAAAGGGAAGGAGGGGAGAGGGAGGGGAGAGAGGGGGAGTGGAGACGTGCGGCCGGCCAGTCTTGCGACGGGGTGGCGAGAGGAAGCAACAGCCCGAGGGCGGAGCGGTGCGAACTTGCGAGATGGATTGGTTCCATCGATGCTCCGACTGTAGTTATTGGTTATCGGTTGTCCTACAAGACGCGGCGATTATTTGCAGCGCGCCAGAGCCTGTCAACGGAATTGACGACGAGCGGTCTGAGGGCAAACCCGGGGATTCTTCGGGGGACGAAGGGAGTATTCAGCGCCGGTGAGGCGAATTCATGGGCTCGCCGAGGGCTGGACATCCTTGCTGACAAGTTATACGATAACCGATGACGCGCCCGATGAGGCGCATTTGGCGCGGAGCGCGGTGTGGCTCTGCTCGCTCATCCCAACTGGAGACATACAAGTGGCCTTGACTCGACGTGATCTGATACTCGGTGCCCTCGGCAGCGGCTTGGCGGCCGCAGGTGCGCAAGCTGCCGACGCCTGGCCCGCAAAGCCCATTCGAATCGTTGTTCCGTATCCGCCCGGAGGCTCGTCGGACATCATCGCGCGCCTGCTCAGCCAACCATTGGCCGAGGCGCTCAAGCAGACCGTCATCGTCGAGAACAGAGCCGGGGCCAACGGCAATCTCGGCGCCGACCTGGTGGCGAAGGCCCCTGGCGATGGCTACACGCTGTTGTTGTGCGACGTCGGCGCGCTGGCGATCAGCCCTTCTGTCTACACGAAGCTGTCCTTCGATCCGTCGAAGGACTTGCGCGGCGTGACCATGCTGGCCTATTCGCCGCACCTGCTCGTCGTGCATCCGTCGGTGCCGGCCAACAACTTCAAGGAACTGGTCGCCCTCTCGAAGAAGACCGACCTGAATTTCGCCGTGACCGCAACCGGCAGTGCGCCGCACCTCGCCGGTGTCGCGCTCGAACGCGCAAGCGGCGCCCGCTGGCAGTACGTTCCCTACAAGGGTGGCGTGCAGGCTGTGCAGGACACGGTTGGCGGACAGACGCAGGTGCTCATGAACGGCATGCTCGCGACACTGCCTCATGTGCAAAGCGGCAAGCTGAAGGTGCTGGGCGTCTCGAAGGCAACGCGCATGCCGCTGATCGGCGATGTGCCGACCATCGCCGAGCAAGGCGTTCCCGGCTTCGAGTCAGGCACCTGGCAAGGCGTGCTCGCCCCGCGCGGCACGCCGGACGCGATCGTGCAGCGCCTCAACAAGGAACTGATCGCGATCATCCGGTCAGCCGACACCCGTTCACGCCTGGCCGGCCAGGGCGCCGAGGTTGTAACGATGACACCTGCCGAGCAGGAGCAGTTCTTCGACAAAGAGCGCTCACGCTGGGCCAAGGTCGTTTCTGCAGCCCAGATCAAGCTCGACTGATCCGGCTATTTTTCCCCTCCACCTTCACTCACATGAACCCGCAAGAACTCAAATCCATCATGGGCTCCGGCCTGCTGTCGTTTCCGCTGACCGACTTCGACGCGAACGGCGACTTCGACAAGAAGGGCTACATCAAGCGGCTCGAATGGCTGGCGCCCTACGGTGCCAGTGCCTTGTTCGCTGCCGGCGGCACGGGCGAATTCTTCTCGCTGACGGGTGACGAGTTCCCGGAGATCATCAAGACGGCCGTGGACACCTGCCGCGGCAAGGTGCCGATCATTGCGGGCGCCGGTGGCCCGACGCGCTTTGCCATCCAGTGCGCGCAGGCGGCCGAGAAGGCTGGTGCCCATGGCGTGCTGCTGCTGCCGCACTACCTGACCGAAGCGGGCCAGGAAGGCTTGGCAGCGCACGTCGAAGCCGTCTGCAAGAGCGTGAAGTTCGGCGTGATCGTCTACAACCGCGGCCAGAGCAGGCTGTACCCGGACACCCTCGAAAAGCTGGCCGAGCGCTGCCCCAATCTGGTCGGCTTCAAGGACGGCATCGGCGACATCGAACTGATGAGCTCGATCCACTTGCGCATGGGTGACCGCTTTGCTTATCTCGGTGGACTGCCGACTGCAGAGGTCTACGCGGCTGCCTACAAGGCGCTGGGCACCCCGGTGTATTCGTCGGCCGTCTTCAACTTCATCCCGAAGACGGCGATGCAGTTCTACGAGGCAGTTGCAAAGGACGACATGGCGACGCAACATCGCCTGCTCAAGGAGTTCTTCATGCCTTATCTGGATATCCGCAACAAGGGGCAGGGCTACGCAGTGAGCATCGTCAAGGCCGGCGCGAAGATCGCCGGTCACGACGCCGGCCCGGTGCGCCTGCCGCTGACGGACCTGAAGGCTGACGAATACCAGGCGCTTGCCGCGCTGATCGACAAGCTCGGCCCACAGTAAGCGTCCAAGCATCCCGACATCAAGCCCAAGCATCGAGGTACCACCGCATGCAGAATTTCGACAATCTCATCAACGGCGAATGGCTGGCAGGCGCCAGCTACAGCGCCAACACCAACCCGAGCAATCTGGCCGACGTGCTGGGCCAGTACGCACAGGGCGACGCGATCCATGTCGATGCTGCGGTGGCGGCCGCTACCGCCGCTTTCCCCGCCTGGTCCACAGGGGGAGTGCAGGCGCGCTCCGAGGCGCTTGACAAGATCGGCAACGAAATCATCGCGCGCAAGGAAGAGCTTGGCACGCTGCTCGCCCGTGAGGAAGGCAAGACCAAGGCAGAAGGCATCGGCGAAGCAACACGTGCCGGCCAGATCTTCAAGTTCTTCGCCGGCGAGTGCCTGCGCCTGTCGGGCGAGATCATTCCGTCGGTGCGTCCCGGCATCGGCATCGAAATCACGCGCGAGCCTGTGGGCGTGGTCGGGCTCATCACGCCCTGGAACTTCCCGATCGCGATCCCTGCGTGGAAGATCGCGCCTGCCTTGGCCTTCGGCAACTGCGTCGTACTCAAACCGGCCGACCTCGTGCCCGGCTGCGCCTGGGCGCTGGCTGAAATCATCAGCCGCTCGGGTATTCCAGCCGGCGTGTTCAACCTCGTGATGGGCCGAGGCAGCGTCATCGGCAACGCCTTGGTCGACCATCCGGGCATCCATGCGATCAGCTTTACCGGCTCGGTCGGCGTCGGCCGCGGCATCGCCGTGCAATGCGCGACGAAGCATAAGAAGGTTCAGCTCGAAATGGGCGGCAAGAATCCGCAAGTCGTGCTGGACGACGCCGATCTGAACCAGGCGGTAGAGCTCAGCGTGCAGAGCGCCTTCTATTCGACGGGCCAGCGCTGCACGGCGTCCAGCCGGCTGATCGTCACCGAAGGCATCTATCCCAAGTTCATCGAGGCGATGAAGGCCCGCATGGCGAAGATCAAGGTGGGCGACGCGCTGGCGCAAGGCACCGACGTCGGTCCGGTCTCGAGCGAAAGCCAGCTCCGCCAGGATCTGGACTACATCGAAATCGGTCAATCCGAAGGCGCCACCCTTGCCGCAGGCGGTGAGCGGCTGAAACTCGACACTGACGGCTTCTACATGAGTCCGGCGTTGTTCAGCGAATCGATTGCATCGATGCGCATCAACAAGGAAGAGATCTTCGGGCCGGTGGCGAGTGTGATCCGCGTGAAGAACTACGAAGAGGCTCTGGCGACGGCGAACGACACCGAGTTTGGTCTTTCAGCCGGCATTGCGACCACCAGCCTGAAATACGCGACGCACTTCAAGCGCCATAGTCAGGCCGGCATGGTGATGGTAAACCTGCCGACGGCGGGCGTGGACTATCACGTGCCGTTTGGCGGCCGCAAGGGCTCGAGCTACGGCCCGCGCGAGCAGGGCCGCTACGCTCAGGAGTTCTTCACGACCGTGAAGACCGCCTACACGCTGCCCTGAGAGGGCGGACGAGAGATCGGACGGATGGCGGTCTTGGGGCGGAACGCCTTGCAGACCGTGTCGTTCGTTTCAAGATAAGGGCCGCCGATCAGGTCGATGCAATAGGGCACGGCTGCGAAGATGCCCGGCACGGCCTGCGATCCGTCGGCGTTCTTCAGGCCTTCGAGCGTCTCGGCAATCGACTTCGGCTGGCCGGGCAGGTTGATGATCAGGCTCTGGTCGCGAACCACGGCGACCTGGCGCGAAAGAATCGCCGTGGGCACGAAGCGAAGGCTGATCTGCCGCATCTGCTCGCCAAAACCCGGCATTTCCTTGTGCGCCACCGCGAGCGTCGCTTCCGGCGTGACGTCGCGCAAGGCCGGGCCCGTGCCGCCGGTCGTCAGGACCAGCGAACAGCCCGCATCGACCAGTTCGATCAGCGCTGCGCTGATGCCGGCCTGATCGTCGGGAATCAAGCGTGACTCGAACGTGATCGGGTTGCGCAGCGCACGCTCGAGCCAATCCTTCAGCGCAGGAAGCCCCTTGTCTTCGTAGGCGCCGCTCGATGCGCGATCGCTGACCGAGACGATCCCGATACGCACTTGGTCGAGGGCGGTGAGCTCGGTCATGCGTCCTCTTCGCGCGCTTGCTCGGCGGCTTCGGCGGCGTGGTCGGCGGTGCCGTGCACGCGCAACTGGTCGCGAACGATCTGGAAGATTTCTCGGTACGCCTTGCCTTGGCGGGGCGCTTCGCCAGGCGGACCTGCCTTGATGTCCTTGCGTGCCTGACGCACGAGCGCGCGCAACTGCTGCGCATCGGTGCCCGGATGGGTTTCAATCCAGCCGCCCAGCGCGTCGTCATCGGCGATGAGGCGATCTCGCCAGCGTTCGGCCTCGTGCAGTGCGGCGGTTTCCTGGGCGGGCGCGCGGTTCTGTTCGTCGAGCGCTGCGCGGATCGCCTCGATCGCGGTCGGATCCAGCCCGCGCATCAGCTTGCCGATGAACTGCATCTGGCGACGCTTGCCTTCGAAATTCGTGATGCGCTTGGCATCCTCGACCGCGTCCTTGAGCTTGTCGCTCAGGTCCAGCTTGTCGAACAGGCCGGCGCGCAGCGACAGCAGTTCTTCGCCCAGCGCCTGGAGTTCGGAGCTCTCGCGTTTGAGTTCGGTCTTGCTCGCCGCGTCGGTGCCTTTGAGCTCGCGCTTGAGCTCGAGGTCGAGTTCGCTGCCTTCGGCCACGAACTGGCCGCGGACGAAGTAGCCTTTTTTGGGTTTGCGGGACATAGAAGCAATCGTTGGCCGCTCCATGGAGAACGGAGGGCGCAAGTATCATAGCCAACACATGACCACACCATCCTCGCGCGCCGATTCCGGCTTCGCCTACAGCCGTTCATTCTTCGAAAACCTGGTCGACTCGGCCTTGGCGCACGCCAAGAAGCTCGGGGCCACCGACGCCGGCGCGGAGGCGTCCGAGGGCTGCGGCCTGAGCGTTTCGGTGCGCAAGGGCGAGCTCGAAAACGTGGAGCGCAACCGCGACAAATCGCTGGGCGTCACTGTCTACGTCGGCCATCGCCGCGGAAACGCCAGCACGTCTGATTTTTCCGACGCCGCCGTCGCGCAGACCGTGCAGGCGGCCTACGACATTGCCCGCTTCACGGCGGAAGACCCTGTCAGCGGACTGCCTGATGAAGCCGACATCGCCAAGGAATACCCTGATCTTGACCTGTTCCACCCCTGGGATGTCACCAGCGAGCAGGCGGCGGCGCTTGCGCTCGAATGCGAAGCCGCCGCAATGACGACGGACAAGCGCATCACCAACAGCGAAGGGGCGGGCGTCTCGGCGCAGCAGAGCCACTTCTTCAGTGCCCATACGCGGGGCTTTCGCGGCGGTTATGCCAGTTCGCGCCATTCGATCTCGGTGGCACCGATCGCCGGCAAGGGCGACGAGATGCAGCGCGACGCGTGGTACAGCTCGATGCGTTCGGCCGACGAACTCGCGAGCCCGCAGGCCGTTGGCCGCTATGCCGCCGAGCGCGCATTGAGCCGACTCAAGTCGCGCAAGATCAAGACGACCCAATGCCCGGTGTTGTTCGAGTCGCCACTCGCCGCCGGCTTGCTGGGTGGCCTCGTGCAGGCGACCAGCGGTGGCGCGCTGTACCGCAAAAGCACGTTCCTGCTCGACTCGTTGGGCAAGACCGTGTTGCCGTCGCACATCGACGTGCTTGAAGATCCTTACGTCCTCCGCGGCAAGGGAAGCTCGCCGTTCGACGACGAAGGCGTGGTCACGCACAAGCGCAAGCTGGTGGACGCCGGCCGCCTGGAGGGCTATTTCCTGAGCACCTACTCGGCTCGGAAGCTCGGCATGAAGACCACCGGCAATGCGGGTGGCTCACACAACCTGACATTGACTTCGCGCCTCACGAAAGAGGGCGACGATCTCGATGCGATGCTTGCCAAACTCGGCACGGGGCTGTTCGTGATCGAGCTCATGGGCCAGGGCGTGAACTACGTGACGGGCGACTACTCGCGTGGAGCGAGCGGCTTCTGGGTCGAGAAGGGCAAGATCGCATTCCCGGTGCAGGAAATCACCATCGCGGGCAACCTGAAGGACATGTTGCTGGGCATCGAGGCGGTCGGCGCGGATGCCTACAACTATGGCGCCAAGACGACCGGATCGCTGCTCGTCAACCGCATGAAGGTGGCGGGGAGCTGAGCTTGGCGGCTGGCGATGGTTGCCCGGTGGGGCAGCCGATCCGGTCTGAGGGGCGCGCGAGCGTCGGCATCCGCATCGAGGATGTCACGCTGGTGCGCGGCCATCAGCGGGTGTTCAAAGGGCTGACGCTCCATCTTCAGGAGTCAAGGATTGGGCTGATCGGTGAC
Organism: Variovorax sp. 10N420; assembly: GCF_056394705.1. NCBI lineage: Bacteria > Pseudomonadati > Pseudomonadota > Betaproteobacteria > Burkholderiales > Comamonadaceae > Variovorax > Variovorax sp. 10N420. The sequence goes on along the minus strand of NZ_JBFTIJ010000001.1, from coordinate 928,427 downwards.
AACGGCGCGGGGAAGAGCAGTCTTTTTCGCCTCATCTGCGGGCTGGACCAGCCACAGCGAGGCCGCGTCTTCGTCCCCGAGCGCACGTCGCCTGGGTGTGTCGGGCTCATGTTTCAGAACCCTGACGATCAGATCATCTTTCCAACGGTGGCCGAGGAGTTGGCCTTCAGTCTGACCGCGCTTGGCGAAACGCGACAGGTGGCCCGGCGGCGGGTGCTGGACTTCCTGGCCAGCCGAGGGTTGTCCGCCTGGGCGGGACGGGCCGTGGGCGAACTGAGCCAGGGGCAGCGTCAGCAGGTATGCCTTCTGGCGCTGCAGATCAGCGAGCCCGCGACGCTGCTCCTGGACGAGCCTTTCGCCAGCCTCGATCTGCCGAGCCAGGCGAGGCTGGCCGCGCAGCTGGAAGCCTCTCCCCAGCAGATCATCGTGTCGACCCATCTCCTGGAGCACGTGCACGGGTTCGAGCGCGTGCTGTGGCTGGAGGAGGGACGCGTGCGCGCCGATGGGCCGGGGCGCGAGATCTGCCAGGCGTATGCCAGCTACGTGCGCGAGCGCGCCGGGACAGGCGAGGGCGGCCATGCGTAGCCTTTACTCGGCTCAGCTCACATGGATGCATGCGGTGCCTGCGTGGATCAAGCTTGCGGTGCTGTCGGTCTGCGGCACGGCGCTCGTGTGGGTCGGCCGGCCTTCGTTTCTGCTGGCGGGTTGCGCATTGACGCTGCTCGTCTTCGCCTCGCTCGGCGCGCCTGCATGGCGCCGCGTGCGCATGCTGGGGGGCATTGCCGTTGCCTGCGCACTGATCGTCATCTTTCACTGGGCGCTGGGCACGACCGGCCAGGGGCTGGCGAGCGCCTTGCGGCTCGCGAGTGCGGCAACGCTCGCGCTGATGCTGACGCTGACCACGCGCTTCGAAGACTTGCTGGCGGTGCTGGAGGCAGTCCTCCGCCCTTTGCGGCATGTCGGCGTTCCGACTGAGCGCGTCGCCCTCGCGCTGGGCCTGATGCTTCGGTTTGCCGAGAACTTCTATGTCCAGTGGCGTCGGCTCGACGACGCGCACCGCGCCCGCACGGGCCGCGGCGGCGGTCTGCGACTGCTGGCGCCGTTGACGATCCGCACGCTCCAAACCGCGGACCGCGTCGCTGATGCCTTGGCTGTACGGCAGGGCAAATGACCTTTCATCCATCCTTCCTAATTTCATGACCTCAAACGCTCCTGCCAACTCGTCCTCTCGTTCAATTGCCTACATCGCCCTGTTCGCGGCACTAATGGCCGTGCTGGGCATGATCCCGAAGATCGATCTGCCTTTCGGGGTGCCCATCACGCTGCAGTCACTTGGCGTCATGCTGGCGGGCTGCCTCCTTGGGCCACGGCGCGCATTTCTGGCCATTGCCCTGTTCCTGCTCGCCGTTGCGTTGGGCCTGCCTCTGCTGCCAGGCGGGCGAGGCGGATTCAGCGTGTTCGTCGGAGCGACCTCTGGCTTCTTGTTCGGCTGGATGTTCGGCGCTTTCGCCTGTGGTCTGCTGATGCGCCTGCTGGTGCCTCGACTGGGCACTACCACGGGCAAGGGTGTGCTCGCCGCCAGCTTCGCTTCTTCTGTGGTCGGCGGCATTGCCGTGGTCTACGCGTTCGGGATCCTCGGGCTGTCGCTGGTCGCCCATATGTCGCTGACGCAGGCGGCCCTGGCCATGCTGATCTTCATTCCCGGTGACCTGGTCAAGGCCGGAATCTGCGCCGTGGTCGTGCAGACGGTGATGCGCGGCATGCCAAGCTGGCAACTCGGCGGCGACTGACGCGAGCCGGCTTATGGCGTGGTGGGGCGTCGGAAGACGGTGACTGAAACGTAGTTCTTGCGCGGCCCGCGCACCGAGTGGCGGATGACGAAGGTCCCGTCGGCCATGAAGCGGTAGTCACTGTCGTAGACGTCCGGAGCGCACAGGTGGGTGGCCGAGCCTGCGAGCACGTCGCCTTCGCGCGCGAGTTGGATCTGGTGGAAGAGTCGGGGCGGCACTTCGGCAAAGAACACCAGAAAGCCAAGTCGCGAGCGCTCGAAACGGTATTCGCGATGCGCGTCGAACGCTTGCCCGCCTGCCAAAGTGACCCTGCCTTCTTCGCGGTAGCCGAGGGCATCGCGGCCCAGTTGGCTGAACCAGGCGATGCCGGTCATCGCTGCCTGGTTCTCGATGGTCCGGGCGAGGTCCCAGGTGCCTTCCAGCCGATCGAAGACGCCATCCGCGTCGGCCCAGCAGGTCATGCCGGCAATGTTCCGGCGAGGCGCTGCCGGACCTTGGTGATGACCCGCACGTAGGGCTCCGCGAACGCGCCGAGAGGCGCGTCGTGCGTCAGCCAGCTGAAGCTGAAGACGAGGCCGTCTTCCTCGGGGCTCCCCGAGGCCACGTGATCGAAGGTCTCCGGCAGCAGCCCCGTTGAACGCATCAGGAACACGTGCCAGAGCTGCGGATGCCGGCGCTTGTTGCCTTCGACACCGGCCTCGCAATGCCGGTCGATGGTGCCCAGCGAAAGCAGATCGCCCGTGTAGTGGATCCCGGACTCTTCCAGCAATTCGCGACGGACGGCCGCTTCGGGCGCCTCGCCAGGCTCGATGGTGCCCTTGGGCAACTGCATGCTCCGGTCCTCGGGATGGTGAAAGACCAGCAGACGGCCCCGATCGTCCACCAGACAGGCACAGGCCTTGAGAACGGGATGCGCCGTCACGTTCAGGCGCCTGAGAGAGCGGCCTTCACCGCTGCGCTGACTTGTCCCATATCGGCCTTGCCCGCGAGACGGGTCTTGACTGCGCCCATGACCTTCCCCATGTCGCCCGGCCCCTTGGCGCCGAGTTCGGCAACGATGGCTTTCACTTCGACGGCCACCTCTTCGGCGCTCATGCGCTGGGGTAGATAGACCTCCAGCACCTTGATCTCGGCGGCTTCCTTGTCGGCCAGGTCGGGGCGGTTGCCTTGCGTGAACGCCGCGACCGAATCCTTGCGCTGCTTCACCAGCTTGTCGACGATGGCCACCACTGCGGCATCGTCCAGTTCGATGCGTTCGTCGACCTCTTTCTGCTTCATCGCTGCGAGCAGCAGGCGAATGGTGCCCAGGCGTTCCGAGTCCTTGGCGCGCATCGCGGTCTTCATGTCTTCGGTGATCTGTTCCTTGAGGCTCATGGCTGGCTTTCTATGACGGTCGAAAAACAAAAAAGCCGCGGCAGGTAGTCCTGGCGCGGCTTGGAAGCGGCTGAACCGGGCGTTGGCGTCGCGCCAGCGCCTCGGGTGATCAGTACAGCTTCTTGGGGAGTTGCATGCTCCGCACGCGCTTGTAGTGGCGCTTGACGGCGGCTGCCTTCTTGCGCTTGCGCTCGGCGGTCGGCTTTTCGTAGAACTCGCGGGCACGCAGATCGGTCAGCAGGCCGAGCTTTTCGATAGTGCGCTTGAAGCGGCGCAGCGCGACGTCGAACGGCTCGTTTTCTTTTACGCGGATGGTGGTCATTTAAAAAATTGGGTCTGTTGAATTTGGCCTGGGGAAGATCGGGCCCCGGGCCGGGGTTCCTCAACTGAAAAGGGATTAGGCCGTTGAGGGAAGGCCAAAGTTAGCCGGGCATTATAGCGTCAGCTTTGCCGTCCAACGCCAGTGCCCGCGCGCATGCATGGGCGCTGGCCCAGGCCCATTGAAAGTTGTAACCGCCGAGCCAGCCGGTCACGTCGACCACCTCGCCGATGAAGTACAGCCCGGGCTGTTTCGACTCCAAGGTTTGCGACGAGAGATCGCGCGTGTCGACGCCGCCTGCCGTGACTTCCGCCTTTTTGTAACCCTCCGTGCCGCTGGGCGTGATCTGCCAGCGCGCGATCCGGTCGGCCAGCGCCGAAATCGCCCGATCGCCCGCTTCATTGATCGGGCGCTGCAAGGATGAGTCCTGGTCGACCCATGCGTCGGCGAGGCGCGAGGGCACCAGGGCGGCCAGTTCGTTGTTGATGCGTTTGCGCGAGCGCTGCTTGGCTTCGGCGAGCGCGGTGGCGACACCGATGCCGGGTGCAAAGTCGATCGTGAGCGGCGCGCCTGGTCGCCAATAGCTTGAAATCTGCAGTACCGCGGGGCCCGACAGCCCGCGATGTGTGAACAGCAAGTCTTCGAGGAAGCTCATGCGTTCCTTCTTGCTACCGGTTTCGATTCGAACAGGCAGCGCGAGGCCCGCCAGTGCCGAATAGGGCTCCCATCCCTCGCCGCCGAAAGTGAGCGGAACCAGAGCCGGCCGCGGCGGGACAACGCGCAAGCCGAACTGCGTTGCAAGCCGATAGCCGAAGTCGCTGGCGCCGATCTGCGGGATGGAAAGACCGCCCGTGGCAACCACGAGGCGCGGTGCGCGCACCGCGCCGCGGCTTGTTTCGACCTGATAGCCGCCGCCGTTCGTGTGGGCTATGGCGCCCACCCTGCAGGGTTGCCAATGCGAGACGGCGCCGGCGCTGCACTCGGCGAGCAGCATGTCGATGATCTGCTGCGAAGGACCGTCGCAAAAGAGTTGGCCCTTGTGCTTTTCGTGGAACGCGATTCCGTGCTTCTGGACGAGATCAATGAATTGCTGCGGCGCATAGCGCGACAGAGCAGAGCGACAGAAATTGGGGTTGTCGCCGATGAAATGCCGTTGCGGCGCGCGCACGTCCAGGTCGCGGTTGGTGAAGTTGGCACGCCCGCCGCCTGAAATGCGGATCTTCTCGGCAATGCGTTCGCTATGGTCGAGAAGGAGCACGCGCAGCCCCTGCTGGCCGGCCAAGGCGGCGCAGTACAACCCGGCAGCGCCCGCGCCGATGACGATGGTGTCGTAGGAACTCAACGCTCGCCGCCCGCAGCCTTGAAGGGTTCGCCGCTCATCAGGTGCCGAATCGAGAGGCGGCGGTTCCGACTGCGGCCATTCCGCGCAAGACGTCGCCGACGACGATGATCGAGGGGCTGGCGAGGCCCGCGTCAGCCAAGTCCGCGCGAAGCTTGGCAAGCGTGGTTGCGATATGCCTTTGCTGCGGCAGGCTCGCGTGCTGGATCACCGCCACCGGCGTGTCGGCCGAAAGACCATGAAGCAGTTCGTTCTGGATGTGCGCCACGCCGGTGACGCCCATGTAGATCACCAGCGTCAGGCGTGCATCGCGTGCAGTGGCGGCGAGCTGGCGCCAATCCGTCGGGTGCTCATCGGCAGCGTGCCCGGTCTTGGCATGTCCGGTGACGAACACCACTCCTTGGGCGTGATCGCGATGGGTAAGCGGCACGCCAAGCGCGGTGACTGCGGCCAGCCCTGCCGTGATGCCGTTGACGACCTGCGCCTCGATGCCGGCTTCGCGCAGGTGTTCGACTTCCTCGCCGCCACGGCCGAAGATGAAAGGATCGCCACCCTTGAGACGCACGACGGTCTCTCCTTCATGGGCGGCGGTGATCATGAGCCGCTCGATGAACGCTTGGGGCGTGCTTCGGCAGCCGCCTCGCTTCCCGACATGAACGATGCGCGCACCGGGTCTCGCATAAGCCAGGATTTCTTCGCTGACGAGGTCGTCGACCAAGAGCACCGTCGCGGCCTGGATGGCCTTGACGGCTTTGATTGTGAGCAGTTCGGGGTCGCCGGGGCCGGCGCCGACCAGCGTGCAACTGCCGTGGTGGGATGACTTGCTCATGGAGTTTCCGTGGTCTCTTTCGCTTTCCGCACCGCTGGGGTTACCTGCGCCAGCTTCGCCAATTGGACGATGTGCCCCACCTGTTGCGCGATGGCGTTTGGCACCGACGCTTCGCCCGCCAAGACGCGACGGGTGTAGGCCGCTGTCGTCGCGATGTCGATTTCGGTGGGCAGGCCAGGCACTTCACTTTGCGTGCCCGGCTGCTGCGCCTGCAATGCAACGTGGCGCCCGTGAACGAACCCGTCGATTTGCGCGGTGCGGCGCGGGTCGGCGGCGCTTTCGCCTTCCAGGCCGCGCGAGAGCAGGGCGGTCATCCCCATCAATTCGAAAGTCGCCGCCATCGACTGCGCATATTCGGGATGCGTATAGCTGCCGACGACCAGGCATTCACCTTCGCTCGGCTGCATCAGCTTGACCACGCTGTGTCCAGGATTGCGCAGGCCCACGACACGTCGCACATCGAGCAGGCGCTTCAGGCCCGGGGACAGCAGTTCGGTGGGCGCGAAGACGATCTCGCCATCGGCAATGGGACGAATGCTTTGCAGCGTCGGCACGTCCAGCGCCGAGAGCACGCTGGATGCCAGGACGCGCGTCGATTCCGTGGCGGCACCATGCACCAGCACAGGCAGGCCTTCGCGCGCCAGCAGCAGGGCGAGCAGCGGTGTCAGAACCGGAAGGCGTCGCGCGCCGTTGTAGCTCGGCAGCACCACGAGTGGGCGTTCCGTCGCTGGAAAGCGATGGAGCCGGACATGCGTCGCATCGAGGAAGCCTGCCAGTTCTTCTGGCGTCTCGCCCTTGATGCGCATCGCGAGGCAGAAGGCGCCGATTTCCAGATCTGTCACCGTGCCGTCGAGCACCTGGCCGAAGAGATCGCACGCTTGCTCGCGGTCCAGCGGCTTTGCACCGCGCGCGCCGCGACCGATTTCCTTGATGTATTGGCTGATTCCCATGGGTGCCCGGATTGTCCCGCATGACTTATGCCGCAAATGGGGCGCGCTTATGCCCCGTCGCCCAGGCGGGTTTATCGCGGTCGCCCCGTCAAGGCTCATGGCGACTCCGCCAGAACCGGCCCGGAGGACAAGCGCACCATCCGTTTCAGCTCGGTGATGCAAGACCCGCAATTGGTGCCGCATTTCAGCGCGCCCTGCAATGCGGCGAGTCGCTCCACGTCCGAGCCCGCGGAGGACGCGAGATGCTCGCCGATGGCGGTTTGCGTGACACCGAAGCAACTGCAGACGATTTTGCGTGCCGCGACACCGATGGGCGCCACCGAGGCGGGCCGCAGCAGTTGCCGGCCAAAGGCCTGCGCCGGCAGCCGGTCTTGCAGCAACGCCTTGATCCAGACTTCCGAGCGAGTGTCTCCGCCCAGCAGGAAGCCTTCGAGGTACGCGTTCGCGCCATTGCGTGTCAAACGGACCGCGCGACGCTGCCCGCGTTTTGCATCCGCGTAGCGCAGTGTGTCGGTGCCTGCGAGCGCAAGCAAGCCTTCTATCTGCGAGAGGACGGCGTCGGGTGGTGCCTCATGCGCGGCAGCCCGGAACAGCACGCCGGTGCGATCGGGACTCGCATCTTCGAGTGCAGCGCCTGCGGCAAAGGGCACGCAGCTGGCGAACGGAAACGCCGACATCAGGTTTCGCAACTCGCCGGCGACAGTCAGCGCGGCCTCCTGCGGGAGCCATGCGGCGGCGAGGAGTGTCCAGGGCATCTCGGCCTTGAGGACTTTCACTGCTGCGTGCTTGAGCTCGGGTTGCTTCGAATCGGGGCAGAAGCTGGAGGTCGTGAGGGCATTCACGCCCGCAAGCCGCGTGCCGGTGCTGGACGAGCCGCTCAGGTATTCGCCACCCCAATGCATTGCAATGAAGACTTGGCTCAAGCCGACATCGGCGCTGCCCGCGACGGGCACCACGATCGAGCCTCGGCGCGAGGTGACGTGCACGAGATCGCCCTCGGCCAATTGGCGCCTGGCCATGTCCTGCGGATGCATCTGAGCCACAGGCTCGGCGGCGTGGCCGAAGAGCCTGCCCAGTGTGCCGGTGCGGCTCATGCCGTGCCACTGGTCGCGCAGCCGGCCAGTGTTGAGAGAGAAGGGATAGCGCGCGTCACGGGGCTCGGTTACCGGCTTGTAGGGCGTATCGACGAACTGCGCGCGGCCATCGGGCGTTGGGAAGATGCCGTCCTCATAGAGCCGAGCGCGGCCTTCTGTCTCGCCTTCACGCAGTGGCCATTGCTGCGGCGCCGATTCGAGCATCGCGTAGCTCATTCCAGTGATGTCGAGGTCGCGCCCGCGCGTGGATTCGCGGTGTTCATTCCAGACCGACTCGGCATCCACGTAGGGAAAGAGCGTGGCTGTGCGGCCCAGGCGCTCCTCGAGCCGCCGCGCGAAACCCACGCCGATAGACCAGTCATTGCGAGCCTCGCCAGGCGGCGGCACAGCTCGCCGCACTCGAGAGATGCGGCGTTCGCTGTTGGTGACGGTGCCTTCCTTCTCGCCCCATGTGGTGGCTGGCAGCAGCAGGTCGGCGAACTCGCAGGTTGCCGTTTTCGCGAATGCCTCCTGCACCACGACGAACTCGCAGCGCTCGAGCGCGCGGCGCACCGTCGCCTGGTCGGGCATCGATTGCGCTGGGTTGGTGCAGGCGATCCAGAGCGCGCGGATTTCGCCGTCCGCCGCGGCCTGGAACATTTCGACCGCAGTCTTGCCCGGTCGAGCCGGCACATCGTCGATGCCCCACAGCGCCGCCACTTCGGCGCGATGCCGCGGATTGGCGAGATCGCGATGAGCGGAAAGAAGATTGGCCAACCCACCCACTTCGCGGCCGCCCATGGCGTTGGGCTGACCGGTGAGCGAGAAGGGCCCCGCGCCGAGTTTGCCGATCTGCGCCGTCGCCAGATGGAGGTTGATCAGGGCCGCGTTCTTCGCCGTTCCGGAAGAGGATTGGTTCAGGCCTTGGCAATACAGGCTCAGCGTCGCTGCAGAAGTCGCAAAGAGGCGCGCCGCCTCCAGGAGGTCGTCCTTGGAGATGCCGCAGACCTGTGCGACGCGGTCGGGTGTGCAGTCGCGCACCGTCGCTTTCAAGGCGTCGAAGCCGTTGGTGTGCTCGGCGATGTAGCGCGAATCCGCCCAGCCTTCCCACAGCATCAGGTGCAGCATGCCGTTGAAGAGCATCACGTCGGTACCCGGCTGGATCGGCAAGAACAGGTCAGCAATCTCGGCGGTGTCCGTGCGGCGAGGATCCGCCACGACGATCTTCATGGTTGGATTGGCCGCCTTCGCATCCTCGATGCGCCGGAACAAAATGGGATGCGCCCACGCAGTGTTGCTGCCGACGATGAAAAGGCACTGTGCGTGCTTCAGGTCGTCGTAGCAGGCTGGTGGTGCATCGGCGCCCAGCGTCTTCTTGTAGCCGGCCACCGCGCTGCTCATGCAAAGGCGCGAATTGGTGTCGATGTTGTTGGTGCCGACGAGCCCTTTGGCCAGCTTGTTGAAGACGTAATAGTCCTCTGTCAGCAGTTGTCCGGATACGTAGAAGCCGACGGCATCGGGGCCGCTTTCCTCGATGACCTGCGCGAATCGTTGCGCCGCGAGCCCCAGTGCGCCGTCCCATGTGATGGGCTCGGGGACGGAGTCACGAGTGGCACGCTGCAATGGCTGCAAAAGACGAGTCTGCATGGTGACGGCAGCGCTGGCGGTCAGGTGCAGCGTAGACCCTTTCGTGCACAGCCGACCGAAGTTGGCGGGGTGCGCCGGGTCCCCGCGCACGCCGGTGATCTGCGCGCCGTCGGACTCGATGATGACGCCACAGCCCACGCCGCAGTAGGGGCAGGTGGAGCGTGTTTCGTTCATGGTGCTGGCTCGGGTGAAGATAGTCAGTCTGCGACGACTGGCTGAGGCCCCGCCACAGGCCGCGAGAGATCGGTGGCGTGCAATTGGAGCTCGCCCGCATCGAGGTGCACCACACCGTTGGCGACTTTCACTGCAAAGCGCGGTGTGCAGCCTTCGTCGGGCGATTTCGCGCAACCATCGTCGAGTCCGATCGCCCAGTTGTGCAGCGGACAGGCCACGCTGGTGCCGAAGACGATGCCCTGGCTCAACGGTCCGCCCTTGTGCGGGCAGCGGTCGAGCAATGCAAAAACCTCGTCCTCTGAATTGCGGAACACCGCAACATCGATGCCCTGGGCGCGCGCCACTCGACGGGCACCAAGCACGGGAATGTCTTCGACCCGGCAGATCACTTTCCATTCGCTCATGATTCGCTCTCCTTCAGACCGTCTGCGCATCAGCAGGGATGCTCTCGACTACGGCAATCGGCTTGAACTGCCGCACGTCGACAGAAGCCTGGCTGGACTCGAACCACGGATCGGGTTCGCCATCGAGTGCGAACTGGAGCCGCTCCCACAGCGTCTTGCGGCCTTCCGCGTCCTCGAGGACCTTCTTCTTCACGTAGTCGAGGCCGACACGTCCGATGTAGTGCACGGTGCGCTCCAGATACCAGCCTTCCTCACGGTAGAGCTGAAGAAACGCGCCCGCGTACTCCATCACTTCATCGGATGTCTTCACCTTGACCAGGAACTGTGCGACTTCGGTCTTGATGCCGCCGTTGCCGCCCACGTAGATTTCCCAGCCCGAATCGACGCCGATCACGCCCACGTCCTTGATGCCCGACTCGGCGCAGTTTCGCGGGCAGCCCGAGACTGCGAGCTTGACCTTGTGCGGCGAATACATCGCCCAAAGCGCGCGCTCCAGGTCCTTGCCCATCTGCGTCGAGTCCTGGGTGCCGAAGCGGCACCATTCGCTGCCTACGCACGTCTTCACCGTGCGCAGCGACTTGGCGTAGGCAAAGCCCGAGGGCATGCCGATGTCCTTCCAGACGTTCTCCAGGTCTTCCTTCTTCACGCCGAGCAGGTCGATGCGCTGGCCGCCCGTCACCTTGACGGTCGGGATCTTGTACTTGTCGGCCGCGTCGGCGATGCGGCGCAATTCGTCGGGCGTCGTGTGGCCGCCCCACATGCGCGGTATCACCGAATAGGTGCCGTCCCGCTGGATATTGGCGTGGCTGCGCTCGTTGACGAAGCGACTCTGCGGATCGTCCTTTGCCTCTTTCGGCCAGGTCGAGATCAGGTAGTAGTTGATTGCAGGCCGGCAGGTCGCGCATCCGTTTGGCGTCCGCCAGCCGAGATTGCGATACACCTCGTCGTGTGTGAGGTAGTGCCCTTTTCGGATCGCCTCACGCACGTCCTGGTGGCTGACATCGGTGCAGGCGCACACAGCTTTCTTCTTCGGCGTGGCGGAGTAGTCGCCGCCGGCCGTGAACATCAGGATCTGCTCGACCAGCCCGGTGCATGAGCCGCACGATGCGCTGGCCTTGGTGTGCTTCTTGACCTCTTCAAGCGTGAAGAGTCCCTTGTCCTTGATCGCCTTGCAGATGGTGCCCTTGTTGACGCCATTGCAGCCGCAAACCTCGGCGTCGTCCGGCATCGAAGCGGCCTTGCTGTGGCCTTCGTGGCCGGTGTCGCCGATGTTGGATTCGCCGAACATCAGCTTGTCGCGGATGTCGTGCACGCTGCGTCCGTCACGCAGCAGCTTGAAGTACCAGCTGCCGTCGACCGTGTCGCCGTAGAGGCAGGCGCCGACCAGCTTGTCGTCCTTGATCACCAGCTTCTTGTAGACGCCGCCGAAGGGGTCGCTCATCACGATTTCCTCCGTGCCTTCGCCGCCCATGAATTCGCCGGCGGAGAAGAGGTCGATACCCGTGACCTTGAGCTTCGTCGAGGTCAGCGAGCCCATGTAGCGGCCAATGCCGAACTGTGCCAGGTGATTCGCCGCCACCTTCGCCTGTTCGAACAGCGGTGCGACCAGGCCGTAGGCGATGCCCCGATGTGCAGCGCATTCGCCGACCGAGTAGATGCGCGCATCGGTCACGGTCTGCATGGTGTCGGTGACGACGATGCCGCGGTTGATGTGCAGCCGCATCTTCTCTGCCAGCTCCGTGTTGGGACGAATGCCGACGGCCATGACCACCAGGTCGGCGGCGACTTCGGTGCCGTCCTTGAAGCGGATGGCCGAGACCCTTCCTTGTTCGTTGCCCACGAGTTCCTGGGTTTGCGCACCAATGAGGAACTTCAGGCCGCGGTCTTCGAGCGACTTCTGCAGCAGCTTGCCGGCCACGTCGTCCAACTGCCGCTCCATCAGCCACGGCATGACGTGCACCACGGTGACGTTCATGCCGCGGAGCATCAGGCCATTGGCCGCTTCGAGGCCCAGCAGTCCACCGCCGATGACGACCGCGTTCTTGTGCGTGCGTGCGGTCTCGATCATGTAGTCGGTGTCGGCGATGTCGCGATAGGCGATCACGCCCCGCAAGTCCTTGCCGGGAACAGGCAGCATGAAGGGGTTGGAGCCGGTGCACATCAGAAGCCGGTCGTAGGGCGCTTCGGTGCCGTCTTCCGCGCGCACGATTCGCTTGACCCGATCGACGTCCACCACCTTCTTGCCTGCGTGCAGGGTGATGTTGTTCTCGGCGTACCACTCCCAGCTGTTCAGCACGATCTCGTCGACCGTTTGCTCGCCGGCGAGCACGGGCGACAGAAGGATGCGGTTGTAGTTCGGGTGCGGCTCGGCGCCGAAGACGGTGATGTCGTAGAGATCGGGCTCGATCTTGAGCAGCTCCTCGATCGTGCGCACGCCGGCCATGCCGTTGCCGACCATCACGAGTTTCATTTTCTTCATGGCGTTGGACCTTTCCTGGATTCAATCAAGCGAGGTGCCCGGGGCGCGCGTGGAGAATCGCGCCATGAGCTTTGAAGTGGACATCGGCTACAGCAGCCTGCGCGGGCCCCGCGAGGTCAACGAGGATTTCGCCGGCGCGGTGCATGCGCCGCAGGGCGAGGAAGCGCGCGGACTGATTGCGGCCATCGCCGACGGCGTGTCCGCCGGTGGACGCGGTCTGGAGGCCGCGCAGACCACCGTGATGTGCCTGCTTGGCGATTACTTCGCGACGCCCGACACCTGGGAGCCGACGGCGGCGCTGGACCGGCTGATCGGCGCGCAGAACGCATGGCTTGCCGATCACAACCGCCGCCGCCAGGGTGGCGGCACCGCGCTCACCACGTTGACGGCGCTGGTGCTGCATGGACAGAGCTACACGCTCGCGCACGTCGGCGACACGCGCGCGTGGCGAGTGCGCCAGGGTGGCGAGCCTGCCATGCAGCTGACCCATGACCATGCCTTCGAGCACCCCGATCTGCGAAGCCGGCTGACGCGCGCAATCGGTCTCGACGATCAGGTGCGGGTCGACTATGTGCAGGGCGACGTGCGGGTCGGCGACTGCTTCGTGCTCAGCTCCGACGGCGTTCACGGTGTGCTCAAGGCACAGCATTTGGCGGCCCTTGCGCTGCAGGGCAACGCGGGCGAGGCCAGCGATGCACTGGTGCAGGCCGCGCTGGCGGCAGGATCCCGCGACAACGCCACCGCGCTGGTGATCCGCGTCATGGGACTGGATGCCCGCCAACTGGACGATGAGATGGGCGACGTGCGCCGGCTGGCTCCGCCGCCGCAGCTGAAGGTCGGCGATGTGCTCGACGGCTACGTCATCACCGCGCGGGTGGCCGACACCGGCGTGCATGTGCTCTACCAGGCACGTCGACCCGAGACGCGAGCACTGGTGACCCTCAAGACCTTGCATCCGTCCCGGGCCGGCGATCCGCAGGAGCGCGCGATGCTCGCTCACGAAGCCTGGCTGGGCCTGCGCGTCAGCGCTCGCGCCGACAGCGGCTTCGTGCGCGTTCACGAACGCGCGGAGGATGCCAGCGCGCTCTACACCGTGTTCGATTGGCACGGCGGACGAACGCTCGAGCAGATGCAGAAGGACGGTCGGCGTGGTGCGGTGGCGGAGGTCGTGGCCGCGGCCATCGAAGTGACCCGCGCGCTGGGAAGGCTGCACCGCCACGGCGTGGTGCATCGCGACATCAAGCCGGGCAACCTGCACCTTGGCGACGATGGGCGCTGGCGCATCCTCGACCTGGGTGTCGCGCTGTCCGGGCGCGAGGGCGCGGCGCAGCGCGAGCTGCACGCCGGCACGCCCAGCTACATCAACCCCGAACAGTGGGAAGGCGAGGGCGCCGACGCAGGCAGCGATCTGTTCGCGCTGGGGGTCACGCTCTACCAGTGGCTCGCCGGGCGCCTGCCCTATGGCGAGATCGAGCCCTACCAGGCAGCGCGCTACCGGCGCGATCCGGCCGCGTTGTCGCGCATCCGGCCCGATGTGCCCGTATGGCTCGACCACCTGGTGCGCAAGGCCGTGGCGCGCGATCCCCGGCAACGTTTCGAGACGGCCGAGGAACTTCTGCTCGCGCTGGAGCGCGGTGCGTCCCGTCCCGTCGGCGCGCCGAGCGCCACGCCGCTGGCCCGCCGCGATCCGGCGGCGCTCTACAAGATCGCGCTCGCTGTGTCGCTGCTGTTCAATGTGCTGCTGGTGGTGTGGCTGCTCTTCCTGCCCCGGACTTGAGAGGCGTGCTGCTCGCCCCCAGGTTGGCTCACTTCGCGTAGCCGCCCACCCCCATCCGGGGGCAATACCGGCGACCCGGTGAAGCCGGTTCCGCGGTATTTTTGGAATGAGGGTGTGCGGGGTCATGCGTTGCGCGCCTTGGGGGCCTTGGAGCTCTTGGGGCGGTGGGTCGTGACTGGTGGCTGTGCGGCTTCGCGGGCGCGGCCGCCTTTTTCGGCCCAGGTGCGGGTCCAGCGGATTTGCATCACGCGCATGACGGCCAGCATGACGAGCGACAGTGCGGCGAAGAAGACGAAGCCCCAGGCGTAGCTGCCGAGGTATTGCTTGGACAAGCCCATCGCGTTGGGCACCAGGCCTCCGCCGAGCGCACCGATCTCGCCGATCATGGAGCCGGCCACCGCTGTGCTTGCGGGCCAGCGCAGCGGCACGAGCTGGAAGAGTGCGCCGTTGCCCGCACCCAGTGCGGCGAAACAGGCGATCAGCAGCAGCGTGGTGAGCGTCAACGATGCCGACGATGCGCCGACAAGGACCAGGCTGATCGCCACCACGAGCAGGACCAATGTCAGCGTGTTGACGCCGCCCCAGCGGTCGGAGATCCAGCCGCCGATCACGCGCACGGCCGCACCCATGAAGGCGGCCAACATAGTCAGCTGGCCGGCCTGCACCTTGCTGACGCCGAATTGGTCGTAGTAGTAGGAGGGCAGGAAGGTCGTGAGGCCGATGAAGCCGCCGAAGGTCACGCCGTAGATGAGGCTGAACACCCATCCGTCCTTCTCGAACAGGCAGGCGATGTGCTCGCGGAAGCTGGCGTGGCTGTCGATGTCGGGTGGCTCCTTGGCGAGCATGATCATCACGATCATCGGCACCAGGATCGCGACAGCCGCCACGCCGTACACACTTTGCCAGCCCAGCCATTGGGCGAGCGGCGGAGCCACCAGCACCGACACCGCGGTACCGACGTTGCCCGCACCCACCAACCCCATGGCGAGGCCCTTGTGCTGCGGCGGGAACCAGCCCGAACCCAGCGAAAGCGCGACCCCGAAGCTTGCGCCCGCGATGCCCAGGAGCACGCCCATCGCGAGCAGATCGTTGAAGCTGTGCACCATGAAGAAGCCGAACAGCATCGCCACGGCAATCAGGCCCATCTCGACCAGCGTCGCACTCTTGCGGCCGATGTATTGCGACAGGATGCCCAGCGGAAAACGCATCAGCGCACCGGCGATGATCGGCACCGACAGCATCAGGCCTTTCTGCGCCGGCGAGAGGTTGAAGGTCTCGCCGATGAACGGTGCCATTGCACCGTTGAGCACCCAGATGCAGCACGAGAAGGCGAAGTACAGGAAGGCCGCGAACAACGTCGGGCCGTGGCCTGAGCGAAGGAAGGACTTGAAGCTGGACATGGCTTTCAATGCGAAATGCCGCGGCGCGGCCGTTGGCGGGCCGTGTCGTCGGACGGGGTTGGGGCGGTGTGCCGGCAGCGGACGCTGACGGCGTGAGGGGTGTGCCCGATGGTTGCGCTACCGGGCGGCATGCAGGTGTCTGCCGCTTCACCAAAGCGGTGCTTCGTTACACCGCGAGCCATATCACGCAAAACATGTGCCAACGCATCGCGGCGCATCTGCCCTATGCTTTCGGTCACAGCTTGAAACGCGCCGTGAACCCTCTTTTTGTTGTCTTTCCCTCCGAAGCCACCGACCTTGTCCAGGGTCTCGACGCTTCGGCGTTCGTGCGTGCGACTTGCCGCACGATGGTGTCGCAGGCCCAGTCGCTTGCGCCCCGAGAAATCCTGATCTGCATGCCCACGCTGACGCAGGATCTTCTCGATGCATTGCAAGCCTGGTCGGGCACGCCGCCATGTGCAGTGAGCCTCGCCTGTGCCCCGCTGGATCGTGAGTCGCACGAGAAGTTGGCGGCGCTCGGCGTGCACGCGTGGGAATCGATCGAGGCGCTGAACGCGCAATCCCTCGAGGCCTTGCTGGGCCGCGCGCAGGCGCGCTGGCAGCGGGAGAACGGGCTGCGCACCGAACTCGTCGCGCTGCGCACCCGCCTGGACGAGCGCAAGTGGATCGATCGCGCCAAGGGCCTGCTGATGTCCGCACGCGGCATCGAGGAGGACGAGGCCTTTGGCCTGCTGCGCGGCGCGGCCATGCATGCCAACCTGCGCCTCGGCGAAGTCTCGCGGTCCGTGGTCGAGGCTTCGCGATGGGCCGATGCGATCAATCGCGCGGGGCAGTTGCGCATGCTGTCCCAGCGGCTGGTCCGCGTAGCGGCGCAGGCGCTGGCCGGTGTCGATGCGCGACGCGCGCGCGTCCTGCGAACGCAGTCGGCTGAGCGCGTGCAGGACAACCTCGATCATCTGGCTGCCCTCGAACTGAATGAGGCCGGTGGGCGGGCCCTATCGGATGTGCGCGTGGCCTGGCAAGGGCTGGAGGCGGCACTTGACGCGCGCCTCGCACCGGGAGCGTTGATAGATATCGATGCGCGTGCCGATGCGCTGCTGTCTGCCGCCGAGACTCTGACGGGTGCACTGGAGGCACACGGCGCGCGACGGGCGCTGCGTATCGTCAACATCTGCGGGCGCGAGCGCATGCGCGCACAGCGGCTTGCAAAGGACGCGCTGCTGGCGTCGATCTTGTCGCAAGATGCCATGCGCGACCGCTTGGCGCCGACCATGGAGGCGTTCGAGTCCGCGCTGCTCGAGCTCGAGCGCGCGCCCTTGAGCTCACCCGAAATCCGGACCGCGCTGGCGGCCGCGCGCGACGAGTGGCTGCGACTGGTGCACGGCGTGCGCGACGTCGCGAGCGCAGAAGGGCGCGCCGCGCTGGTTCGTTCCAGCGATGCGCTGGTCGACACCTTCGACCAACTCACCGCCTCGTACGAGCACAGCTTGCAGGTCATCATGTCCTGACTCCCGCGTGAGTGGTCCGCCGCCGTGGCGACTCAGGCGGCGACCTTCTCCACGTGCGCCTGGCGCGTGTAGAGAAAGTCGATGACGGCCTTGCGCGCATGTACGTAGACCGGGTCTTCGGCCAGCTCGACGCGATTGCGCGGACGTGGGATGTCGACTGCCAGCACTTCGCCGATGGTCGCCGCGGGCCCGTTGGTCAACATCACGATGCGGTCGGACAGCAGCACAGCCTCGTCCACGTCGTGCGTGACCATGACGACCGTGCTGTGCGTCTTCTGCACGATGGCGAGCAACTCGTCCTGCAGCTTGGCGCGCGTGAGCGCGTCGAGTGCACCGAAGGGCTCGTCCATGAGCAGTACCTTGGGTTCCATCGAGAGCGCGCGGGCGATGCCCACGCGTTGCTTCATGCCGCCGGAGATCTCACCGGGGCGCTTCTGCGCCGCCGCGCTCAGACCGACCAGCGCGAGCGCCGCTTCGGTGCGCGCCTTGAGTTGCGCCTTCGCTTCGGTCGACGCGAACACGCGCTCGACACCGAGGTACACGTTCTCGTAGCAGGTCAGCCAGGGCAGCAGCGAATGGTTCTGGAACACCACCGCGCGCTCTGGCCCCGGGCCCTTGATCTCGCGATTGGCGCAGAGCAGCGCGCCTTGCGTGGGCGTGGTGAGACCGGCGATGAGGTTCAGCAGCGTCGACTTGCCGCAGCCCGAGTGCCCGATCAGTGTGATGAACTCACCCTTGGCCACGCACAGGTTGATGTCGCGCAATGCGAGGAAGCTGCCCTTGGCCGTCTTGAACCGCTGCTCGACGCCCTGGATCTCGATGTACTTCTTGTCATCATTCATGACTTCACCTCTTCGAACGTGAATGCCGTGGCGATCTTGATGAGCGCGAACTCGAGCACGAGGCCGACGATGCCGATGACGAAGATCGCGATGATGATGTTGGCGACGTTGAGGTTGTTCCACTCGTCCCACACCCAGAAGCCGATGCCGACACCGCCAGTGAGCATCTCCGCCGCGACGATCACGAGCCACGCGGTCCCGACGGCGAGCCGCACGCCGGTCAACATGTAGGGCAGCACCGCTGGGAAGAGGATCTTGGTGAAGATCTTCCATTCGCTGAGGTTCAGCACTTTCGCGACGTTCATGTAGTCGCTCGGCACGCGCTGCACGCCCACCGCGGTGTTGATGATCATCGGCCAGATCGAGCAGATGAAGATCGTCCAGATCGCCGCCGGATTGGCGCCCTTGAACACCAGCAGCCCGATCGGCAACCAAGCCAGCGGAGAGACCGGGCGCAGCAGGCTGATCAGGGGATTGAACATGCGCGAGAGGAAATCGAAGCGGCCGATCGCGAAGCCCGCAGGGATACCCACCGCGGCCGCGAGACCGAAGCCAAGCGCGACGCGCTGCAGCGACGAGAGCACGTTCCAGCCCACGCCTTGGTCGTTGGGGCCCTTGCTGTAGAACGGATCGCTGAACACCGTCAGGGCCTGCTGCCAGGTCGCGAGCGGCGAGGGAAAGCCGGTGGTGCTCTTCATCGCGACCAGTTCCCAGATCAGGATCAGCAGCGCGACGCCGAGCACCGGCGGCAGCACGCGCAGCCACAGCGCGCTGAAGTCGCGCGGCGTTCGCGGCTCGGGTTCGGCCCGGCGGGCCAGGGCCACGGGCTTGGTCGCGACAAAGCTCTTTGCAGAGGCCGGCAGAGCGGGACGGGTATCGAGAGGGGAATGAAAGACAGCGCTCACCATGACGGGCTCCTCAGGCATGGACCTTGAACGAATCGGCGTACTGCTTGGGGTTCTTGCCGTCCCACACGACGCCGTCGAACAGCTTGCTGGTGCGCATCGTTTCCTTGGGAAGCGGCGTGTTCGTAGCTGCCGCGGCCTGCTTGTAGACGTCGATGCGGTTGATCTGCGTGGCGACCTGCAGATAGTCGGGATGCTCCTTGAGGAGGCCCCAGCGCTTGTGCTGCGTGAGGAACCACATGCCGTCCGACAGATACGGGAAGTTCACCGAGCCGTCGTTGAAGAACTTCATGTAGTTCGGGTCGTCCCAACTCTTGCCGAGCCCGTTGGTGTATCGGCCCAGGATGCGCTGGTTGATGGCATCCACACTGGTGTTGACGTAGCTCTTGTCCGCGATGGTCTCCGCCATCTTGTTCTTGTTCTGCAGGCCGGTGTCGATCCACTTGCTGGCCTCCAGGATGGCTGCCGTCACGGCGCGCGCGGTGTTGGGGTACTTCTTGACGAAGTCACCCGTCGTGCCGAGCACCTTTTCGGGGTGGTCCTTCCAGATGTCCTGCGTGGTCACAGCCGTGATGCCGATGCCGTCCATGATGGCGCGCTGACCCCACGGCTCGCCGACGCAATAGCCGTCCATGTTGCCCACGCGCATGTTCGCAACCATCTGCGGCGGAGGCACGGTGATGACCTTGGCGTCCTTCAGCGGATCGATGCCGTTGGCGGCCATCCAGTAATAGAGCCACATCGCGTGGGTGCCCGTGGGAAAGGTCTGCGCAAAGGTGTAGTCGACCTTGTTGGCCGCCATCACCTTCGCGAGCGAGGCGCCATCGACGGCACCCTTGTCGGCGAGCTTTTTCGACAGCGTGATCGCCTGGCCGTTGTTGTTGAGCGTCATCAGAACGGCCATGTCTTTCTTCGGCCCACCAATGCCTACGTGCACGCCATAAACCAGCCCATAGAGCACATGGGCAAAGTCCAATTCGCCGTTGACCAACTTGTCGCGCACGCCGGCCCAACTGGCTTCCTTGCTGGGCACGATCTTCACGCCGTACTTCTTGTCGATGCCCAGCACCGAGGCCATCACCACGCTGGCGCAGTCGGTCAGCGGAATGAAGCCGATCCTGACTTCTTCCTTCTCCGGCTTGTCGGATCCTTGGGCCCACACGGCCGCTCGCAACGCGGGGTCCAGCCCGACGACACCGGCAGCGGCGGCCTGCAGCACGCGTCTGCGACTCAGTTTGGAGGCAAGCGAATCGGTCATGGGGCGAACTCCGAAGGAAAGGGAAAAGGCAAAAACACAAAAAGCAAAAGCAAAAAAGGCGTCCTCACCGCGCAGGGGCTGCTCGAAAACGAGCCCTTGCGGGTGGGGACGCCTTTGTCCAGTTCGGTAGACCGTATCCGCCGTTGGATGCTGTCTATCTGTAGACCTTCATCGATCTGTGTTCTACGTATTGCAAACCCCGTGCCAATCTTTGCGGATGTGGTGCTGCTATCAAGAACATAGCAAACAATCCAATGATGGCGCAGTCCACCGACTGCTTTGGCGCGGACCTGCCCGGCGGCACGATCGTTGTGCGTCGCACCATTTCAGATCAGCGGCCGCTTTCAGGAAGCCACATCCCGGGGCAGAAATTCCGCCAGCGAGAGCACGGATTCGGCCACTTCGATCAGGCGCCGGCTTTGGTTCATCGCGGTCTGGCGCAGCATCTTGTGCGCTTCCTGTTCGCTGATGCCGCGGCGGGCCATCAGGAGGCCCTTGGCGCGTTCGACAAGCTTTCGTTCGTTGAGGGCAGCGCGCACGGTTTCCAACTCGTCGCTCATGGCCTGCAGACGGTGTGATTGCTCCTGGACCATGTCCAGAATGGAGCGCTCGAGCTGCCTGCCGTAGAGCGGTGCGCTTCCGGGCGACTGTGACCATACGGGCTCCTCGAAAAACGCCGCGGCCATCGGGTCAGCCGATTCGGTCATTCTTGGCAGCAGCGCCTCATGGGCCTGCAGTTCCGAATGTGCCTTCGCTGTTTTGTCCATGCAGATTCGCTGCAGATCGGCGGCGAGCCGCTCTTCGACCCACTGCATCGCATCGATGCGTTGTGTGCAGCAGTCGAACCACGTCCGGCTCAGGTCCGGGTCGAGCATCACGCCCGGGGGTGCGGCGCAGGCGATTCGGCGCAGGCGTTCCTGTTCGGCGATTTGCTCCGGCAATTGGGTCGTGCGCCAGAGGTCGGCCACCGACTCCGCAGAGAACTCGATGAAGAGCTGAAAACAACGCTCCTGCGAGTCGATCAGGTGCAGCCATTGCTGCTGCCGGCTGCTGTCGTTGCGCCCTGAAGCGAATGCAGCCGCGCCGCAGGCACGTTCCTGCCCGGCAAATTCCTTGCCCTGCATGAAATTGAAGAGCGCAACCAAGACGCGCGAGACCTCGGGGTCGGTGGCGCCGTCCGCTGCCTCGAATACCACCGCGAGCAGTCCGGACAGCAGCTTGGTATACGCAGTTGTCGATGCCGCCGCATCCAGTTCCAGGCATCCGATACGGCGGCGCAGTTCAGGAAGCCCGTCCAAGCCGGGCAGGACCCATGCGATGCGACTGAAGAGCCGCGCGCCGTTGCCGATGCGGGCGCTGTCGGTCTGCAGCAGGTCGAAGCTTTCGCGCGCTGCCGTCTCCATGTTCATGCTCTCGGCAATCTGCTCACTGCGCTGCGCAGCGAAGCGCTGTCCGCCAGAGGCCAGCCATACGTTGGAAATGCCGCGTTCGCGCTGCAATGCATGCACCAGTCTTCCGATGCTTCCGACCAGTTGGCCGGTGCGGGTCAGTTGCTCCAACCCTTCGATTTCGCAACGGAGGGCGGCGATCAGGAAACTCAGGCCGGATTTCATCAAAGGACTTGCAGCAACATCCGTGCCCCGCTATCGGGCGGCACCTACACTCGCGGCATGTCTGGCATGTTTGTATTGGGAATCGAGTCGTCCTGCGACGAAACCGGCGTGGCCTTGGTCGAGAGCGGCGCGAGCGGGCTGCCGCGCCTTGCGGCGCATGCGCTGCACAGCCAGATCGCGATGCACCAGGCCTATGGCGGTGTCGTGCCCGAACTCGCGAGCCGCGATCACATCCGGCGGGTGCTTCCTTTGGCCGAAACCGTCTTCGAGGATGCCGGCCGGCAACTGGCAAATGTCGACGTGGTGGCCTATACGCGAGGGCCTGGCTTGGCCGGCGCGCTCCTCGTGGGCGCTGGAGTGGCGTGCGCCCTCGGCGCGGCACTGGGCAAACCTGTCCTGGGCGTGCATCACCTGGAAGGGCATCTGCTTTCGCCTTTCCTCAGTGCCGATCCGCCGGAATTTCCCTTCGTCGCGCTTCTTGTGTCGGGCGGTCACACGCAGCTGATGCGGGTCGACGGGGTGGGCCGCTACGAACTACTGGGCGAGACGATCGATGACGCGGCGGGGGAGGCATTCGACAAGAGCGCCAAGCTGATGGGCTTGCCCTATCCGGGTGGTCCATGGCTTGCCAAGCTGGCGGAGCAGGGCCAAGCCACTGCTTTCAAGCTTCCTCGCCCTTTGCTGCACAGCGGCGACCTGGACTTCTCGTTTGCGGGGCTGAAGACCGCGGTGCTCACCCAAGCCAAGAAGCTCGGCGACGAGCTTGAATCACGAAAGGCCGACCTCGCAGCGTCCACGCAAGCGGCCATCGTCGAAGTTCTCCTGAAAAAGTCGATCGCCGCTATCGAGCAAACGGGGCTCGATCGCTTGGTGGTGGCAGGCGGAGTTGGCGCGAACCGGGTGCTGCGCGAGCAACTGAATGCCGCATGCGCCAAGCGCGGGGTGCGGGTTCACTACCCCGAGTTGCACTTGTGCACCGACAACGGCGCAATGATTGCAATGGCCGCCGCGATGCGCCTCCAGGCCGGCATCCAGAAGCCGACCGAACGCTATGCCTTCGATGTCAAGCCGCGATGGCCGCTGGCGTCGCTGGATGCAGGGACGGAACCAGCCTAGGCGCTTTCCTGGACTGCTGCGGCAGGGGCAGCACGTCGAGCATCTTTCGCCAGAGTTGAGACCACTGTGGCCAGTCATGGCCGCCTTCGGTGGTGAAGACGTGGTCGGTGGGGAGTGCATCAGCCAGCAGCCGATGATTGGCCGCAAACCGGTCGCTGAGGCCGAATCCGAGATAGAGCGGCGGGAGCTTCGCCGGCTGAGCGGGCGAAGCGTACTGCTGGAGCCACGGCCAGAGCTTGCGGTCCACCTCTTCGTCCGGCGCCGGGCCTTCGGGGGCCTTCCACGCGCGCAGGCCTCCTGCCTTTTGGATCTCCGCACCGACCGGTCGGCGACCGAGATAAGGGGCCAAGGTCACGATGCCATCGACGGTGCCCGGCTTTGCCAATTCATGAATCAGGGCACCAAAGCCGCCGATGGAGATTCCGACCAGCCAGATCTTCCGGTAGCCCGCCGCGCGTTGCGGCTCTATCACGTCCTGCTGCAGCCGCTCGATGAAAGTCTGGTCGTAGTAGTACGACACGTCGGCGTCCACCAGCAAGGAATCGGCAGCGAGATCACGTTCCTGGATGGCGCTCACGAAGCCCTCGCGCTCGAACTCTTCGGG
Source organism: Variovorax sp. 10N420 (assembly GCF_056394705.1). Taxonomy (NCBI): domain Bacteria; kingdom Pseudomonadati; phylum Pseudomonadota; class Betaproteobacteria; order Burkholderiales; family Comamonadaceae; genus Variovorax; species Variovorax sp. 10N420. Next base: position 905,026 of record NZ_JBFTIJ010000001.1, on the reverse strand, counting down.
CTTCAGGAATGCGCCCGGAAGAAAGACCAGGAGGGTGTCCGATCGAGCATCGATTTCTGCAAGCTTCAGGTGCGTTTTCATGGTGCTTCTGTGAGCGACTTGCGCGGGATCTAGGGCAAACCCCACGTCTTAAGGGCGCGAATTAATACAAAGGCCTTGAAAAATACGTCACAGAACGTGACGTACTGCGCACGGATTGTGGTTCATAAATGCGTCAGGCCGGCAACCAAAAGTTACCGGCCCGTGCATTCAGTTTTTTTTGAGCTTGCCTGCCCGAACCCGCGGCTCAGATCCTAGTGACCCAGCACGGGCGGCCAAGCGACGCCGAAGAGGCGCGCTCGCTGGCTCAGTTGATGGCCAATTGGGCGACGTTGCTCACTGGAATCAGCTTGCCCAGCTTGAGGCTCAGGACGCCATTTTCGAGCTTCGCTTCGCTCGCAGCAACGTCGATGTCCTGCGGCAACTCGTAGGCGGCCTTGATCTGGCGCTTGGCTTCGGGCTTGCTTTCGATGCGAACCACAGCGCCTTCGATTCCGATCGTGAGGTCGTCGCGCGACAGGCCGGGGACATCGAGTGTCAAGGTCCAGGTCTTCTCGTCTTGCTCGACATTGAGCGAGCGTTGAGCGCCAGAGAAGGCGTCGTTGACGAAGCGTTCCAGACTGCGGTCATATGAACGCGGCACAAAGCGGGCGGTGCGGATAGCGGGTGCGAAAAACATGAGGAAGACTCCTGAGCAAAACGACAAGGACAAGAATGTGTGTCCCTTACACTGCGCGGCGTTTCAACAAGACAAGTGCCGCATGCCACCTCATCTAGGCATCGTGATGAGGCTTTCAAGACAATGAACTCAAGCTTTATTTGGCGTCGCAGGGCCTTGAAATTCGTCGCGGCGGCGCTAGGCGCGAGCGCGCTTTCGTCGCTCAATGCAAAGACGCAGGAGCCCATCCGGCTGGCGTTGATCGAGAGCATGAGCGGGCCTTTCGCCAACACAGGCGAGGCTGTGTTTCGCAATTTGCTGTGGGCTGTCGAGCGCGTCAATGCGCGTGGTGGCGTCAAGCTTCCCGGTGGCGCACGGCTCCTGCAGCTGGATCGCTATGACAGCAAAGGACAAAACGAAGAAGCGCTGTCCGCGTTGCGTGCTGCGATGGACGACGGCGCCCGCATCGTGCTGCAGGGCAACTCGTCCGCGACCGCCGCTGCGCTCATCGATGCGATCGACAAGAACAACGAGCGCAACCCTTCGAAGCGCGTGCTCTTCCTCAACTATTCGGCAGTCGATCCGATCCTTACCAACGAGCGCTGCAGCTTCTGGCATTTCCGATTCGACGCACACGCGGACATGCGTGTCACCGCGTTGATGCAGGTGCTCAGGGAGGACAAAGGGCTGCAGCGTGTGTACCTGATCGGGCAGGACTACAGCTTCGGCCAGTCGGTGCTCCGCGAATCGCGGCGCCAGCTTGCTCAGTTGCGACCGGATGTGCAGATCGTGGGCGACGAATTGCATCCGATGGGGCGCGTGAAGGACTTCGCGCCCTATGCGGCCAAGATCCTTGCCAGCGGCGCGCAAGCCGTCATCACTGGCAATTGGGGAAACGACCTCACATTGCTGGTGAAGGCCGCGCGGGAGGCGGGTTTCAACGGCACCTTCTATACCTTCTATGGCAACGCGCTTGGCGCTCCCGCGGCAATAGGCGACGCGGGCGTCGGCCGTGTCGTTGCGGTCGCGGATTGGCTGCCGAACGTGCAGACACCTCAGTCGGAAGCCTTCTATAAGTCCTTCCGTGAGCGCTTTCCCAGCCCCTCCGACGACTACGTGCACATGCGCATGCAGCTGATGATCGAAGCTTTGGCGCAGGCGATGGAGCGTGCCGGAACCACGGACACCGTGGCAGTCGCCCGTGCACTCGAAAAGACCCACGTCACTTTCGCGGGCCAGAGCGGGCACATGCGCGCCGAGGACCACCAGTTCCAGCAGACACTGGTCGTCGGCGTGATGGACAGGCAGGGCGCGCCCGGCGTCAAGTTCGACGTGGAAGGGTCTGGTTATGGTTTCCGCGTCGTCAAGACAATTTCGGCCAGCAACGCCGAGATGCCCACCAGCTGCAAGATGCAACGCCCCTGAATTCAAGGAAAAAGCCAGTGCGCCAAGCCATCCACAACCTCGAAGCCTCCAAGATCCGCGAAGTCGCGAATGCGGGCCTGGGCCGCAGCGACGTGCTCGCATTCTGGTTCGGCGAAAGCGACGAAGTCACTCCCGATGTGATTCGTCAGGCAGCCATCGAATCGCTGCAGCGCGGCGAGACTTTCTATGCTCACAACCTCGGCCTGCCTGAGCTGCGGGAGGCCGTCGCTCACTACATGAGCGGTCTGCATCCCAGGATCGAATCATCGCGAATCGCCATCACCTCGGGCGGGGTCAATGCACTGATGCTTGCGGTGCAGGCGCTCGTCGATGCGGGCGACGAGGTGGTGGCCATCACCCCCGTCTGGCCGAATCTCACAGCGCAGCCCGCGATCCTCGGGGCGCGCGTCCGATGCGTTTCGTTGGTGCCCAAGGGAGGGCAATGGACCCTCGACTTGGACGCGCTACGCGCCGCGATCACGCCGGCCACCAAGCTTCTCATCGTCAACGCGCCGAACAATCCGACCGGATGGACTCTCAGCCGCCCGGAACAGGAGGCAATCCTCAAGCATTGCCGCTCGACGGGGACGTGGATCCTCTCGGATGAGGTCTACGAGCGCCTCTACTACGAAGAGGCCCCAAATCGGTGCGCGCCCAGCTTTCTCGACGTCGCCGCGCCCGACGACCGCCTGATCGTCGCCCACAGCTTCTCCAAGAGCTTCCTGATGACCGGCTGGAGGCTCGGCTGGTTGGTCTTGCCGCCCGTGCTCATGGAGGGGATGGGCAAGTTAATCGAATTCAACACCTCGTGCGCCAGCGTCTTCACGCAGCGTGCAGCGATCGCGGCGTTGGCCCACACCGACGAAATCACTCCACGAGTTGTCGCGCACCTGAAATCCTGCCGAGACACCCTGGTGCCATTGCTGGCCGCATTGCCGGGCGTCGAGGTCGCCCCCGCGCGCGGCGGCATGTACGCGTTCTTCAAGCTGGAAGGCTTCGACGACTCCCTGGCAGTCGCCAAGCGCCTTGTCGCCGAGGCCGGCCTTGGCCTTGCCCCCGGCAACGCCTTCGCCCCCGAAGCCCAAGGCTGGCTCCGCTGGTGCTTCGCCTCCAAGGACAAGCACCGCCTGGTCGAGGGCGTAGACCGCCTGAAAAGTTGGCTGGCTAACCAACGAAAGTCGTGAAATAACGCGGAACCGGCTTGGCCGGGCCGCTGGTATTGCCCCCGGGTAGGGGGTGGAGAGCGACACGAAGTGCGCGAGCCTGGGGGCGAGCTATAATCCCCCCGCTTTGCATACCGCAAGGCGCACGGTATGGGCAGTTCCAGCGCGTACCGCAAGTCAAACATCCCGGAACAGGAAAATCAAATGATCGCAGCCTCCATCAAGGCCGAAGTTGTCAAGGACAATGCCCGCGCCGCCAACGACACCGGTAGCCCGGAAGTGCAGGTCGCACTGCTGACCGCCCGTATCAACGAACTCACCCCACACTTCAAGACGCACGCCAAGGACCACCATGGTCGTCGCGGCCTTCTGCGCATGGTGAGCCGCCGTCGCAAGCTGTTGGACTACCTGAAGTCCAAGGACGCCGAACGTTACACCGCGCTGATCGCCAAGCTGGGTCTGCGCAAGTAAAACCGAATCGCATGAAAGAACGCCTGGGTTAGTCCGCTAGCTCAGGCGTTTTTTACTTCGCGAATCGTTTCTGGAGTGCCGAACAGAGCGAAGCTGTGTCATTCCAACGAAGTTCCGCCGAGCTTCTCTGGAATGGCATCGTGTTCTGAAAAGCGCTCCGTCCCTGCGGCGACCCGTGACCATCACCCGTCGATCCGCCGATAAAAACAGGAGCTAAACATGAGCCTCTTCAACAAAGTCACCAAGTCCTTCCAGTGGGGCGGCAAGACCGTCGTCATGGAAACTGGCGAGATCGCTCGCCAGGCTACCGGCGCCGTCACTGTAGACATCGAAGGCACCGTCGTTCTCGCAACTGTGGTTGCATCGAAATCGGCCAAGCCTGGCCAGGACTTCTTCCCCCTGACCGTCGATTACATCGAGAAAACCTACGCAGCCGGCAAGATCCCCGGCAGCTTCTTCAAGCGGGAAGCCAAGCCCAGCGAGCACGAAACGCTCACTTCGCGCCTGATCGATCGCCCCATTCGTCCGCTGTTTCCCGAAGGGTTCCTGAACGAAGTGCACGTGGTGATCCACACGCTCTCGCTCAACCCCGAAGTCGACGCCGACATCGCTGCCATGGTCGCTGTGAGCGCCGCTCTGTCGGTCTCCGGTATCCCTTTCAGCGGCCCCATCGGCGCCGCACGTGTGGGCTATATCAATGGCCAGTACGTGCTCAACCCCGGCCAGACCGCGCGCAAGGATTCGCAGATGGATCTGGTCGTCGCCGGAACTGAAGCGGCCGTGCTCATGGTCGAATCCGAAGCCCTGCAACTGAGCGAAGAAGTGATGCTCGGCGGTGTGGTGTTCGGCCACGAACAAGCCAACATCGCGATCAACGCGATCCATGAGCTCGTGCGCGACGCCGGTAAGCCCGTGTGGGACTGGCAGCCGCCTGCTGAAGACGAAGGCTTCGTCGCCAAGGTCAAGGGCCTGGCTGAAGAAAAACTCCGCGCCGTCTACCAGATCCGCAGCAAGCAAGCCCGCACGCAAGCACTGCGCGAGGCCAACGCCAGTGTCATGGACGCACTCAAGCAAAGCGGTGAGCCTTTCGATGCCGGCAAGGTCAACGACCTGCTGTTCAGCATCGAATCGAAGATCGTGCGCGGCCAGATCCTCGCTGGCGAACCCCGCATCGACGGTCGCGATACGCGAACCGTGCGCCCGATCGAGATCCGCAACAGCGTGCTGCCGCGCACGCACGGTTCTGCGCTGTTCACCCGTGGCGAGACCCAGGCGCTGGTCGTGACCACTCTTGGAACCGAGCGTGACGCGCAGCGCATCGACGCCCTGGCTGGCGAATACGAAGACCGCTTCCTGTTCCACTACAACATGCCTCCCTTCGCAACTGGCGAAGTTGGTCGCATGGGCTCGACAAAGCGCCGCGAAATCGGCCATGGCCGACTTGCGAAGCGCGCACTGGTTGCGTGCCTCCCCAGCAAGGAAGAGTTCCCCTACACGGTTCGGGTCGTTTCGGAGATTACCGAGTCCAACGGTTCTTCATCGATGGCTTCAGTCTGCGGCGGCTGCCTCTCGATGATGGATGCAGGCGTGCCCATGAAGGCGCACGTGGCCGGCATTGCCATGGGCCTGATCAAGGAAGACAACCGATTTGCCGTGCTGACCGATATCCTGGGCGATGAAGATCACCTGGGTGACATGGACTTCAAGGTTGCCGGCACGACCAACGGCATCACCGCACTTCAGATGGACATCAAGATCCAGGGCATCACCAAGGAAATCATGCAGGTCGCTTTGGCGCAAGCCAAGGAAGCCCGCATGCACATCCTCGGCAAGATGCAGGAAGCGATGGGCGAGGCCAAGGCGGAGGTGTCCAGCTTTGCGCCGCGCCTCTTCACGATGAAGATTAATCCCGAAAAGATCCGCGACGTGATCGGCAAGGGCGGCTCCGTGATCCGCGCGCTGACCGAAGAGACCGGCACCCAAATCAATATCGACGAAGACGGCACGATCACCATCGCGTCGACGGATCCGGCGAAGGCCGAAGAGGCCAAGAAGCGCATCGAGCAGATCACTGCCGAGGTCGAAATCGGCAAGGTCTACGAAGGACCGGTCACGAAGATCCTGGACTTCGGCGCGTTGATCAACCTCCTGCCCGGCAAGGACGGCCTGCTGCACATCAGCCAGATCGCGCACGAGCGCGTGGAGAAGGTGACCGACTATTTGAGCGAAGGCCAGATCGTGAAGGTCAAGGTTCTCGAGACCGACGAAAAGGGCCGGGTCAAGCTGTCAATGAAGGCGCTGGCCGAGCGTCCGGCCGGCATGGAGTTCAGCGAGCGTCCCCCGCGTGAAGACCGTGGTGATCGCGGCGACCGCGGTGACCGCCGCGAGCGTTCGGATCGTGGCGATCGTCCGCCACGTGCAGATCGCGCGCCGCGCTTCGAGAACAACGAGCGTGCTGGCGAACAGGCTGAGCCAGTGGCCGAACAGGCCCCCGTGCAAGAGGCGAATCGCGGCGACAACCAAGCCTGATGAGGTGCGATGGCGGCACGAGCCGCTGTCGTGCTTCCTGATCATGCGCAGCCGGACGTTGGCTCGCACTCGTCGGAAAGACCATGAAAGCCATTGAGATCACATCGTTCGGAACCCCAGAGGTGCTTCGCATGGTGGAGCGTCCGGCGCCCGTAGCGGGCGAGGGCGAACTACTCATTCGCGTGGCCGCAAGCGGCGTGAATCGTCCGGACGTGCTGCAGCGAATGGGCCACTATCCGGTGCCTCCAGGTGCATCGGATCTGCCCGGGCTTGAAGTCGCCGGCGAAATCGTGGCCGGCGACCCAAGCGCTCTCGCAGACGCAGGCTTGAAGGTCGGCGATCACGTTTGCGCGCTGATCGCTGGCGGTGGCTATGCCGAGCTGTGCGTCGCTCCCGTGGCGCAATGCCTGCCCGTTCCCCGGGGCTGGACCGACATCGAAGCCGCCACCCTGCCGGAGACATTCTTCACCGTCTGGAGCAATGTGTTCGAGCGCGGCCGTCTGCAGAAGGGCGAAACCTTGCTGATTCAAGGCGGCTCGAGCGGCATTGGCGTCACGGCGATTCAACTTGGCAAGGCGCTGGGCGCCACGGTGATCGTGACGGCAGGCAGCGATGAGAAGTGCGATGCTTGCAGAAAGCTCGGCGCTGATCACGCGATCAACTACAAGACTGCAGACTTCGTTGAAGAGGCTAAGCGTCTCACGGGCGGCAAGGGCGTCGACGTGGTTCTCGATATGGTTGCCGGCAACTATGTGACGCGAGAAATCGAATGCCTGGCCGAAGACGGTCGCTTGGTCATCATTGCGGTGCAGGGGGGTGTAAATAGCGAGTTCAACGCCGGCCTGGTTTTGCGCAAGCGCCTCACCATCACTGGATCGACTCTTCGTCCCCGGCCAATCGCATTCAAGGGAGCGATTGCCAAAGCGCTGCGAGAGAAGGTGTGGCCTCTGCTTGAGGATGGCGCGGTCAAGCCGGTGATCCACAGTAGCTTCGCCGCCGATGGCGAGCCAAGCGGTGCCGCACAGGCGCACACTCTGATGGAATCCAACCAGCACATCGGCAAGATCGTGCTGACCTGGTGAGCAAGAGAGAAATGAAAAAGAGAAAGCTGATCGCGGGCAACTGGAAGATGAACGGCAGCCTTGCGGCCAACGAGGCGCTCGTGAAGGCATTGGTGCAGGGTCTCCATGCACCTGCATGCGATGTTGCAGTATGTGTGCCAGCGCCGTATCTGGCACAGGTTCAGTCGCTCGTTACCGGTTCGCCCTTGGCGTTGGGTGCGCAGGATGTGTCGGCGCAACCGCAGGGAGCCTTCACCGGCGAGCAGTCGGTTGCGATGTTGAAGGAATTCGGCGTCCGCTACGTCATCGTTGGACACTCGGAACGTCGTCAATATCACAGCGAGACGGATGAGTTGGTTGCTGCAAAAACGGCCATCGCGCTGGCGAATGGAGTCACTCCCGTCGTCTGCGTCGGTGAAACGCTTGCACAGCGCGAAGCAGGAGAGACCGAAGAAGTCGTCAAGCGTCAATTGGCCGCGGTGATTCATGTGAATGGCCATTGCATCAGCGAAATCGTGGTGGCTTACGAGCCCGTCTGGGCCATTGGCACAGGCAAGACAGCCACGCCGGAGCAGGCGCAGGCAGTGCATGCGCTGCTGCGCGCGCAACTCCACCATGCGGCGAGCGAACACGCGAGCGATATCCGGATCCTCTACGGAGGAAGCATGAACGCGGGCAACGCAGCCGAGTTGCTCGCGCAGCCCGACATCGACGGCGGCTTGATCGGCGGCGCGTCGCTCAAAGCCCCCGATTTTCTGCAGATCATCGCCGCCGCGTGATCGACGTGCGCCCAAACAATTAGGAGTTAAAACGAATGAATGTGGTCCTTAATATCTTGGTAGGCGTGCAGATGCTTACGGCCTTGGCGATGATTGGCCTGATCCTGGTCCAGCACGGCAAGGGCGCGGACATGGGCGCCGCGTTTGGCAGCGGAAGCGCTGGCAGCTTGTTCGGTGCGAGCGGCAGCGCGAACTTCCTGTCTCGGACGACCGCGGTGCTGGCGGTCGTATTCTTTGCATGCACGTTGCTGCTCGCGTATTTCGGTCATGCGCGCCCGGCGGGCGGCGGCAGCCTGCTCGAGCGCGCTGCGGTCGCACCCGCGCCAGCACCGGCTCCGGCTGCTCCCGCGTCGCCTGCGGAGATCCCGTCGGGCAGCGCGCCTGCTGCACCAGCGACCGGCGCCCCGCCAACGGCGCCAGCTGCACCTGCTTCAGGCGCCGCTCAGATCCCGAGCAAATAAAGCTGTTGTGATCTCTGTGCCGTTGGCTGAAAACGGTACTTTTTCAGGGTAAACTCTAAAGCTGTTCCGGAAAGCCAAAGCCTTTGGGTTCCTCATGCCATTCGGACAGACAAAACCGCGGTCGTGGTGAAATTGGTAGACACGCTATCTTGAGGGGGTAGTGGCGAAAGCTGTGCGAGTTCGAGTCTCGCCGACCGCACCAAATCTCACTGGCAAGGATCCTGCTCCTTGCCAGTGGCAAGCGGTGATAGAGCCCTGATGAACCTCGATTCCTACCTCCCCGTCCTGTTGTTCATTCTGGTCGGTGTCGGTGTCGGCGTCGCACCTCAGGTTCTGGGCTACATCCTCGGCCCGAACCGGCCTGATGCTCAAAAAAATTCCCCCTACGAATGCGGCTTTGAAGCTTTCGAAGACGCCCGGATGAAGTTCGACGTACGGTACTACCTCGTCGCCATTCTCTTCATCCTTTTTGATCTCGAAATTGCATTTCTCTTTCCATGGGCTATTGCGCTCAAGGAAATTGGTGCGGTCGGCTTCTGGGCGATGATGATATTTCTCTCCATCCTCGTCGTGGGATTCGCCTACGAGTGGAAAAAGGGTGCGCTCGACTGGGAATGACAAGGAATCCCGAAAATGGCCATTGAAGGCGTCATGAAGGAAGGCTTCGTCACCACGACATACGATTCCGTGGTGAACTGGGCCAAGACTGGATCTCTATGGCCCATGACCTTTGGTCTGGCCTGCTGTGCTGTTGAGATGATGCATGCGGGAGCTGCCCGCTATGACATCGACCGCTTTGGCATGTTGTTTCGCCCCAGCCCGCGCCAGTCCGACCTGATGATCGTGGCTGGTACGCTGTGCAACAAGATGGCGCCTGCGTTGCGGAAGGTCTACGACCAGATGCCGGAGCCGCGTTGGGTTCTCTCGATGGGTTCGTGCGCCAATGGCGGCGGCTACTACCACTACAGCTATTCGGTTGTGCGTGGATGTGACCGCATCGTGCCGGTAGATGTCTATGTTCCTGGTTGCCCGCCGACTGCCGAGGCTCTCTTGTACGGGGTGATTCAACTCCAGCAAAAGATTCGTCGTACCAACACCATTGCGCGCGCCTGAAGCGAAAGACGATGACTGATTTCGCCATCTCTCCCGAAGCGCTTCGCACCCAGATTTCCGAAACCCTTGGCTCCAAAGCAAAGAGCGTCACGCTCGCGCTTGGCGAGGTGACGGCCGTTGTGGATGCTGCTGATTACCTGGCTGTTGCGACTCTGCTTCGCGATGCACCCGGCTGTCGGTTCGAGCAACTCATGGATCTTTGCGGCATGGACTATTCCGGCTATCGCGATGGCGAATGGCAGGGCGAGCGTTTCTGCGTGGTATCCCATTTGCTTTCGGTCAGTCTCAATCAACGCGTCCGCCTCAAAGTGTTCGTGCCGAATGAAGACTTGCCTGTGGTCGATTCCCTGACGAGCGTCTGGAATGCTGCGGGTTGGTTCGAGCGCGAAGCCTTTGATCTTTACGGAATCGTCTTTGAAGGTCACGACGACCTGCGTCGACTTCTGACTGACTACGGTTTCATCGGGCATCCTTTCCGCAAGGATTTCCCTGTCTCCGGTCACGTCGAGATGCGCTACGACCCCGAGCAGAAGCGCGTGATCTATCAGCCGGTTTCGATCGAGCCGCGCGAAATCACGCCCAGGGTTATTCGCGAAGACAACTACGGCGGATTGCACTGATGGCCGAAATCAAGAACTACACGCTCAACTTCGGGCCCCAGCACCCCGCAGCGCACGGGGTATTGCGACTCGTGCTGGAGTTGGATGGCGAAGTCATTCAGCGCGCAGATCCGCATATCGGGCTTCTTCATCGCGCCACCGAAAAGCTCGCGGAGTCGCGCACGTTCATCCAGTCGTTGCCCTATATGGATCGTCTCGACTACGTGTCGATGATGAGCAACGAGCATGCGTACTGCCTTGCCATCGAGCGCCTGATGGGCCTCGAGGTGCCCATCCGCGCGCAATACATCCGCGTCATGTTCGCCGAGATCACGCGCCTGCTGAATCACTTGCTGTGGTTGGGCGCGCACGGGCTCGACTGCGGCGCGATGAACATGCTCATCTACTGCTTTCGCGAGCGGGAAGATTTGTTCGATTTGTACGAAGCTGTGTCGGGTGCACGCATGCATGCGGCTTACTTTCGTCCAGGCGGCGTCTATCGCGATTTGCCAGACTCGATGCCGCAGTACAAGGCGAGCAAGATCAAAAACGCGAAGGCCATCGAGCGGCTCAACGAAAACCGCCGCGGTTCGATGCTGGACTTCGTTGACGACTTCTGCAAGCGTTTTCCGAAGATGGTCGACGAGTACGAGACGCTGCTCACCGACAACCGGATCTGGAAGCAGCGCACCGTGGGTATCGGCGTGGTGTCGCCTGAGCGGGCTCTGAACCTCGGCTTTACGGGCCCGATGCTGCGCGGCTCCGGCATCGAATGGGACCTGCGCAAAAAGCAGCCCTACGACGTCTATGACCGAATGGAATTCGACGTGCCGGTCGGCAAGACCGGTGACTGCTACGACCGCTATCTTGTGCGGGTCGAAGAGATGCGCCAAGCCAACCGCATCATTCAGCAATGCTCGGCATGGCTGCGTGCGAACCCGGGCCCGGTGATCACCGACAACCACAAGGTTGCCGCGCCAGCGCGCGAATCGATGAAGGCGAACATGGAGGAGTTGATCCACCATTTCAAACTCTTCACCGAAGGCTTCCACGTTCCCGAAGGTGAGGCGTATGCCGCCGTCGAGCACCCGAAGGGCGAGTTCGGGATCTATCTCGTCAGTGACGGCGCGAACAAGCCGTATCGCCTCAAGATCCGTGCGCCGGGCTTCCCCCACCTCGCGGCTCTGGACGAAATGTCTCGTGGACACATGATTGCCGACGCGGTCGCCGTGATAGGCACGATGGACATCGTGTTCGGCGAAATCGACAGGTGAGTGCATTCATGACTTCCGACACCACTCAGATTCACCAGGCCCCGCTGTCCGCCGCGACGCTGGATCGCTTTGCGCGCGAGGTTGCCAAATACCCGCCCGCAGGCAAGCAGTCTGCCGTGATGGCCTGTCTTGCGATCGTGCAAGAGGATGAGGGCTACATCAGCGAAGCGCGCGAACGTGAGATCGCTGCCTATCTCGGCATGGCGCCCATCGCCGTGCACGAAGTGACGACGTTCTACAACATGTACAACCACCGGCCGGTGGGCAAGTTCAAGCTCAACGTCTGCACCAATCTCCCGTGCCAGTTGCGTGACGGCGCCGTCGCGCTTGCGCATCTCGAGAAGAAGCTCGGCATCCAGATGGGCGAGACAACCGCCGATGGCATGTTCACCCTGCAGCAAAGCGAATGCCTGGGGGCATGCGCAGATTCGCCGGTCATGCTCGTCAACGATCGCACCATGTGCAGCTTCATGAGCAACGAAAAGCTGGATCAACTGATCGACGGCCTGCGCAGCTCCACCACAAAGGGAACGCAATGATGTCGCCCGAACAAGTGCTGTCGCAGTTTCAGGCGACAGGCGTTCAGACCTGCTTTCATGATCGTCACATCGAGCCGCAGATCTACGCGGGCCTGAACGGCACCAACTGGCGGCTGGCGGACTACGAGGCGCGAGGCGGCTACAAGGCGCTGCGCAAAATCCTGAGCGAAGGCATGACGCCCGATCAGGTGATTGCCGAGGTGAAGGCGTCAGGTTTGCGCGGCCGCGGTGGTGCCGGTTTTCCGACGGGACTCAAGTGGAGCTTCATGCCCCGGCAGTTCCCGGGGCAGAAATATTTGGTCTGCAATTCCGATGAGGGTGAGCCAGGTACGTGCAAGGACCGCGACATCCTTCAGTACAACCCGCACATCGTCATCGAAGGCATGGCCATTGCCGCCTACGCCATGGGCATCAGCGTGGGTTACAACTACATCCACGGCGAGATCTTCCAGACCTATGAACGGTTCGAGGAGGCCCTCGAAGAAGCGCGTGCCGCCGGCTATCTCGGCGATGGCATCATGGGCAGCAGCTACAACTTCCAGCTCCATGCCGCTCACGGTTTTGGCGCCTATATCTGTGGTGAGGAAACCGCGCTCCTCGAGTCACTCGAAGGCAAGAAGGGGCAGCCGCGCTTCAAGCCGCCGTTCCCGGCGAGCTTCGGACTCTATGGCAAGCCGACGACGATCAACAACACCGAAACCTTCGCGGCGGTGCCCTGGATCATCAACAACGGCGGCCCCGCGTATCTGGAATGCGGCAAGCCCAACAATGGTGGCACCAAGATCTATTCAGTCAGCGGCGACGTCGAACTGCCCGGTAACTACGAAGTGCCGATGGGTACGCCGTTCGCAAAGTTGCTCGAATTGGCCGGCGGTGTGCGCAAGGGGCGTCAGCTCAAGGCGGTGATTCCTGGCGGTTCGTCGGCACCGGTGCTGCCTGCTTCGATCATGATGGAGTGCACGATGGACTACGACTCCATCGCGAAGGCAGGGTCGATGCTGGGCTCCGGTGCGGTCATCGTGATGGACGACAGCCGTTCGATGGTGGAATCCCTCAAGCGCCTGTCTTACTTCTATATGCATGAGTCCTGTGGGCAGTGCACGCCGTGTCGCGAGGGCACTGGCTGGCTCTGGCGCGTGGTCGACCGGATTCACAACGGCCACGGCAAGGCTTCGGACATGGACCTGCTGAATTCTGTCGCCGACAACATCCAGGGCCGCACAATTTGCGCGCTGGGCGATGCCGCCGCAATGCCCGTGCGGGCCATGATCAAGCACTTTCGCCATGAGTTCGAGGCCCTGATCCCGGGGTATGTCCCGAAGGCGCCTGTCAAGGCCTGAGCGCAAGAAGAACGCAACATATATGGTTGAAATCGAACTGGACGGCAAGAAGGTCGAAGTGACCGAAGGCAGCATGGTGATGCATGCGGCCGACAAGGCGGGCACATACATCCCGCACTTCTGCTATCACAAGAAGCTCAGCATTGCGGCCAACTGCCGGATGTGCCTAGTCGACGTCGAAAAGGCGCCGAAGCCGATGCCGGCCTGCGCCACGCCCGTGACGCAGGGGATGATCGTCCGCACAAAGAGCGACAAGGCCATCAAGGCTCAGCAGTCGGTGATGGAGTTCCTCCTCATCAACCACCCGCTGGATTGCCCGATCTGCGACCAGGGCGGCGAGTGTCAGCTCCAGGATCTGGCGGTGGGCTATGGTGGTTCTTCCTCGCGCTACGAGGAAGAAAAGCGCGTCGTGTTCCACAAGGATGTTGGTCCGCTCATCAGCATGGAAGAGATGACCCGCTGCATCCATTGCACGCGCTGCGTCCGCTTCGGCCAGGAAGTCGCCGGCGTGATGGAACTCGGCATGTCGAACCGCGGCGAACACGCGGAGATCGAGACCTTCCTTGGTGACTCGGTGGATTCTGAACTCTCGGGCAACATGATCGACATCTGCCCGGTTGGCGCGCTCACGAGCAAGCCCTTCCGGTACAGCGCACGTACATGGGAGCTCTCGCGCCGCAAATCCGTGAGCCCGCACGATTCCACCGGCGCCAACCTGATCGTTCAGGTCAAGAACAACCGGGTGATGCGCGTTGTCCCGCTCGAAAACGAGGACGTGAACGAATGCTGGATCGCCGACCGCGATCGGTTCTCGTATGAAGCGCTGAACGGCTCCGAGCGGCTCACGCAGCCCATGCTCAAGCAAGGCGGCCAATGGCAACAGGTTGACTGGCAGACTGCGCTGGAATACGTGGCCAATGGGTTGAAGCAGATCAAGGCCGATCATGGTGCGCAGAGCATCGGAACCCTGGTCAGCCCGCACAGCACACTCGAAGAGTTGCACCTGGCCAAGTTGCTGACGCAGGGGCTGGGCAGCGATAACATCGACTATCGCCTGCGCAATGCCGACTTCACGGCATTTGAAGGCGTACGCTGGCTCGGAACCTCGATCGCCTCGTTGTCGCTGCTGCAAGGCGTACTGGTGGTCGGCTCCAACCTGCGCAAGGACCACCCTCTGTTTGCACAGCGCATTCGACAGGCCGTGCGCAAAGGCGGTGCACTGAGTGCGGTCACGTCGTCGGACCTGTTCGCAGACGCCGACGCGTGGGCCATGCCCGTCGCCAACGTCATTCGCGTTGCCGCCAGCGGTTGGGTAGACGCGCTGACAGGAATTGCTGCCGCGATCGCCGAAAGCACGGGCGCAGCCGCGCCGGCCGGTACGAGCGGCGCCGCCAGCGATGCCGCCAAGTCCATTGCCGCCTCGTTGCTCAGTGGCGAGCGCAAGGCCGTTCTTCTTGGCAATGCAGTGGCACACCACGCGCAGGCAAGCACGTTGCTCGCGTTGGCGAACTGGATCGGCTCTCAGACTGGCGCAAGCGTCGGTTTCCTGACGGAGGCAGCCAACACAGTGGGCGCGCAACTGATTGGCGCCATGCCCAAGGCGGGAGGCCTGAATGCAGGCCAGATGCTGGCCGGTGGACTCAAGGCTGCGTTGTTGCTGAACACCGAGCCGGTATTCGACTCGGCCGCAGGTGCTGCAGCCGACGAGGGGCTTGCGCGCGCACAAATGGTTGTGACGCTGAGCCCCTTCAAGGCCAACCTCGAATTCAGCGACGTCCTTCTGCCGATCGCGCCGTTTACAGAAACGCCTGGTACTTTCGTGAATGCCGAGGGCCGGATTCAGAGCTTCCACGCAGTCGTGAAGCCATTGGGCGAAGCACGGCCGGCCTGGAAGGTGTTGCGCGTGCTGGCCAACCTTCTGGGCCTTCCGGGTTTCGCATTCGAATCCACAAACGAGGTGATGGCCGACATCGGTTTGTCGGGCCAGGTGCCCGCGGACAAGCTGAGCAACGCGACCTCCGCGCCAACGACGACGCCGGGCGAAGCGGCTGAGGCAGCCCCTGTCGTTGCAAGCATCTACCAGCTCGACTCCATTGTTCGCCGCGCGCCATCGCTGCAACTCACCGCCGATGCGCGCCTTGCGAAAGCGTCGACCGCTGAGGAGGCGCTCGCATGATCGACACGCTTCACGGTTTTGGCCTTGGGCTCGTGTCCGCAGGATGGTGGACGGGCCTTGCCTGGCCCGTGGTCTGGACTCTGATCAAGATCATCGTCGTCGTGGTGCCGCTCATGGGGGCGGTTGCCTATCTGACGCTGTGGGAGCGAAAGGCCATCGGCTTTACGCAAATCCGCATCGGCCCGAACCGTACGGGTCCGCTGGGCCTGCTGCAGCCGATTGCCGATGCGCTCAAGCTGCTCACGAAGGAAATCATTCTCCCGACGGTGGCAAACAAGGGCCTGTTCCTGCTCGGCCCGATCATGACGATCATGCCGGCGCTGGCGGCCTGGGCGGTCATTCCCTTCGGCCCTGAGGTTGCTCTTGCCAACATCAATGCCGGACTTCTGTTCGTCATGGCGATCACCTCGCTGGAAGTCTACGGCGTGATCATTGCGGGTTGGGCCTCGAATTCGAAGTACGCCTTTTTGGGTGCGCTCCGCGCGTCGGCGCAAATGGTTAGCTACGAAATCGCGATGGGCTTCTGCTTCGTGGTCGTGCTCATGGTGTCTGCGAGCCTCAACATGACCGACATCGTGACGGGGCAGGGCAGGGGGCATTTTGCTTCCATGGGCATCGGGTTCTTGTCGTGGAACTGGCTGTCCTTGCTCCCGATTTTTGTTGTGTACTTCATTTCGGGTCTGGCAGAGACCAATCGCCACCCTTTCGACGTCGTTGAAGGCGAATCCGAAATCGTTGCCGGCCACATGATCGAGTACTCGGGCATGAGCTTTGCCATGTTCTTCCTGGCCGAATACGCCAACATGTGGCTCGTCTCGATCCTGTGCGCGGTCCTGTTCCTGGGCGGCTGGCTGCCCCCGTTCGACTTCCTGTCGTTTATTCCAGGCTGGATCTGGCTCGGCATCAAGACCTTCTGCGTGGTCACCATGTTCCTTTGGGTTCGTTCGACGTTCCCGCGCTTCCGCTATGACCAGATCATGCGGCTCGGTTGGAAGATTTTCATTCCCGTCACTCTGGTGTGGCTGGTGGTGGTCGGCGCGTGGATGCAGACCCCATTCAACATCTGGAAGTAATCGCCATGTCTGCGCAAAATACCAGCGCGCTTGCGCGCTCATCATCGAATGCGGCCCAGCCGTTCTCGCTCAAGGACTTCTTGCGCAGCTTCATGCTGTTCGAGTTGTTCAAGGGCCTTGCGATCACTGGCAAGTACGCTTTCAGCCGCAAGATCACGGTGCAGTTCCCGGAAGAAAAGACGCCCCTGTCTCCGCGTTTCCGTGGGCTGCATGCGCTTCGTCGCTATGAAAACGGCGAAGAACGCTGCATTGCCTGCAAGCTTTGCGAAGCGGTTTGCCCCGCATTGGCGATCACCATCGAATCCGACGTACGCGACGATGGCTCCCGCCGCACGACGCGTTACGACATCGACCTGACGAAGTGCATCTTCTGTGGCTTCTGCGAAGAAAGCTGCCCTGTCGACTCGATCGTCGAGACCCACATCCTCGAATACCACGGCGAAAAGCGCGGCGACCTGTACTTCACCAAGGACATGTTGTTGGCTGTGGGCGACCGCTACGAAAAAGAAATTGCTGCCAACAAGGCAGCCGACGCCAAATACCGCTAAGCGGTCTGGCCCGAACCTCGCAACGAATTCGATCCATGGACGTCAAGACCGGTCTGTTCTATCTATTTGCCGCGGTGCTGCTGTTTGCATCGTTCCGCGTCATCACCGCACGCAATCCCGTGTATGCCGCGCTGTACCTGGTGCTGGCCTTTTTCCAGGCATCGGCGATCTGGCTCCTGCTGCGAGCCGAGTTCCTTGCGATCACGCTCGTGCTTGTCTATGTGGGGGCGGTGATGGTGCTGTTCCTGTTCGTGGTCATGATGCTGGACATCAACGTCGACGGTCTTCGCGAGGGATTCTGGAAGCATTTCCCGCTTGCTGCGGGCGCGGGGGCGCTCATTGCGCTGGAGATGGCGGCGGTGCTTATGGGCGGTTTCCGCCTGAGTGCCCCAAAAAGCCCGATGGCCACGGGGCCCGACACTTCCAACACGCTCGAGCTTGGCAAACTTCTGTATAGCAGCTACCTCTATCCGCTGGAGATCGCTGCCGTGATCCTGCTTGTCGCCATCGTTGCGGCCATCGCGCTCACGCTGCGAGCCCGCAAGGACAGCAAGTATGTGAACCCCGCCGACCAGGTCCGAGTGAAGGCACGTGATCGGGTTCGCATCGTCCAGATGCCGGTCACTCGCGCGGCGCAACCTGTTGCCGAAGAACCTGCGGCCGCAGCGGAGACCAAGGCATGACCCTCACGCTCGGACATTTCCTCTCGCTGGGCGCAATGCTATTTGCGCTTTCCGTGATCGGCATCTTCCTGAATCGGAAGAACCTGATCGTTCTCTTGATGTGCATCGAGCTCATGCTGCTTGCCGTCAACATGAACTTCGTCGCCTTCTCGTATTTCCTCGGCGACATGCACGGTCAGATCTTCGTGTTCTTCATCCTGACGGTTGCCGCGGCGGAATCGGCAATCGGGCTGGCGCTGCTGGTTTTGTTGTTCCGCAACAAGTCGAACATCAACGTCGACGAGCTCAACGCGCTCAAGGGTTAAGGGTCTTCTCATGAGCGCAACACTTTCTGCATCCACTCTCCTTGTCGTTCCGCTGGCGCCTCTGGTGGGCGCCCTCGTGGCCGGCCTGTTCGGTACCCAATTCGGTGGCAATCACATCGGTCGCCGCGTCACGCACTCCTTGACGATTCTCGGCGTGCTGGTCTCCTTCATCATTTCGGCCATGACGCTCAACAGCGTGGTGTCCGACGGCGCGCATTTCAACGCGACGATCTATGAATGGATGACGGTCGGCGGCCTGAAGATGGAGATTGGCTTCCTCGTGGACGGCCTCACCGCCATGATGATGTGCGTCGTGACGTTCGTGTCGCTGATGGTGCACGTCTACACGATCGGCTACATGCAGGATGACGACGGCTACAACCGTTTCTTCTCCTACATCTCGCTTTTCACGTTTTCGATGCTGATGCTCGTGATGAGCAACAACATGCTGCAGCTGTTCTTCGGCTGGGAGGCCGTGGGCTTGGTGTCCTACCTGCTGATCGGCTTCTGGTTCAACAGACCGACGGCGATCTTCGCGAACATGAAGGCCTTCCTCGTCAATCGGGTCGGCGACTTCGGCTTTATTCTCGGGATCGGCCTTATCGCTGCGTATACCGGCTCCTTGAACTACGGAGACGCGTTTGCGCAAGCGGACCAGCTGGCCAAGATTACCTTCCCCGGCACCGAGTGGATGCTGATCACGGTGATCTGCATCTGCCTGTTCATTGGTGCCATGGGCAAGAGCGCGCAGTTTCCGTTGCACGTCTGGTTGCCCGATTCGATGGAAGGTCCGACACCCATCTCGGCGCTGATCCACGCCGCAACCATGGTGACGGCCGGTATCTTCATGGTGGCGCGGATGTCGCCCCTGTTCGAGCTGAGCGACACGGCCCTGAGCTTCGTGCTCGTGATCGGGGGAATCACCGCGCTTTTCATGGGCTTCCTCGGCGTCATCCAGAACGACATCAAACGGGTCGTGGCTTATTCGACGCTGTCGCAGCTCGGCTACATGACCGTCGCGCTCGGTGCGTCCGCCTATTCTGCGGCCGTGTTCCACCTGATGACGCACGCGTTCTTCAAGGCGCTGTTGTTCCTCGGCGCGGGCTCCGTGATCATCGGCATGCACCATAACCAGGACATCCGCTGGATGGGTGGTGTGCGCAAGTACATGCCCATCACCTGGATTACCTCACTGGTGGGTTCTCTCGCTTTGATCGGAACGCCGTTCTTTGCGGGCTTCTATTCGAAGGACACGATCATCGAAGCGGTCCACGAAAGCCATCTCTGGGGCTCGGGCTTCGCGTACTTCTCGGTGCTGGCCGGCGTGTTCATCACGGCGTTCTATTCATTCCGCATGTACTTCCTCGTCTTCCACGGCAAGGAACGTTTCGACCAGAACCCTGACGCGCATCACGACGATGGACATGGTCACCATGACGATCACCACGAGCCACACGAGTCGCCATGGGTCGTCTGGGTTCCGCTGGTGCTGCTGGCGATCCCTTCCGTCGTGATTGGATTCATGACGATTCAGCCGATGCTTTTCGGCGACTTCTTCAAGGGCGCGATCTTCATTGACGAAGGCAAGCACCAGGCCATGAAGGAACTGGCCGAGGCGTTCCATGGCCCCATGGAGATGGGCCTGCACGGGTTCACCGCCTTGCCGTTCTGGCTCGCGCTCTCAGCCGTGGTGCTGACCTGGTACATGTACCTGATCAATCCGGCCGTGCCTGCTGCGATCAAACGTTCGTTCGGACCCATTTACCGGTTGCTCGAGAACAAGTACTACATGGACTGGTTCAACGAGAACGTCATCGCCCGCGGGACGCGCGCATTGGGCGTCGGCCTCTGGAAGGGCGGCGACCAGGGGATCATCGATGGGGCCATCGTGAACGGTTCCTGGAAGCTGGTGGGTCGCGTCGCAGGCGCAGTGCGCTGGATCCAGTCGGGCTACATCTATCACTATGCATTCGGAATGCTGCTGGGCATCTTTGTCCTCATGTCGTATTTCGTCTGGTTCAAACGGTAACCGGCTCACGCTGGAGAAAAACAAAAATGGGTCTGTTGAGCCTTGCCATCTGGATGCCGATTGCCTTCGGCGTAGTGTTGCTGGCTTTCGGTCGGGACAGTCAGGCGACTGTCGTGCGCTGGATTGCGCTGGTCGGTTCGGTTGCGAGTTTCCTTGTCACTCTGCCGCTCTATTCCAATTTCAAGACCGGAACTGCGGAGATGCAGTTCGTGGAGAAGGCAAGTTGGATCGAGCGCTTCAACGTCAACTATCACGTCGGCCTCGACGGCATTTCGTTCTGGCTCGTGCTGTTGACGGCGTTCATCACGGTCATCGTGGTGATTTCAGCCTGGGAAGTGATCACTGAACGCGTGAACCAGTACATGGGTGCGTTCCTGATCCTGTCCGGTCTCATGATCGGCACCTTTTCCGCGCTCGACGGCATCCTGTTCTACGTCTTCTTCGAAGCCACGCTGATCCCGATGTATCTGATCATCGGCATCTGGGGCGGTCCGAACAAGATCTATGCGGCTTTCAAGTTCTTCATCTACACGCTGCTCGGCTCGCTGTTGATGCTGGTCGCGTTGATCTATCTGTACAACACGTCGGGCGGGAGCTTCGACATCCTGACCTGGCACAAGCTGCCACTCGGCGCGAGCGCCCAGACATTCCTGTTCTTTGCGTTCTTTGCTGCGTTCGCGGTCAAGGTTCCAATGTGGCCAGTCCATACGTGGTTGCCTGACGTGCACGTCGAAGCGCCTACCGGCGGCTCCGCGGTGCTGGCTGCGATCATGCTGAAACTGGGTGCCTACGGCTTCCTTCGTTTTTCGATGCCCATCGCACCGGACGCTTCGCACGAATGGGCCTGGTTGATGATCGCGCTGTCCTTGATTGCCGTGATCTATGTGGGCCTGGTTGCGCTGGTCCAGCAGGACATGAAGAAGCTGGTCGCGTACTCGTCGGTGGCTCATATGGGTTTCGTGACATTGGGCTTCTTCATCTTCAACGAGATCGGCGTGGCCGGCGGCATCGTGCAGATGATCTCGCACGGGTTTGTTTCGGGTGCGATGTTCCTTTGCATCGGCGTGCTCTATGACCGCGTTCATTCGCGCCAGATTGCCGACTACGGCGGCGTGGTGAACACGATGCCCAAGTTCGCCGCCTTTGCACTTCTTTTTGCGATGGCCAACTGCGGGCTTCCGGGTACGGCTGGATTCGTTGGCGAATGGATGGTGATCCTCGGCGCCGTCAAGGCGAACTTCTGGCTCGGCCTGGGCGCGGCAACGGCCCTGATCTTTGGCGCGGCCTACACGCTCTGGATGTACAAGCGCGTTTACCTGGGCGTCCCTGGCAACGACCACGTCAAGGAACTCAGCGATATTGGCGCGCGAGAATTTCTCATGCTGGCGCTGCTCGCTATCGCAGTGCTGTGGATGGGTATCTATCCGAAGCCTTTCACCGATGTCATGGACTCGTCAGTGACCGAATTGCTCCGGCACGTGGCCATTTCAAAGCTGCCCTAATTCCACGCTGAACAAGAGAACGAGATGATTGACAAACTCAGCTGGATGACGATCTACCCCGAGGTGGTGCTGCTGATCATGGCGTGCGTCATCGCGCTGCTGGATCTGTCAACCACCAGCCCGCGGCGTACCGCGACTTATATCTTGACGCTGCTCACGCTGGCAGTGGTCGCCGTGCTCACTGGCTTCAACGCGGCCGAAGGCAAGACGATCTATGGCTTTGCCGGCATGGTTGTCAGTGATCCGATGGGTAACTGGCTCAAGTGTTTCTCGACCTTGGCATTGATGGTCACACTCGTATACGGCCGGCCTTATTCAGCCGACCGCGGCATGCTCCGCGGCGGCGAGTTGTTCACCATCAGCATGTTCGCGTTGCTGGGCATGTTCGTGATGATTTCCGGCAGCAATTTTCTGTTGCTCTATCTCGGCCTCGAACTGTTGACGCTATCGAGCTACGCCCTGGTGGCCTTGCGCCGCGACAACGCGATCGCAAGCGAAGCGGCCATGAAATATTTCGTGCTTGGCGCGATGGCAAGTGGCTTCTTGCTCTACGGCCTGTCGATGATGTATGGCGCGACCGGTTCGCTCGACATCAACGAAGTGTTCAAGGCCATCGCGAGCCGGAAGGTGAACCATCAGGTGCTGGTCTTCGGCTTGGTCTTCATCGTCGCCGGGCTTGCCTTCAAGATCGGTGCGGCCCCTTTCCACATGTGGGTGCCCGACGTCTACCAGGGCGCTCCGACTTCCGTCACTCTGTTGATCGGCGCCGCTCCGGAGCTTGCCGCTTTTGCGATCATCATGCGTTTGCTGGTGGAAGGACTGCTTCCGCTCGCGATCGATTGGCAGCAGATGCTCGCATTGCTCTCGATTGCGTCACTGTTGGTCGGCAACCTCGCTGCGATCGCGCAGACGAATCTCAAGCGAATGCTTGCCTATTCGACCATTGGACAGATGGGCTTCATGCTGCTCGGCCTGGTCGCGGGTGTTGTCAACGGAAATACGTACAACGCGCAATTCGCATACAGCGCGTCGATGTTCTACATGATCACCTACGTGCTCACGACGCTCGCGAGCTTCGGCATCATCCTGCTGCTGGCGCGTGAGGGGTTCGAGAGCGAAGAGATCACGGACTTGGCGGGCTTGAACCAGCGCAGCCCCCTGTACGCAGGCGTGATGGCGGTCGCGATGTTCTCCCTGGCGGGGGTGCCTCCGCTGGTTGGCTTCTATGCCAAGCTTGCTGTATTGCAGGCGCTGATCGCTTCGGGTCAGGCGATGTACATCGCGCTCGCTGTGTTCGCCGTGGTGATGTCCTTGATTGGAGCCTTCTACTATCTGCGCGTGGTCAAGGTGATGTACTTCGACGCACCTTTGACGGCGACCACGGTTTCCGCACCCTTCGACGTACGTACGGTGCTAACGCTCAACGGCGCCTTGATCCTGCTGCTCGGCATCTTGCCCGGTGGGCTCATGACGCTGTGCGCACGCGCGATCGTGGCCACGCTGGCGACCTGATCGAGCGCTGTGTCGCAAAGCGCGTCGGTCTGGCTGGTCTTGCTGGTGGCGTTGTCGGCGGCCAACCTCCCGTTCCTCACTGAGCGCGTGCTCGGGTTGGTGCCACTGACCCGCCGCGTGAAGTCGCTGGCCATCAGGCTCGGCGAGCTGGTGGTACTCTATTTCGTCGCAGGCGGGGTCGGACTCCTGTTCGAGCGTCGCGTGGGCCAGATTGCGCCGCAAGGCTGGGAGTTCTATGCCGTTACCGGCGCACTCTTCATCGTGCTGGCATTTCCAGGCTTCACGTGGCGCTATCTCATGAAGCACCGCTGAAGGATCTCGCATGACCAAGACGACCTCGACGCAAGCCGACGCACATCTTCGGGAAGAATGCACGGCAAGCGAGCTGCTCTTTCAAGGCAACTTCCTGCGCGCCAAGCGCGACACGGTTCGGCTTCCGGACGGTCACACGGCAACACGCGAATATGTGGTGCATCCTGGCGCGGTCGTGGTGGTTCCGCTTTTGGACGACGGGCGATTGGTCCTCGAGCGGCAATACCGCTATCCCGTGGCTCACGTGATGACCGAGTTTCCTGCCGGCAAGCTCGATGCAGGGGAGGATCCGCTTGTTTGCGGGCAGCGTGAGCTGCTGGAGGAAACCGGTTATACCGCGCGTGAATGGGCCCGAGCCGGGGTCATGCACCTTGCGGTCGCCTACTCCACCGAGATCATCCATATCTACTTTGCCCGCGGGCTGTCGCTCGGAGCGAGACAACTCGACCACGGCGAATTTCTCGACGTGATCACCGCCACGCCAGAAGAGGTACTGGAGTGGTGCCGCGACGGCACCGTGACAGACGCAAAATCGCAGACGTGCGCGCTTTGGATGGAAAACGTCCTCTCCGGCGCATGGTCGCTCGACTGGCAAAGCTTTGCTCCCGCGGACGCCGGCGGATAATCTGCCGATGAAGGTCCTTAACCTCCAATGCACGCACGGACATGGCTTCGAAGGGTGGTTCGCCTCGCAGGAAGCCTTTGACGCGCAGCTCGCGGCTGGTCTCGTCGAATGCCCCGTTTGCGGCAGCACGGCAATCACCAAGCTGCTGACTGCGCCTCGGCTGAACCTGGGTAGCTCCAAGCCGCCTGCCGAGGTGCAAGCTGCGCAGCCCGCGACCGGAGAATCTCCGGAAGGGCGATTGTTGCGGGCAATGCGTGAGGTCATCGCGCAGACCGAGGACGTCGGCGATCGGTTTGCGGAGGAGGCTCGCAAGATGCACTACGGCGAGGTCGAAGAGCGCGGCATTCGCGGCCAGACCACGCGCGAGCAGGCCCAAACTCTCGTTGAAGAGGGGATTCCCGTCTTTTCATTGCCGCTGCCGCCGGCACTCAAGGAAACACTGCAGTAACGCTGCGGTGCCGGCGCGGGATTAGGCTGCGAACTGCAGTGCCGCCAAGCGCGCATAGACGCCGTTCTGCGCAACGAGCGCCGAATGCGTTCCTTGTTCGATGATGCCGCCGTGGTCCAGCACGACGATTCGATCTGCCTTTTGCACCGTTGCCAGCCGATGCGCGATCACGATCGTGGTGCGGCCCGTCATTGCGGATTCAAGTGCGGCCTGGACCATGCGTTCGCTCTCGGCGTCAAGCGCACTCGTCGCCTCATCGAGCAGGAGCAACGGCGGGTTCTTGAGCATGGCGCGTGCGATGGCGATGCGCTGGCGCTGGCCGCCCGACAGGCGCACGCCGCGCTCGCCCAGGAAGGTGTCATACCCCTCTGGCAGTGCACGAAGAAAGCCGTCGGCGAATGCAGCCTTTGCTGCAGCGTGGACCTCTTCGACGCTTGCTTCGGGCCGGCCGTAGCGGATGTTTTCGAGTGCGCTGGTCGAGAAGATCACCGCGTCCTGTGGTACCAGGCCGATGCGATTGCGTAGCTCGCCAAGCGAAAGGGCCGAAAGCGATGCACCGTCCAACACGATGCGCCCCGCCTGCGGATCGTAATAACGCAGCAGGAGCTGGAAGACTGTGCTCTTGCCCGCGCCGCTCGAGCCGACGAGCGCCACAGTTTCGCCGGGGGCCACACTCAGGCTGAAGTCGCGCAAGGCAGGGGCGTCGGGCCGGGAGGGGTAGTGAAAGCTCACGCTCTCGAAGCTGACGGCGCTGCCGGCGACCGGAACGATTGCCTGAGCGGGATGGGCAGGCGAGAGGATCACCGGCTTCGCGTGGAGCAGTTCCATGAGGCGTTCCGTCGCGCCGGCTGCACGCAGCAAGTCACCGTAGACCTCCCCGAGCACGGCAGCGGCACTCGCGAGGATGATCACGTACACCACAGTCTGCCCGAGGTGGCCTGCCGTGATCTCCCCGTGAAGGACCGCTTGCGTGCCCTGGTACAGACCCCACAGCAAAGCGGCCGAGGTGGCGATGATGATGAAAGCCACGAGGACGGAGCGCGCCTTGGTACGGCGCACCGCGGTGTGGAAGGCGCTGTCGGTCGATGCGTCGAAACGAGCGGCTTCGCGCGCTTCCGCCGTGTAGCTCTGGACGACAGGAATGGCATTGAGCACTTCGGCGGCGATCGCGCTCGAGTCCGCGACGCGATCCTGGCTAGCGCGCGACAGCTTGCGAACGCGCCGCCCGAACCACATGCTGGGCAGCACCACCAGCACCAGGACGCCGAGCACCTGCACCATGACGTAAGGATTCGTCCAGATCAGGATGGCGAGAGCGCCGATCCCCATCACCGCATTGCGCAGTCCCATGCTCAGCGAAGAGCCCACCACGGTCTGCACGAGGGTGGTGTCGGCGGTCAGCCGCGAAAGCACTTCGCCGGTCTGGGTGGTTTCGAAAAAGGCCGGGCTTTGCCGGAGCACGTGCGAATAGACCGCATTGCGCAGGTCCGCGGTCACGCGTTCGCCGAGCCAACTGACGGTATAGAAACGCGCTGCGGAAAAGAGGCCGAGGGCAACGGCGACGGCGAAAAGCGCAACGAAGTGGTTGCGCAGGGCCATCGTCTGGGCACCCTTGTCGCTGGAAACCAGGCCGCCATCGATGAGGCTTCGCAAGGCCAGGGGAAAGACCAGGGTGGTCGCCGCCGCGAGGACGAGAAAAACGCCGGCAAAGCCGATCTGGACGCGATACGGGCGGAGGAACGGAGCCAGCCCGGACAGCGATTTGGGAGAGCCTTTGGCTGCTGGCGCGGGGGAAGCGGATGAGGCCATCGCGAGATTCTATCTAACGCTGCCCCTGCAAAGGTCGCCTTGACAGTAATTGTCGCGGCAACTAATATTCAGACATGTCCGATTCCAAGAGTCACGAAACCAAGTCCCAGGTTTCCCCGGCTGGAAAACCGCTACCGGTCAAAGCCTTCTACAAGGCCGAGAACTACCGGTCGGAAGAGAGCATTGGCTACCTCATGCGCCGCATCATGACGGCGGTCGGCCAAGCTGTCGAAGTCCGCATGTGTGAGCCCGGCAGCCCGACCTATCCGCAGTGGGTGCCGTTGCACAAGCTGCATATGGGGCACGCAACGACGGTGGCTGAGTTGGCGCGCGAGTGCGAGCTCGACACGGGCGCCATGACCCGGCTGCTCGACCGCCTCGAAGCAAAGGGTCTTTGCCGACGCGTACGCTCGATCGCCGACCGGCGTGTGGTCAACATCGAACTCACTGATGAAGGCCGTGCCGCCGCCGAACAAGTACCGCATTTGCTGAGCCGCGTGCAGAACGAGCATCTTGCCGGCTTCACGAATGAGGAATGGGAACAGCTCAAGAGCTATTTGCGCCGCATCCTTGATAACGCACAGGCCCTGTCGGCCCGTGGAGAAAAAAATGATTCATCTTCTTCCTGAGGGCGCTCTGCGTCGAACGACCGCCGTGGCGGCAGCCGTGACCGCAGTCGCCGCAGTCGCGCTTGCCGGCTGTGCCGACATGGGCAGCATGTCGTCGCCCGCCAAGATGCGCGATGCGGATTCCCTCGGCCTGACGGCGCCCGCTTCGACGCAGACGGCCGCCGCAGTCGCTTCGCCCAAGATCGACAGTCAGTGGTGGCTCGCCTTCGGTGACCCGCAACTGAACGCGCTGGTCGACCAGGCACTCGAGGGCAATCCCAACCTGCAAGTGGCTCGTTCGCGTCTCGCGCGCGCACAGGCCGCAGTCTCGGTCGCCGAATCGACGGACAAGCCGCGCGTAGACGGCGCGCTGGACCTCACCCGGCAGAAGTTCTCGGGCAACTACATCTATCCGGCGCCGCTGGGCGGCTCAGTGCAGCCCTCCGGCAACTTGCAGCTCAACGCAGGCTGGGAAATTGACTTCTTCGGCAAGAACCGTACGGCGCTCGAAAGCGCGATCGGCTCTGCCAACGCCGCCGCTGCAGACGCGGATGCCGCGCGCGTGCTGCTTGCCAGCAACGTTGCGCGTGGCTACATCCAATGGGCCCGCCTGCATGATCGCCTGGCGGTAGCCGAGCGTACGCTTGCCCAGCGGGAAGAGCTCTTCAAGCTGGTTCGCGACCGAGTATCGGCCGGGCTCGATACGCGGCTCCAGTTGAAGCAGAGTGAAGCCAGCATCCCCGAGGCGCGCCAGGAGATTGAGGCGCTGAACGAGCAGATTGCGATTTCCCAGCATGCGCTGGACGCGCTCGTCGCCAAGCCGAGCGCGACACAGGCGCTCGCTGCGCCCAGCCTCGAAGGTCTGAAGCCGATTGCGCTGCAGTCGGCCATCCCCGCCGATCTGCTCGGCCTGCGCGCCGACATTGCCGCCGCACGCTTCCGCGTGGAATCGGCGAGCAGCGACGTGAAGAATGCCAAGACCCAGTTCTATCCCAACGTCAATCTCGTGGCGTTCGCGGGTTTCCAGAGCATCGGCTTCGGCAATCTGCTCAAGGCGGACAGCCAGCAGTGGGGCGTCGGGCCCGCGATTCGCCTGCCGATCTTCGAAGGTGGCCGGTTGCGCGCGAACCTGCGAGGGAAGGCGGCCGACCTGGACAGCGCGATCGACACCTACAACTCGGCCGTCCTTGACGCCGTCCGCGACGTCGCCGACCAGATCACCAGCGTGCAATCCGTCGCGCGCCAGCGGGTGCAGCAGCGCGAAGGCCAGGATGCTGCGGAAGCGGCCTACGACATCGCCGTGCAGCGCTACAGCGCGGGCCTCGGCAACTATCTCGATGTGCTGTCCGCCGAAGTCACCGTGCTGGGGCAGCGCCGCGAAAACGTTGACCTCGCCGCTCGCGCATATGACACCCAGGTCGGACTGATCCGCGCACTCGGCGGCGGTTGGCAGCCGGACGCCCGGACTGCCGTCGCCGACTCCAAAACCGCACACCCCTGAACACGTTCTGAACCCGAAAGACATCGCCATGGAAAACAACAATGCCGCCAATCCCGCAGCACCGGCCGAGTCCGCTGCTGACGCGCCGGCTCCGAACAACAAGCGCCGCCGCGCATTGACCGCGCTCGCAACCGTCGTCGTGCTTGCAGGCGCTGGATGGGGTGTGTACGAGTGGTTGGTCGCCAGCCACTACGAGTCCACCGACAACGCTTATGTGCAGGGCAACGTGATCCAGATCACACCGCAGATCGCCGGCACGGTGATGGCGATCAATGCCGACGACACCGACTTCGTCAAGGCCGGGCAGCCGTTGGTTCAGCTCGATCCGTCCGACGCAAAGGTGGCGCTTGACCAGGCGGAAGCCGCGCTTGCCCAAGCGGTGCGGCAGGCGCGCACGCTGTATGTCAACAACGCATCGCTGGCCGCGCAAGTCTCGCTTCGCCAGGCCGATATCGTCAGGGCGCAGAGCGATATCGCACGCGCGCAGGACGACCTGAAGCGTCGCCAGGCGCTGGCCGGCAACGGCGCAGTGTCGAAAGAAGAGCTCAACCACTCCGAAACCGCGCTCGCCAATGCGAAGAGCGCGCTGGCGGCTGCACAAGCCAATCTGCTCGCGGCGCGCGAACAGCTGGCGAGCAACCAGTCGCTGACCGAAGGTACGAAGGTCGAGCAGCATCCCAGCGTGCAGGCCGCCGCTGCCAAGGTGCGCGAAGCCTATCTCGCGACCCAGCGCGTCGGGATGCCGGCGCCAGTGGATGGCTACGTCGCCAAGCGGACGGTGCAACTCGGCCAGCGCGTGACGGCCGGCACGCCCATGATGTCGATCGTTCCGCTCAACCAGCTCTGGGTCGATGCCAACTTCAAGGAAGTGCAGTTGCGCAACATCCGTATCGGCCAGCCCGTCAAGCTGACGGCTGACCTCTACGGAAAGAAGGTCGAGTACGACGGGCACGTGGCCGGTCTCGGCGTCGGCACCGGTGCAGCCTTTGCGCTGCTGCCGGCGCAGAATGCCACGGGCAACTGGATCAAGGTCGTGCAGCGCGTGCCCGTTCGCATCGGGCTCGATGCCGAGCAGCTCAAGGCCAACCCCCTGCGCGTGGGGCTCTCGATGGACGCCGAAATCGACGTGAGGGACAAGAACGGCAAGATGCTGGCCGATGCACCTCGCGAAGCCGCGGCAAGCCAGACGGAGGTCTACAGTAGGCTGGAACACGGCGCTGACGCCGAAGTGCAGCGCATCATCGCCGCGAACCTCGGCCGCGAGTTGCCCGGCAAGACGCCGACGCAGAGCGGCGGCACCAACTCCAGCATCCCGGCGGGCACGCAGGGACAGCCCGGCTGATCGATCGGGCTCGCGCGATGTCCAACGCCCCCGCTTCCCAGCCCTTGCCCCCACTCGAGGGCTCTGCCCGCCTGTGGGGCACCATCGCGCTGTCTGCCGCGACCTTCATGAACGTGCTGGACACGTCGATCGCGAACGTTTCGCTGCCCGCGATCGCTGGCGACCTGGGTGTCAGTTCGACGCAAGGTACCTGGGTCATCACGAGCTTCGCGGTGGCCAACGCCATCGCGGTTCCGCTCACCGGCTGGCTGACGCAGCGCTTTGGCCAAGTGCGCCTGTTCATGGCGAGCGTGCTGCTTTTCATCATCAGCTCATGGCTGTGCGGCCTCGCGCCCAACATGACCATGCTGATCGCGTTCCGCGCCATTCAAGGCTTTGTCGCGGGGCCCATGATTCCGCTGTCGCAGACCTTGCTCCTGTCGAGCTATCCGCGCGCCAAGGCCGGCCTCGCGATGGCAATGTGGTCAATGACCACGCTCGTCGCGCCCGTCATGGGTCCCCTGCTCGGCGGATGGATCACTGACAACATCTCGTGGCCATGGATCTTCTACATCAACATCCCCGTGGGCCTGCTGGCTGCGGGCATCACGTGGACCATCTATCGCAAGCGCGAAAGTGGCACGCGCAAGGTGCCCATCGACAGCATTGGGCTTGCACTGCTGGTTCTATGGGTCGGGTCGCTCCAGCTCATGCTGGACAAGGGCAAGGAACTGGACTGGTTCCATTCGGGCCAGATCGTGGCGCTCGCCATCGTGGCGACGGTTGGCTTCGCTTTCTTCCTCGTGTGGGAACTCACCGACAAACATCCCGTGGTCGACCTGTCACTGTTCAAGCGGCGCAACTTCTGGTCAGGGGCATTCGCGACGGCCGTGGCGTACGGATTGTTCTTCGGCAACGTGGTGCTGCTGCCGCTGTGGCTGCAGCAGTTCATGGGTTATACGGCCACGCAGGCCGGGATGATCATGGCGCCTGTGGGGATGCTGGCGATCTTCTTCTCGCCAATCGTCGGCCTCACCGTCGCGAAGGTCGATCCGCGCCGCTACGCGACCTTCTCGTTCCTCGTGTTCGCGCTGGTGTTGTGGATGCGTTCGAACTTCAACACCCAGGCCGACTTCTGGACGATCATGATCCCGACGATCATCCAGGGCGTTGCGATGGCGTTCTTCTTCATTCCGCTGGTCACGATCACCTTGTCAGGCCTGACACCCGACCGAATCCCCGCAGCCTCGGGCCTGTCGAACTTCCTCCGGATCACCGCCGGCGCCATTGGCACTTCGACCGCGACCACGCTGTGGGAGAACCGCGCGGCCTTGCATCACGCGCAACTGGTTGAATCCGTCACTCAAGGCAACTCGGCCGCAAGCAGCGCAATCGCGGGTCTCGGCAGCAGCGGCTTCAGCCCCGAACAGGTCCTCGGCCAACTCAACCGCCTGGTCGACCAGCAAGCCTTCATGCTCGCGTCCTCCGACGTCTTCTACGGCTCGGCCATCCTTTTCCTCCTGCTGATCCCGCTGGTCTGGCTGGCCAAGCCCGCCCGAGGCCCCGGCGCCTCCGACGCCGCCGCTGGAGCGCACTAGCCTGTTGCTCGCCCCCAGGCTACGCGCACTTTGTGTCGCTTCGCCTACCCCCTACCGGGGGCAACACCAGCGGCCTGGCAAAGCCAGTTCCGCGGTGTTCACCAACAACGGGCCACGCTCCGCTGGCCGCGGTTCACCAGATGGCGTGGTTGTGGTTCAGGCGCGACGCTATTCCAGAGCCGCCGCGGAACCGGCTTCGCCGGGCCGCTGGCGGCGCCCCCGGTAGGGGGTAGGCGAAGCGACACAAAGTGCGCGAAGCCTGGGGGGAGCCGGGGTTACCCCGGTAGGCAAGTTTCGTTACGGCTGCAAACAATGCGGTCGGCGCGGCTCATGGTGAGAACGCGCGGACTGATCGCATGAACGAAACTTTTTTTGAGTACGAGGGTGAACGCGCGAGATGACGGACATCATTCTCGAAACGCGCCAGCTCACCAAGGAATTCAAGGGCTTTACCGCGGTCAGCAAGGTTGACCTGTCGGTGGTGCGCGGTTCCATCCACGCGCTAATTGGGCCCAATGGCGCAGGCAAGACGACCTGCTTCAATCTGCTGACGAAGTTCCTGGAGCCGACTTCCGGAACGATCCTGTTCAACGGACAGGACATCACCAGCGAACGCCCCGCCGAAATTGCGCGGCGCGGCATCATTCGCTCGTTTCAGATCTCTGCGGTGTTTCCGCACCTGACCTTGCTCGAGAACGTGCGCCTGGGGCTGCAACGGGCGCTGGGCACTTCGTACCACTTCTGGAAGAGCGAAAAATCCCTGACGCCGCTCAACGCGCGGGCGCGGCAGCTCCTGGCCGAAGTGGGTCTCGAGGACCTGGCCGACGAACTGACGGTGAACCTTCCCTACGGCCGCAAACGCGCGCTCGAAATCGCGACCACGCTCGCCATGGAGCCGGAACTGATGCTGCTGGACGAGCCGACCCAGGGCATGGGCCACGAAGATGTGCATCGCGTGGCCGAACTCATCAAGCGCGTCTCCGCCGGCCGCACGATCCTGATGGTGGAGCACAACATGAGCGTGGTGTCGACCATCGCCGACACGATCACGGTCCTGCAGCGCGGCGCTGTGCTGGCCGAAGGGCCGTACGCCGAGGTTTCGCGCAACCCACAGGTGATGGAAGCCTACATGGGCACCACCGACGGTCAACTGCAGGGAGCCCACTGATGGCAGCCCCCGCACTCGAAATCAGTGGTCTGCAGGCTTGGTATGGCGAATCGCACGTGCTGCATGGCGTCGACATGACCGTGCAGCAGGGAGAAGTGGTCACGCTGCTCGGACGCAATGGGGCAGGGCGCACCACGACGATGCGCGCCATCCTGGGGCTCACCGGTGCGCGCAAGGGCAGCATCAAGGTGAACGGCACCGAGACCATCGACATGGCGACGCACAAGATCGCGCACTATGGCATCGGCTACTGCCCGGAGGAACGCGGCATCTTCGCGAGCCTCTCGTGCGAGGAAAACCTGCTGCTGCCTCCGGTGCTGAAAGGTGCCGGACCAGGCATGTCGGTGGACGAGATCTACGCCATGTTCCCCAATCTTGCCGAGCGCCGAAACAGCCAGGGCACGCGGCTTTCGGGTGGTGAACAGCAGATGCTGGCAGTCGGGCGCATTTTGCGCACGGGCGCCAAGCTGCTGCTGCTCGACGAAATCTCCGAGGGGCTCGCCCCGGTCATCGTGCAGGCGCTCGCCCGCATGATCCATACCTTGCGCGGCAAGGGCTACACGGTGGTCATGGTCGAGCAGAACTTCCGCTTTGCAGCGCCGCTTGCGGACCGGTTCTACGTCATGGAACACGGTCGCATCGTGGAGAAATTCGGCGCGTCCGAACTCGAAGCAAAGATGCCGGTGCTCAACGAGCTGCTCGGCGTCTGATCCCTATCAACCTTTCAATTCGATTGGAGTCCTGTATGAAGAACGCACTCTCTGCTCTCTCGCTGGCCGTTGCTGCGCTGGCAATGGCTTCCGGTCCCGCGCACGCGCAGGAGAAGGTGAAGATCGGCTTCGTCACCGACATGTCGAGCCTGTATGCGGACATCGAAGGAAAGAACGGTGCGCTGGCGATCCAGATGGCGATCGATGACTTCGGCGGCAAGGCGCTCGGGCAGCCAATCGAGCTGCTCACGGCGGACCACCAGAACAAGGCCGACATCGCAGCCTCGAAGGCGCGCGAATGGATCGACACCGACGGCGTGACCATGGTCTTCGGCGGCACCAACTCTGGCACGGCGCTCGCGACGGCCAAGGTGGCGGAGGAAAAGAAGCGCGTGTACTTCAACAACGGCGCCGCTGCCTCCGCACTCACGAACGAGCAGTGCAGCCCCTACACGGTGCACTACGCGTATGACACGGCGGCGCTCGCCAAGGGCACCGGCGGCGCAGTGGTCGATCGCGGCGGCAAGACCTGGTTCTTCCTGACCGCCGACTACGCTTTCGGCCACGCACTTGAAGCCGACACGACCGCCGTCATCAAGGCCAAAGGCGGCTCGGTGCTGGGTTCGGTGCGGCATCCGCTCAATGCCTCGGACTTCTCTTCCTTCCTGCTGCAGGCGCAGAACTCCAAGGCGCAGATCCTGGGTCTTGCCAATGCGGGCGGCGACACCATCAACTCGATCAAGGCAGCCAAGGAATTCGGCATCACGAAGTCGATGAAGCTCGCGGGCTTGCTGATCTTTTTGAGTGACATCCACAGCTTGGGTCTGAAGAACACCGAAGGCCTGCTGAATACCACCAGTTGGTATTGGGACCTCAACGACGACACGCGCAAGTTTGCGAAGCGCTTCTTCGACAAGACCAAGCGCATGCCGACGGACGTGCAGGCTGCGGACTACTCCGCCACGATGACCTACCTCAAGGCCGTTGAGGCCGCGAAGACGACCAATTCGGACAAGGTCATGGCGCAGCTCAAGAGCATGAAGATCGATGATTTCTACGGCAAGGGCCAGATCCGCGCCGATGGCCGCTATGTACACGACATGTACCTGGTCGAAGTCAAATCGCCCGCCGAATCGAAGCAACCCTGGGACTACCTCAAGGTTGTTGCCAAGCTGCCGGGTGATCAGGTCTTCACGACCAAGGCGGATTCCAAATGCGCGTTGTGGAAATAGAGCTCGCCCCCAGGCTGCGCGCACTGCGTGTCGCTTCGCCTACCCCCTGTCGGGGGCAACACCAGCGGCCTGGCGAAGCCAGTTCCGCGGTGTTTCTGGTGTTCGGGCGGTAGGCCTCGGGCGGCCAGGCGCGGCGGCCCTCACGACATTCCGTTTTCTCTCAATCATCTGCAACCATGAATAAAACCATTGCGCTTTCTACTGTTTCCATTGCCGTCGCTCTCGCAGCTGGCGCAGCCCACGCCGAGGACAAGGTCAAGATCGGGTTCATTACCGACATGTCCAGTCTCTATGCAGACGTCGAAGGCAAGGGCGGTGCGACGGCGATCCAGATGGCGATCGACGATTTCGGTGGCAAGGTCAACGGCTTGCCGATCGAACTGGTGACGGCCGACCACCAGAACAAGGCGGACATTGCAGCGTCGAAGGCGCGCGAGTGGATCGACACCGACAACCTCACGATGCTGTTCGGTGGAACGAACTCAGGCACCGGGCTCGCGATGGCGAAGGTGGCTCAGGAGAAGAAGCGCGTCTTCGTGGTCAACGGCGCCGGCGCATCGCAGCTCACCAATGAGCAATGCAGCCCCTACACCGTGCATTACGCTTATGACACCGTGGCGCTCGCCAAGGGCACCGGCGGTGCGGTGGTGGCGAACGGCGGCAAGAGCTGGTTCTTCCTGACCGCCGACTACGCGTTCGGTGCGGCGCTCGAAGCGGACACGGCCAAGGTAGTCAAGGAGAAGGGCGGCACGGTGGTCGGCAGCGTCAGGCATCCGCTCAACGCGTCTGACTTCTCGTCGTTCCTGCTGCAGGCGCAAAACTCAAAGGCTCAGATTCTTGGCCTGGCGAACGCGGGCGGCGACACCATCAACGCGATCAAGGCCGCCAAGGAATTCGGCGTCACCAAGACCATGAAGATGGCGGGCCTGCTGGTGTTCATCAACGACATTCACAGCCTGGGCCTGAAGAACACCGAAGGGCTGCTGCTCACCACGAGCTGGGACTGGAACCTGAACGAGCAGACCCGCGCCTTCGGCAAGCGGTTCTTCGACAAGACCAAGCGCATGCCGAACGATATCCAGGCCGCCGACTACTCGGCCACCATGACTTACCTGAAGGCCGTGCAGAACGCCAAGAGCACCGATGCCGACAAGGTCATGGCCGAACTCAAGAAGATGCCGATCAACGACTTCTACGCCAAGGGCCAGATTCGCGCCGACGGCCGCTTCGTGCATGACATGTACCTGATGCAGGTGAAGTCCCCGGCTGAATCGACGCAACCGTGGGACTATTACAAGGTGGTTGCCAAGCTCCCGGGCGAAGAGGTCTTCACGACCAAGGCCGAGAGCAAGTGCAATCTCTGGAAGTAACCAGCCCCTGGCATTGACCCCTGTGCGACTGTTGAACCGTTCATGACCATTTCGCTTCCCGGCTTGCTGAGCCAGCTCCTCCTTGGGCTGGTCAACGGGTCGTTCTATGCCATCCTGAGCCTCGGGCTCGCGGTGATCTTCGGCCTGCTCAACGTGATCAACTTCGCCCATGGCGCGCTGTTCATGATGGGCGCAGTGTCGACGTGGATGGCGATGAACTACTTCAACGTCAACTACTGGGTCATGCTGGTGCTGGCGCCGTTGATCGTCGGCGTCTTCGGCGTGCTCATCGAGCGGCTTCTGCTGCGCTGGATCTACAAGCTCGACCATCTGTACGGCCTGCTGCTCACGCTCGGGCTGACGCTGCTGATCGAAGGCGTGTTCCGCTCGATCTACGGTGTTTCTGGGCTTGCCTACGACACGCCCGATGCCCTGGCGAGCGCGACCGATCTCGGCTTCATGATCCTGCCCAACTACCGCGCATGGGTGGTGCTGGCGTCGCTGGTCGTGTGTTTCTCGACCTGGTTTGTGATCGAGAAGACTCGCCTCGGTGCGTACCTGCGCGCCGGCACCGAGAATCCCCGCCTGGTCGAAGCGTTCGGCGTCAATGTGCCGCTGATGATCACGCTGACCTACGCATTCGGCGCTGCGCTGGCTGCGTTTGCGGGTGTGCTCGCCGCGCCGGTGATTCAGGTCACGCCGCTGATGGGGCAAAACCTGATCATCGTGGTGTTCGCGGTGGTCGTGATCGGCGGCATGGGCTCCATCATGGGCGCCATCCTGACCGGGCTGGGCCTCGGCGTCATCGAAGGTCTGACCAAGGTCTTCTATCCCGAGGCTTCGTCCACAGTCGTCTTCGTCATCATGGTCATCGTGCTGTTGATTCGCCCCGCCGGCCTGTTCGGCAAAGAAAAATAAGACGGCAGCCGAATGAAGAAACTCTCAACTGTCATCTATCTGCTGCTGCTCGTCGCGCTGATCGTGGCGCCCTTCGTCGGGGCCTATCCCGTGTTCGTGATGAAGCTCATGTGCTTCGCGCTGTTCGCTTCGGCGTTCAATCTGCTGCTTGGCTATACGGGCTTGCTGTCCTTCGGCCATGCAGCTTTTCTGGGCGGCTCGGCGTACGTCGCGGGCCATGCCATGAAGGTCTGGGGACTGACGCCGGAACTCGGCCTCATCGCGGGCACGGCTACCGGCGCACTGCTGGGTTGGCTCTTCGGGGTGCTGGCGATTCGCAGGCAGGGCATCTATTTCGCGATGATCACCCTGGCGCTCGCGCAGATGGTGTTCTTCGTCGCGCTGCAGGCCAGATTCACCGGAGGCGAAGACGGCCTCCAGGGCGTTCCACGCGGCAAGCTCTTCGGCGTGCTCGACCTGCAGAGCGATCTCACCATGTACTACGTGACGCTGGTGATCGTCGTCGCTGCTTTCCTGCTGATCGTTCGCACCATCCATTCGCCCTTCGGCCAGGTGCTCAAGGGCATCAAGGAAAACGAGCCTCGCGCACTGTCGCTGGGCTATGACGTGAGCCGCTTCAAGCTGCTGGCTTTCGTGATCTCGGCTGCGTTGTCGGGACTTGCGGGTTCGCTCAAGACACTGGTGCTGGGTTTTGCGACGCTGTCGGACGTGCACTGGAGCGCTTCAGGCCAAGTCATTTTGATGACGCTGGTCGGCGGCCTGGGCACGCTGTCTGGCCCGCTGGTCGGTTCGGCCGTGGTGGTGCTGCTCGAAAACAAGATCGGCGAATTCGGGCATCTGCTCGCGCGCATCACTTCTGTGGATTGGTTCAACACGCTCGGTGAATCCGTCACCATCGTGACCGGCTTGATCTTCGTGATTTGCGTGCTGGCATTCAGGCGCGGGATCATGGGCGAGATCATTGCGCTCATCGACCGCCGGCGCGGAGTCCGAAAGGCTTGAGGCGAGTCCGGGGGCCTCAGAACTTCAGCGCTTGCGCGTAGCCTGTCAGTTCGAGGTAGCCGCGGCCGACTGCGCGGCCTTGCGAGTCTCGCAGTTCGCTCAGGCCTTCCCAGTACACGGCGCCGGTCGAACCACGGCTGTCGAGTTCCTGGTCTTCGAGCAGCGGATGCACGCTGAAGGTGCCTGCAGGCGTCTGGATGCGCCAGCCGATCGGATAGTCCGCGCGCGTCCTCGGGCTGACCCAACGGCTCGTCGCCTCGAAGTGCAAATCATCGGGTCCGAACACGCGCATGCGGCCGTCAGGGCTGCGCATCGAGCCTCCGGCCCATAGCGCGGAACCGTCGCGGCGCCGAATGCGAAACGCCATCAACGCGCTGCCATCGAAGAGATTCATGCCGATCCAGTCCCAGCCTGCGGCATCTGGATGCAGATAGGCGTTGCTCCATTCGTGGTCGAGCCACGCGGTGCCCTGCACGTCGAAGCTTCGACCCTGAAGCGTGAGGCGCCCCTGCGCGGCGAGTTGCGGTTCGCTGTAGTAGTAGCTTGCTTGTTCGACGTCCGGGCCTTTGCGCGAGAGTCCGGCATCGCCTTGCAGCATCACCGGCTGGGTAGGCGCGAAGCGAAAGTCGAGTACGAATCCCTCGGCTGGCAACCGTGCGACATAGGCTTTGCCGTCGCGCTGGAGTGTCCAGTTGCGCAGCCGCACATCCGTGTCCTCTTCCGAAGCCGATGCGATGCCGAAGCCCGCCCGGGCGATGCGCTGGTCGTGCCAGAGCTTGCGGCCTTGAAGATCGGTCACAGCCGCGTGCGCAAAGATCACCTGCCGTGCGGCGAAATCGGACCGCATCGACTGCGTCTCGGCAATTCTTGATCGAAAAAAAGTCACCTGAAATCCGAACTCGCGAGAGCCCTCATGGGCCTTGGCTTGGCCGGTGATGTACCACCACTCGGTGTTCAGATCGGGATGGCTGCCGAAGTCGCGCGGGAACTGCATCGGCCGTGGCGGCAGCGCCCATGCGGCCGGGACTGCGACCATGCCCAGCAGCAACATGCGTCGGGACAAGCCTCGCGCGGACATGCTCAAGCCATGGCTACGGCATCGATGCGCCGCTGCGCTTCGCTGAGGTCGCCGAACGACTCTCGCACCCATTGCGCGTCGTGGTAGCTCGGCAGATAACGCTCGCCTGCATCGCACAACAGCGAGAGGACGGAACCCTGCTGCCCGGCAGTGCGCATCTCTTGCGCCACTGCCAGCATGCCGATGAAGTTGGTGCCAGTCGACGGACCAACCTTGCGGCCGAGCAGTGCCGAGAGCGCGCGCATGGCGGCGATCGAATCGATGTTCGGCACCTCGATCATCCGATCGACGAGCGTGCGAACGAAACTGGCCTCCACGCGCGGTCGGCCGATGCCTTCGATGCGCGAACCTGGGGCCGTCAATGTGGCATCACCTGTCGCGTGATAGGCCGTGAATACCGAACCTTCCGGGTCGGCCACGCAGAGCAGGGTGTCGTGCCCTCGATAGCGCACGTAGCGGCCAATGGTCGCGCTTGTGCCGCCGGTTCCGGCGCCGACCACGATCCAGGCCGGTATCGGATGCCTTTCGCGCTTCATCTGCTCAAAGATGCTTTCCGCGATGTTGTTGTTGCCGCGCCAGTCGGTCGCGCGCTCGGCATACGTGAATTGGTCCCTGTAGTGCCCGCCCGTTCGCTCCGCCAGCGTGCGCGCCTCGTCATAGACCTGGCCCGCATGCTCGACGAAGTGGCAACTGCCGCCGTAGAAGGCGATCTGCGCGATCTTTTCCGGAGACGTGCTGCGCGGCATCACCGCAATGAAGGGCAGCCCGAGCAGCCGCGCGAAGTAGGCTTCGCTCACGGCGGTCGATCCGCTGGAAGCTTCGACGATCGTCGTGCCTTCCGCGATCCAGCCGTTGCACAGCGCATACAGAAAAAGCGATCTTGCAAGCCGATGCTTGAGGCTGCCGGTCGGGTGCGTCGACTCGTCCTTCAGGTAGAGGTCGATGCCCGCCGACGCGAAGCCGGGAAGCGGCAGTGGAATCAGGTGCGTATCGGCGCTGCGCTGGTAGTCGGCCTCGATGCGGAGGATCGCGGTGCCCAGCCAGCTGTGGCCGGAAGAGGGAGCGTTCATTCGCGCATTCTGAGCCATCGGCTGGTCACCAGTCTTCCTTCACCGCCATCACGGCGTCGTGCCCCGCCGCCGCCCGGCCAGCGAGCCACGCGGTGATCGTGCCGGCCGCCAGCACAGCCGCGCACAGCGCGATGAGCCGGCCCCACGGCAGCAGCAGGTCCATGGTCCAGTGAAAGCTCTGCGGATTGACCACGTGCACGAGCACCACCGACACGGCCAATCCCAGCAGAAGCCCTGCGACCGCGCCGATCGCTGTCCACGCGGCACCTTCGCCCGCAACGACCGCGAGCACCTGTGCGCGTGTGAATCCCAGGTGCGCCAGCAATCCGAACTCCTTGCGCCGCGCGAGCACCTGTGCGCTGAAACTCGCCGCAATGCCGAACAGGCCAATGCCGATCGCGACGGCCTGCAGCCAATAGGTCACGGCAAAGCTGCGGTCGAAGATGCGCAGTGAAGTCGCGCGAATCTGGCTCACCGAAGCGATCTCGATCGGCTCGCTGGCACCGAGTTCACGTGCCGCCAGGTCGCGCACCGATTGCTCCACGTTGCTCGACACCGCGCCGGGCGCAAGCCACAGCGCGATGTCGCTGACGCTGCGGTCGCCCGTCAGCCGTTCGAAGTCGCGCGCATCCATGGTGATCGCACCGAACTGGCGCACGTAGTCGCGCCATACGCCCGCGACGAAGAACACCGGCGGGCGAAGTCCCTCGGCCATGGGAGGCCACGCACGGGCGAGCGGCTCGAACACCTCGCCAGGCTTGGCGCCGTAGAGCTCGACCATCGCCTCGCTCACGTAGATGCCGATCTGGCCGGGCGGCACATCGAGGGCAGGGCCCTGCAGCGGGAGGCTCCGGGAGGCGTCGTCTTCCAGGCTCCGCGAGATCAGCGTGACTGGCGGCCGCGCCGCATCGAGCAGCAACGCCCGCGTCCGCAGCGTGCCGCTGCGCGCCACGCCAGGCAGTTGCGCCATCGCTTGCACCAATGCGGGCGAAAACGAAGCCTGCTCGCTGGTCGAATTTCCGCCGCTGGCGCTCCGCACGTAAAGATCGGCGGGCAGAACGACGTCCAACCAGCGGGTGACCGAATCGCGAAAGCTCGCGACCATCACGGTCAGCGCCACGGCCAGACTCAGGCTCGCCACCACGCCGCTCACGGCCACTGCTGCCGTGCCTCGCATGCGTCGCGCGCGCTCGATCGCGAGCAGCGGCAGCAGTCGCTGCGCGAAGAATGGAGCAATGCGGTCATAGAGTAGCGCGATCAGCCAAGGCAATGCGGTGATGCCGCCGACGAGCAGAAAGCCGACCGACAGATAGGCAGCGATGGGGATGCCGAAGATCGCCGGTGCCATCGCCAGAGCGGCGCCGGCCACGATCAATAACAGTGCGACAAGATGCGCGCCATTCCGCGCGGGCGCGGCGCCGAGGCCCTTCAATGTCTGCGCCTCGGGAAGCGCCTGCGCTGCACGCGCGGGCCACCAGCCGCCCACCAGGGCAGCCAGCACGCCCAAGCCGCCATAGAGCAGTGCCGAAGCCCAACTCCAACGCAGGGTTGGCGCGACACCCTCGAAATAGCCGCCGCCCAGATCGCCGCCCAAGACCTGCAATGCGAACTCGGCCAACGACGTGCCGAGCGCGATGCCGGCCACACTGCCGATCAGCCCGAGAACGAGCGATTCGGCCAGCACCAGTCGAAGCCGCTCGCGGGGCGTGAGGCCGAGCACGCCGAGCAACGCAAACTGCTGCGCCCGTTTGGCGACGCTGAGCGCGAGGACGGAGAACACGAGGAACGCGCCCGTAAACAGTGCCACCAGCGCAAGCACCGTGAGATTGACGCGGTAGGCCCGCGACAGGTTGCTCACCCGCTCCGCCGCATCGCCCGGCTCTGCAGGCTCGATGCTCGACGGCCATCCAGGCAACGCTCGCAGCGATCGGATGAGCGCCGCGTGGTCAGTGCCGGGCGCGAGCCGCAGGTCGACGCGGCTGAGTTGTCCGCCACGAGCGAACTGGTCCTGCGCCGCGCCGATGTCCATGACCGCGATCGCGGCACCGCCGGCAGCGACTTGTCCGGCAATGCGGAGCGTGTGCGTATGCGCGCCCACGCGCAATTGAAGCGTTGTGGCGCTATCGCCCACCGCCTTGCGGGCGGCTGCATTGAGGAAGACGTTGCCGGGCGTGAGCACCGCCATGCGGTCGGCGCCCTCGTTCGGCCGAGGCATCAGCCCCGGCGCGATCGTGGGCAGCACGAGCGCATCGATGCCGATCACGCGCATCGCCACCCGCTGATCGCCGGCGATCGCGATGGCTTGAAGTTCCAGCACCGGACTTGCGAGCGTCACCTGCGGCTGTTGCGCCACTTGCGCGAAGACCGCTTCATCGAAGCTGCCCTGCATGGCCCGCAGTTCGAGATCGGGCTGACCGTTGACCGACCGAACCGCACTCGAGAACTCGTCGAGTGCCGAAGCGTTGATCAACTGCACCGAGAACGCCAGCGCCACCCCGAGCATCACCGCCACGATGGCTGCCGCGTTGCGCCAGGGATGATGGCGAAGTTCCTGCCATGAGAAGGTGCGGAGAAGCATGGGTGACGATCAGAGGCGCGCGGCTGCGCTCGCCAGATAGGCACGAACGGCGCCACTGGTGCTGAGGCCGGCTGCGCGCGCGTAGGCCTGTCTTGCTTCGGCCGCGTTGCCGGTCTGCCCGAGAAGATAGGCGCGGGCCGCCCAATAGGGCTGGTAGTTGGCGACATCACCTTGCGCGAAAG
Organism: Variovorax sp. 10N420; assembly: GCF_056394705.1. Taxonomy (NCBI): domain Bacteria; kingdom Pseudomonadati; phylum Pseudomonadota; class Betaproteobacteria; order Burkholderiales; family Comamonadaceae; genus Variovorax; species Variovorax sp. 10N420. The sequence continues at coordinate 862,217 of NZ_JBFTIJ010000001.1, read as the reverse complement.
CATCGAGTGCGCGCAGGCCGTCCGCAGGCCCCGCCGCATTGGCGACAGCGCAGGCGTGGCTGACATGCGCGCCGATGCTCGGACGCAATGCGAGGAGGCCTTCGTACAGCGCCACGAGCGCCTCAGGGGGCACCTGCGCACCCAGGCGGCGTGCGCAGTGCGCGGACTGGATGGCGGCCTCCATCTGGAATGCACCCGGCGCGTTCATGGATGCCGCGGCGCGGAGCGCTTGCTCCGCCTGTTCGCGCAGTGCGTGATTCCAACGTGTCGTATCTTGCTCATCCAGCGGCACGTAGTCGCCTCCAATGCTGCGACGTGCCGCGGCACGGCTTTCGCAGAAAAGCATCAGCGCGAGCAAGCCCAGAGGCTCGGGCTCACGCGGCATCAAGCCGCACAGGATGCGGCAGAGATCGATGGCCTCCGCCGTGAGGCCACGCTGCGTGGCTTCTGCGCCATCGATGTCGTCCCAGCCGGTGCCGTAGGTGGCGTAAATGCCGCCGAGCACATCCTGCAGGCGCTGCGGCAAGTCGTCCGCACGCGGATATTCGAAGGGAATGCCGGCTGCCCTGATCCGCGCCTTGGCACGCACCAGCCGCTGGCCGAGCGTGGCAGGCGCCGTCAGAAAAGCGCCGGCAATGCGCGCCGCTTCGAGCCCGAGCACCGTCTGCAGCATCAAGGGCGCGCGTGCCGCTGCGTCGATTGCCGGATGCGCGCACACGAAGAGCAGACGCAGCCGCTCGTCCGGCACGGCGTCGCTGCCCGGTGCGTCGAGCCCGACTTCATCGGCCAGCAGCGCCAGTGTCTGGGAAGCGTCGTCATGCACGCGAGTGTGCCGCCAGGCGTCCAAGGTGCGGTTGCGCGCGACCGTCAACAGCCACGCTTCGGGCTGCGCGGGTACGCCGTCGACAGGCCAGCGTTCGAGCGCGCGCGCGAAGGCGTCGGCCAATGCGTCTTCGGAAGCGGCGATGTCCCGCGTGCGCGCCGAGAGAATCGCGACCAGTCGCCCATACGACTGGCGCGCGGCCTTTTCTGCGGCCGCGCGCGCTTCGTGGACGGCGAGCTCCGTCACGCCGCGTTCGGCTGGCTGAACACGGGCCTCACCTCGACGCCGGCGGTAGCGGCGCAGGGTGCGCGCGCCGCCCATTCGAGCGCCGTATCGAGGTCGGCGACGTCGATGATGAAGTAGCCGCCCAGTTGCTCCTTGGTGTCGGCGAAGGGGCCGTCCTGCACCTGGCGCTTGTCGCCGCGGATACGCAGCGTGGTGCCGGTCATCGGCGGGTGCAGGCCATGGCCGTGCAGCGCCACGCCCGATTCGCGGATGGCGCCCACATAGTCCATCCAGCCTGCGCGATAGGCCTTGGCCGCCTCTTCGCTGCGCTGGTCGAAATCGGACTCGGGTTGATAGAACATCAGCATGTATTGCATGGAAACCTCGCGTGAAGACTACATCGAGCAGGATCGCTCGTGTAATGACGGCGCGCAAGGTGCCATTTCGACACGGCGCGGTCAAGCCGCGCGCTTTGTTCGGGTCTTATCTTCTGCTGCCAGGCGTGGAATAGTCGTATCGCGGCCCTGGACCCACTGCGATGGGCGGCCCCGGATCACCGCTTGGCACCGACGAGGGGGCGCTCGCTTCCGAGCGCACCTGATAGCCGTATCGCGGACCCGGACCGATGGCCACGGGCGGCCCCGGATCGTCGGCGACCCGCTGCGAAGGCCGCACCCAGCTGTACTGCGGGCCAGGTCCTGGGGCGATAGGCGGACCGGGATCGGGATAAGTCCTCGGCTGCGGCGAGGGCAGCTGATAGGCAAGAGAGTCGTCCGGCTCCTCGTCCCGCTGGGCCCGCCTGGAGCGCTGGGACGTGCGCTTCTCCGGGCTTGCGCTCTTGCTCGACGGATTGATCACGGACGCGGTCTGGGTCTTCGGCGGCAATCCCGATCCCAATCCCAGACCCAAGGCTGTCGCCGGGGATGCCAGTGCTGCGGTGCTCGAGGCGGTAGATGGCGCAGCCACTGTCGCGGTCGAGGATGCGGGTGCGGGTGTAGGTACAGGTGCAGCAGGCGCAACAGGAGCCACTGTCGAGGCAGGTGCAACCGTCTTCGCGATGGGCTCCGCCTGCCTTGCCGCCGGCGTGGAAGCAAACATGCGCTCGATCTGGGCCCATGGCGCCGTGCCGTGGTGCAGCACGTACACGCACCACGCAACGAAGGCGATGATCATCGTCAGGCTCACCAGCCCCAGGTTCAGCCAGAACGACGTGATGGCGCCCTCCGCAGACGGCGCCTCCGATGGCACGCCGCGTCGCGTTTCGGGTGCCCGCCAGGCAGCCGCAAAACTAGGCTCGAGGACGGGGGGCGGAACAGGCTGCGAAGATGTCCGACCCGGCCGATTCACTTCCTGCTGCAGCGCGGCGGCTCCGGATGGCGCGAAGCCGGGCAGGCGGCCCGCGCAGCCGATGCAGAACTTTGCATTGGACCGGTTCTCGCTTCCGCAATTTCCGCAGACGATCGGCATGGGCTTTCAGCCTCCCCTGAATGGACACATCCTGGTACTTTGCCAGTGTGCGAGCGGCTGTCTGTCAGTGTGGTCCGACAGCGTTGTCTCTGACGATCCACAGGCGCCCGCCAATCTTTGATTTGGGGTCGGATTAAGCTCCGGGTATGCACACACTTCCCGATTACGACGATGTCGTCGCTGCCGCCGCGCGGCTCGAAGGCCATGCCCACCGCACGCCGGTGATGCGCTCTCGCACCGCGGACGCGCGTTGCGGCGCTCAGTTCTTCTTCAAATGCGAGAACTTCCAGCGCATGGGAGCCTTCAAGTTTCGCGGCGCATTCAATGCGCTGTCGAAGTTCGACGCTGTGCAGCGCAAGGCCGGCGTGATCGCCTTTTCATCGGGAAATCATGCGCAGGCCATCGCGCTCGCTGCACGGATTCTCGGCATGCCTTCGGTGATCGTCATGCCGACGGACGCGCCCGCAGCCAAGCTGGCGGCCACCCGAGGCTACGGCGCCGAAGTGGTGCTTTACGACCGCTTCGCGGAAGACCGCGAGGCGCTCACACGGCGGCTTGCTGAAGAACGCGGCATGACGTTGATTCCGCCCTATGACCATCCTGACGTGATCGCGGGGCAGGGCACGGCTGTCAAGGAACTGATCGAGGATGCGGGTCCGCTCGACATTCTTTACGTGTGCCTCGGCGGCGGCGGATTGACCAGCGGATCGGCGCTCTCCGCGCGCGCGCTCGCGCCGGCCTGCAAGATCTACGGCGTCGAGCCTGAAGCAGGCAACGATGGCCAGCAATCGCTGCGCGCCGGGCGCATCGTGCACATCAACACGCCCAAGACCATCGCCGATGGTGCACAAACGCAGCACCTGGGCGAATACACCTTCGGCATCATCCGTCGCGACGTGGACGACATCGTCACAGTGAGCGATGCGCAACTGGTCGAAGGCATGCGGTTCTTCGCCGAGCGCATGAAGATGGTGGTCGAGCCGACCGGCTGCCTTGCATTCGCGGGCGCGTGTGCCGCGGGGGAAGCGATCCGTGGTGCGCGGGTCGGCGTCGTCATCAGCGGCGGCAACGTCGATCTTGGGCGCTTTGCGGCCCTGCTGGCGGACCAAGGCGAGCACGCCTGCGGCTAGCGGATTCCGGTCGCGCTCAGGTGCAGCACCCGATCGGCGCGCGCAGCCGCCGCTTCAGAATGCGTGACCAGCACCAATGATGCGCCGTGCTCCCGCGTCTGCGCCAGCAGCACGTCCATTACGCGCGCCGCGGTTGCGGGGTCGAGGTTGCCTGTCGGCTCATCGGCCAGCAGCAGGGCAGGGCGATGCACCAGCGCCCGCGCGATGGCCACGCGCTGCAGCTGCCCACCGCTGAGCTGCTGCGGAAGGCGCTCGCCGAGTCCGGCCAACCCGACGGCTTCCAGAATTTTCGAGACGCGCACGTTCATGCCTGCGCCGCGCTCGCCGAGCAGCATCAGCGGCAGCGCGACGTTTTGCGCCACGTCCAGATGCGGCAAGACGTGGAAAGCCTGGAACACGAAGCCCACGTGACTGCGCCGCCAGAGCGCGCGCCCCTGCGCATCGAGCGCTCCGATGTCGATGCCGTCATGCACGATGGTCCCGGCATCCCAGGTGTCGAGCCCGGCCATGCAGTTGAGCAGCGTCGATTTGCCAACGCCCGATTCGCCGACGATCGCCACGAACTCGCCGGCAGGGATATCGAGCGACACGTTCTCGAAGACGGGCACTTCGCCGTAGTGCTTGCCGAGATCCGTGATGCGCAGCGTCATGCGATGTCCGCGACCTGCCGGACCACTTGGGCGATGGCGTCGGACGCCTCGGCAGCAATCACGCGGCGTTGCGGCATGCTGCGCAGCCAGGTGATCTGACGCTTGGCGAGCTGTCGCGTGGCCGCGATGCCGCGTTCGCGCAATTCAACGATTGGCCAGGCGCCATCCAGCGCCTCCCACGCCTGCCGATAGCCTACGCAGCGCATCGAGGGCAGGTCGGCATCCAGATCACCGCGCGCGCGCAGTGCCTGCACTTCGGCGATGAATCCCGCCGCCAGCATCGCATCGAAACGCGCCGCAATGCGCTCGTGCAGCCAAGCGCGCTCCGTGGGCTCCAGCGAGAACATCGCAGCGGCAGCCCATCCACCGCCGGCCGCGCCTGCATTGCCGCCGCCATGAAAACTCGACAGAGGCTGCCCGCTGGTATGCCAGACCTCCAGGGCGCGCTGAATGCGCTGGCTGTCGTTGGGCGCGAGGCGTCCAGCCGTGACGGCATCGACCTGCGCGAGTCGCGCATGCATGGCGGGCCAGCCGATCGCGGCGGCATCGGCTTCGAGCCGCTTGCGAATCTCCGGGTCGGCCGCGGGCATTGCATCGATGCCCTCGGCCAGCGCCTTGAAATAAAGCATCGTGCCGCCCACCAGAAGCGGAAGCTTGCTCCGCGCCGATATCTCCACGATGAGCCGACGCGCGTCTTGCACGAATGCGGCTGCGCTGTAGGGGTCGCGCGGATCGCGGATGTCGATCAGGTGATGCGGCACCTCGGCGCGTTCGGCAAGCGTCGGCTTGGCGGTGCCGATGTCCATGCCGCGATAGACCAACGCTGAATCGACGCTGACGATCTCGACAGGTCGAACGCGCGCAATCGCCAAGGCCGCCGCGGTCTTGCCCGATGCAGTGGGGCCCGCCAAGGCCACATAGCGGGGCGCAGTGCGCGATGAATCCAGTTCCGAAGGCATGCGCCCAAGGGTAACAAAGCTGACCGGGAGGCGAGACCGCCGCTTGGAATGTCATGGGACGGACACATCGGCTGCCTATGCTTCAAAACGAAACCAAAACCGGGCCTCGGGCCCAACTACTACAGAGGTCCGAGCCAGCAGGCGACGACCGTTTCAAAGGGAAAGCTCCTTCATGTTCGAGATCTTCTCCAGCCATGGCTGGACGGTGCGCCGGGTTGCGTGCACGCTTGCCTCCATCGCCGCCGTCGCGGCGGTCGTCACCATCAGCGCATGCGGCGGCGGCGGCAGCAACAACGACGCTTTGGCCGCTCTTGCTCTCCAGCAGGCAGCAGCCGGAAACCAGCAGCAGCCCACGGCGCCTGCGACCCAACAGCCGACGGTGCCGCCGGTGACCCAGCAGTCCATCAAGCACGTGTTCGTGCTCACCATGGAAAACAAGAACTTCACCGATACCTTCGGCGCGAGCACGCAGGACCCATACCTCAAGGATCTCGCGACCAAGGGCGCATTGCTGAACCAGTATTTCGGCACGGGTCACGTCAGCCTGGACAACTACATCGCGATGATGAGCGGTCAGCCGTCGACCAAGGAAACCGAGAGCGATTGCTTCCAGGGGTTCAACGACGCGGTCGCAGACGGTTGGGACTTCGCCAATCCCAAGGTGCTCAAGACCAAGGACGGCAAGGGCTGCGTCTATCCGAAGGAAGTGAAGACACTCCCGAACCAGCTCGACACGATCGGCGTGAGCTGGAAGGGCTACATGGGCGACATGGGCAACGACCCGACGCGTGAATCCGCCACCTGCGGGCATCCGAAGATCGGCGCGATCGACAACACGCAATCGGCGCAGGCACCTACTGCCGATGTGCCGAAGGGCGATCAGTACGCCGCTCGCCACAACCCCTTCGTCTACTTCCATTCCATCATCGACGACCAAGCCTATTGCGACAAGCACGTGGTCAACCTCGAAAACAATCTGGAAAGCGACCTCAAGTCGATCGACACCACGCCCGACTTCGTGTTCATCACGCCCAACTTGTGCGACGACGGCCATGACGGCGACGGCACCGGCACTGCGGGCAAGGGTTGCGTGAACGGCGCCGCGGGTGGATTGACCTCGATCGATGCGTTCCTGAAGAAGTGGGTGCCAATCATCCAGGCTTCGCCTGCCTACCAGAAGGACGGGCTCATCGTCATCAACTTCGACGAGTCGGCCGATACGCAACTGGCCGGACAGACCGTCGCGAACGGCGTGACGACGTACATCGCAAATCTGCCGGGTGCCGCGTGCTGCGGCCAGCAGACGGGGCCGAACGTGACGCGCCCGGATGACCAGTTCATTCCGCTATCAGCGACCACGCGCTATCAGCTGCACTACATCGGCGTCGGCGGCGATCGCACGGGTGCGGTGGTCCTGTCGAAGTGGATCAAACCGGGCACTGTGAGCGACGTGCAGTACAACCACTACTCGCTGCTCAAGAGCCTGGAGGACATCTTCCAGACCAAGGAATACCTGGGCTACGCAGACGACAAGAACCTCGTGCCTTTCGGCAGCGACATCTTCACGAATCTGCAGTGAGGATGCCTGGGAGCAAGGCGACGCTGGCCGCCGTTCTCGTGGCGATCATGCTTGGCGTTGTCGCCTGCAGCCGCGGCCCCGAACTAGGGGCCGTTGCAATTGCGCCATCCAGCAAGTACATGGCCGAGATCGGCAAGGTTGCCTTTTTCGATCCTTCGCTGTCGGCCTCGGGGCGCATGTCGTGCGCGACCTGCCACAGCCCCGACCACGCCTACGCACCGCCCAATTCGCTCGCGGTGCAATTGGGCGGCGTCGACATGAAGGATGCGGGCACACGGGCGGTTCCGTCGCTGCGCTATCTGCGACGAACACCGATGTGGAGCCATAGCTACATCGGCAACCCGCGCGAACGCATGACCGAGACCGACCACGTGCCGGTCGGCGGATTCACCTGGGACGGACGCTTCGACACGATGGCTGCGCAAGCTGCCTTTCCGCTGCTGGCCTCCAATGAAATGGCCAATGCAGACGCCGCCGCGGTTGCCGAACGCATCGCCAGGAGCAGCTTTGCAAAGCGCTTTCGCCAGGTGTTCGGCGACGACATTTTTTCGCGCCCAGATACAGCGCTTGCGGCGCTCGGCCAAGCCCTGCAGCGCTTTCAGCTCGACGACGCGAGCTTTCAGCCTTACGACAGCAAATTCGATCTGTATCTGGATGGCAAGGTCGATCTGAGCGAACAGGAAACGCGAGGGCTGAAGCTGTTCAAGGACCGCGAGGGCGGCAACTGCGTGGCCTGCCACCTGATCGAGCCCGGCGCCAATGGGGCACATCCGCTGCTCACCGACTTCAGCTTCGAGGCGCTCGGTGTGCCGCGCAATCCGGAAATCCCGGCGAACGCCAACGCCGAGTATTACGACCTCGGCCTGTGCGGACCGGTGCGCACCAACCAGGGCGCGGAAAAGAAGTACTGCGGGTTGTTCAAGACGCCCACGCTGCGCAATGTGGCCACTCGCGGCGCGTTCTTTCATAACGGGCGTTTTCATAGCCTGGAAGAGGCCGTGCGCTTCTATGTCGAGCGCGACGCCGAACCGCAGAAGTGGTATCCCCACCCCGGTGGCAATCAGCAATTCGACGACATGCCCCTCGCGCTGCAGGACAACGTGGATCACATCGACCCGCCACTCACGCAGAAGAAGGGTGACAAGCCGGTCTGGTCGGACGAGGATATTCAGGACGTCGTCGTGTTCCTGAAGACACTGAACGACGGTTACGTGTTGCCGTCGGATCCAAAAACGCCCTGACCCAGCGGCCGATCAGATCGATGGCGCGGCGGCCAGGTTGTGATGGTGAACCACCGTCCGCGGCGGCGACACGGGCGTCGGCGTCGGCGCCAGCACGGTCGGGGCAGTGTCTTCGTCCGAAGCCAGATCCGACGGCGGCTCTTTCATGCGAAACAACTGCGTAAGGGCCGACCGGTATTGCGCCTGTCCGATCGAATTCGCGTTGTGATGCGATCCGCCTTCGACCAGCACAAACATCTTGGAGCCGGTCGCCGCGTCATAAAGTTTGCGGCCGAGCGTGGGGTTGATGAGGCTGTCGGCCGCGCCGTGCACGACCAGCAGCGGCGCACCAATGTTCTTGACTTTGCTGATGGCCTCGAAGCGCTGCGTGATGAAAGGTCCGAACGGCAACCATCCCCACTTGAAGCTGCTCACGACGTCGGCGATGGATGTAAAGGTGCTTTCGACGATCACGCCTTTTTCATCTTTCACGCGGGAGGCGAGGTCGATGCCGATGGCGCCGCCGAGTGAGTGGCCGAAGATGTAGCGTGGTTGCTTGGCATGATGCGCCGCGAGCCATTGCCATGCTTCCAGCGCGTCTTCGCGGGCGGAGTCTTCCGAAGGCAACGCCTTCGAGCTCTTGCCGAAGCCGCGATAGTCGATGGCGAGCACCGAGAAACCCAAATCGTGCATCCGGCGCATCCGTGGTGCGGAGCCCGCCACGTTGTAGCGCGCGCCGTGCAGGTAAAGCATGACGGGTTTGTCGGGCGATTCAGGCGGATTGCCCAGCCAGAGCCCATGCAGACGCACAGGTTCGCCGGTGAGTGTGGACTTGAAATCGATCCAGACGTCGTCCATGCCCTGGCTCATGGCTTCCGAGTCACCCCAACTGCGGTCGCTCGGCTGGAAAATCCATTCGCGCTGATGTTCGTCAAGGGACGAACAGCCCGCCGCCAGCAGGGCGACCACGGTGGTGGCGGATGCAAACAGGGACCAGGATTTCATGAATGCTGAAAGACAGGCAGTCGACCAGAAAGTTCAACGAAAGACCTCATGCAACGCGCATGCCCGGTCGTCGGCTGACACTGGTAAACCCTAGCTCAGCGCCCGCGCATGAAGAGAGCGTCCAGTTCCCGCACCGACAACTGCCGCCACGTCGGCCGGCCGTGATTGCACTGGTCCGAACGCTCGGTCGCTTCCATTTGCCGGAGCAGTCCGTTCATTTCGTCAATCGTCAGCTTGCGATTGGCGCGCACAGCGCCATGGCAGGCCATGGTGGACAACAGCTCGTTCTGGCCACGCTGCACGACTGTGCTTGCGTCGTGATTGGACAGTTCGGCCAATACGCTGCGGGCCAGTTCGACCGGATCGCCATCGGCCAGCGTGCTCGGCACGGCGCGCACGGCGAGCGTGCGGGGCGAAAAAGGTGTGATTTCGAGGCCTAGCGAGGGCAGCACTTCGGCGCAGGCCTCGGCAGTGGCCACTTCCTGCGGTGTGGCGGCGAAGCTGGCCGGAATCAGCAGCGGCTGACTGGCGATGGCGGCGCCGTCGAGCTGCGTCTTCAGGCGCTCATAGACGATGCGTTCGTGCGCTGCATGCATGTCCACGATCACGAGGCCCTGGCTGTTTTCGGCAAGGATGTAAATGCCCTGCAATTGGGCCAATGCTCGGCCGAGTGGCCAGGTTTGCACTTCGGCCGGTTTTTCAAGGCCGGTGGGTGACCCGAAGTCGCGCACTTGCGGGGGCGCAACGTCCATCAGCGATGGCGACTGCGACTGCGACTGCGGTTGCGGTTGCGGTTGCGGTTGTTGTCGTTGCATCGGCCACATCGCGGCGGCATCGCCCAGTCCCCGCTCTGAGGCGAACGGGATTCCGGGTTGCACCCACGACGCGGAGGCCGGCACTGCGCGCGGCTTGAAGAAAGGCTCTGCAGAAGCAACTGTGGCGTCGCCCGCCCGCGGTGCGGCGAGGGCATCTTCGATCGCGTGGCGCACCGCCTGGTGTACCTCGCGCCCATCGCGAAAGCGCACTTCGATCTTCGTCGGATGCACATTGACGTCGACCCGCGCCGGGTCGATCTCAAGATAAAGCGCATACACCGGCTGACGCTGGCCGTGCAGCACGTCTTCATACGCACTGCGCACGGCATGGCCGAGCACCTTGTCGCGCACGAAGCGGCCGTTGACATAGAAGAACTGCTGATCCGCGCGCGAGCGAGCGGCATCGGGGATGCCAGCGCGGCCGGTGACCCGCACGGCGCCCGCAATGCGGTCCACTGCGACGCTCTGCGCGACGAAATCATCGCTGAGCGTGTCCGCCAGCCGCTGGTCGCGCGAAGCGGCCGCGCGCCATTGCTCGACCAGCCGGCCTTCATGCCAGATGGAGAAGCCGACGTCGGGCCGCGCGAGCGCATGGCGTCTCACCGCCTCGATGCAATGCGCCAGTTCGGTAGCGTCCGTCTTCAGGAACTTGCGGCGCGCGGGTGTCGCGAAAAAGAGCTCGCGCACTTCGACAGTCGTGCCGTCCGCGCGTGCGACAGGGCGCAGCTCGCCAGTGCGCCCATCGAGCGCGAAGGCGCCATCTGCACCGGCGAAGCGGGAAAGGATGGTGAGCTCGGCAATCGCGTTGATGGCGGCCAGCGCTTCGCCACGAAAGCCCATGGTGCCGACGGTTTCGAGATCGCCGAGGCTCGCGATCTTGCTGGTGGCATGGCGGCGCAAAGCCAGCGGCAATTCATCGCGCGGCAAGCCCAGACCGTCGTCCTCGATCGAAATGAGCCGAACGCCGCCGGCCGAGAGTCGCACCGTGATCTGGCGCGCACCCGCGTCGAGCGCGTTGTCGAGCAGCTCGCGCACCACGGAGGCGGGACGCTCGACCACTTCGCCAGCCGCAATCTGGCTGATGAGCTCGTCGGGAAGCTCTCGGATCGGTCGGCGCGCGGGCGCGGCCGTGGACGTGGGGAGTGCACTCACGGGGACATTCTAGAAGGGCGTCGCGCGGGCTCGTGATAATGCGGGCCATGGAAATCATCACCTTTCTCGTCGATTTCATCCTGCATATCGACAGACACCTCCAGGACTTCGTCATCGCCTACGGCCCTTGGGTGTATGGGCTTTTGTTCCTCATCGTTTTCGTCGAGACAGGCCTCGTGGTGATGCCATTTCTTCCGGGCGATTCGCTGCTTTTCATCGTGGGCGCGCTCGCCGGTGCCGGGCTCATGAGCTATGGCGTGGCGGTGCCAATTCTGCTGGCCGCGGCCATCCTGGGCGATCAGTGCAACTTCAGCATCGGACGCTATTTCGGGCCGAAGGTATTCAAGTGGGAGAGTTCGCGCTTCTTCAACCGAAGAGCCTTCGATCAGGCCCATGCCTTCTACGAGCGCTATGGCGGCGTGACCATCATCCTCGCGCGCTTCATGCCTTTCATTCGCACCTTCGCGCCTTTCGTGGCGGGCGTGGCCGACATGACGCGCGGCAAATTCACGCTCTTCAACATCATCGGTGCGCTGCTGTGGGTGCTTGGCATCTGCACTGCGGGTTACTTCTTCGGAAACATTCCGGTGGTGAAGGAAAACCTCGAGAAGATCATCTGGGCGCTGATCTTGATCCCAGGCCTCGTCGCAATCTTTGGCGCCTGGCGAGCGCGAGGCGCGTCCGCGGCGCGCTGAAGCTCAAGCGTTCTATGGCCGTTCGCGCGGCGGCACGCGAGCGGACAAAGGCTTTGGCGCATACGCCGGATCGAAATGGCAGCCTTGGCCGAATCGCGCTTCATAGTCCTTGCAGCGCATCGCGATTTCAGCGGGCGTGGGCTTGTGCCCGTTGTCGATCCAGTCGAGCAGCGCCGCGAGCAGCGTCGGGTATTCGGCATCGCTCAGGTAGCTGTGCTCCGATTCGCGGCTGAATGTCTGGACCAGCAAATCCGCAGTGCCGGCGCGCTCGCGGATTTGGCGATAGCTCGATTCCAGCTCGACAAAGGCTGTCGGATCATTGATGGCGTGCAGGCCGAGCGTGGGCACATTGACCTGCCCTGTCGGATCGCTGTCGGCAGCGAGCTTTGCCACAGCCGCTGGATCGGCGCGATAGCGCATCACGCCAGCGTTGAGTGCAGCGTCGTCCGACGAACCTGCATAGACGACGCCGATGTTGCCGAACGGGTTCTTTCCGTCGAGCCGTTCTTGCACGAGATCGCGGAAGAGGAAGGTCGCCCAGTTCATGTTGCCGACCAGCGATCGCTCGGGGATGTGAATCACGTTCAAGATGTTTGCGAGGTTTTGGCGCTGCTGCGGTGTCCGTTCCGCAGCCGGCTTGCGAATGCCGGTGCAGTCATCGACGCGCCGCGCCAGTTGGGCTGCGGTGAGCTTCGATTCGCGCGGAAGGCCTTGCCAGAGCGGATAGGGCGTTTCACTCGGCAGCGGATGGTTGCGGCAAAAATACTGATAGACCACGCGAAGGTCCAGGCGATAGTCGTAAGCCTGCGTGCCGCCGCCGAGCACACCGCTGGTCAGGAGAACGCCGTCGTACGGTCCCTTTCGACCATCGTCTGTCGCGTACAGCTCTGCGGTTTTTGCTGCCACGCCCGCGCCGTAGCTCTGTCCGTGCAGGATGGTGCGCCGCGGCAAGCCGAAGTTCTGCACGAACCAGGCGCGCAGGCGTTCGGTGTCCTCGGCGGCCATCGTCACGCCGTAGCCGCCGCGCCGGTAGGTCGAGCCGGCCCATGCATATCCCGCTTTTACGGTGACTTTCCATCGCCCTAGGTCCTCGGTGGCGCGCGCCAAAGACGGTGCTCCGATTTCGGGGCCGCCGTGCGCGTGCATCACGAGTACATGGTTCCAGTCGGCCGGAATGGCGACCCAGAAAAAGGCGCCCATGCTGTCTTGCCCGGTGTAGCAACGCGTGCCGGCGGGAAGGTCTTTCGGGCACTGAGAGGTGAGGGGCGTTGTTGCTGTCGCTGTTGCTGTTGCTGTAGGGGTTTTGCTTGAAGGTGTCGAAGTGCAGGCGCCCAACAGCAATAGCCCTGCGGCGGCAATCATCGTCGTGATCGTGATCAGCAAGCGTTGTCTCATGGCGTCTTTATACGTGCAGCCGCAGATCAAAAAGCCAAAAAAAAGCGCGCTCAATCCGGCGCGCCTTCGATCGAATGCCCTGCCTGCTTAGTAGCGAGGCCCGTTGTTAGGGTAGTAGGTGTTGCCAGGGTAGTAGGGTTGCTGGTTGTTGTAGTTGCGCTGGTCGGAACTTCGTCCAACCTGGTTGCCGATCAGCCCTCCAACGGCCGCGCCGCCAACAGTTGCTGCGGTGTTGTGACCAATGGCCTGGCCGACCAATGCGCCGCCGACCGCACCGCCCGCCGTCCCCAATTGCTCATTGGGTCCCGCGGCACATCCGGCCAGTGCCATGATCGACGTCGCAGCCGCAGCGGTGATCCAGAGTCTTGTGTTCATGATGTCCACCTTTCATTTGTTGGTGAAATCATTCTGAAGATGCCTGCAACCAGATGTGTAGGAGACGGCCCCGGCGTGTTGACCGAATGCACTATCTTGGCGCGCGCGCCGTTGGCTCGCAATCAAGTCCCCTCTCCGGTTCACGCCACGCGCCGCATCACGGCGCGTGGATTCCCCTTGCGTGTGTAGCGAAACAGGTCCTTCGGATCGTCGGCCCACGGCACGAGTTCGACCTCGGTGCCGAGATTGCGCTTCGTCGCCTGTTCGAGCACGTAGCGCAATGTCGAATAGTCTTCGAGCGCAAAGCCGACGGAATCGAAAACCGTAACCTGCGAGGCGCTTTGTCTGCCCTGCTCGATGCCTGCAAGAACACGCCAAAGGTCGACCACCGGAAAGTCCTTCGGCAACTGCTGGATGTCGCCCTCGATGCGCGTCTGCGGTTCGTATTCGACGAACACGCGAGCGACGCGCAAGACGTCGGCATGCAGTTCGGTCTTGCCGGGGCAATCGCCGCCGATGGCGTTGATGTGCATGCCGGGCTCGATCATGTCGGGCGTGAGGATGGTGGCGTAGGCCTTGTCCGCAGTGACCGTGGTCACGATGTCTGCACCGCGCACGGCTTCGGCGGTTGAAGCGGCGCGAACGATCTTCAGCGCCGGGAAGATCGAGAGGTTGCGAATCAGCTTCTCAGTGGCGCGCGGGTCCACGTCGTAGACCGCGATTTCCTCGATGCCGAGATGCGCATGAAACGCCACAGCCTGGAACTCACTTTGCGCGCCATTGCCGATGAGCGCCATGCGGCGAGCGTCGGGCCGCGCCAGCGCGCGTGCCGCCATCAGCGACGTTGCGCACGTGCGCAGTGCGGTCGCCACCGTGAGCTCCGACAGCAGCACCGGATAGCCGGTGTCGACTTCCGCCAGCACGCCGAACGCCATGACCGTGTAGAGGCCCTTTGCCGTATTGCGCGGATGACCATTGACGTACTTGAAGGCATAGGTCTTGGCGCTCGATACTGGCATCAGTTCGATGACGCCGATGTCCGAATGGCTTGCCAGGCGCGCTGTCTTCTCGAAGTCCGCCCAGCTCACGAAATCCTGCTCGACGAATTCCGCCAACCGGCCGACGAGCGGAATCACGCCGACATCCTGAATGAGGCGGGACATGGCCGGAACATCGATGAAACGCGTCATGGGTATCTCCGCTGCGGAGGGAGCCGCAGTGATCTCTCATGCGTCCATTGTTCCTCTCAAGGGTGCCAGATTGAACCCTTCAACTTGTCAAATCCGGCTTGGAAGCTTGCATGTTGCTCATCTCACATAGCACAATGCCAGCAACACGCCAGGTATGGACGACATCGACCGCCAACTCATCGCCCTCATGCGGGACAACGCCCGGATGTCCGTGGTGGCGCTCGCGCAGAAGCTGCGCGTCGCGCGCGCCACGGTGCAGAACCGCATCAGCAAGCTGGAAGACGACGGAACCATCGTGGGCTACACCGTGCGGCTGCGGCCTGATGCGGAATCGCATCGAATCAGGGCCATGATGAGCATCGAGGTCGTCGGCTCCCAGGGCGACGCCGTGCGGCGTTCGCTCAGGGGTCATCCCAACGTCATGGCCCTGCATTCGACCAACGGGCGATGGGACCTCCTGGCCGAACTGCGCGCCGACACGCTGGAGGCTTTCGATAAGGTGCTCACCGACATCCGCTCGATCCCGGGGATCTCGAACAGCGAGACGAGCATCCTGCTGTCGACCTACAAGTTGTAGTCGGCCCGAGGCTGCGCAGCATCGGGGCGCAACGCCAGAGCGCCAGCCAACGCGCACGCGGCCAGCGTCCACACGATGACTGCGCCCGAGGGAAGGTCGAACACCGCCGAAAGCGCGAGCCCCAGCGCATAGCCCGCCACACCCATCGCATAGGCCACCTTGAGGCGCCGCGCTCCGCGCAATCCGCGCGTGCCGAGTGCCGGGATGATCAGGCTCGAGAACACCAGGTACACGCCAACGAGCTGCACCGACGCAGTCACCGCGAGCGCGAACGCGGCGTAGAAGCCGAACCGGCCCAGCCGCCCGATCCACCCCATCGACAGTGCAAGCAGAAGCGCGGCCGAGATGCCGCCCAGCCACAGCAATTGCGCCGTGTTGACCCACAGGATCTGCCCGACAAGCAGGTCCTTCAGGTGCTCGCCGCCGTGCGGATTGCTCGACAGCAGCAGGATGCCGGCGCATGCGGCGAGGATGAACATCACCCCGATCAATGCCTCCTGCTGTTGGGGGGCGCGGCGTTCGGTCCACGTGAGCAGCCATGCGCCGAGCAATGCGGCGGACACGGCGGCGAACTGCACGGCCACGCCGCCTTCAGGCATGCCGAGCGCATCGGCTGCAATCACACCAAGACCTGCGATCTGCGCGATGGCCAGGTCGATGAACACGATTCCGCGGTCGAGCACCTGCATGCCCAGCGGCACGTGCGTCGCGAGCACCAGCAGGCCGGCGATCAGCGCTGGGCCGAGGATGCCCCAGTCGAGCGCGCTCCAGTTCACGACTTGCCTCCCGCACTGAGCAATCGCGTCAGTGTGTCGTCGAAGAGCCCGAAGAGATCCTTCGCGCCGTCGGTGCCGCCCACGGTGAACGGGAGCTTCACTGCAGGCGTGCCCGCGTTCTTGCTGAGCCAATCCGAAGGCCGCGAATCTTGATACGCCGCATAGATCACCATCTTTGCCGGCGACCCTTTGAGCGTGGCCTGCACCTCCTGCAGATGCGAGGCGGTCGGCTCGACGCCCGGCTTGGGCTCGAGCACGGCGACCTCCTTCATCCCAAGCCAGTCATAGAGATAGACGAAGGCGTTGTGCTGCGACACCACCGGCGCGCCCTTGAGCGGCGCTGCCTGCGCTGACCAGCGCGTCATCGCCTGTTGCCAGCGCTGCGTGAAGTCGGCCTGGCGCTTGGCGTATTCGGCTGCGTTCGACGGGTCGACTTCCTGCAGGCGCTTGCCGAGCGCCGCGGCGACGAGCGCGATGTTGCGCGGGTCGGTCTGGATGTGCGGATTGCCGGCCGCATGCACATCGCCTTGCGAGCGATCGACCTGCGTCGGCACTTCGAGCTTGCGCACGAAATCAGCCGCCGCGAAATTGCCGGGCTGACCTTGCTGAACCTTCGCATTGCCCGATTGCTGCAGCAGCACGGGCAGCCATCCGATCTCCAGCTCGGCACCGGTGCAGACAACGAGGTCGGCACTGCGCGCGCGGGAGATCAGGCTCGGCTTGGCCTGGATCTGGTGCGGATCCTGCAGCGCATTGGTCGCCACGGAGACATCGACCAGACTACCGCCGAGCTCCTGTGTCAGCGCGCCCCATTCGGGCTCGCAGGCGAAGACGCGTAGCGCCGCGTGAGAGGGCAGCGCCAGCAGCATCAGTGGCACGGCGAGCAGCCCGAAAAGAGAAGAGTGAGAAGCGCGAGAAGAGTGGATCTTCATGATGTGTTCCTTTGATGCCTTTACATGGAAAGCGGCACGGGCGAGGCCAGAAACCCCGCGGAACCGGCTTTGCCGGGCCGCAGGGGTTGCCCCCGGAGAGGGGGGTGGTGGCCACACGAAGTGGGCAAGCCTGGGGGAGAGCCTCATTTCAGTAGCTGTGCGCACCATGCGCGCCGAGGCTCATCTGGTATTGCAGGAAGATCTGGTTGTCGGTGCGACCCTGCGCCGCGCGGTCTTGCGCGAATTGCAATCGGATGCGCGAGAACTCGCTCGGGTTGAAGTCCAGCATTACCGAGTTCTTGCGCGGCTTGTAGCTGCTGAAGAGCAACGGCGACGCGAACCCGAAGTCCGGCGTGCCGGGGTCCAATGCCTCCGTGCGAACGCCGATGCGCCAGCGCGGCATGAATTGGTACACGCCCTGCACATACCAGCCTGATTGCGCAACCCGGTAGTTGCCGAAGGCGTCGAGGTTGCCCACGTCGTAAAGCAGGTTGCCGCTGCGCGTGCTGTGCAGGTATTCGCCTTGCAGCTTGAAGTTGGTGCGCGTGGCGTTTCCGTTGGGCGCCCACTTCCAGACGCCGTCGAGCACCCAGACGCGCGTATTGCCGTTGAAGATGTCGTTCACCGAGGCGCCGGCTGCGTCGGTTGCGACGAGCGCCTGGTCGCTCGCCTTCGCGTTCAACACCGACGCGCCCGCGCGCCAACTGCTGCTGTTGCCGATGTCGCCGCCCGTGTGCAGACTCAGTGCCGTCATGCCCGCGCCGTTGATGCTCGAATTGCTGCCCGGATAGGTGAGGCCGCGCCCGACTTCGGCGTTGATTTCCAGGTACTGGTCGATGGGCGCGATCCAGCTCAGTTGCATGCCGTCGTCGCCGTACTGGTTGCCCAGCATGGCCTGGTAGGCCAGCGGGCTGTCGACGAAGTCCCAGGTGTGCGAATGCTGCGGATTGAGATAGCCGATGCTGGAGAAGAAGCGGCCGCCCTTGAGCGACAACCCATTGCCGAGCGAAGTCGTCTGCACGTAGGCTTCTTCGATGGACACCGAGTTGTCCGCCTCAAGCGCGATGTTCGCGGCGCCGCGCAGCCAAGGGTCGATGCTTGCCGAGAACCCCAGTTCTGTTTCGGCCAGGCTGAAGCCGCGCGTACCAGGTCCGATTTCGGCGTTGGGCGGCAGCGGAAAGCCGCTGATCGTGTATTTGGCGGGGTCTTGCGATGTGTTGGTGTAGCCGCCCGAAAGGATCAGCGACATCGCAGGGTTGAAGGCATTCGCGCCGCCGCCGCCGCCGCCGCCGGTGGACGCCACTGCCGACGCCGCCGGCAGGGCAGCGGGCGCTGCACCGGCAACGGTTGCCGGCGGTGCGCTCGTCGCTGCGGCGGTCGCACTCGCGGCAGTCGCTTCAGCCGCCTTGACGCGCTGTTCGAGTGCCTCCATGCGCGTCTCGTAATCCGCGCGCATGGATTTGATCTCCTGTCGAAGTGCTTCGACGTCAGAGGAAGATGAGTCGGCCATCGCGCCGAATGGCGTGGCCAGGGCCAGCGCAAGGCTGACCCGGGAAAGGGTATGCATGAAAAGAAAACTCCTCGCAAGGACGTTGGATGGCACCCGCCCGCTCTGTGAGCGGACCGGGGGCCGGCGATCAACGGTCGAAGCGAGGTGTCGGGGGTGCGCGGCTTTCGTAGATGCGCGGGGGCAATCCTGGCCATACGCTTGCGACGGCTACAGCCGGCGCTTCGTGCGGCGCGGAATACGGTGCAAAGACAACCGGCGTGCTGGGCAGCGCGCCCCCGTGAATGGCCGCGGCGGCCAGGCAGAGGTCGCAATGTGCGGCGTCCGGTGTCTGCTTGCCCTTGAGGTCGCCACTCTCGGAATTGCCCTCGGAAACGGCCTCGGAACTGGCTTGGGCCGTGTGCGAGACCGTATGCCACGTCGTGGCCGCCTGCGCGACCGGAAGCAGCAGCACGAGCCACAGCAGCCATGCGAGATGGCGCGGGGGGCGGGTGCGGAAGCGAAGGGCGCGAAGGGCGGACATGGCGAAGACCCGCATCTTAGCGACTGCGGGAGCCTCGCCCGCCGGACTACGGCTGTGATCGCCAGGGCATGCTGCGCATCCGTTCGCGGTTTTCTTCTTCGTCGAAATGCACGATCGATGGCTTGATCAGATCGCTGCGCGCCACGATGCCGACGAGCGCCATCGAGACTGGATCGGCGACGACGGGAAGGCGTTCTATCCGATGCCTCGCCATCCGCGTGGCGACCGTGCGGCAGCTCTCGCCCGGCAGCGCGTAGTGTGGCACCGAGCCTTCGCAGGCGCTGCCCACCGTGGCGCCGGGCGTGCGAAGTGCATGCGCCAGCATCCCGCGATCCACGATGCCGCGCAGTGCACCGCCGCTGAGCACCGGGAACGCCCGGTGCGCCTGCCCTTGGCCGAAGTGGGTCGCCATTGCATGGTCGATGGTCGATGCGGCATCGATCGCCACGACGTCGCGCGTCATTACTTCCTCGACGAAATGACGCTCCAACGGATCGATGCCGTATTCGCGGTAGATGTGATAGCCGCGCCGCGCGATCTTTTCGGTGAGGATCGAGCGCCGCATCGTCAGCACGGTGAACCCATACGCAACGGCTGAAGTCGTGAGCAGTGGCAGCAGCGCATTGCTGTCGTGCGTGAGGCCAAAGGCGAAGATGGTTGCCGTGAGAGGCGCACGCATCACGCCACCCAGCGTCGCGGCCATGCACACCAGCGGCCACAGCATCGGGTCGTTGCCAGGCAGCACCTGGGCCAGGCCAACACCGAGGCCCGCTCCCATCATCAGCAGCGGCGCCAGCACGCCGCCCGATGTCCCGGAGCCAAGCGCGATCACCCAGATCACCGCCTTGACCGCAAGCAGCGCCAGGACGACGCCAATCGCAAGATGGTTGTGCAGAAGATCGCCGATGACGTCGTAGCCCACGCCGAGTGCGCGGGGCTGGAGATAGCCCCCGATGCCGACCGCCAGCCCGCCAATGGCCGGCCACCACATCCAATGGACAGGCAGCTTGCCGAAAAGATCTTCGACCTTGTAGAGCGAGGCGGACAGCGCCGCCGCCAGCAAGCCGCACATCAGCCCGGCAATGATGCAGGACATCATCGCCACCGGACCGGGCACGGCCGTCTGCAGCGGAAAGAGCGGCCCGGGATCCATGAGCAGCGGGCGGGTGAAGCCGGCTACCGCACAAGCGACAGCGACTGGCAGCAGGCTGCGCGGGCGCAACTCGAACAGCAATAACTCCACCGCGAGCAGCACCGCCGCGACCGGCGTGCCGAAGACAGCCGTCATGCCGGCGGTGGCGCCCGCCACGAGCAGCGCCTTGCGTTCGGCAGAGGAGAGGTGAAAGTACTGAGCGATCAGGGAGCCGATGGCGCCGCCCGTCATGATGATCGGCCCTTCGGCCCCGAACGGGCCGCCGCTGCCGATCACGATGCCCGACGAAAGCGGCTTGAGCACCGCGACCTTTGCCGACATCTTGCTTTTGCCGAACAGGATGGCTTCGATCGCCTCGGGGATGCCGTGGCCGCGGATCTTGTCCGAGCCATAGCGTGCCATCAAGCCGACGATGAGGCCGCCGATCACCGGCACCGCGATGACCCACGCGCCCAGTGTGTTCGTGGCCGGCGATCGCTCGGCGATGGACAGCGTCTGAAAGAAAAAGAGATTGGTAAAGAAGCGAATGAGGTCCAGCAGCACGAAGGCCGCGACCGTACCGAGCGCGCCGATGGCGGCGGCCATGGCCGTGATCTGCAAAAGCCGCGCATTGAGCGCGAAATCGCCGCGATGGCCGTGATGGCTGTTGTGGCCGCTATCGCTATGGGATTTGCTCATGGTGCGTCCGGGTGATCGATATGGGGAACCTGGAACACGCCCTTCAGGGACTTGAGCTCCGCCCGGTGAACGGCTGCGAGGCGCTGCAGCAGTTGTTCGCCGCGCTCCAGAAGGTGTACCTCGACCTGGCGGCGATCCGTCTCGCTCGGCCTGCGCTCGACGAGATGCAATGCCTCGCAGCGGGTGACCAGGGCCACCGCGCCATGCGCCTGCGATTGAAGCCGTTGGGCGATTTCGCCCACTGTCGCCCAGGTACGAGCCGGAAAGCCCTTGATGTGCAGCAGCATCAAATACTGCTGCGGCGTGATGCCTTCGGCTTGCGCCGCGCGCTCGGAGAAGCGCTCGAAACGGCGCATCTGGTAGCGAAATTCGGAAAGGGCTTCGAAGTCTTTCTTGATGAGTGCGCGTGCGGGAGGCGACATCGGGTGGCGGCGTAGAAAGCCGCATTTATATCACGACGTGATATATCTGAGCCGCCTCCAGGGCTCTTCAGGTCATGAACGCCGCAGGCACCGGCGCTTCGCCGACGGCTTGGCGCAGAACCGCCCAGTGCATGGCTTCGTCGCCGAGGATGCTGGCCGCCGCCTTCGCCAGATCGCGCTCGCTGAACAGTGGCACTGCGCCCAGATAAGCACTGACGGCGCCTTGTTCGAGCTTGGCTGCGAACTTCAGTACGTCGGCCTGTGATTTCAGCTGATCGGCCGGGAAGTCGTACTTCGCCTTGGCCGAGACGGGTTGGCCGCCGAGCTTCGCGACGGTGGCGGCAAGCAACGCCGCGTGCGCCTTGTGATGGCCTTGGAAGGTCACGGCGAGGTCGAGCACCGGCTTCTCCAGCAGTTTGCTGTCGGCGCCGAGCTGGTAGGCCGCAATGGCTTCGAGTTCAGCACCGAGCGCGGTGTTGAGGATCTGCACGTCGTTGCCCTCGGAACCGCCCGTTTTCGCTGCGAGCGCATCGTTTCCGGCCAGCAGCGCGACTGCGGCGCCCGACAACATCAACCCCGACTTGCCCAGGAACAGGCGCCGTGCGGCGACGGGTGTGGGCATTTGAAGAAAAGACAGGGACAGCATGATGATCTTCCTTTCGAGTGGTGAGTGGGGGGTGGTGGGTGGTGATCAGCGGTTCGGGAGCCTGGTGAGCACGCCGGCGACGATGCGATCGCATCGCACGCCATCGAACGAGAAGGCGTCATCGACCGCAATATCGATGTCGCGCGAAAGCGATTCGCGCAACATGCTGCGGGCCCGCAGAAAGCGCGTTCGCACCGTTGCTTCGGTGAGCTCGAGCACCATGGCTGTTTCGGCCACGCTCATTTCTTCGACCGCGCGCAGCACGAATACCGTGCGATATGCATCGGGCAGGCGGTCGATGCGCCGTTCCATGAGTCGACGAATTTCCTCACGCATGGCGACGCGCTCCGGCTGGTGGTCCGGGTCGTCGGGCGCCTGCGATTCCACCGTTTCTCCGGAGGCGGACACCGCCGGATCCAGGGGAATGACCAATGCGCTGCGGCGGCGCAGGCGACCCAATGACTCGTTGATGACGATGCGCGCGAGCCAGGTCGAAAGCCGGGCGTCTTCCCGAAAGCTCCCGATCGCCCGCCAGGCGCGAAGGTAGGCCTCCTGCAAGGCGTCTTCCGTTTCTTCGTCGCTCTTGAGGATGCTTCGCGCCGTGCGGAACAGCAGCTGGTTGTGGCGCCGCATGATGCATTCGAATGCGAGGGGATCGCCGCGCGAGGCGCGTGTCGCGAGTTCGCCATCGGACGCCTCCCCAGGCGGGGGCGGTGCGGCGTCGAGGTTGGGGTGGGTGGAGGGCATGGCTTGTTTGCTTCCTTCGCCCATTAGATGGCTTGGCGGCGCGGCACGTTTCAAGTTTCTGGCTGGAGCGCCTCCTGCGGGCTTCGCGGGGCAGAAACTGCGGCAATATCGCTGCTTCGCCCGGAGAATCGGTGCAACAGGAGAAGTTATGGATCGGGTTCAGCGCATGGCGCGCGCGATCATGGTTCTGGTGCTTGCGTCGGCATTCGGCGGGCAAGGCAGCGCCGCGACGAAAGAAGACATGGAGCGAGAGATCCAGCGCTTCAGCGTCGCCTGCGCCAAGAACGAGATCTACCCCGAGCTATACGACTGCCAGTGCCTGACCGAGGGGTACCGGAAGGGTGTGCAGGCGGCGGATTCGACGCATCAACGCAAGGCGATCGTGCGCGAGCTGAAGCTGCTGGAGTCTTGCCCCGCTCCGAAGCCGAAGATCTTCGGATGGTTCAAGCGAGACTGCCTCACGAGCTTTCGCAAGCAGGCTGATCGTGTCGAGCGCTGCGACTGCGGCGCGGAGCGTTTCACGACGGCTTTTCATGGCAGCCCGCCGACTTCGCGCCGTGAGATGGATGCGATGAAGAAAAGCTCGCTGCAGGCCTGCGGGCTGCCGGGCAAATAGCTGCGCAAACAGCTGCGCAAACAGCGGCAGTGACCGCCTGTACGCCGCCGCTACAACTGCCGGCTGCGCGCCAGGGGCGGGTTCTGCGCAAAGTAGCGCTGGATGCCGCGCATGAGCGCGTCCGCAAGGTCTTCCTGGTAGGCGGTGCTGCGCAGCTTGGCTTCTTCTTCGGGATTGCTGATAAACGCTGTTTCGACCAGCACGCTCGGAATGTCCGGTGCCTTGAGAACGGCAAAGCCGGCTTGCTCGACCTGACCCTTGTGAAGACGGGCGCCGATGCTGCGGATCTCCCCTAGCATCGCGCCGCCGAGCTTGATGCTGTCGTTGATCTGCGCGGTGGTGCTCATGTCGAGCAAGGCGCGTTGGACCTGCACTTCGTGGCTCCCGACGTTCACGCCGCCGACGCTGTCGGCCTGGTTTTCCTTGTTAGCGAGCCAGCGTGCGGCGCTGCTCGACGCGCCGCTCTGGCTGAGGGCGAACACGCTCGCCCCGCGTGCATCAGGCGTGGTGAACGCGTCGGCGTGGATGCTCACGAAGAGGTCGGCCTGTACGCGGCGCGCCTTCTGCACGCGCACGCCGAGCGGCACGAAGAAGTCGGAGTCGCGCGTGAGAAAGGCGCGCATCGGATTGCCGTTGACGCTGCTGGCGTTGATGCGTTGGCGCAGCCGGTGCGCGATCTGCAGCACGATGTCTTTTTCACGCGTGCCGTTCGATCCGGTCGCGCCGGGGTCTTCACCGCCGTGGCCCGGGTCGAGCGCGACGATGATGATCCGATCGGTCTGGCTGGCGGTCGCGCCTCCGCGTGCAACGGCTGGGGGCGCTGCGGGTGGCGGCGCGCTCGCGGCGGGAGGCACTTGCAGCGGCAGGCCGGTGCCCGCGGGCGCCCGATTGCCAGGCGCCAATGAGGACGGCTGCGGCGGGCGTGCCGATTGCTGGGCCATCAGCTCACCCAACGGATCGGGTGCTTCCGGGCCGGGCCGGGCCGGTTGACTTGCAGCCTGCGGGGCCTTCTGGGCATCACGCATGCGCTCCGTGATGAGTGCTTCGAGCGGGTCAATGGCTTGCTGCGGATAGAGATCGAGCACAAGCCGATCGCGGTAGGCCGCCACCGGCGCGAGCGAAAAGACCTGCGGTGCGACCGCCTGCTTCAGATCGAAGACGATGCGTACCACGCTGGGCGCGAACTGCCCGACGCGCAAGCCATTGATGTAGGGGTCGTCGGGCTTGATCTTGCCGACGAGCTCGCGCAGGGCCGGATTGAGGTCGATGCCTTCGACGTCCACTGCCAGGCGGGGTGGGTTGCCGACCACCAGTTGCTGCGACTTGAGCCGGCCGTCCGATTCGATGGTGACGCGTGTGTAGTCTTCAGCGGGCCAGACGCGGACTGCCACGATGGTGGCGCCACGGGCGATTTCCTGCACCCCGAGCAACAGGGCCAGGCTACCGCCTTGCAGCAGGGTGCGTCGCTTCAGTCCGGCGCTCATGCGGCGTCGGCCAGCAACTGGGTGCCGCGCGGCGTATTGGCACGAAGGGTCACGGTGCGAGTGTCGTCGGTCATTGCTTCGATTTTAATAGCGAGGTCCGCAAGTGGAATGCGCCCCGCGGCGTTTTCTGGCCACTCAGCCAACTTGAGGCCGGGGCCGGCGAAGATGTCGCGGAAGCCGGCGTCTTCCCATTCGCGCGGATCGCTGAATCGGTAGAAGTCGAAATGGAAGATGGCGAGCCCGTCCGGCGCCTCGTGCGGTTCGACCACCGCATAGGTTGGGCTCTTGATGCGACCGGTGATGCCCAAGGCGCGCAGAAGGTGACGGACAAAGGTCGTCTTCCCGGCGCCGAGGTCGCCCTGCAGCGCGATGAAGGCATCGCGCAGCGCGGGCGATCGAGCCAGCGCGAGTGCCAGTGCATCCGTGTCGTCCTCGGTGCGCCACACGCGCGTGGCGCTGTGCGTTTCTACAATCGGCAGGTGATCGGCAGCCATCAACTCGTCATTCGGATTCAGGCCTTGGCCCGGGAGCTCGGATTCTCCCAAATCGGGGTCGCAGGTGTCGACCTGTCGAGTGCGGAAGAGGGCCTGATGCAGTGGCTCGCCGAGGGATTTCATGGCGACATGCACTACATGGCCGCGCATGGGACCCGGCGCGCAAGGCCGGCAGAGCTGGTCCCGGGCACGGTTTCGGTGATCACCGCGCGCATGGACTACTTGCCGCGGGACACGCCTGACGGGTGGCAAGCCATCGAGTTCGCGCGGTTGCAGCGGCCCAGCGAGGCCATCGTGTCGATGTATGCGCGAGGCCGCGACTATCACAAGGTGCTGCGGTCCCGCCTGTCGAAGCTGGCCGAGCGCATCGCAGAAGAAGTCGGCCCCTTCGGCCATCGTGCGTTCACCGATTCAGCCCCCGTGCTCGAAGCCGAACTGGCGTCGCGCAGCGGCCAGGGCTGGCGCGGCAAGCACACGCTGGTGCTCGACCGCGAGGCGGGCTCGATGTTTTTCCTCGGCGAAATCTACGTGGACATGGCGCTGCCGCCCAGTGAGCCTGTTACGCCGCACTGCGGAAGCTGCAGCGCCTGCATCGACGTGTGCCCGACGCGCGCCATCATCGCGCCTCATCGGCTCGACGCGCGTCGCTGCATCTCCTACCTGACGATCGAACATGCAGGTTCCATTCCGCTCGAACTGCGGCCGCTGATGGCCAACCGCATCTACGGCTGCGACGACTGCCAACTGATCTGTCCGTGGAACAAGTTTGCAAAGAAGAGTGCGCTTGCCGATTTCGATGCGCGGGAGGGCCTCACGGGCCGGCAGCTCGGCGAACTCTTTGCATGGACCGAGGAAGAGTTTCTCCGCTACACCGAAGGCAGTCCGATCCGCCGTATCGGCCATGAACGCTGGCTGCGCAACGTGGCCGTGGCGCTCGGCAATGCGCTGCGGGCCGGCGACGAAAGCGCTCGTGCCGCATTGGCCCCGCGCCTCTCGCACCCCAGCGCGCTCGTTCGCGAGCATGTCGAATGGGCGCTGGATGTCAGTGTCGGATGATGGCCGAAATCTGCGCCGTGCCCGCGTCCATCGAGCGAATCGAACTCAATCGGAGCGATGCGTACTTCAACGCCGGGTTGTTGAGCAGCTTGCCGTTGTAGTGGCCATTGAAGCGCGTGTCCCTGCAGCCGCTCACATCGAGGTCGATCGATGCATTGATGGGCGAGACATAGTCGGTGCTGGACCCTTTCATCATGCAGGCCGCATCCGGCACGCTGCCACCCACTGCGCCGTCGGCCTCGATCTGGAGCGTGCCGGGATAGACCTCCGGCGGACCCAGCGCGCCGGTGTCCTGCTGCGCCACATAAAACAAGAAGGAACCATTCCAGGCGCCCTGATAGTGCGCGTAGTCCTGTGCCTGTGCCGCACCTGCAAAAGACGCTGCGGCGACAACGACCAGAAGGGAAGGGCGCATCGCCGAATGGTAGCCGTGGACCACGGTCAACGGGGCGCTACTTGCTGATCAGTGCCAACCCGAAAGGCAGGCTCGCCACGCCCAGCACGGTCGAGAGCGTCACCAGTCCCGCGACGTAGGGGCCGTTGTAGCCCATGCGAGCGGCCAATACATAGGCGCTCGAGGCGGTCGGCACGGCCGAGAAGGTCATCAGCACTGCGGCCTGCGCAGGATCGAGCTTCAACACCACGGCGAGGCTCCATCCGATCAGCGGCAGCGCCAGGTGCCGGATGGCGAGCACCGAAAAGGCAAGCACCTTGCCACGCGCGAGCGTCGCGAACTGCATGCCGGCGCCCGCAGCCATCAATCCCAATGCGAGCGATGCGGCACCGATGCGCGACAACGTCGGCGTCAACCAAGTCGGCACGCCCAGACCGAGCAAATTCGCGATGAGCCCTGTCACGGTGGCGATGATCAGCGGATTGCGCGCCAATTGCCGCAGGAACCCGCTTTGCGCGTGTCTCGCCATCGGCCACACCGCCGCGATATTGAAGAGCGGCACGCAGACGCCGATCAGCACCGCGATCATGAGCAGTCCTTCAGGGCCCGCCAAGCGTTCAGACAATGCCAGACAGATGAAAGAGTTGAAGCGAAAGGACACCTGCGCACTCGCCGCGTGATCGCGTCGGTCGATGTGCGGCCCGATCACCGGCAGAAATGGCAATGCATAGGCCAGGGCGATGCCGGAAAGCCCGACTCCGACACCCGCCGTAATCAGGTTCGACGTGGCTCCGAAATCGAGCGGGCTGCGGATGATGGAATGAAACAGCAGCACCGGAAAAAGAAAGTAGTACACCAGGCTTTCGACGTGGTCCCAGACACGGCGATCGAGCGCCGTGTAGCGACACAGCAACCAGCCGCATGCGATGAGTGAGAAGTCGGGGAAGAGCAGTTGCGCATAGTTCACCCGGTCGAGGATAAACGGCGGCTGCCTGTGGGTTATCCACGAAGCGGCGGGAGGACCGAGCCGGTAGCATGGCGGCTTTCGTTTACTGGCTCAAGGAGGCCAATCAATGAACCGTCGTCAATGGAATGCGATCGCCGGCGCCGCCGCGCTTGCCGCGTTCGCAACATCCAGCTGGGCGCAAAGCTATCCGAACAAGCCGATCGAACTTCAGGTCCCGTTTGCACCCGGAGGCACGACCGACATCGTAGCGCGAGTGATTTCGGAACCGCTGAGCAAGGCGCTTGGCCAGAGCGTGGTCGTCATCAACCGCGCGGGCGGCGGCGGCATCGTGGGCGCGGCCGAAACCGCGCGGTCCGCGCCTGATGGGTACAAGCTCGGCGTGGCAACGGTGTCGAGCACGGCGGCCAATCCGGCCATCAATCCGAAGACGCCCTACGACCCGATCAACGACTTCACGCCGATCGTCAACATCGCGGCCACGCCGAACATCATCGCGGTGAACCCGAGCTTCCCTGCGAAGAACTACGCAGAGTTTGTTGCCGAACTGAAGAAGAACCCGGGCAAGTATTCGTACGCCTCGTCAGGCACCGGCGGCATCGGGCATCTGCTGATGGAGCTCTACAAGAGCCTCACCAACACCTACGTCACGCACATTCCCTATCGCGGCGCGGGGCCGGCGCTGAACGATGTCGTGGCCGGACAGGTGGCGATCATGTTCGACAACATCCCGTCGACGCTGCCCTTCATCAAGGCCGGCAGGCTGGTGCCGATCGTGGTGTCGGCACCGCAGCGGCTGAAGGAACTCCCGAATGTGCCCACCTTCAAGGAAGTGGGCCTGGAGCCCGTGAACCGCATGGCCTATTACGGCATCCTCGGTCCGAAGGGCCTGCCAAAGGACGTGGTCGACAAGGTCAACGCGGGCGTCAAGAAGTCGGTCGAAGATCCGGCTGTTCGCAAGCGCATCGAAGACACCGGCTCGCTCGTCGTGGCCAACACGCCCGAGCAGTTCGCCGAGCAGATCAAGGCGGAGTTCGCCGTCTACAAGGACGTGGTCGTCAAGCAGAAGCTGCAGCTCGACTGAGGAGGAGCCGCGGAGGCAGGGCGGCGACACGACGCCCTGACGACGCGGCGACCTACAGCCGACCGCTTGAGATTCACCAGAGAATGACAAGGGCCCTCTCGACAAGGGCCCTCCCAAGAATCGTCGAAGGATGAAGCGCCGCCAGCCAAAGGAGATGGATCGTGCATGAGTTGACCTTTCGCACTCTCGTGTATCGCTACTTCTTCTTCGAGTGGCTTTTCGTCGACGTTACGCTGGGCAATGTCTTCGAACGATCCGCAGCCATGCGGCACAACCGGTCGCAGGCGCACTGGCTTCTCATCTATATGCGGCGGTGGCTGTGGTGCGCCGTGTTGTTTTTCGGCTTGGGTGGAATCGTCGAGATCCTGTTGGGCGCCCCCGCGATATCGGCACTGTTTTATGTGCCCAGCGCCCTGAGTGTGTCGGTCAATGCGGTCATCGCGGCTGCCTGGCTGGGACTCAAAACCCTTGCCGAGCCGGCTTGATGTTCAAACTGTTGCAATTAAACAAGACATTTCCCCCAAAAGGTCCGGAGTCGACGACAATAGCCGCGCGTCGCGAGCTTTACAGCCCGCACGTGAACCGGTGATCGGTCAGTTTCGCGCCACAGCGCCTGTTTAGTTTGTTGTGATATAGGGACTCCATCGCTTTGTGTTTTTGGTTTGATTTAGGAGTCCCTCCATGGGCAAGAAACTTTACGTAGGCAACCTCGCTTACTCCATCCGTGACAACGACCTCGAGCAGGCTTTCAGCCAATACGGCACTGTCGCCAGCGCCAAGGTCATGATGGAGCGCGACACCGGCCGTTCCAAGGGCTTCGGCTTCGTCGAAATGGGTTCGGACGCCGAGGCGCTTGCAGCTATTGAAGGCCTCCACGAGCAAGCGCTCGGCGGTCGCAACCTCACCGTCAATGAAGCCCGTCCGATGGAGCCACGCTCGCCCGGCGGCTTCGGCGGCGGCGGTCGCAGCGGTGGCGGCGGCTACGGCGGCGGCGGCGGCGGTGGTTACGGCGGTGGTGGTGGTGGTGGCAACCGCAGCGGCGGTGGCGGCGGCTACGGCGGCGGTGGTCGCGGCGGCTACTAAGCACACACTGCTGCAGCACCCTGCAGCGCACCGGCAACGGTAAAAAGGCTCCTTCGGAGCCTTTTTTGTTTTGGGCGCCCGTCTTTTGTTATCTTGCACCGCATGACCACGGCCATCGAAACGCCTGAAATCGACGACTTCATCGACGCCTTGTGGCTCGAAGACGGACTCTCCAAGAACACGCTGGCGGCTTATCGCCTCGATCTCGAGCTCTTTGCGAACTGGTTGGAGGCCGAGCGCGGCAAGCCACTGGGTGCCGCACTGGAGAACGACCTACAGGCCTACATGGGCGCGCGCCTCTCGGACAACGGCAAGGCGACCTCGGCCAACCGGCGCCTCACGGTGTTCAAGCGCTATTACCGGTGGGCGCTGCGCGAGCAGCGCATCGCGGCGGATCCCACCTTGCGCCTCGCGCCGGCCCGGCAGATGCCGCGCGCGATCAAGACCTTGTCTGAAAAGCAAGTCGACGACCTGCTGGCCACGCCGGACGTCGACACACCCCTTGGTCTGCGCGACCGCGCCATGCTGGAACTGATGTACGCAAGCGGGCTACGCGTGAGCGAACTCGTAGCGCTCAAGGTGTTTGAGATGAGCCTGAACGACGGCGTGCTGCGCGTGCTAGGCAAGGGCAGCAAGGAGCGCCTGGTGCCTTTCGGCGGCGAGGCCAGGCGCTGGATCGAGCGTTATTTGCAGGAGTCGCGTCCCGTCATCCTCGATGGCCAGCAGACTTCCGATCTTTTCGTGACCCACCGAGGGGCTGGCATGACCCGGATGATGTTCTGGGTCATCGTGAAGAAGACAGCCTTGGCGGCGGACATCCACGTGCCGTTGTCTCCGCATACCCTGCGCCATGCCTTTGCGACGCACTTGCTCAACCATGGTGCGGATCTGCGTGCGGTGCAGATGCTGCTCGGCCACGCCGACATCTCCACCACCACCATCTATACGCACGTCGCGCGGGAACGCTTGAAGCAACTGCATGCCAAACACCATCCGCGCGGCTGAATCGCTTCGCCGATTGCCGGAAAATCGCATGACCGAGGAGTTGAATCGATGCTTTTGAGTTCTTGCCGGCGCGCCGTTGTGGCCGCGCTGGGTCTTTCGTTGATTGCCGTGGCGGCGCAGGCCCAGGTCGTGCCGAAGACGGTGCGGATGGTGGTCGCTTATCCGGCGGGCGGGGTCAGCGATGTCGTCGCGCGCGCCTTGGCCGACAAGCTTGCAGCGCAGCTTGGCGTGACCTTCGTCGTCGAGAACAAGGCCGGCGCGAGTGGCACGATCGGCATGGATGCGGTTGCGAAAGCGCCACCCGACGGCGCAACATTGGGCTTTTCGGCAATCAGTCCGTTGGTGCTCAACCCGCACCTGGGCAAGTCGCCTTTCGACCCGATGAAGGACATCGCCCCCGTCGCGAGCGTGATGTATTCACCCGTGCTGCTCCTCGCGACGACGGCCACCGGCACGCGCGACTTTCGCACCTTGCTGGATGACGCGCGTGCCCGGCCGGGCGCGATTCGATGGGCCACATCGGGGCAAGCTTCGCTGGGGCACGTCGTGCTTGAACAACTTCGTTCGGCGGCCAGGATCGACGTCACGCACATTCCGTACAAAGGCGGCGGGCAACAGCTCAACGATGCGATCGGCGGGCAGTTCGAGATCCTGTCGACCAATGCGGGCGCAACCGTTTCCGCGCAGATCCAGGCGGGCAGGCTGCGTCCGCTGGCCGTCGCTGCGCCAGCGCGCCTGGACAAACTACCCAAGGTGCCGACGCTGGCCGAGCTGGGCTATCCCGCCGCCAACATGTCGTCGCTCTTTGGCGTGTTTGCGCCGGGCGGCACGCCGTCCATCCTCATTGAAAAATACAACGTCGAGATCAACAAGGCGCTGAACAACCCCGATCTGCGCGCGAAGCTGCTTGCGACAGACAACGTGCCGACCGGCGGCCGGGTGGAAGATTTCGAGAACGAGATCGCGAGCGAGTACGAGAGCAACGGGCGCATCGTGCGGTCGGCGGGGATCAAATCAGATTAGCCTGTTGCTCGCCCCCAGGCTGCGCGCACTTCGTGTCGCTTCTCCTTCCCCCTGACCGGGGGCAACACCGGTGGCCCGGCGAAGCCGGTTCCACGGTGTTCCACTGAGGGGGCTGGCTGCGCCGGCCGGGGGACAGGTGGACAATGGCGCGGGTGCATGATCTAGGAACACGCCATGGCTCAATTGACGTCTGCTACTCGGAATCTCTATCTTGAAGACTTGAAGGTGGGGGATCGCTTTGTCAGCGACGAGCATGCGCTGGATGAGGCGCAGATCATTGAATTTGCTGCGCGGTTTGATCCGCAGCCTTTTCATCTGGATGCTGAGGCTGCCAAGAACACTTTTTTTCATGGACTGGCGGCGAGTGGGTGGCACACGGCGGCGATCACGATGCGGTTGCTGGTCACGAGCGGGATTCCGCTGGCCGATGGCGTGATCGGGTCGGGGGGCGAGCTTCAGTGGCCGAAGCCGACGCGGCCCGGTGACGTGCTGCGGGTCGAGAGCGAAGTGATGGAAGTGATTCCGTCGCGCTCGCGGCCCGAGCGGGGGATGGTGCTGATGCGCTGCGAAACGAAGAACCAGCACGGCGACGTGCTGCAGCGCTTCTCGCCGAAGATGGTTGTCTCGCGGCGGCCGACCTGACGGCTTAGGGCCCAAGGGCCCAAGGGCTTGAGGCGCTAGAGCGACTCGGACGGGGCGAAATCCAGCTCGACCTTTGCGCCGTTGGGATCGTGGCAGAACAACTGCCAGGTGCCCGCGCCGGGTATTTGGCGCAGTTCGTACTTGGTGCCGCTCTGGTCGAAGCGGGCTTTGACTTCCTTGAGGCCGCGCGCGGTGAAGGCCATGTGGTCGATCACGCCTGCGCGCTGTTCCGGCGGTTTGCGATCGAAGTACAGGTGCAGCACCGCTTGGGGCGCTTCGCCGTACAGCCATGCGCCGTCAAAGCCGAGATCGGGCCGTTGGCCAACCTTGAGGCCCAGCAGGCCGGTGTAGAAATCCAAGGTGGCTTTCGGGTCTTCCGCGATGACGGTGAAGTGGTTCATTCCGACGATCATTGCTTTCTCCTGGCAGAGTGGATTCGAGATTCAAGGCAGCAGCACGAGGGCGCCGATGGTGCCGCGCGATTCAAGGCGCGCATGAGCATCGGCCGCAGCATCGAGGCCGAAGCGTTGGATGGGCGGCAGTTTGATCGTGCCGTCTGCCAGCGCGCTCCAGACGCGCTGCGCGCGCACCGCAAGTTGGTCGTTGGTGGCCACGTAGTCGAACACCACCGGACGTGAAAAGCTCAGCGATTTGGCGACGAGCGCGTCGGGCGGCAGGGGAGACAGCGGTCCGCTCGCCTGGCCGAGGCTGATCCAGTGGCCGCGCCTTGCGAGGGCGGCGAGATTTTCTTCGCGCGCGGCATCGCCCAGACCGTCGATCACGACGTCGGCGCCACCGCAGGCGCGTTGCACGGCATCGGCGAAGCGGTAGTAGCGCGTCACGATGACGTGTTCGCAGCCGTACTCGCGTGCGATGCGGGCTTTTTCTTCGGTGGACACGGTGCCCAATACAGTGGCGCCAAGACGGCGCGCCCATGCGCACACGAGCAATCCGACGCCGCCGGCAGCCGCATGTACCAGCAGACGTGTGCCGCGTTGCACGTGGCCGAGGTCGTGAAGCAGGTAGTCTGCCGTGATGCCTTTCAGAAGCAAGGCGGCGGCGGTCTCGTCTTCCACGGCTGCGGGCAACCGCACCACCCAATCGGCAGGCACGCAGCGCACGCCGCAATACGCGCCGGGCATCGGGCCGAGGTAGGCGACGCGATCGCCAGGGAGAAAGCCTGTCACCTGAGGACCGACGTCGAGCACACTGCCCGCGGCCTCCATACCCGGCACGCCGGGCGCTTGCGGCGAAACCGGCATCAGTCCCGGCACCCAGCCCCGACGCAGATACACATCGAGATAGTTCACGCCGACAGCGCGCTGCTGAATGCGAATCTCGCCCGCGCGAGGCGCTTCCACTTCGCTGGTTTGCGTGTGCATCACTTCGGGTCCGCCATAGCGCTCGACGGCGACGCGGCGCGTGGGGAGGGGCAGGGCGGTCGGCATCGCCGCGCTGCCGCCAGGTCGCAAATCGCCGCCGCGCCGCAGATGCCGACGCAGGTTCTCGAAGCCTGCTTCGTACACGTCCTGCGCAACCATGTCGCGCAATTCGCGCTCTCTGCCCGGTGGCGTCGAGAAGGTCGACGTCCAGTGCCAGAAGGTGCGGTTGCCGTCCGTCACGCGCTTGAGGGTGAGTGTGGAAACGTAGCGCTGCAGCGGCACGGTTGCTTCGACGATGCAGTAGGTGCTCCTGTGCTCGGTGTCCGACAGCGTCAGCAATTGTTCGCGGATTCGATGGCCGTCGCGCAACGTGAAGCTGCGCACACAGCCGACCTGATCGCCGCGCTCCTGCGCTTCGATGCGGCTCGCTTCGACGACGTCGTGCCATTGCGCATGGCTGTTGAAGTCGCGCAGCACGGCCCACACGCGCTCGATGGGCGCATCGATGACGGTCGATCGAACCACGCGCTGGAGCATGTCAGCGGCTCGATCCGAAGTGGCGCTTGAGCGCGTCGAAGCCACCCTGGAACACGCCGCCGCCGATGGTCTCGGTCAGGTCGCGCTCGCGGCCTTCGTCGCAATCGAATTCGACGCTCCATTCGGCAAAGCAGCGCGCACCGTCAGTCACCGGCGTGAGCTTGAGCGTCGAGATGTAGTTCGACACGCCCATCGGGCTTTCGAGGATTTCGTAGGTGCAGCTGTACTCGTAATCGGACAGCGCCAGCAATCGCTCGCGGATCGCACCGCCATCGCGGGTGTGAATGTGGCGGATGCAGCCGACTCGATCGGCCGGCTGGCTGTTCTCGATGCGGCTGTCGGCAATGCCGGGGTGCCAGAGCGGCAGGCCGTTGAAATCGCGGATGCGGGACCACACATTGTCCGCGCTGGCGTCGATGACGCTCGAGACGTAGACCTGCACCATGCGCTATTCCCTTTCCTGGGGAGCCCCCGATGGCAGCGCCGTCTGTGCGCCGCTGACCTCGCCGACGAGACGCTGGATGTCGCCGCCTTGAATGCCGATTTCGCGCAGCAACTGATCGACCAGTGGCGCCTGTGCCCGGAATCGCAATGCCGAATTGACCAGCCCGTCCGCGAAGCCGCCGCCGTCGCCGTTGCGCTCGCCGCCGCCCGACGAGCCGCCGAGGCCGTCCACGTGCAGGATCTTGATGCCCTCGATGCGCTCCATCGGCTTCACCGACTCGCGAATGATGGCCTCGGCCTTCTCCACCAGCTTCATGCGCAGTGCCGACATGCGTGCTTCGGGCGACAGCATGTTGTGGGCTTCGTTCATCATGCGCATCGCCTCCGCTTCGATCTCTGCGCGGACACGCATCGCCATCGACTTGATTTTCTCGGCGTCGGCATCGGCTTCGGCTTGCGCGCGCACTGCCGCACCCCGATCGGCGCTTGCATCCTTCTCGGCCTGCGCGGCAGTGGTGAGGCGCAGGGCGTCGCGCTGGGCAACCTGTGCGGCGCCGATCAGGTCGATCGCCTTCTTGCGTTCGGCCATCTCGACCTCGCGTGCGGTAAACACCTTTTCTTCGGCAGAGACGGCCTGGGCGCGCGCAGTTTCGGCCTCGGCCTGGGCCTCGCTCTGCGCCTTGCTCTCGCGGGCGATGGCGATCGCACGCTGTTGCTCGGCGAGTTCAAGCGACAAGCGACGCTCGATCTCGGCACTCTGGATCGCGCGCTCCTTGCCGATGCGTTCCTGCTCGATGGTCTGTTCGGAGCGGATGCGCGCCGTATCAATGCTCTGCTTGGCGGTGATCTGTGCGCTTTCCGCATCCTGCTCGCGATGGGCGCGCTCGGCGGTCAACTCCGCACGCTGCCGTGCGCGGGCGATTTCCACTTCTCGCTGCTGGGCCAGGCGGGCATGCTCGCCTTCGCGATCGATCTCCAGCGAGAGCTTCTCGGCTTCGAGGTTCTTGTTGCGGATCGCGATGAGCGTGTCCTGCTCAACGTCGTTGCGTTGCTTCTTGCGGTGCTCGATCTGTTCTGTCAGCCGTGTCAAACCTTCGGCGTCGAAGGCATTGCTTGGGTTGAAGAATTCCATGCCGGTCTGATCGAGTTGCGTGAGCGATGCGGCTTCGAGTTCGAGTCCGTTCTTGGTCAGGTCCTCGGCCACCGATTCGCGCACCCGCTTCACATAAGCGCCGCGCTTTTCGTGCAGTTCTTCCATCGTCATCTCTGCCGCCGCAGTGCGCAGCGCATCGACGAACTTGCCTTCCACCAGTTCCTTGAGCTGATCGGGCTCCATGGTACGCAGGCCGAGCGTCTGCGCAGCGGCGGCGACGGCTTCAGCCTTCGCTGCCACGCGCACGTAGAACTCGGCGATCACGTCGACGCGCATGCGGTCCTTGGTGATGAGCGCCTTGTCGCGCCCCCGGCTGACTTCGAGCCGCAGCGTGTTCATGTTGACGGGGATCACGTCATGCACGATGGGCAGCACGAAGGCGCCGCCGTCGAGCACCACCTTCTGGCCGCCAAGGCCCGTGCGCACGAAGGCCCGTTCCTTCGAACTGCGCAGGTAGAGCCAGTGCAGCAGCCAGACCGCGAGCGCGACGATGATCGCGACCACGATGAGACCAAGGATGAAGTTGCCGAATTGAGCACCTGACATGGACGTCGTCTCCTCTTATTGCGTGTCGCGTGTGATCTGGACGAAGCGGCGCGTCGTCTCGGTGAGCGCCGTTTCCGCAGGCAGCCGCTCCATCGAGCTGGCGCCGTAGAAGCCGTGGCATTCGGGACAGCGCGAGAGCACATAGCGCGCGTCGTTCGGGGTGGCGATCGGGCCGCCGTGACACAGCACGATGGCATCGGGCTTGATCTTCTTCGCCGCAGCCGCCCATTGGTTGATGTGCTCCACGCAGCCGTCGAGCGTCAGCGCCGTCTCGGCGCCGATCGCGCCGCCGGTGGTCAGTCCCATGTGGCAGACCACGATGTCGGCGCCGGCCCGTGCCATGGCGCGCGCATCGTTCTCGCTGAAGACATAGGGCGTCGTCAAGAGATCGAGCTTGCGGGCGCGTTCGACCAGTTCGACTTCCAATCCGTAGCCCATGCCGGTCTCTTCGAGATTCGCGCGAAAGGTGCCGTCGATGAGGCCCACCGTTGGAAAGTTCTGGATGCCGGAGAACCCGAGCGCGATCAACCGCCGCAGGAACTCGTCGGGAATCATGAACGGATCGGTGCCGTTGACACCCGCAAGCACCGGCGTGTGCTTCACGACGGGGAGCACTTCGCGCGCCATCTCGCAGACGATCTCGTTGGCATTGCCATAAGCGAGCAGGCCAGCGAGCGAGCCGCGCCCCGCCATGCGGTAGCGCCCCGAGTTGTAGATCACGATCAGGTCGATGCCGCCGGCTTCCTCGCACTTGGCCGAAAGGCCCGTGCCGGCGCCGCCCCCGATGATCGGCCGGCCGGCCGCGATCTTTGCGCGCAGCCGTTGCAGGAGCGTGGAGCGATCGATGCGTGGCATAGGGCTGGGCTGCTCCTGGGTTCAGGCGCGAAGGGCGCTGGTGGTCGGGCGCGATACCTCGTGCCACGCGGCAGCCAGCGCATCCGCAAAGGCTTCGTCGTTGATGTGCAGCGGCAGCCGCATGAGCTTGCGGTTCCCGCCGGGCCGGAACCCCTGCTCGATGGCGGCGAACAGCGCGCGGTCTGCTTCGGGATCATGAAACGGCTGGCCGGGCCGGTCGATGGCGGACACGCCGCCTTCCGGAATGAGAAAGCGCACCGGCCCGCGCATCGCGTTGAGCTTGGCGGCGATGAATTCGCCCATGGCGCGGCATTCGTCGGGTGTGGTGCGCATCAGGGTCACCGTGGTGTTGTGCCGATAGAGCTTGCGGGCGCGAAAGCGCTCGGGCACGCTGTCCCAGGCGCCGAAGTTCACCATATCGAGCGCGCCGCACGAGCCCACGTAGGGGAGGGCATGGCGCGCGAACACGTCCATGCGCGTGGGGCCGGCGGAGAGCACGCCTCCCGCAATCTCGTCGGCGATCTCGGTGGTGGTGACATCGATGACGCCGGCCAGCAAACCGGAGTCGGCGAGCTTCTCCATCGACTGGCCTCCCACCCCTGTCGCATGGAAGACGAGGCAGTCGTGGCTGTCTTCCAGCCGCTTCGTCAGCATCTGAACGCAAGGCGTGGTGACGCCGAACATGGTGAGTCCGACCGCCGGCTTTCCGTCATTGGAGACAACGGGCGGGTGAGCGATCATGCCGGCCAGCGCGTTCGCGGCGTTGGCAAGAACGCGTTCGCTGATCCGGTTGATTCCCTGTACATCGGTGACCGAATACATCATGCAGATGTCGCTCGGGCCGACATAGGGGCGCGTGTCGCCGCTCGCCATGGTCGACACCATCATCTTCGGCACGCCGATGGGCAGCGCGCGCATGCCTTGCGTTGCCATCGAAGTGCCGCCGGAGCCGCCTGCTGAGATGATTCCACCCAGATCGCGCCGCCCTTGCACGAAGGCTTCGAAGGCGAGCGCCATTGCAGCGGTCGCGTTGCCGCGGTCGCCGCTGAAGACGGCCGATTCGCCATTGGGATGGTGGCGCGCCACTTCGCGCGGATGCACGTTGGCAGGCGAGGTCTTGCCCGAGGTCGACAGATCGACGGTGACGACCCGCAGACCGAGCCGCTCCAGGCATTGCCGCAGGAAGAGCAGCTCTCGACCCTTGGTGTCGAAGGTTCCGGCGACGTACGCGGCGCGCACGCTGCTGGCAGCGACGGGAAAGTCGAAGATCTGCGGTGCGGCGGTTTTCGGAGGCGCAGCCGGCTGGCGCTCGATGTCGGCCACCGGCGCTGCGGTGCCGCCGGCGTTCCAGCGATTGAAGCCTCTCACCGTGCGCGGCGCGAGGTCGTCGAGAGTGGGCGCGCCATCGCCATGCGTGCGGCGCACCGTGAAGACCTGCGTCGGCTCGGGGGCGCCCTGAGTCGCCAAGCCGGCACTTTCGGCAGCTTCCTCGTCGTGCCCGTTGGAACGCACGCCGAGCAGCCTTTCCTGCAAGTCGAGATCGGCCGCCAGTTCGGCTGCCGGCATCTGCTGCGCAATCCGGCCATTGACCATCACGCCGATGCGATCGGCCACCGAGATGGCGACGCCGAGGTTCTGCTCGATCAGCAGCACGGCGATGCGGCCTTCGACTGCCAGGTCGCGCAGCGATTGCGCCACCTGCTCGACGATGATCGGCGCGAGGCCTTCGGTGGGCTCGTCCATCACCAGCAGCTTGGGATTGAGCAGCAACGCGCGCCCGATGGCGAGCATCTGCTGTTCGCCACCCGAAAGTTGCGCGCCGCCGTGCCCGCGCCGTTCAGCAAGGCGGGGGAACATCGCGTAGATGCGGTCGACCTCCCGGCGCCGGCTCGCGACCAGCCGCAATGTTTCGTCGACTGACAACGACGGCCATACGCGGCGACCCTGCGGCACGTAGGCGATGCCGCGCCGCGTGATTTCGTTGGGCGCGAGGCCGAGGATCTCTTCGCCCGCCAGCCGGATGCTGCCGCGCGCCGGGACCATGCCGGTGATCGCGTTGCACAGCGTGGTCTTGCCCATGCCGTTGCGACCGACGATGCCGAGCACGCCGCGTTCGACCGACAGGCTCACACCTTGCAATGCATGGGCGTGGCCGTAATACACGTCGAGGCTGTCGATGGCGAGCACCGGCGTGTTGCCGCCCACCACGTTGTCGCCTCCGCTCTCGCGCTTGATGCCGAACCAGGCCATCAGTGACGGCTCCCCATGTAGATCGCCTGCACCTGGGCGTCGCCTTCGATTTCTTCAGGGCTGCCAGTGCGCAGCGTGCGGCCGTTGTGCATCACAGTCACCCGATCG
This sequence comes from Variovorax sp. 10N420, assembly GCF_056394705.1. Lineage (NCBI taxonomy): Bacteria > Pseudomonadati > Pseudomonadota > Betaproteobacteria > Burkholderiales > Comamonadaceae > Variovorax > Variovorax sp. 10N420. The sequence goes on along the minus strand of NZ_JBFTIJ010000001.1, from coordinate 822,456 downwards.
ACCACGCGCAGGGCAATCTCGAGGTCGTGCTCGATCAGTACGAAGCTCATGTGCGACGGCAGCGAGCGCAGCAGCGCGACCAGTTCGCGGCGCTCTGCCGGCGACAAGCCTGCCGCCGGTTCGTCCAGCAGGATCAGCCGTGGCGCGCCGGCCAGCGCCATGCCAATTTCGAGTTGGCGTTGCTGCCCATGCGCGAGGTTGGCGACCTTCTCTTCCGCGATGTGCGTCAGCCGCGTGCGTTCGAGCAGGTCCTGCGCGGCCCGGGTCGACGCATGCCCTTCGCGTGCCCGCAGAAAGCTGAAGCGCCCATTGGCGACGCCGCGCACGGCGAGGAAAAGGTTGTCGCGCACCGTCAGCTCCCGGAACAGAAGCGACGATTGATAAGTACGGCGCAACCCTTTGCGGATGCGCTCATAGGGCGGCAAGTCCGTGATGTCCTCGCCGAAAAAATGGATGCGACCCGCCGTCGGCGGAAAGTCGCCGGTGATCGCGTTGAACAGCGTCGTCTTGCCGGCGCCGTTGGAGCCGAGGATGGCGTACTTCTCGCCGGCTGCGACGGTGAGCGAAACATCGTCCACCGCACGCAGTGCCCCGAAGGCACGCGTCACCCCCGCGAGCCGCAAGGCATCGCCCGTCAGCAGCTGGGTGCTGCCGCCGGCATTTACGGCACCGCGTGACGCGGCCGATCGCAGGGGGGTGATCGTGGCCATTCGGGCTCAGGTCCTGCAGTCGGGTACGTCGCGCGTGCCGAGGCCCATCTTCTTGAATTCGGCTTCAGGCAGTCCCAAGGTTTGCGAGATGTCGGGCACTGTCTTCACGACTTTGTTGTAGAAGGAGCCGTCCGGTGCCTTCGTCACTTCGGTGATGTAGGTCGTGCCGACGCCGTTGCGGTTGCCGTCGATCTTCACCACACCGGCCGGCCCTTGGAAGTTGGTCTTCTGAAGCGCCTCGCGATAGGCCTTCTGTCCATTCGAGAGATCGCCCTTGACTGCATCCAGCGCATCGAGCGTCGCCTTGGTGTTGATGTAGTAGAGGTAGGCAAAGAGCGAGGGGCTCGGGAAGCCGTCCTTGAAGTTCGCCTTGTAGTCGGCCACGAACTTCTTCCACTCCGGCGTGTCGATCGAATCGGCCATCGGGCCTGCCGATGCAGTGCCCAGCAGCGACTCGCGGCGCTTGCCCTTGAAGTTGAGGACCGTCTGGTCGACCGTGATGGAGCCGCCGATCATCGGCTTGTCGCCGCCGGCTTGCTCATACTGCGTGAGGAAGTTCACCGCGTCGGAGCCGCCCAGCACCACCAGCAGCGCATCCGCCTCTTTGGGAATTTTCGCGATCACCGATGCGTAGTCCTTGGTGCCCAGCGGCACCCACGCCTTGTCGATCACCTTGCCGCCCTTGGCGCAGTAGCTGGCCATGAAGCCCTGCACCTGCGAATACGGAAAGCCGTAGTCCTCCGCAATCAGGAAGGTCTTCTTGTAGCCCTTGGAGAGCGCATGCTCGCCCAGGCCCACCATCCATTGAGCGCCTTCGGTGTTGAAGCGATAGAAGTTGGGAGCAGGGTCTGCAAGCGTCGCGCCCTGCGCACCTGAGGAGCCGTTGATGAAGGTGATGTTGGGCTGCGTCTTCGCGTAGTTCTTGACCGCGATGCCTTCGTCGCCCGACAGCGGGCCGATCATGATCTGCACCTTGTCCTGCTCCACGGCCTTGCGGGTGGAGTTCACGGCCTTGTCCGGCGTGGCGTCGGATGAGACCTTGACGAACTCGATCTTCTTGCCGCCCGCCATGCCGTTCTTCTGCTTGAGCGCGAGGTCCGCGCCACGCATGCCGTCCTGCCCGGGCGCTGCGAACGGGCCCTCCAGCGATGCGAGGAGCCCGATTTTCACGGTCTCCTGCGCGTATGAAATTCCGGTCACTGCAATCAGCGCCGCCGCGGCGACGATGCTGCGCCCGAACATTCTTCTGCCTTTGCTCATGTCTCGCTCCTGGTTGTCATTGATGAATGCGGCTCCGGCCGCGCTGGGTGAAAAGGCGGGCCAGGCGTGTGCGGCTCTGCCACAAGCCCAGAAGCCCGTCGGGGGAAAACAGGACGATCGCGAGGAAGACGCCGCCGATCACGAGATTGAAGCGTTCGCGATCGACGAGGTCGATGGCGAAGTTCTGCAGCAGCACGAAGACAATCGCACCGACGAAGGCACCGATCGGGTGCTTCATGCCGCCGAGCACGGCAATGATGAGGATGTTGATCATCGCGCCGGTACCGATGGTGCCGGGCGAGATGCGGCCGTTGTACCAGACCATCAGCACCCCGCCGACCGCAGCCAGGAGCCCCGCGACGGCATACGCGGCGACTCGGTGCGCGGTGACGTTGTAGCCCAGCGCCGCCATGCGGCGCGGGTTGTCTCGAATACCTTGCAGCGCAATGCCGAAGGGCGCGCGAATCAGATACTTGACCCAGAAGTAGCCCGCGAGCGTGCAGGCCAGCACCAGGAAGTAGAAGGGGACCGGCTCGTGCAGGTCCAGCCCGAACACGGTCGGCGGCCCGAGCTTGCTGAAGCCCTGGAAGCCGTTGAACATCGTGTAGTTCTGCTGCGCGAGATAGAAGAAGGCGACGCCGACCGCGAGCGTGATCATGATCGTGTAGATGCCTTCGGTGCGCACCGAAAGCCACCCGATGCCGGCCGCGAAGATCGTGGCCAGCGCAACGGCAATCACGAGTGCCAGCCACCATGGCCAGCCGAGGCTGATCGCGATGTTGCTGCTGCTGCCGAAGATCGCAAGCATGTAGGCCGCGAAGCCCGCGATCGTCATCTGTGCGAGCGAGACCATTCCGCCATAGCCGCCCAGGAAGGTGAGCGACAGTGCGATGAGCCCGAGTGCGAGCGATTGCGCGCCGATCTGGAAGGTGAAGAAAGGCGAAGCAACGAAGGGATAGACGAGCACAAAGGCCAGCACCACCACGTGATACCAGTGCACCGCCCGCCACGCGGAACGCCAGCGCTGAGATGGCGCGCTTGTGGCCAGGCCCGTGGCGGTCGGCGCCGTTGCAACCGGATGAAGCCTACCCGTCTCACCACCGCGCCGCGCGACGCCAGCCGCCGCAGCCGATGAGTTCATGGCCCGTCGCCATTGCGCTGCGCTCATTACGTAACCTCCGTGCTGCGCACTGCGGTGCGAGCTTGCTTGGGGCGGCCCGGCGCGGCGCTCATGCGTTTCTCCCCATCAGCCCGCGCGGCTTGAACGCCAGGGCGACCACCATGATCACGAAGGTGAACACCACGCTGTACGTCGGCGCGTACGCCAGCCCGAATTGCTCTGCCAAGCCAATGAGCAGTGCGCCAATCGCCGCACCGACCACGCTGCCCATGCCGCCGACGATCACCACCACCAGGGATGCGAGCAGGTAACGCGTGTCCTCTCCTGGCGAGATTGAAAGCGCGGTGCCGCCGACCACGCCGGCGAGCCCGGCCAGCCCCGCACCGATGGCAAAGGTCAGCGCAAACACGCGTTGGACGTTCACGCCCGATGCCGCGAGCATCCCGCGGTCATCCACACCGGCGCGGATCATCATGCCGATGCGCGTGCGTGCCAGCAGCAGCCACAGGCCGACGCCGATCACGATGGAAGCCAGCAGCACCATCAGCCGATAGGTCGGGAATTTGTTCACCAGCGGCAGCGTGGTCGAACCGTAGATCCAGGCGGGAGGATCGAAGGTGTAGATCTCCGCGCCCCAGATCCAGAGCGCGACGTCGGCCATCACGATCGAAAGGCCGATGGTCACCAGCGTCTGCCGCAAGTCCTGGCCCTGCATGTGCCGGAAGATCAGCACCTGCATCAGCAGCCCCAGCACCGCTGCCGAGAGAAAGCCGGCAACGACCGCGAGCACCCAGGAGCCCGTGTGTTCGCCGACGACCCATCCGACGTAGGCACCGATCAGATAGAGCGAGCCATGCGCCAGATTGACGTTGCGCATCAGCCCGAACACGAGCGTGAAGCCGCTCGCGACCAGAAAGTAGAGTGAAGCCAGCGTGAGCCCGTTGAGCAATGTCTTGAAGAAGAGCGATGCGTTGTCCGTGACCGCCCAGACTGCGAACACGGCGACCGGGATGCCGAACACGAGCAACGGCACCCACTGGCTGCGTTTCATGCGGCGCGCTCCCACAGGCGCTGCGCGCTGAACTCCGGCGCCTTGGCGAACTCCCCGTCCTTCATCACGGCCAGGATGCGCTTTGGGTCACGCAGGATCGAGAGATTGGCGAGCGGATCGCCATCCACCAGCAGCATGTCGGCGAGGTAGCCGTCCTGGATTGTGCCGAGTTCGTTGCCGCGCATCATGATCTGCCCGCCGTAGAGTGTGGCCGAGCGGATTGCCTCCATCGGCGTGAAGCCGAGATACTTGACGAAGAACTCCATGTCGCGCGCGTTCTGGCAATGGGGCGTGAAGGCAAATCCGTAGTCGCCGCCCGGGAGGATGCGCACGCCGCGCCGGTGCATGGCCTTGAGCGACTCGATGGCGGCATCCCATTCGATCTGGTAGCCCATTGCGCAGGCCTTCTCGTAGGTGATGCCGTAGGCCTCGGCTTCGTGCAGCATCGCGTAGATGATGGCAATGCCAGGTGCGACGAAGACGCGGTCCTTCGCGGCTTCGAGCATGTCGAGCGTTTCCTCGTCCGTGAAGCTTGCGTGATAGATCACGTCGATGCCGTGCCGCAGCGCCTGCTTGACCGATGCGGCTGAGCGCGCGTGCGCCGTGCCGCGCTTTCCGCGCACGCGCACTTCGGTCATGGCCGCATCGACCTCGGCGTCGCTCATCCAGGTGGTCTCGGCCGGCGAATCCGGCGTGAAGTTGTCGCCCGAGAGATTGAGCTTGATCGAGTCGACACCGTACTTGAGGAACATCCGCACCACCTTGCGCATCTCGTCCGCGGAGTTGACGTTGACACCGAAACTGAACTCAGGAAAGGGCAGATGCGGCAAGGTCTCGTCGCCCAGTCCGCCGGGCACTGTGATCTCCTGGCTGGCCGCAAGATAGCGCGGCCCCGGAATCTGGCCGGCAGCGATGGCGTTGCGGATCACCACATCCAAGCGAGGCTTGGCGCAGGCGGCGCCCACGCAGGACGTGAAGCCCGCCTGCAGATATCGACTGGCGACTTTGGCGCACCACAGCACGTGCTCTTCGAGCGGCATGCGCTGGATGGCGGAGAGGGTGGCCGCGTCATTCCACGAAAAGTGCGTGTGCGCCTCGCACATGCCCGGCATCAGCGTGGCGCCCGCGGCGTCGACGACCATCGCACCACTGGGTGCGATCGGTGCCGTGCTGCGCCCCACCTGGCGGATGCGATTTCCACGCACCAGCACGCTGCCGTTGAAGGGGTTCTGCCCCGTGCCGTCGATGATTCGAACGTTAGTGAAGACGACGTCAGCCATGATCTTCTCCTGTGTTCAAGCAGTTGCCCAGCGCGTGGTGTGCGAGCGTCGCACGGGCGGAGCGCGATGAAACTCACCATCTTTCATCACGGCCAGGATGCGCGCCTTGTCCTGCAGCACCGTGATGTCCGCAAGCGGGTCGCCGTCGATGAGGAGGATGTCCGCGAGATAGCCTTCGCGGATGTAGCCGAGCACTTTGCCCATGCGCATCATCGGACCGCCCCATGCGGTGGCTGACAGCAGCGCTTCCATGGTGCTCATGCCCACATACTTGACGAAGTACTCCAGGTCCTTCGCGTTGGTGCCGTGCGGTGTCCACGCAAAGCCATAGTCGCCGCCCGGCAGGATGCGGATGCCGCGCTTGCGCATCGCGCGCATGCTTTCGACCGCTGCTTCGAGTTCCCGGTGATAGCCCATCTTGCGGGTGACTTCGGGCGTGAGGCCCCATTCGCTCGCGTGATGGCAGGTGTTGATGAGCCATGCCAATCCTGGCGCGATGAAGTGCTCGAACTTGTGCGCTTCAAGCATGTCGAGCGCTTCCTCGTCGGTGAAGCTCGCGTGGTAGATGACTTCAATGCCCTGCTTGACGCACTGCTTGATCGACCATGTGGAGCGCGCATGCGCCGCGACGCGCCGACCCCATGCCTTGGCCTCCTGCACGCAGACGGCGATCTCCTCTTCGGTGAACTGGCTCATCTCGCTGGGCATGCCGGTGATCGATTCGCCCGACAAATTGATCTTGAGCGAATCGACGCCGTACTTGACGAACATGCGCACGCAGCGCCGCATCTCCTCGACCCCACTGACCACTGCGCCGAATGCGAATTCGGGCTGCGGCAGGTGCGGCTGCGTGGTGTCGCCCAAGCCACCAGGGACGGTGATCTCCTGGCTCGCGGCCAGGTAGCGCGGGCCGATGATGGTGCCGTCGGCAATCGCGTTGCGGATCACGACATCCAGGCGCGGCTTGGCGGTCGCTGCGCCGACGCAACTGGTCCAGCCCATGTCGAGATAGCGCTTGGCGACTTCGGCGCACCACAGGATGTGTTCCTCAGGCGGCATGCGCTGGATTGCATCCAGGCTAGGCTGGTCGTTCCATGAGAAATGCGTGTGGGCCTCGACCATGCCGGGCATCAGGAAGGCGCCCGCGCCATCGATCACGCGCGCTCCGGTGACCGGCGCGGATTGCATGCCATAGCCGGTCCGCACGACACGTGCGATACGGTTGCCCTGCACCAGCACATCCCCGGTGAAGGGCGCTTCGCCGCCCCCATCGAAGATGCGCACATTGGTGAACATCACATCGGCCATGTTCAGGTCCTCGCTTGTGCCGCCAAGAAGTCGCGCAACTCGCGCTGGCATTCCTCATGGCGTTCGATGGGTGTCCAGTGGCCGCAGCGCGGCAGCACTACCACGCGCTTGCTGGCTGCACGGTGCAGCTTGTCGGCCATGGCCCTGACGGATTGCGGCGGTGCGACGCCGTCTTCGTCCCCGGTCACCAGCAGCACGGGCGCTTCGATGCGCTCGACCGCCGCCGCCTGCGCGCCTGCCAGAGCCTCGCAACTGCGCGCGTAGGCTTCGCCGTCCTGGCGCATCAGGCTTTCGCGCACGAAGGCGACGGCGACGGGAAGGCGCTCGCGCGTGTCGGCGGAGATCGCGCCCTGCAGCAATGCCTGGGTGATCTCCTGCATGCCGGCCGCGCCTTCGCGTGCCTTCAAGGCGCGAGCCTTCATTGCGGTGCGTGCGGCATCGGGTGGTGCGATCAGCGGACCGAAGAGCGCGATGCTCGCCACCTTCCCGGGATGATCGGCTGCGATGTGCTGGCAGACGATGGTGCCCATCGAATGTCCGATCCAGTGGGCACGGGAGACACCGAGCCGCTCGCAGAGGCGCAACAGCGTTTCGACATAGCGCTCGATCGTCAGCTCGCCCTCGGCACGCTGCGAGCGCCCGCTGCCGGGCAGGTCCACGCGAATCACACGGTGCCGGGCCATCGCGGGCATCAGCGGCGTGAAGGTGTTGCCGCTGCCGCCCAGGCCGTGTACGCAGACGATGGCGGGGCCTTCACCTTCTTCCTCGACTGCGATTCGATCGATCAGTTGAAATGCCATGGCTTACTCGAATCTGTTTTCAATGACGCCAATGCCGTCGATTTCGATGCGCACCACGTCGCCCGATTTCAACCAACGTGGTGGATCGAGGCCCATGCCGACGCCGGCAGGGGTGCCCGTGGCGATCACGTCGCCGGGATAGAGCGTGATCCCGCGCGAGCAGGTTTCGATGAGCGTGGGGATGTCGAAGATCATGTCCTTCGTCAATCCGTCCTGCCGCAGTTCGCCGTTGACCCAGCCTCGCACCCGGGTCGCGCGGCCGTCGACTTGATCCGCGGTCACGATCCATGGGCCCATCGGACAGAAGTCGTCGAAGCTCTTGCCCAGGTCCCATTGCTGGTGACGCATCTGCACGTCGCGTGCCGTCACGTCATTGACGAGGGTGTAGCCGAACACGTGATCCATGGCGCGGGATCGTGCGATGTCGCGCCCACCGCGGCCGATCACGACGGCGAGCTCGGATTCGTAGTCGACCTGCACGGTGGTGGAAGGCGAGGGCAGCCGCACTGCATCGCGAGGCCCGATCACGCATTCACCGAGCTTGCCGAAGACGATCGGCCAGGGATCGCTCGCGGGCATCGATTCGCGGAAGACTGTGCCGGCAAGCTCCTTCGCATGCGCCCGGTAGTTGCGTCCGACGCAGAACAGGCTGCGCAAGGGGCGTGGCAGTGGGGCGCGCAGCGTGATGACCTCGATCGGCAGACGCGTGCCCGACGGCAGCGGGAGCGGTTCGCCGCGGTCCAGCGCCTGGATGAGCGGCAAGACGCCCGCGGAAGCATCGCGCACCGCAAGCGGCGCGGCTTCGCGACCGTCGGCCGAGATCGTGCCGACGTGCTCGCGTCCACCCCAACTCCAGCTGGCCAAGCGCATGCCGTTGTCTCCGGGTTGTCTCGCGTTGCTCAAGCCTTGCGCTCTTTGCCGCGAAGATCAGGGAACCTGCGTTTTTGAGACTTGCGTCTCAAAACGGGATCGGTGCATCATACGATCCGTCCTCGGACACACACAAGCCAAGTCAGGCCCCCTAGAACCCGTATAAACCCCATGGCTCGCCTGAAACACAAGCTGAGTGAACCCCCCGTCCCGCCGGAACGCGGCGTCAAGGCCGCTACCTTCAAGTTGCTGCTCGGCGCAGCGATGGACATCATCCAGCAGAGCGGACACATTCCTTCGGTCGCGGAAGCGGCAGCGCGCTCGAAAGTGTCGCGCGCCACGGCCTACCGTTACTTCCCGAGCCGCAGCGCGCTGGTCACCGCCGTGATCGACAGTTCGCTCGGGCCGGTCAGAAAGCTGGCTTCGGACATCCCGACCGGGCGCGAGCGCGTCCACGAACTCTTCCTGCAGACTTTTCCACGCTTCAAGGAATTCGAGGCGCAGTTGCGTGCTGCCGCGCAGCTCTCGCTGGAGCAGTGGGGGTTGGAGCGCGCCGGCCTTCTTGAAGAAGAACCCTACCGGCGAGGCCATCGCGTGCGCATCCTCGAACATGCGATTGCGCCGCTTGCACCGCAGTTGCGCCCGGCCGTGAGAGACAGGCTGCATCGCGCGCTGTCAGTGGTCTATGGCATCGAGCCTTATGTGATCCTGAAGGACATCTGGGGGCTGCGCGACCGCGAGGTCGAGCGCACTGCGCTGTGGATGGCCGATGCGCTGATCGACGCCGCGTTGCGCGAGTCCGCGCAGAAGGCGCCGCCGCGAGTCGTGCGTTCCAATGGCGCGGCCGGTGCGGCCCGCTCGGCTGTGGCAGCAAAGCGGAACGGCGTTTCTGGCCGAAGTCCCGCCGTAAAAAAGCCGAAGTCGCCACGCGGGTCGTCACGCGGCCAAGCGAGGATCGCCGAATGACCGTCAGGCCTGTGCAAGCGCCTGCAACTCTTCTTCGGTAAAGCCGGCGCGGGCGCGCGCATCCATGTTGAACGGCGCCTTCAGACGCGGCGCCTCGTGCCGGCGATAGAGCAGGCGATAGTGCAAGACCGGATCGAGCGCATCGCGTGTGCACAGCCAGCGGTACCAGCGATTGCCGATTGCCACATGCCCTACCTCGTCGCGCAGGATGATGTCGAGGATGGCGCACGCCTCCAACGCATCAGGCGTGTTGACGCGGCGCAGCTTGGCCTGGATCAACGGCGTCGCGTCGAGGCCGCGGGCTTCGAGCGTACGCGGTACCAGGGCCATGCGCGCGACCACATCGTCCTTGGTCTTCTCGCACATGTTCCAGAGGCCGTCATGGCCGCTGAAGTCGCCGTAGCTGTAGCCCATGCCACGCAGGTGATCGTGCAGCAGTGTGAAATGCTGTGCTTCCTCGTCGGCCACCCGCAGCCAGTCGCTGTAGTAGGCCTCGGGCATGCCGTCGTAGCGCCACGCGGCATCGAGCGCGAGATTGATCGCGTTGAACTCGATGTGGCAGATCGAGTGGATCAGCGCGGCGCGGCCTTCGGGCGTGAAGGGCGAGCGCTTTTCGACGGCGGTGGCGGACACGCGCAGCGGTCGCTCCGGACGGCCGGGGACGCCGGCTTCGTCACCGGGCTGTCGCACGGGCGTGGCGAGGGCGTGAGCGCCTGGCGCACCGAGTTGCGCGAAGACCGCGCGCGCAGCCCCCACCTTCTGTTCGGGATCGGTCAGGCGAAGCGCTGCCAGAGCGCGAAGGCGGGGGTGCATCCCTACAATTCTAGTTTTTGACCTTGGAGACTCCGCGATGGCCTTGTATGAACTCGACGGCGTGGCGCCGCAGCTTGGCGAAGGCGCCTGGGTCGCCGACAGCGCGCAGGTGATCGGCAATGTCGTGCTCGCGGAAAACGCGAGCGTCTGGTTCGGCGCGGTGCTGCGCGGGGACACCGAATCGCTCAGCATCGGTCGCAACAGCAATGTGCAGGACCTGTCGGTGCTCCATGCCGACCACGGCTGCCCGCTGACCATCGGCGAAAACGTCACAGTCGGCCATCAGGTCATGCTGCACGGCTGCACCATCGGCGACAACTCGCTGGTCGGGATTCAGGCGGTGATCTTGAATAACGCCAGGATCGGCCGCAATTCGATCGTTGGCGCCGGCAGTGTCGTGACCGAGGGCAAGGAATTCCCGGACAACTCGCTCATCATCGGCTCGCCCGCCAAGGTGGTTCGCACGCTCGACGATGCGGCTGCCGCCAAGCTGCGGCAGAGCGCCGAGCACTATGTGGAAAACGGCCGTCGCTTTGCGAAGGGCCTCAAGAAAATCGCCTGAAGCGGCGGGAGAGCGAGTTCCAATTGAGCGAGTTGCACAAGTTCCTGTTCGACGGCCTGCCGGTGCGCGGGATGATCGTGCGCCTGACGGATGCCTGGCAGGAAATCCTGGCGCGCCGCGCGTCCAATACGGCGACAGGCGCGTATCCCGCGCCCGTGGCTGAGCTCCTCGGCGAGATGACGGCCGCGGCCACGCTGATGCAGTCCAACATCAAGTTCAACGGCGCGTTGATCCTGCAGATCTTCGGTGACGGCCCGGTCAAGATCGCCGTCGCGGAGGTCAAGCCGGATCTCAGCCTGCGCGCCACCGCCAAGGTGACTGGCGAGCTGTCCGCCGACGCACGGCTCCCTGACATGGTCAACGTGCACAGCAAGGGGCGATGCGCGATCACGCTCGACCCCAAGGACAAGCTCCCGGGCCAGCAGGCGTACCAGGGTGTGGTGCCGCTCGTCGGTGACGAGGGTCAGAAGCTCGATCGCCTGAGCGACGTGCTGCAGCACTACATGTTGCAGAGCGAACAGCTCGACACCACGCTCGTGCTGGCGGCCGACGACAAGGTGGCGGCGGGCTTGCTGATCCAGCGCCTGCCCGTCAAGGGCGAGGCCAATCTCGAAGGCACCGCGAAGGGCAATCAGGACCAGGCCCAGCAGGACCAGATCGGTTTCAACGAGGACTACAACCGGATTTCGATCCTTGCTTCGAGCCTCACGCGCGACGAACTGCTGACGCTGGACGTCGACACCATTCTTCGCCGCCTGTTCTGGGAAGAAAAGGTCCTGCGCTTTGAGCCGCAATCCGGAATGCTGGGGCCGCATTTTGCGTGCACCTGCGGACGTGCCCGCGTGGAGGGAATGATCCGCGGGCTCGGTCAAGAAGAGGCCGAGAGCATCCTCGCCGAGCGCGGCGACATCGAGGTCGGTTGCGACTTCTGCGGCAAGCAATACCGTTTCGATGCGGTCGATGCCGCGCAGATCTTCACGGCGCCGGGCGACCAGATGCCCGGCACGGCCATCGTGCAGTAGATCAGTCGCGCGGCGATGCCTCGAATCCGCTGAAGCGGATGTCGGGTGCGCTGGTGTTGTGACGCGATGGAATCGTTCGTCCGAAGCGGACTTGTGCGGCCTGCAGCGTCGTGACCTGCTGCAGTGGCGTCTTCTGCGGTTCGGCCGACCGGCTTGCTTGCCATTCGATGTCGCTCATGTCGGCGTTGTCGGCCGCCACATACATCGATCGCAGCACCGCGAATGGCCGCGTGGCCTGCGTCGGCGGTTGAAGTGCCACGTCGAGCGCGGTGCGCTTCTGGCTGATCTCGGCAACCTTGACCACCGCGCTGCCGCCATCCGCGAAACGAAGGTGAATCGACAAGGGCTGCGGCTGGATCGTGATCGAGGCGATGTTCACCACCGGGCGGCCATCTTGCGCCACCGGCCCCATCAGGAAAGACGATCCGTACACGCCATCGCCAAATCCGGGCAGCGGCAGCGGCTTGAGGCGCCAGTAGCCGTCGGCGGGATAGAGCACCAGCGCCTCCATCGGTTTGCTACCGTGACCTTTTGCTTTGCCTTTGGCGAAGATCTGGATCAGGTGGAAATCGTCGCCCGAGTGCGCACCCACCTTGACCGGCACCCGGTTGGGGCGCCAGAAGGTCGGCAGGGTCATTCCGACGATCGTCCATTGCTTGCCGTCGTGAAGCACGACGCGACGCTGCTTGAATGCGAAGCTTGGATCCGTCGGATGCGCGCCGCCGTCGAAGTTGCAGCCGGAGAAATCCGGTGCGGTGACGTCACCCTTGATCGAATTGATATACGCCGGCTGCAGCGCTTCGACCCGGAATCGCCGGATGCCTTCGCCCCGAAGCGTCAGGGAGACGTTGTCTTCCTCGGCGCAGGCCGTGGGGCGCGTCTGGTTTTCGACGATGACGCTGGCTGGCGCCGCCCAGGCTGCCCCGAAGGAACAAGCCAGAGTGATGAGAAAGCCGGCGGCGGCAAAGGCTCTGGAGTGCAACGAACTTGCCATCTGGTCTTTGATCGTGAATGAGGTGTGGACCCGGGGTGCGCCGTGAACTCTAAGAGCGCTTGGCCAGGAGATCGCGAAACAGCCGGTGTTCGCAAGCCGGATCGGAGCATTTGTCGCAAGGCCAGAACCAGGGCCTCTCGCCGTTCGCCGATCGGCCTGAGGTGGACGATACGCCCGCCGATTCGGCACGGGAATTGATCGCGTTCCATGCGCTGGCAAGACGCTCCGGGCCGCGGCCGTGGATGACGGCGAAAGGTGAGCCAAAGCGCGTGAGGGCGGCTCGCAACAGGGCATCGGTCCTTTGCGCTCGATTATTCGTCGCGGGCTCTTCCCGGCGTGGCAAGTCGAGCGCCATCAGCAGCGTGACGGCATAGCCGCGGTGTGCGGCCAGTGCCAGTTGATACAGGGAGTTCTCGTTCGAGGGGCCCGACCGCTCCGATCGCACTTCGCCTTCGACCGCCGTGGTCAGGGCGGTGGTGTCCGCGACGACCACGCCCTGTTCAGCCGCCGATGCGATGCGAAACGCTTGTTCGGCGGCCATTTCGGCCCGCTCGATATCGTCCGGTTCACGCGCGAGGCGCGTCCGCCATTCGAGCGAAACGTCGGGCACGAGTTCGGCGGCGATGCCGCGCTGCACGAGGCGCGCGGTGAGAGCACTTGCGAGCTGGGTCTTGCCGGTGCCTTGCGCACCCAGAACCGCGATGACACAGCCAATGGGGAGAGCGGGCGTCACGTTGCCGCCGAGCTTGAAGCCATTCAGTGCGTGATCTGCACGAACACTTCGTTGGGCTTGACCATGCCCAACTCCTGGCGGGCGCGCTCTTCGACCATTTCCAGCCCCTCCTTGAGATCGTTGACTTCGTTCGCCAGCCGCTCATTGGCGAGCGCGGCGCGGGCGTTGGCCTCTTTTTGCTGGGTCAGCTTCTCTTGAAGTTGCGCCACGTCGCGGACGCTGCCGCGCCCGGTCCAAAGCTGCCATTGAACAATCAGCAGCAACAGGACAAGGATGATCGGGACGATGCGTGAGCGCATGGGAATGGCCGGTACGCCTTCAGGCGGACTTCACCGACCCCAGGGCCGCTGGATCAGTGATCCTGGGGGCGGGCTTCATTTCAGGTTGTAGAAGGCCGCACGGCCGGGGTAGCTCGCGACGTCGCCGAGGTCTTCCTCGATGCGCAGCAACTGGTTGTACTTGGCGATGCGGTCCGAGCGCGACAGCGAACCCGTCTTGATCTGACCGGCGTTGGTGCCGACTGCGATGTCCGCGATGGTGCTGTCTTCGGTTTCGCCCGAGCGGTGGCTGATGACCGCGGTGTAGCCCGCGCGCTTGGCCATTTCGATGGCGGCGAAAGTTTCGGTCAGCGTGCCGATCTGGTTGATCTTGATCAGGATCGAATTGGCGATGCCCTTGTCGATGCCTTCTTGCAGGATCTTCGTGTTGGTCACGAAGAGATCGTCGCCGACCAGCTGCACGCGCTTGCCGAGGCGCTCGGTCAGGTGCTTCCAGCCGTCCCAATCGCCTTCGTGCATGCCGTCTTCGATGCTGATGATCGGGTACTTGTCGACCCAGGTCGCCAGCATGTCGGTCCAGCTTTCGGCGGAGAGGCTGAGGTTTTCGCCGGAGAGGACGTACTTGCCGTCCTTGTAGAACTCGCTGGCGGCGCAGTCCAGGCCCAGGGCAATCTGTTCGCCGGCCGTGTAGCCGGCCTTGTCGATGGCTTCGAGGATCAGCTGGATCGCCGCTTCGTGGCTTTCGACGCTCGGCGCGAATCCGCCTTCGTCGCCCACCGCCGTGCTGATGCCGCGGTCGCCGAGGATCTTCTTGAGCGCGTGGAACACTTCGGCGCCGTAGCGCACGGCCTCGCGGAAGCTTGTCGCGCCCACGGGGATGATCATGAACTCCTGCAGGTCGAGACTGTTGTTGGCATGCGCGCCGCCGTTGATGACGTTCATCATCGGCACCGGCAACTGCATGCCGCCCATGCCGCCGAAGTAGCGGTAGAGGGGCAGGCCCGACTCTTCGGCAGCCGCACGGGCCACGGCCATCGACACGGCCAGCGTGGCGTTCGCGCCCAGGCGGGCCTTGTTGTCCGTACCGTCCAGGTCGTTCAGCGTGCGGTCCAGGAAAGCCTGTTCGCTGGCGTCCAGGCCGAGCACCGATTCCGAAATCTCGGTGTTGATGTTCTCGACTGCCTTGAGCACGCCCTTGCCGAGATAGCGGCTCTTGTCGCCGTCACGCAGTTCGATCGCTTCGCGCGACCCGGTCGAAGCGCCCGAAGGGACGGCCGCGCGGCCCATGGTGCCCGATTCGAGCAACACGTCGCATTCGACGGTGGGGTTGCCGCGGCTGTCGAGGATTTCGCGCCCGACGATGTCTACGATTGCACTCATTGTTCTCTTGCTCCGAAAAAAACCTTGTAATCACTCAGCGATCAAAACATGCACAGTCTCATCCCAGGGATACCGCAGAACCGGCTTCGCCGGGCTGCTGGTATCGCCCCCTGAAAGGGGGTGGGCGGCTACACGAAGTGAGCCAACCTGGGGGTCAGCTTATTAAATACCTTCGACGACGATCATTCGCATGACCGCGGCACCCTGGCGCGAAGCACGCGCCTTGCTGTATTCGGGCGAATCATTGAATTTCTTCGCGGCCTCCACGTTGGGAAACTTGAGGATCACGATGCGCTCGGGATGCCAGTCGCCTTCAAGCACTTCGACCTTGCCGCCGCGCACGCAGACTTCGGCACCATACGCCTTCATGGCTTCCGAGGACCACTTCTTGTAATCCTCGTACTGCGCGGGATTGGTGACCTGGACGCTGGCGATGATGTAGGCGCTCATGCTTGAAAAGTATCCTCGAGGAATGGGTTCTTCTTGGTAACGGTGTCGAGCGCGACCAGCGTTTCGAGCAGCGCCTTCATGTGCTTGAGAGGCACGGCGTTGGGGCCGTCGCTCAGTGCCTTGGCAGGGTCTGGATGGGTTTCCATGAACAGGCCTGCCACGCCCACCGCCACTGCGGCACGCGACAGCACGGGCACCATCTCGCGTTGTCCGCCGGAAGTGGTTCCCTGGCCGCCGGGCAACTGCACGGAGTGCGTGGCATCGAAGACCACCGGGGCGCCGGTCTCGCGCATGATCGCGAGCGAGCGCATATCGGAAACGAGGTTGTTGTAGCCGAAGCTCGCACCCCGCTCGCATGCCATGAAGAGGTCTTCGGGCAAGCCCTTTTCCTTGGCCGCCGCACGCGCCTTGTCGATCACGTTCTTCATGTCGTGGGGCGCGAGGAACTGGCCCTTCTTGATGTTCACCGGCTTGCCCGATTGCGCCGCGGCGCGGATGAAGTCGGTCTGGCGGCACAGGAACGCGGGGGTCTGGAGCACGTCGACCACTGCGGCCGCAGCAGTGATGTCGTCTTCGGTGTGCACGTCCGTCAGCACCGGCAGGCCCAGTTCGCGCTTGACCTTCGCGAGGATCTCAAGACCGCGCTCCCGGCCCGGACCGCGAAAGCTCGTGCCCGACGAGCGATTGGCCTTGTCGAAGCTGCTCTTGAAGATGAAGGGGATGCCCAGCGAGGCCGTGATTTCCTTCAGCGTGCCGGCGGTGTCCATCTGAAGCTGCTCGGACTCGACCACGCACGGGCCCGCGATCAGGAAAAACCTTCTATCCAGCCCGATGTCGAACCCGCAAAGCTTCATGCCACCACCTTCAAAGCCTTCTTGTCCGCATTCTGGTGTTCCAGCGCTGCCTTGATGAACGCGTTGAACAACGGATGGCCGCTCCATGGTGTGGACTTGAATTCGGGGTGGAATTGCACACCCATGAACCACGGATGCACGCCTTGCGGCAGTTCGACGATTTCAGTCAGGTGCTCGCGCTGGGTGAGGGCCGAGATCACCAGGCCGGCACGGCGCAATTCGTCGAGGTAGTTGACGTTGGCTTCGTAGCGATGGCGGTGGCGCTCGGTCACGACGTCGCCGTAGATGCTGTGCGCTAAGGTGCCGGGCGCCACGTCGGAGCTCTGCGCGCCGAGGCGCATCGTGCCGCCGAGATCGGACTTCTCGTTGCGGACCTTGACGGTGCCGTCCGCGTCCTTCCATTCGGTGATCAGCGCGATCACGGGGCAGGGCGTGTCGGGCTCGAATTCGGTGCTGTTGGCGTTCTTGAGGCCGGCCACGTTGCGGGCATATTCGATCGTCGCCACCTGCATGCCGAGGCAGATGCCCAGGTACGGAACCTTGGTTTCGCGTGCGAAACGCGCGGCGGCAATCTTGCCTTCGACGCCGCGCTGGCCGAATCCGCCGGGCACCAGGATCGCGTCGTACTTGGCGAGCCGCGCAACGTCCTGCGGCGTGATGGTTTCGGAGTCGACGTAGTCGATCTTCACGCGCGCATGGTTCTTCATGCCCGCATGGCGCAGCGCTTCATTCAGCGACTTGTAGCTGTCGGAGAGGTCCACGTATTTGCCGACCATTGCAATGGTGACTTCCTTCTGCGGATGCTCGACCTCATACACGAGGTCGTCCCAGCGCTTGAGCTTGGCCGGCGGCGTGTTGATGCGCAGCTTGTCGCAGATGAGGCCGTCCAGACCCTGCTCGTGAAGCATGCGCGGCACCTTGTAGATGGTGTCCACGTCCCACATCGAGATCACGCCCCATTCGGGCACGTTCGAGAAGAGCGAGATCTTGGCGCGCTCGTCGTCGGGAATGGGCCGGTCGGCGCGGCACAGCAGGGCGTCGGCCTGGATGCCGATTTCGCGCAGCTTCTGCGCGGTGTGCTGGGTTGGCTTGGTCTTGAGTTCGCCGGCGGCGGCGATCCAGGGCACGTAGCTCAGGTGCACGAAAGCCGAATTGTTCGGTCCCATGCGCAGGCTCATCTGGCGCACGGCTTCGAGGAAGGGCAGGGATTCGATGTCGCCGACCGTGCCGCCGATCTCGACGATCGCGACGTCGACTTCATGGGCGGTACCGATACCGGCGCCGCGCTTGACGTATTCCTGGATTTCGTTGGTGATGTGCGGAATGACCTGCACCGTCTTGCCGAGATAGTCTCCGCGACGCTCTTTTTCGAGCACGGTCTTGTAGATCTGGCCGGTGGTGAAGTTGTTGGCGCGCCGCATGCGGGTCGTGATGAAGCGCTCGTAGTGGCCGAGGTCGAGGTCGGTTTCCGCCCCGTCGTCCGTGACGAACACTTCGCCATGCTGGAACGGCGACATCGTGCCCGGGTCGACGTTGATGTACGGATCGAGCTTGATGAGGGTGACTTGGAGGCCGCGCGATTCAAGAAGGGCGGCGAGCGAGGCGGAAGCGATTCCCTTGCCCAGGGAAGACACCACGCCACCGGTGACGAAGACAAATTTGGTCATGCCAGCTCCGGATGCAGATCCGGGAAGTGGGAAATGGGGATTGTATAGGCTCCCCCCCAGGCTTCGCGCACTGCGTGTCGCTGCGCCTACCCCCTGCCGGGGGCGGGCCGGCCGCTTCGGGCGGCCGCGCGCGGCGGCCCTCGCGAACACCCAGTGCGGCGCGCGTGGGCGGCATTAAACTGCTTTGATGCAACAAGAACTTGCGGGCAAACACATCGTTTTGGGACTGACGGGGGGGATCGCCTGCTACAAGTCGGCCGAGCTGTGCCGGCTGCTGGTGAAGGCGGGCGCGACCGTGCAGGTGGTGATGACGGAAGCGGCGACGCAGTTCATCACGCCGGTCACTATGCAGGCGCTGTCGGGGCGGCCTGTATACACCTCGCAGTGGGATGCGCGCGAGCTCAACAACATGCCGCACATCAACTTGAGCCGCGAGGCGGATGCCATCGTGCTGGCGCCCGCGAGCGCGGATTTCATCGCGCGGCTAGTGCAGGGGCGCTCGGATGAACTGTTGAGCCTGATGTGCCTCGCGCGGCCGATGGATCGCGTGCCGCTCTTGATCGCGCCGGCGATGAACCGCGAGATGTGGGGCCATCCGGCGACGCAGCGCAATCTCCGCCAGGTGGACGCCGATGGTGCGCGTGTGCTGGGGGTCGGAAACGGCTGGCAGGCGTGCGGCGAAACGGGCGATGGACGCATGCTGGAGGCCGAGCAGCTCTTCGAAGAAATCGTCGCGCAGTTCCAGCCCAAGGTGCTCTCGGGCCAGCGCGTGGTCGTCACCGCCGGGCCGACTTTCGAGGCACTCGATCCGATCCGCGGCATCACCAATCATTCGTCCGGAAAAATGGGCTTCGCCATCGCACGGGCAGCACGCGATGCCGGCGCCCAAGTCACCTTGGTGGCCGGACCGGTCCATCTGCCGACGCCGCGCGGCGTGCAGCGTGTCGACGTCAAATCCGCGCAGGAAATGCTCGAAGCGACTCTCCGCTCCGTGGCGACGGCATCGGTCTTTGTTGCGACCGCGGCGGTGGCCGATTGGCGTCCGGCTTCTCACAGCGCGCAGAAGATCAAGAAGGACGGCAGCGGCAAGCCGCCCGTCCTGCACTTCGTCGAGAACGAGGACATCCTCTTGACGGTCGCGCAGGGCAAACGAGCCAAGGGTGGCGAACTCTTCTGCGTCGGCTTTGCGGCGGAGAGTGAGAACCTCCTCGAGCACGCCAAGGCCAAGCGAGAGCGCAAGGGCATTCCGCTGCTGGTGGGCAACATCGGTCCGCTGACCTTCGGGCAGGACGACAACAGCCTCCTGCTGGTCGACGCGAATGGTGTCCGTGAACTGCCGAGGGCGCCCAAATTGACGCTGGCGCGCGAGCTGGTGGTGGAGATCGCCTCGCGGCTCCCCGCCTATGCCGCCGCCGGCAAGAATCCGTAGATCAACCCATCCCAACCCATCCGAAAGCCAAAGGCATCTTCAGTGAAAGTCGACGTTCGCATCCTCGATCCCCGCATGCAGGACCAACTGCCAGCCTACGCAACCCCGGGCAGTGCCGGGCTGGACCTCCGGGCTTGCCTGGATGCGCCCATCACCCTTGAGCCGAACGGCTGGCAGCTGGTGGGAACCGGCATCGCGATCCATCTCGCCGACCCGGGCTTTGCCGCGATGATCCTGCCGCGCTCCGGGCTCGGTCACAAGCACGGCATCGTGCTGGGCAACCTCGTGGGCCTGATCGACAGTGACTACCAGGGCGAACTCAAGATCAGCGCCTGGAACCGCAGCGACACGCCCTTTGTCCTGCAGCCGATGGAGCGGCTGGCGCAACTCGTGATCGTGCCAGTGGTGCAGGCGCAATTCAACGTCGTCGGCGAGTTTCCGCCCAGCGAACGTGGCGAGGGCGGTTACGGCTCGACCGGTAAACACTGATCGCTTTTGTAGGCAGCCACTCGCACTGCCTTGAACACGTTTCCCACGCGTAAAGACAGGAACCCGATACGCGCCGCAGCGTCGAAAGTTTCAGCATGTGTCCACGTCAGTCATCGTGGCCGCTGCCCGGACGTTAAGTCATGGATGGGGCGCGTCAATGGCGCCGTATTTTGAGGAAGCAATACATCATGAAAAATCCAACCCGTCTCTTGGCTGTCACCGCTTCGGTGCTCGCCATTTCTGCTCTTACCGCTTGCGTGGCGCCGCAACCGGTTTATGAAACGGGGCGCTATCCGTACCAGCCGCCGCAACCTGTGGCGCAAGGGCCCTACGTCGAATACGGTCGCGTGGCCAACATCGAGGTCATCCGCAGCCAGTCGTCCGGCGCGCCCACTTCTGGTGGCGGTGCAGTTGCCGGCGGCTTGGTCGGTGGTGTGCTGGGCAACCAGATCGGCAGCGGAAACGGCCGCGCAGCGGCAACCGCGCTGGGCGTGGTCGGCGGTGCCTTGCTGGGCAACAGCGTCGAAGCCAACAACAACCGGCCTCGCGTGTATGAAAGCTACCGCGTGTCGGTCCAGACGGACAACGGCGGCTATCGCGCTTTCGACGTTCCTTCGCCCGGCGACCTTCGCATCGGCGACCGTGTGCGAATCGACAACGGCCAGATTTCGCGCTACTGAGCAGCGCGTCGTAGCGGTCCGGTCCAACGGAAAAAGCCGGGCAATGCCCGGCTTTTTTATGCCCGTTTCCGGATGGTTCGCGGATGGTCTGCGGGGGATGCTCAGTGCAGGAGATCATTCCCCGGCGCCGTCGTCGGGATCTTGAAAAAGCCGGTGCCGGCTGTGCCGCGTCCGATTTCTTCTTCCGTCGCTTCGCGCACCGATCTCACCGTCATGTCCAGCCGGATCGCGATACCGGCCAGAGGATGGTTGCCGTCGAGCACCAGGTGATCCGGATAGATCTCGCTCACTGTGTAGAGGACATCTTTCGGCATGTCCGGGTTCACGCCTGCCGGAAGTGCCGCACCGTCGAAGGTCATGCCTTCTTCAGTCCCTTCGGGGAAAAGATTGCGAGGTTCAAGAAACAGCAATTGGTCGTTGAAGTCGCCGAAAGCCTGCTCGGGCTCCAACTGCAGTTGCACCCGGGCGCCCGGCTCATGGCCAAGCAGCGCAGCTTCGATCGCGTCGAAGAGATCCTCACCACCGACGAGGAATTCGACGGGCTCGTCCAGCACGTCCAGCACTTCGCCCAGCGTGTCTTTCAGCGTCCAAGTCAAGCCGACCACGCATTGTTCAGAGATTTCCATTGCAGAATTCTCCCATGGAGATTGATCAACCCTTGCCCCTGCTTGGCGGCTTAAGTGCTCAGCAGTTCATGCGCCGTCACTGGCAGAAGAAGCCGCTGCTGATTCGACAGGCAGTGCCCGACATGGTGCCACCAATCGAGCGGGCACAACTGTTCGATTTGGCTGCGCAGGAGGGCGTCGAATCTCGCCTGATACGCCATGCGAAGACCGGTTGGTCACTGCGACACGGGCCGTTCGCTCGGCGGGCGCTGCCGTCATTGAAGCAAGCCGCGTGGACGCTTCTGGTCCAGGGAGTCGATCTGCACCATCAGGGTGTGCATGAGTTGTTGCAGCGGTTTCGATTCGTGCCCGACGCGCGGCTGGACGATTTGATGATCAGCTACGCGAGCGACGGCGGTGGCGTCGGGCCGCATTTCGACAGCTACGACGTGTTTCTGCTCCAGGCGCAGGGTCGCCGCCGCTGGTCGATCGGTCGTCAGCGCGATCTGCGGCTTCAACCGGATGTCCCGCTCAAGATCCTCGCGCAGTTCGAGCCTGAACAGACTTTCATCCTCGAGCCTGGCGACATGCTGTATCTGCCGCCGCGCTATGCGCACGATGGCGTCGCGGTTGGCGGCGATTGCGTGACCTACTCGATCGGTCTTCGTTCGCCTGCCGCTGCGCCGCTCGGCGCCGACCTGCTGGCGCGCATCGCCGAAGCGCAGGCCGATGCCGTGCAGGACGCAGTCGGCCAAGCCGCGGTGCACTACCGCGACCCCGCTCAGCCTGCGCTCGCCAATCCCGCGGAAATGCCGGCTGGGCTGCAAGCTTTTGCGCGCCAAGCCGTCCTTGCCGTCATGCGCGATGAAGACGTGATCGATCGCGCACTGGGCGAATCCATGACCGAACCCAAGCCGACCGTCTGGTTCGACCAGGGCGAGCCGCCTGCCGATCTGAACGCCATTGCACTGGATCGGCGCACGCGCATGCTGTATGACGCGCGCCATCTCTACATCAACGGCGAGAGTTTTCGTGCCTCGGGTCGCGATGCCAAGCTCATGCGCCGGTTGGCGGACCAGCGCACCCTCGGCCCGCGCGACTTGGCCGCCGCGAGCGACGATGCGCTAGCGCTATTGAGCGACTGGTGCGAAGCAGGATGGGCCCATGCCGAGTGAAAGCGAGGGCGCCGCCGCCATTCAACTGCCCAAAGGCGCATTCGACGGTCGCGATGCGTTCGACCTTCATCTGCGCAGCGCCTTGGCGGCCGCATCGCAGCAGAATTGGCGCGAAGTCGTATGGAGCGATCCGGACTTCAACGACTGGCCCCTCGGCGAACGCTCGGTCATCGAAGCGCTTCAGGCATGGGCGTCTTCGGGTCGCAGTCTCGTTCTGCTCGCCAGGACCTTCGATGTGTTTCAGCGCCACCACGCGCGATTCGTTCACTGGCGCCGTATGTGGGGCCACATCATCGACTGCCGCGTTTGCGATGGACCGGGTCTTCCGCAGGTGCCGAGCGCCATCTGGACGCCATCATGGTTTTTGCATCGCATCGACGTTGAGCATGTGCGGGGTGTCTGCGGGCACAGTCCGGAGGGGCGCCGTGCCATTCGCGAGCGTATCGAAGAGTGTCTTCGCCATGCGAAATCCGGCTTTCCGACCTCGACTCTGGGCTTGTAAGCCAATGCCGCGAATCGGGGCCTGAGACTTATCCGCGTGCAGATGCGGGTCTAGAATTTTCGAAACCTTCATCCAAAGGAGCCACGTAATGAAGAAGTCTCTCTTGCTCGCATCATTGATCGCCGCCGCCGCGTTGACGGCCTGCGGAAAAAAGGATGAGTCTGCGGTCCCACCGGCAGCACCAGCAGCATCAACAACGCCCGCTCCGGCGACAACCGCTCCGGCGCCTGCACCTGCTGCGCCTGCTGCATCGTCGACAGCGACGCCCGGCGCTTCGTCTTCAGCGCTCGACGCGGCCAACTCGGCGACGGATCAGGCCAAGAAGCAGCAGGACGGAACGGCTCCTTCCAAGCCCTGATGTGTCCATCCGTGAATGCGAAGGCCGCCCGAGGGCGGCCTTTTTCATGGACTGGGTTCTGATCTTCAGAGCGAGTCCATCAGATCGTCAGAGATCCAGCCAGGGCGAGCCTTCGGCGGCGGTGGCGGTGAGCATCTCGTGTTCGCTCGCACCCAGAGCTTCGGCCATGGCACGCCGCACGACGTCCGGCCTGTTGTTCTGCTCGCTCAAATGAGCGCCAACCACATGCCGAAGCCCCGGATGACACACCGCGCGCGCAATGGCCGCCGCGGCGATATTCGACAGATGGCCGTAGTTGCCCCCGACGCGCATCTTGAGAAAGGGTGGGTATGCAGAGCCCGCCAGCATTTCGCTGTCATGGTTGAACTCGAGCAACAAGGCGTCCAGCTGCATCAGCCGGGCCAGCACGTGCGGCGTTGCATGGCCTAAATCGGTCAGGATGCCGAGGCTGCGCGCGCCATCGGTGCAACGAAGCTGTAGCGGTTCGCGCGCATCATGCGGCACGGTGAAGGGCTGCACGAGCAGATCGCCCATCACGATTTCGAGGCCGTCCCTTGCGAGGTTCAGGCGGCCCTGGAAATCGCGGCCACCGGTGGCGAGCCATGTTCCTTCGCTCATCCAGACCGGAATGCGTTCGCGCCTTGAGAGCGCGTGCGCGCAGCCGATGTGGTCGCCGTGTTCATGCGTGATGAAAACGGCGTCGATGTCACAGGCAGCGACGCCGGCGTGCGCGAGGCGGGCGTCCAGGTGACGCAGCGCAAAGCCGCAGTCGACCAGGAGCCGTGACGTTCGGCCGCCGCTGGTCGCTTCGACCAGCGTGGCGTTGCCGGTGCTGCCGCTGCCCAGGCTGCGGAAGCGGAGCATGCGAGCCTGGCTTTACTTCAGGTCGTCAGCGATGACCTGGACGATGCGCTGCGCGTTGGCGGTGCTGTCCGGTGCGCCGGTGCCGTCGAGCACAGACACGGTGCTCGTATCGCCCTGGCTCTTGACGAGGATGCGGAACTTGAGCGGTGCCTCGGACTTGCTTGAGCCGAAGGTGAACAGCTTGCCGAAGAAGCCCGCCTCGTTCTTGTCTGCCTTCGGCGGCACGTAGCGGACGAAGTAGGTGCCGGCGCTGCGGTCGCGGTCTTCGACGGTGAAGCCGGTACGGTCGAGCGCCAGGCCCACGCGGCGCCATGCGCGTTCGAAGCCTTCGCTGATTTGCACGACCGGTTGGCCGCTGACGTTCGCGACGCGGGCGGTTTGCGCAGGGGCGGCAGCCGCGGCGAGCACCTTCGATTGCTCTTGCGACACGCCGAGCTTCACCATCAGGCGGCGGAGGAATTCGGCTTCGAGTTCAGGATCGCTCGGGCGCGGCTGCCACACCGTCTGGTCCTTGGTGTTGGTGCTGTAGACCTCTTGCATGCCGCGGTGGCTGATGAAGATCTCGGTGCCCGTCGGCGTGCGTTCCATGCGCGTGCGGAAGCGGTCGAGTTCGCCGGTCGAATAGACCGAATCCATGAACCTGCCGACCGTGCTGCGGATGATGTCCTGCGGCAGCTTGGCGCGGTTTTCGGCCCAGTCGGTTTCCATGATGCCGAGGTTGCGCTGCTCGGTGGTGAGCAGAAAGCCGCTCTCTTGCCAGAAGTCCTTGACGGGCTCCCAGAGTTGGTCCGCCGGTCGGTTGATGACCAGCCAGCGCTGCGTGCCCGAGCGTTCCATGCGCACGTCGCCCACGGAGCTCACGGCCGTCGGAAGGCTCGGCGCATTGGCAAGGCCTGCCTGGTAGCTGTTGGCGGTGACGGCACCGCCGGGCACCACGTAGCGGTTGTCGCGCGACAACTGCGTCAGGTCGGGCGGCACTTCGAGTGTGGGTGCCTTGCCGGCGCTCTTGTAGTCGATCTTGTCGCTTTCGAGGACCGAGCAAGCGGCAAGACTGGTGACCAGCGCCAGCAGTGCGAATCGCGAAATGGTGTTCAACGTCGTCTTCCTTCTAGGAATGTTTAGCTCAATCGATGGGCTGCAGCGCCCGCAGTTTCAGAGCGCAGTCCGGGCAAAAGGTTGCCGGGTTCGCAAACAGCGCAGTAAAGATGGGTCAATCCTTGAGGAGGCCGCTGGCGCGCAGGGCTGCCTCCACGACCGGCCGGCCGGCTTCGGCAAGCTCGGTCAGGGGCAGGCGCAACGCGCCGCCGCACAGGCCCAGCCGTGCCATGGCCCACTTGACCGGAATGGGGTTGGGTTCAACAAAGAGATGGCGATGCAGCGGCATCAGCTCGAACTGGATCTGCATCGCGCGCTTCACGTCGCCGGCGATTGCCGCCACGCAAAGCTCGTGCATCTTGCGTGGCGCCACGTTGGCGGTGACGCTGATGTTGCCTTGACCGCCGCATAGCATCAGTGCGACGGCGGTGGGGTCGTCCCCCGAATACACCGCGAAATTCTTGGGCACTTCGCGGATCAGCCATTGGGCGCGCTCGATGTTGCCCGTCGCTTCCTTGATGCCGATGATGCCGGGCACTTGCGCGAGGCGCAGCACGGTGTCGTGCGCCATATCGGCGACGGTGCGGCCTGGCACGTTGTAGAGCACGATCGGGAGGTCACCCACAGCTTCGGCGATGGCCTTGAAGTGCTGGAACTGGCCTTCCTGTGTCGGCTTGTTGTAGTAGGGGACGACCTGGAGCTGGCAATCGGCGCCGACGCCCTTGGCGAACCTGGCGAGCTCGATGGCTTCCTTGGTGGAATTGGCACCGCAGCCGGCCATGACTGGAACGCGGCCCCGGGCCTGTTCGACCGAGACGCGGATGATTTCGCAGTGCTCTTCGACGTCGACGGTGGGGGACTCGCCGGTGGTTCCGACCACGCCGAGACAATCCGTTCCTTCGTCGATGTGCCAGTCGATGAGTCGGCGCAGTGCGGGATAGTCGACGCTGCCGTCGTCAAGCATCGGCGTGACCAGTGCGACGATGCTGCCTGTCAGTTGCTCCAAGGGGATCTCTTTGTCGGTTGGACGAAAAGAGAGCATTCTACTGATCCGCCGCGGCGCCCGACTCAGGACCTGCCCGTGGTGAGCAGGGCCGCGAGCCTACGGGTCCTGGAGCGGATACCGCGATGGCGCGCCCGGCGCCGTCGGCTCCGGACGGACGGCCGCGATGCGCTGGACGAAGCGATCGGGCGAGGCGAGGAAGCCGTTTTCATACGCGATGACCTGCAGGTCGGCGCAAGCGGCCAGCAGCTCGCCGGGCTTCAGCAGGAAGTCGGGCCGGGACGGTTTGCCGACCGTTTCGTTGCCTTGCGCAAAGGTTTCATAAAGCAAAACCCCGCCCGGCGCGACGGCTGCCACGATATCTGGCAGCCGCGGACGCCAGAGATACCGGGTAACGACCACTGCGCCGAACACCTGTCCGGCGAAAGGCCACGGGCCTTCCTCGATGTCGGCCTGAAGAACCCGCCCGTAGGGTGCCGCCGTCGCGACCGCTTCCGGCGACCGATCCACACCCGTGACCGCATGGCCGCGTTCGGCGAACCAGCGCATATGGCGGCCCGAACCGCAGGCGACGTCCAGCACGGTAGCGCCCGGCGCCAGCAAAGACGACCAGCGGACGATCCAGGGCAACGGGGCCAGCGAGTGGTGATCGGGTGGCATCAGAAGCAAGCCCAGAGCTGGTCGATCAGGGTCACGAGGAACGCGGGGCGCGTATAGAGGGCGAACACGCCCGCCAGCGCGGCCATTGCTGCCGCGAGCCAGCCGGCGTGGATCAGGCGTTCGCGGTTCGGGCTTCGCATGGCGCTCTCAGGCCGGTTGCGCCGCCGGGCGCACGATGGCGCCTTCCTTCACCGGCAGGTTGATCAGCGCCGCGAACACGCCGAGCGCGATGGCCATGTACCAGACGACGTCGTAGCTGCCGGTGCGATCGTAGAGATAGCCGCCAAGCCACACCCCCAGGAACGAACCCACCTGGTGGCTGAAAAAGACGACGCCGCCCAGCATGGAGAGATGCGCCACGCCAAAGATCTGCGCCACGATGCCGCTCGTCAGCGGCACGGTCGACAGCCACAGGAACCCCATCACGCTCGCAAAGACATACACCGTCAGGGGCGAGATCGGAACGACCACGAACAAGGCGATCGCCAGCGCGCGGGCGATGTAGATCGCTGCGAGCAGCTTGCGCTTTGCCAGCCGCGCGCCGAGCGCTCCGGCGGTGTACGTGCCGAAGACGTTGAAGAGGCCGACCAGCGCGAGCGCGTAGCTCGCGACTTCGGGCGGCAGGCCCTTGTCACGCAGGTAGCTCGGCATGTGCACGCCAATGAACGCCAGCTGGAAGCCGCAAACCAGATAGCCGGCGGTCAGCAGCATGAAGCTCCGATATTTGAGGGCTTCCCGGATGGCTTCGCCAATGGTCTGGCTGCGGCGCACGGAACTCGCCGCCACGCGCGGCTCGCGAAGGCCGAAGGCCAGTGGTACGATGATCAGCACCATCATTGCGAGCACCACCAGTGCGGTCTGCCAGCCGAGATGGGCAATCAGCAGCCCTTCGACCGGCACCATGAGGAACTGCCCGAACGAGCCCGCGGCCGCGGCCACGCCCATGGCCCAGGAGCGCCGCTCGGGCGCGATTTGCCGGCCGATCACGCCGTAGATGACTGCGTAGGTCGTGCCGGCCTGCGCGGCACCGATCAGCACACCGGCCGTCAGCGCGAAGATGAAGGTCGAAGTCGAAAAGGCCATGCCGACCAGGCCCAGCGCATAGAGCACGGCGCCGGCCAGCAGGACGCGGAAGGCCCCCAGCTTGTCGGCCAGCATCCCGGCGAACACGCCGATCACGCCCCAGGAAAGATTCTGGATGGCGATGGCCAGCGAGAAGGCCTGCCGCGACCATCCGTTTTCCTGCGTGATCGGCTGCAGCCAAAGCCCGAACCCATGCCGGATGCCCATGGACATCGTGACGATCATGGCGCCGCAGATGAGAACCTGCTTGACGCTGAGAGGCTGGGTGGGGGAGGAAGTCATTCCGGGCAATGTACCGAAAAGGCGCATCGCGCGTGTGCGGCGAACGCGATGCGATTGTTGATATTTGCTCATCGGACTGATGCGCCACCGCGCTGTCGGGCGCGAGCCCTAGAATCCCGCGCCATGGCAAGCAAGGAACCAGGCAGTTACGGCGAGGCGTCTATACGCGTCCTCAAGGGGCTCGAGCCCGTCAAGCAGCGGCCGGGCATGTACACCCGCACCGACAACCCGCTGCACATCATTCAGGAAGTACTGGACAACGCCGCCGATGAGGCGCTCGCGGGGTACGGCAAGAAAATCAAGGTCACGCTGCACGCCGACGGCTCGACCAGCGTCGAAGACGACGGTCGCGGCATTCCATTCGGGTTGCATCCCGAAGAAAAGGCGCCGGTCGTCGAGCTGGTGTTCACGCGCCTGCACGCCGGTGGCAAGTTCGACAAGGGCTCCGGCGGCGCCTACAGCTTCTCCGGCGGCCTGCACGGGGTGGGCGTGTCGGTGACCAACGCGCTTTCGAAGCGGCTGGAAGTGACGTCGTACCGCGAGGGCTCGGTCGCGCAGATCGCTTTTGCCGCCGGCGACGTCATCGACAAACTGAAAGTGCGCCCGCAGGAAGTCGCGGCCGCCTCCAACGGCGACGGCCCGCGTGACCGCAAGCAAGGCACCACGGTGCGGGCATGGCCCGATCCGAAGTACTTCGAATCGCCGGCGCTCCCGATCAACGAGCTCACGCATCTCCTGCGAAGCAAGGCTGTTCTGATGCCGGGCGTCACCGTCACGCTCGTGGTCGAAAAGACCAAGGAAACACAGACGTGGCTCTACAAAGGGGGTCTTCGCGACTACCTGATGCAGACGCTCAACGGCGACCCTGTCATTCCCCTTTTCGAAGGCGCAGGACATGCGGACAAGAACGCCGACAACTTTGCCGAAGGCGAAGGCGCGGACTGGTGCGTCGCCTTCACCGAAGACGGCCAGCCCGTGCGCGAGAGCTACGTCAACCTGATCCCGACCAGCGCCGGCGGCACGCACGAGAGCGGCCTGCGCGATGGTCTCTTCAATGCGGTCAAAAGCTTCATCGAACTGCATTCGCTGCTGCCCAAGGGCGTGAAGCTGCTGCCCGAGGACGTCTTTGCGCGCGCTTCGTACGTGCTCTCGGCCAAGGTGCTCGATCCACAGTTCCAGGGCCAGATCAAGGAACGGCTCAATTCGCGCGATGCGGTGCGGCTGGTGTCCAGCTTTGTCCGGCCGGCGCTGGAGCTGTGGCTCAACCAGCATGTCGACTACGGCAGAAAGCTCGCTGAACTGGCGATCAAGGCTGCGCAGACGCGCCAGAGGGCCGGCCAGAAGGTCGAGAAACGCAAGGGTTCCGGCGTGGCCGTGCTGCCGGGCAAGCTGACCGACTGCGAGAGCAAGGACATCGCGCACAACGAAGTCTTTCTCGTCGAAGGGGATTCGGCTGGCGGCAGCGCCAAGATGGGCCGCGACAAGGAAAGCCAGGCGATCCTGCCGCTGCGGGGGAAGGTGCTCAACACCTGGGAGGTCGAGCGCGACCGGCTGTTTGCCAACACCGAAATCCACGACATCTCGGTGGCGGTCGGCGTCGATCCGCACGGGCCGGACGACACGCCCGACATGACCGGCCTGCGCTACGGAAAGATCTGCATCCTGAGTGATGCGGACGTCGACGGTTCGCACATCCAGGTGCTGTTGCTGACGCTGTTCTTCAGGCACTTTCCGAAGCTGATCGAAACGGGCCACGTGTATGTGGCCAAGCCGCCGCTCTTTCGCGTCGACGCGCCCGCACGCGGCAAGAAGCCGGCTTCCAAGGTGTATGCGCTGGACGAAGGTGAATTGACCGCGATTCTCGACAAGCTCCGCAAGGACGGCGTGCGCGAAGGCGCATGGAGCATCAGCCGCTTCAAGGGCCTTGGCGAAATGAGCGCCGAGCAGTTGTGGGAAACGACGCTCAACCCCGACACCCGCCGCCTGCTGCAAGTCCGCCTCGGGCGTTTCGACGTGCTCGGCACGCAGGGCGAGATCACCAAGCTCATGGGCAAGGGCGAAGCCGCCGCGCGCCGGGAACTGATGGAGCTGCGCGCGGACGACGTCGAGATCGATGTGTGACCCCCTCGAACAATTTGTGACGTTGCGGACGGTCTGGTGGGGTCGCTCGACCTCATAGTGGCGGATGGTCGTTCCCATGCGGATGTCTTTGCTGTCGATGTTGCTGGCCTGCGGGCTGGCGGTGCTGGCGCCACCGGCGCTGGCGGCTGACATCTACGGCTACGTCGACGACAAGGGCGTG
This sequence comes from Variovorax sp. 10N420, assembly GCF_056394705.1. Classification (NCBI taxonomy): domain Bacteria; kingdom Pseudomonadati; phylum Pseudomonadota; class Betaproteobacteria; order Burkholderiales; family Comamonadaceae; genus Variovorax; species Variovorax sp. 10N420. The sequence goes on along the minus strand of NZ_JBFTIJ010000001.1, from coordinate 791,811 downwards.
GGGCATTTCGCATCTGAGAAGCTCGACGGTCGCTACCAGCTGTTCTTTCGTGGTGGACAGAGTTTCGATACCGCCAATGGCATTGGCGTGTGGGGTCGCGCCGGCAAGCGCCCGATCGATGGCAAGGTCCCCCGCGCATCCCAGGCGTTGCTGGCGATGTTCGAATCGTCCCCCGGCTACAAGACGGCGCAGGGCGCGATGCGCGATGCGGCGCGCCAGCTTTCGATCGACTACGAACTGCTCCAGGCGCTCATTGCCACCGAGTCAGGCTTCGATGCGCAGGCCGTGTCGCCCAAGGGTGCGCTCGGTTTGATGCAAGTGATGCCGGCGACTGCCGAGCGCTACGGTGTCGCGGCCGACAAGCGATCGTCGATCGAGAAGAAGCTCTTCGATCCGCGCATCAATATCGCCACCGGCTCGCGCTACCTGCGCGACCTGCTCGGCATGTTCCCCGGACAGCTCGAGCTGGCGCTGGCCGCCTACAACGCGGGCGAGGGCGCCGTCCAGCGTGCGGGCAACAGGGTGCCCAACTATCCCGAGACGCAGAACTACGTGACCACCGTGTTGCAGCTTTACGCCTATCTCAAGCCATCGGCTGCCGTCGGCCGCGGCAAAGCGCCGTCGCGCATTCGCATGGAAATGGGTGTGCCGGCGGGTGGAGCGCTCGGCCGTGGCAATATGCCGCCCGACGCACGTGACAGGCCGGTGATGCCGGCCTTGCCCGAGCCGGCGGGTTCTCCGTTGCAATGAGTTCGCAAGTTTCGATATTGGGGTGAGCGCGCCGAGGCGGCCCACCCTGCAATCACTTTTTTCCTGTCTTTCCTGTTTTTCCTGATCTCTCCATGGACTCCCAACCGACGCTCGATTTTCAGAGCCCCGAAGACGACAGCGCGCTGACGCTGGCCGACTATGCGCAGACCGCGTACCTCGAATACGCGCTGAGCGTCGTCAAAGGCCGTGCATTGCCCGACGTCAGCGACGGACAGAAGCCCGTGCAGCGGCGCATTCTTTATTCGATGTCCCGCATGGGCCTGGGCTTCGGGGGCACCAACGGCACCGTGGGCGCCAAGCCCGTCAAGAGTGCGCGCGTGGTCGGTGACGTGCTCGGCCGCTTCCATCCGCACAGCGACCAGGCCGCCTACGACGCGCTGGTGCGCATGGCGCAGGATTTCTCGCAGCGCTATCCGCTGGTCGACGGGCAGGGCAATTTCGGCAGCCGCGACGGCGATGGCGCCGCGGCCATGCGCTACACGGAAGCCCGTCTTGCGCGCATCACCAGCCTGCTACTGGACGAGATCGATGAAGGCACCGTCGACTTCATCCCCAACTACGACGGCTCGACCGAAGAACCGCGCTTGCTGCCCGCACGGCTGCCCTTTGCGCTTCTGAATGGCGCGAGCGGCATCGCCGTCGGCCTGGCCACTGAAATCCCGAGCCATAACCTGCGCGAGATTGCCGACGCCTGCGTGGCGCTGATCAAGTCCAACGGCAAGCTCAGCGATGAAGAACTGCTGGGTTTCGTTCCGGGGCCCGACTATCCGGGCGGCGCGCAGATCATCAGCAGTGCGGCGGACATCGCCGAGGCCTATCGCACGGGCCGGGGCTCGCTCAAGGTGCGCGCGCGCTGGAAGATCGAAGACCTCGCGCGCGGCCAGTGGCAACTCGTGGTCAACGAACTCCCGCCCGGCGTCAGCACGCAGAAGGTACTCGAAGAGATCGAGGAAATCACCAATCCGAAGGTGCGTGCCGGCAAGAAGGCTTTGAGCGCCGAGCAGACGCAGTTGAAGGCTGCCGTGCTGGCCGTGCTCGATGTCGTGCGCGATGAGTCGAGCAAGGACGCGCCCGTCCGTCTGGTGTTCGAGCCCAAGACCTCGCGCATCAGCCAGGAGGAATTCATCGGCACGCTGCTGTCGCAGACTTCGCTGGAAAGCTCGTCGCCGATCAATCTCACGATGGTGGGCATCGACGGCAAGCCGACGCAGAAGTCGCTGCGCCAGATGCTCAACGAGTGGATCGCCTTCCGCGAAGTCACGGTCGAGAAGCGCTCGCGCCATCGGCTCAACAAGGTGCTGGACCGCATCCACATCCTCGAAGGGCGGCAGCTGGTGCTGCTCAACATCGACGAGGTGATCGCCATCATCCGCGCGGCCGAGGACCCCAAGGCTGCATTGATCGCGCGCTTCAACCTTAGCGACCGACAGGCCGAAGACATCCTTGAAATCCGTCTGCGCCAACTCGCGCGGCTCGAGGCCATCAAGATCGAGCAGGAGCTCAAAGGGCTGCGCGAAGATCAGAAGAAGCTCGAAGAAATCCTCGGGAGCCCGGCCGCGCTGCGCCGACTGCTGGTGAAGGAGATCGAAGCCGACGCAAAGAACTTCGAAGACCCACGGCGCACGCTGATCCAGGCAGAGAAGCGCGCAATCGCCGAGGTGCGCGTGATCGACGAGCCGGTCACCGTGATCGTCTCGCAGAAGGGCTGGGTCCGCACGCAGAAGGGCTGGGCGAGCGAACGTGCGGCCGGCGCCGCCGCGCCCGAATACAGCTTCAAGTCGGGTGACGCGCTGTATGGCGCCTTCGAGTGCCGCACGGTCGACACGCTGCTCGTCTTTGGAACGGCCAAGGACAAGAGCGTGCGCGTCTACAGCGTGCCGGTGGCCTCGCTGCCGGGCGGACGCGGCGACGGCCAACCGGTCACCACGCTGATCGATCTGGAAAGCGGCACGCACGTGGCGCATTACTTCGCGGGGCCGCTCGGCGCCAATCTGCTGCTGTCGAGCACGGGCGGCTTCGGCTTCATCGCGGCGGTGGAGAACATGATTTCGCGCCAGCGCGGCGGCAAGGCCTTCATCGACGTGGGCGAGGGCGAGCAGCTGTGCAGGCCTTCGCTGGTGGGTGGCGCGGGTGGCGCCGAGCCAATGCCTGCGGCGACGCACGTCGCTTGCGCGTCGACGGGCGGACGCATCCTCACCTTCGAAATCGCCGAACTCAAGGCACTGCCGAAGGGCGGCCGCGGTCTCACGCTGATCGACCTGGAAGCCAAGGACACGCTCGCGGGCGCGGCGGCCTACACGCGCAGCGTGAAGATCGAAGGCATCGGTCGCGGCGCGAAGGAACGTGAAGAGACGCTGGAGATCCGCACGCTGAACAACGCACGCGCCGCGCGTGCTCGCAAGGGCAAGGCAGCGGATCTGGGCTTCAAGCCCACGAGCATCGCGCGCGTGCTGTAACCCCAGTCACGAAAGAAAAAGATGGAAGCCGGCGTCATCGGACTTTTCATAGCGGTCGTGAGCGGCTTCGGGAGCTTCATGTTCGGCCGCTGGCTTTCGCGCAAGCGGCGCGAGAAAAAGGCGGCGCAGGCCCGTGCGGCTGAACACGCATCGCAAAGCCGGCAGGTGCGGCGCGCCCGCGAGCGCCAGCGCCGCTGAAGGAGACCAAGGGCCGCTAACGCAAGCCCTGCCACCAGCGGACGTTGGTCCGCGGCTGGCCGATCGTGAGCACTTCGCCGAGTGTCGGCGTCGCCAGGACGATGTGCTTGCCTTCTGCCGCGGCCGCGATGCGGTCGAGCGGGTCGTGCCAGGTGTGGAACGCGAGATCGAAGGTGCTGTTGTGCACCGGCAAGAGCACCTTGCCGTTCAGGTCTTCAAAAGCCTGCGCGCCCTGTTCGGGTGTCATGTGAATCGAGGGCCAGTAGGCATCGTAGGCACCGTTCTCGATCATCACCAGATCGAAGCCGCCAAAGCGCTCGCCAATCTGCGCGAAGTGCTTCGAGTAGCCGGAGTCGCCGCTGTAGTAAATGCGCTGATTGCCGCTCTGGACCACCCATGAAGCCCAGAGCGTCTTGTCGCGGTCATTGATGGTTCGCCCCGAGAAGTGCTGCGAGGGCGTGGCCGTCACTTGCACGCCGCCTTGGCTGCGGGTCTGCCACCAGTCCAGTTCGGTGATGCGATCCGGGGGGACACCGAATTCGACAAGGCGGGCCTTCACGCCAAGCGGAACGAAATAGCGCTGCACGCGCAGCGCGAGGTACTCGATGGTTCCGGCGTCGAGATGGTCATAGTGGTCGTGCGAGATGATCACCCCTTCGATGGGGGGAAGTTGCTCCAGTGTGATGGGCGGCTTCTCGAAACGGTGCGGCCCGATCCACTGGAAGGGCGAAGCGCGTTCGCTGAACATCGGATCCGTCAGCCAGTATTTGCCATGCAGCTTGAGAAGGTTCGACGAATGCCCGATGCGCATCACATGATTGGCTTTGGGGTCCAGTGCTTCGAGCTGTTCGATGGTGACGGGTCGAACCGGAATGGGATCGACCGGCACTGCACCAGTCTTGGTTTCGAAGAGAAAGCGCGACCAGATCTTCCATTGGCTTTGGGTAGGTAGCGCGTCCGGGTTGGGCGGATTTCGAAAGCCACAGCCGTCGAACTGCGGCGACGCTGCGTAAGGGCTTTCGCAGGCGCCGTGCGTTGCGCAACTGGCGAGCAGCCCGCAGAAGGCCATCAGCAGGCTCGCAAACGCGCGGCGAGGCCATTCTTGCGGCAAGAGGAGTGGTTGCATTGGGTGCGGAGCTTAACCAACCTGGCGAGCACCACCCTGCGCTCCGGCATAGGCCGTTAGAGCCATTGATGCACGGCGTCAACCATGAAATATTGCAATCCACACGACGAGGAGCGGCATGGACGAGACCATCCAGAAGCTGGTTGCCGAGCGTCGCCGCGCACTCTATGGCGACGATGACGGACGACGGCCCTGGGGTTTGGCGCTCTCCGGCGGAGGCATTCGCAGCGCCACTTTTTGCCTTGGGCTTCTCAAGGCGCTGGCCAGCCATCGGCAACTGCTGAAGTTCGACCTGATCTCGACGGTGTCGGGCGGGGGCTACATCGGCGGGACGCTGGGGCGCTTGTGTACCAATGCCAATAGTCCCGACGAAGTGCGCGAGATCGAGCGCGCGCTCGGCGATGTCGATCGCTCCAGATTCGGATGGTGGCTGCGCGCCAATGGCCGCTACCTGATCCCCGGCGGCCTGCGCGACTCGCTCTTTGCGGGCGCGCTCTATCTTCGCAATCTGCTGGGCACGCACATCGAACTCGCGATCGCGGCGAGCCTGATCGGCATGGTGCTGGCTGCGACCAACCTGCTGCTGTGGGACGCGGTGTTCCGCGCGGTCGATCTCAACAGCGTGCCGCCCGACGTGGTGAGCAGCGTGGCCCAACTCGATTCGTTCCAGTACCTGCGATTGCTGGTGGAGTGGGCCACGTTATGGCCGACGCTGTGGTTCACGCTCGTGGGGCCTTTCCTTGCGTCTGTCGTGCTGGCATGCGCGTATTGGTCGGTGCGCGACAAGCCGTCTGCTTCGTCGATGCTTCTTCAGATCGCGATGTGGCTCGCACTCGGCGCGGGCGCGTGCTGGATCGGCGGGCCGCTGGTGGAGCGCTTCAGCGGACCCTTGTGGATTGCGCCCGCTTTCGTGGGTTTTGCGCTGTGCTGGGTGATTGCACTGCTCTGGGTGCTGTACTACAGCCGAAAAAAGAACGCGGCGGCCTTGCGCAATGAACTCACGGACCGCTTGGCGTCGGTGATCAACACGGCATTGCTGATCGTGATGCTGGGCCTTCTCGACCGCACGGCCTGGTGGTTGGCCGCCGAAGACCAGCAGCAGCGCGTCTCATACGGTGCGGCGTTGTTCGTGGTTGCCGCGGCGCTGCGGGGGGTGCTGCCAATGCTGCTGTCGCACCGGCAGGAAATCCCCGGGGTCGGCAAGACGCTCGTGTTGACGCTGGCAAGCCTGCTGGGGCTTGTCCTGGCCTTCTGCCTTGCGGCTTGGTGGGTGTCGGTGGTTTACGTGGCGGTGCTGCTCCCCGTGTTTACGCCCGCGGGACTTCAGTTCACGCGAGGCTGGGCCTGGCTCGGAACAATCGCGGTGATCATCGGCAGCTACGCGCTCGTGACAGGGCGCAACTTTGCCTTTCTCAACGTGTCGTCGTTGCACATGTTCTACAAGGCACGCATCGTCCGGGGCTATCTGGGCGCCGCCAATGCGAAGCGTCTCGGCGCCAGTCCGACCGATCAGGTGTCGGGGCTGGAGCCACCGGAAGTGCCGGTGGGCGAGGTCGATCCGCATGACGATATCTCGCAGCACGCATATGCACCGCAGACCCACGGCGGGCCCGTGCATCTCGCGAACGTCTGCATCAACCAGACGCACGACACCAAGGACCGGCTCTTCAACCGCGACCGCAAGAGCCAGCCGCTGACCATCGGTCCGCAGGGTTGGATGCAGGCCGGTGGCGCGAAGTGGATGCAGGCGCATGGCGATGGCGCGCTCACGCTCGGCGCGTGGATGGCGATCTCAGGCGCGGCCTTTGCACCGGCGATGGGCCGCCTGACCAAGCGCGGGCTTGCCGCGTTGTCGGTGTTCGCGGGCCTCCGGCTCGGCTACTGGTGGAACAGCGCCGAAGCCGGCATCGCACAGCGTGGGGCGGTCGTGCATGCGAGTCCGCTGCTGATGAAGACGCGGTTCCTGCTCCTGGAGTGCTTTGGCGCATTTCCAGGCAGCAGTTCGACCAACTGGTACCTGAGCGACGGCGGCCACTTCGAGAACACCGGCGCCTATACGTTGCTACGCCAGGAAGCCGCGTTGATCGTGATCGCGGATTGCGGCGCCGATCCCGAATATCGCTTCTGCGACCTCGAGGTCCTCATCCGGCGTGCGCGCATCGACCTCAATGCAGACATCACTTTCATGAAGCCGCGTCCCGGCGCGGAATGGACGCACCTGGAAGCCTTTGGCTCGCTCAATGATCTGTCGTCGCCGAGCAGCCAGGCCTGCCTCGCATTGGCTCAAGTGCGCTATGCGAGCGGGGCGACGGGGCAGATCGTGCTGGTCAAGCCCAACGTGTCGGCTTCGCTGCCGGTGGATCTGGTGAACTTCAAGGCGGCCAATCCGCTGTTTCCTCAACAGCCGACGACGGACCAGTTCTTCGACGAGGCGCAATGGGAGAGCTACTTCCGCCTGGGCGCGGAGATCGGCTACAGGCTCGAAGACGAGATGCTTGCGCACGTGGCCATGGGCGCGCCTGGCTTGTTCGTGCCCGACGACGGTCAGCCGAACGCCGCGGCGCATCCGGCCAAGGGCGACGACAAGGACAGCACTGCGGCGGCCGCTGTCGGATCGATGAGCCGCCTGCAGGCGCGAGTGCTCAGGGCGGGCGCCGTGACCGCCTCGATCGGCATCGGCACGGCTGCAACCTTCGGCGTAGCGGCCTGGCAAGGGATCGACAGCTGGCGCGTACAGCGCGCGGACCAGGAGAAGGCCGAGAACGCAGCCTTCAAGGACCTCACCGAGCGTTGGGCGCATCTGCATTCGGGCAACGCCACGGGCGACGCGCCTGCGTTGCTGGCGGCCGAATTGCTTCGCACGGGCGATCTGCTGTGCAGGGAAGGCAGCGACAACTTCATGGCCAAGTTCCGGTTGTCCGTGCGGATGGTGGACGACGCGAAGCAAGCCTGCTTCAACGAGGCGTTGCCGCAGCGCTCGCCCGCATGCGCTCGATTGCTCGATCCGGGCAATGGCATCGACTGCCTCCAGCCGGCGCAAGCGCCTCCGTGCGCACCGCTGTACTGGGCACGCGACTACAGCGGCCAGACGGGTTCGAAGCAGAACTGCAGCGGAATCCTGCCCGAGCCGTGGCCGATCGCGGCATGGGTGCGCGATGTGGTGACGGAATTGCGCGACAAAGTACAGGTGGCCGCGGCCCCGCCATCCCCGCCACCCCCGCAGCCTGCGCCTTCGGCCACGCCGCCGCTGGATTCGGCGAACGGCGTCCCATCGTACGGCTCGTCGTCGCCCGCCACGCCTGAGCCAGCACCTCCGGACGTCTGTGCCGGCGCGGTGATCTACATCCAGACCTACGGCACTGCACTGCGTGACAAGGCGCGCACGTGGCGAGGTCCCTGGCGCGCGTTGGGCGCTTCTGTACCGCCGATCGAAGATGTGCTGAGCACTTCGCGGCGTGCGGGCCGCTCGCCGCCGGTGGGGCATCCCGACCCGACGGTGGTCATTCGCGAGGAGTCGTCACGGGCTTGTGCGCAGGCACTGATCCGGACCGCGGCGTCGCCCACGGGCCAACCCTGGGTCATCAAGCTGCTGCCGAGGGCGATCACGGCCGATCCCGGTTCGATCGAAGTGTGGCTGCCCCGGATCAAGGATCCGGCAGCGAGTTGAAGTCGAACATCAGTCGGAGCCTTGTCGCCAGACCTTCGCCAGCACGCCCAGCTTGCTGCGGAAGGTGTGGCGTTCGTCGGAAAGCACGTCGATGAAGTCGGACAGCCGCCGCGATTTCACCATCGTGTAGACCGTGAGCCAGGTCGTGAACGCGAAAGTCACGCCGAACCAAAGCAGCTTGCGCCACATCGGCGAATCCGCTTCGGCCAGGAGGTTCATGCCGAGGAACCCGGTCGTGATGGTGCCGATCAGACCGAACAAGGTCACCACCGTGAGCCGCACGACCGTGTTGGCCTGCCGGCGAAGGCTGTCGGCTTCGAGGTAGGTGTTCATGTCCGCGATGCGCTCTTTGAGCTCGTCATAGAGCGGATCGAGGCCGAGGTGCGTGGTGCACAAATGCGATAGCGCACGCACTTGTGCCTGCTCGGAGATTTCGTGGAACCAGTAGCGATGCGTGAAGCGCAGGAAGCCTTCGAAGCTCCCGCGGATCGCACGCTTGAATCGCTTGACGCTGGCAATGTCGTGGATGTCCAGGTTGCGCAATGCTTCGACGAGCTTGTCCGAATACATCAGCAGCGCCGCCTTCTGGAAATGCGCGATGAGGAACAGCAGGAAGTGCTGGTGACGAAACTGCGCCAGAACGCCTCGGTCGCGGCAGCAGAAAAACTCCGAATCGGCTTGGCCCACCACGATGAGCGCGCGGCCATTGCACAGGTAGCGCGTGTTCGGTGCCGCTCCGGCGTTGACCCAAAAGCGGTCGTAGCAATAGCGCTGCTCGAAATCCACCATGAGATCGTCCGGCAAGGGCAGGGGGCCTGTGCCCGACACCGCGGGCTCCGCCGCGCCCGAAACGAGGGCGAGCCGGATGAAATCGGAACGCGACAGCCGTCTCGGATCATCGAGCGCCAGATACGCCATCACGGGCATGCGGTAGTACTCGATCTGCCGATAGCGCAACTCGCCGTGCTCATCGGAATGATCGATCACCAGCGGCCGCATCAGCCACGCCCAATGCGCGGCAATGCGGGGCGCACGGTGCTCCGCGACGTGAGACAGGAAGGGCTCGCGCTGCTGCGCGTCGGAGGCTGACAACACCGTGCCATCCGCGGCCAGCCACTCGACGCTGTGCATGCAATGCAGCGCAGCGCCTTTCGCGTCCCACCCGCCGGGGTATGCGCGGCCAAAGCGATAGAGGATCTCCTGCGCTTGCGGCAGGCTGAGGTTGTCGGCCCCGACTTCCATGTTGAGGATCACCACGTCGACGTCGAAGAAGAAGTAGAGATCGACGTGCACCATCTTCAGTGTGATGGGCGCGTCGCCCGATCGCGCCACCACGCGCACGGCTGCCACATCGCTGCGGCGAAATACGCGCATCGGCGAATCGCTCCCGGAGCCTGTGCCGCCGCCCTGTTGCCCCTTGCGCCCGTCGCCGTAAAGAAAACGCTGCACGTAGGGCAGGAAGCTCACGAACTCGTTGTAGTGCCGCTCGTGAAAGCGATCGCTGCCGCCGGTGTATTCGTCGATCTCTTCGCGCCATGGCGATGCATCGCCGAGATCGCGCAAGACCTGCCACGGGCCGCGATGCGCGTGGCGCGGCTGTGCCGTCGGCATCAGGCGCAAAGGCCAGAGCAGCGTCTGGCGAAGGTGATGCACCGCGGGCGCGTTTTCGCCGGCGGCGTGCTGCGTTTGCGCTTCCGATGTTTCGGTGATCAGCATCGCGCCAGTGTAGGCACGCCGGGGTCTTAGGGGAATCCCTAGGATGGTGCTGAAACCGGTTTCACATATACTGACTCGCACCGCGGCGACGTTCGCTCGACGCGCCAACGCACCATTCCGAACCCGCATTCAGTCGCCGCTCTTCCGTGCACTATCAATTCCAGTTCGACGCTGTTTTTGCGGCATGGCCGCTGCTGCTGAAGGGCACGTGGATCACCATCCAGCTCTCGCTGGTCGCCACGTTGCTGGGCCTGGTGGTCGCCATCTTCTGCGCCTGGGGCAAGACTTCAGGCCCTGGCTGGCTGCGCTTCATCGTCAACGCCTATATCGAGATCATCCGCAACACGCCATTCCTGGTGCAGTTGTTCTTCTTTTTCTTTGCGCTGCCGGCGATCGGCTTGCGTTGGTCGCCGTACACGGCGGCGCTCACGGCCATGGTGGTGAACCTTGGCGCCTACGCCGCCGAGATCGTCCGCGCCGGCATCGAATCCATTCCCAAGGGCCAGATCGAAGCGGGCAGGGCGCTCAATCTCAAGCCTTGGGAGATCTTTCGCTTCGTGATCATCAAGCCGGCCCTCAAGGCGATCTACCCGGCGCTCACGAGCCAGTTCATTCTGCTGATGCTGAGTTCGGCGGTGGTGTCGGTGATTTCGGCTGATGACCTCACATCGGTCGCCGCCAACCTGCAATCGCAAACGTTCCGCAGCTTCGAGATCTACATCGTCGTGGCGTGTATCTACCTGGCGCTGGCGCTGTCGTTCTCGGCGCTTTTCAAGCTGATCTACAGGCGCACCCTCAACTATCCGGATCGGCGCTGAGCACCATGCGTACCTTCGGTTTTCCAGAATTCTTTTTCATCCTCCAGGCCGCTCAATGGACGCTGGCGCTGTCGCTGATCGCGTTCATCGGCGGTGCGATCCTGGGGCTTGTGATCGCGCTCGCGCGCACGTCCGAGAACAAGATCGCGCGTGTGCTCTCGACGGGCTTCATCCAGATTTTCCAGGGCACGCCGCTGCTGCTGCAACTGTTCCTGATCTTCTTCGGCGCGCCAGTGCTGGGCCTGGACATCAATCCATGGATCGCCGCGGGCGTGGCGCTCATCCTGAACAGCGCGGCCTTCCTCGGCGAAATCTGGCGCGGGTGCATCGAAGCGATTCCGCGCGGCCAGTGGGAAGCCGCGCAGGCGCTCAATCTCAACTACACGTCACGCATGCGCGACGTGGTGCTGCCGCAGGCTTTCAAGATCGCGCTGCCGCCGACGGTGGGCTATGTGGTGCAGATCATCAAGGGCACCTCGCTCGCGGCCATCATCGGGTTCACCGAAATCACGCGGGCCGGGCAGATCATCAATAACGCGACCTTCCAGCCGCTGCAGGTCTTCACGACAGTCGCCGCGATCTATTTCGTCATCTGTTGGCCGCTGTCCTTGGTCGCCGCGCGCATGGAGCGCAAGCGAGCGCGGACCCTCGGTAGATGAAGTACTCCCCCATGCTTCGCGCACTTCGTGTCTCTGCGCAAACCCCCTCGCCGGGGGCAACACCAGCGGCCCGGCAAAGCCGGTTCCGCGGTGTTTCGTGAATTCCATTCTTCTCGTCCGTTCAATGAAGGAGCTTTTGACATGATCCGTTCTACTACCCGCCGCGCTGCCATTGCAGCGTTGGGCCTGGGCGCCGCGCTGACCGTATTCGCGCCCCTCGCATCCGCGCAGTCCGTGGCCGACATCAAGAAGAAGGGCGAAATCACCATCGGGATGCTGGTCGACTTTCCGCCTTACGGCACGACCAACGCGCAGAACCAGCCCGACGGCTATGACGCCGACGTCGCCAAGCTGCTCGCGAAGGACTGGGGCGTGAAGGCCAACATCGTGCCGGTCACCGGCCCCAATCGCATTCCCTTCCTGCTGACCAACAAGGTCGACTTGCTGGTTGCTTCCCTGGCGATCACGCCCGAGCGCGCCAAGCAGGTCCAGTTCTCGCAGCCTTATGCGGCGGCGACCATCGTGCTCTACGGCAAGACCAGCGCGCCTATCAAGAGCGCCGCCGATTTGAAGGGCGTGCGCGTGGGTGTCGCTCGCGCCAGCACGCAAGACGTCGCTGTGACCAAGGCCGCGCCCGAAGGCACGGAGATCCGCCGCTTCGACGACGACGCGTCGGCCATGCAAGCGCTGATGTCGGGGCAGGTCGATGCGATCGGTGCGTCCACCACCGTTGCCGCGCAGATCGCCAAGCGCGTGCCCGCCAACACCTACGAAAACAAGTTCACGCTGGTGCAGCAGAACATGGGCATCGCGATGCGCCCGGGCCAGGAAGACCTGCTCAAGAACGTGAATGAGTTCGTGCAGAAGAACACCGCCAATGGCGAGCTGAACAAGCTCTACCAGAAGTGGTTGCAGACCGACCTGCCCAAGCTGCAGTAAGCGCCAGGCCTTTCCAGGGAACATCCATGACCGACGCAGTCACGACCGACGCCGGCACCGATCCGATCATTCGGATGGATGCGGTGAACAAGTGGTACGGTACTTTCCAGGTGCTGACCGGCATCGACCTTTCGGTGCGCACCGGCGAACGCATCGTGATCTGCGGGCCTTCGGGCTCGGGAAAGTCGACGCTGATCCGCTGCATCAACCGGCTTGAGACAGTGCAGCAGGGGCGCATCGTCGTCGACGGCATCGATCTCACCGCCGGCGGCAAGAACGTCGATGCGGTCCGGGCCGAGGTCGGCATGGTGTTCCAGCAGTTCAACCTGTTTCCGCACCTCACCATCCTGCAGAACTGCACGCTCGCGCCCATGCGTTCGCGCGGCATGTCGAAGGCGCAGGCTGAAGAGGTCGCGATGAAGTACCTCACGCGCGTGCGCATTCCCGAGCAGGCGAACAAGTACCCGAGCCAACTCTCAGGTGGCCAGCAGCAGCGTGTCGCGATTGCACGCGCGCTTTGCATGTCGCCCAAGATCATGCTGTTCGACGAGCCCACTTCGGCGCTCGACCCCGAGATGGTCAAGGAAGTGCTCGACACCATGATCGGCTTGGCCGAAGACGGCATGACCATGCTGTGCGTGACGCATGAGATGGGTTTTGCGCGCAGCGTGGCTGATCGCGTGATCTTCATGGCCGACGGCAAGATCATCGAGCAGGCGCCACCGGCCGAGTTCTTCGGCAACCCCCAGAACGAAAAAACGCGCCAGTTCCTCGGCCAGATCCTCAGCTCGCACCAGGCGCATTGATGCGTCGATCACCCACGGTATGACGCAGGTACTGATTTCTCTCTCATCATTCGGCGCTGCCGAAATCGGCCGCCATGGCCAGCTCTGGTGCGCGCAACTTGCCAAGGCGGCCGGCGCCGACAGTGTCGAAGTGCGCGGCGAGATGCTGCGCGACCCTGCGACCGAACTCCCTGCGCTGGCGGGTCTGGCGTCGGTGTATTCGAGCCCTGAGGGCCTCTGGGCAGAAGGCGGGTGGCTCGACAGCGCAGCGCTGGCGCGGGGCATTGCAGCCGCCACGAGCGTAGGTGCCAAGCGGCTGAAGATGTCGATCGGCGCTTTCGGCTCGTCGTCGCACGGCTCGCTGTGGGGCCTCAAGGTTCAATTGGCCGAGACGCGCATCGAACTCGTCATCGAGAACGATCAAACCGTTTCTGCCGGGACGCTGCCCGCATTGCAAGCGTTCTTCGATGCTGCCGATCATGCCGGGCTCGATCTGGGCATGACCTTCGACATGGGCAATTGGCACTGGGTCGGCGAATGCCCCCTGCAGGCAGCTCAGGCGTTGGGACGCCGGGTGCGCTACGTGCATTGCAAGGGTGCGCAGCGCCTTCCGGCCAAATGGGTCGCTGTCCCTCTGGCCGAATCCGCGGCGCCTTGGCGGGCCGTGCTGCGCGCGCTGCCTGCCGACGTTCCCCACGCCATCGAATATCCGCTGATCGGCGACGATCTCCTGGCCGTCACGCGCGACCAGATCGCGCAGATCCGCGCCGCACGCGCCACGCCGTGAAGTCATGACCAATACCGAGTTCGATGTTGCGCTGTTCGGCGAAGCCATGTTGCTGCTGGTGGCCGATCAGCCCGGCCCGATCGAGAACGCCACCGCGTTCCACAAACGCACGGCCGGTGCGGAAACCAACGTCGCCATCGGCTTGTCTCGCCTCGGGCTCAAGGTCGGCTGGGCCAGCCGACTCGGCACTGATTCGATGGGCCGCGCGCTGCTCGCCGCCATGAAGGGCGAAGGCATCGATTGCTCGCACGTCATCTCCGACGCGACGCAGCGCACGGGCTTCCAGTTCAAAGGGCGCGTGCTCGACGGCAGCGATCCGCCGGTCGAATACCACCGCAAGGGCTCCGCCGCGAGCCACATGGGTCCCGGCGATGTCGATGAGGACTGGCTACGCTCCGCGCGCCACCTGCACGCGACAGGCGTGTTCGCAGCGATCTCGGACACCAGCCTGCCGGCCGCGATCAAGTCGATGGACGTGATGCGCAGCGCCGGCCGCACCATTTCGTTCGACCCCAACCTGCGGCCGACGCTCTGGTCGTCGACGGAGACGATGCGGCACTGGATCAACGAGCTCGCTTCGCGCGCCGACTGGGTCCTGCCGGGCATCGAGGAGGGCCTGATCCTCACCGGCGAAACGACGCCCGAAGGCATCGCGAAGTTCTATCGAAGGCTGGGCGCGAAGCTGGTGGTGGTCAAGCTGGGTGCGGGGGGCGCCTACTACGACAGCGACGTCGCTGGCGTCGGGCTTGTCGAAGGTTTTCCGGTCGCGGAAGTGGTCGATACCGTCGGCGCCGGAGACGGCTTTGCTGCGGGTGTCATCAGCGCGCTGCTCGAAGGCAAGTCAGTGCCTGATGCGGTTCGGCGCGGCGCCTGGATCGGCGCACGTGCGGTGCAAGTGCTCGGCGACACCGAAGGATTGCCGACGCGCGCTCAACTCGAAGAGGCTGGCATCGAAGGCTCCCAGGGGGCGGCAGCCGCCTTGGGGCGGCCCGGCGGCGGTTGGACTCGCAAGAAGGTTCTCGTCTTTCGCGAAATCCCGGACGATCAACTGGCTCGCCTGCAAGCCAGGCACGACGTTACCGTTGCCAATCCGCGCGTGCCCGCGCAGCTTGGGGCCTTCGATGCTGCGCTTGCGGAAGCGCAGGGGTTGATCGGCTCCAGCTATCCGATCGACGATGCGCTGCTCGCGCGCGCACCCAAGCTCGAAGTCGTGTCCAGTGTGTCGGTCGGTGTCGACAACTACGCGCTGCGGTCGATGCACGCCCGCGGGATCATGCTGTGCCATACGCCCGGCGTGCTCGATCAGACGGTGGCTGATACGGTGTTTGCACTGCTCATGGCGACCAGCCGTCGCGTTGTGGAGCTTTCAAATCTTGTTCGCGAGGGCGCCTGGACCAAGAACATCGGCGAAGACCTGTTCGGCTTCGACGTGCATGGCAAGACTCTGGGGCTACTGGGCTTTGGCCGCATCGGCCAGGCGATCGCGTGGCGCGGGGCCTTGGGCTTTGGCATGCCGGTGCTCTATCACTCGCGCCGGCCGGTCGATCTTGCCGCGCACGCGCCCGAACTGCAGGGGCGGGCAACTCACACGCCGCTCGATGCACTGCTTGCCCAGTCCGATTTCGTGGTCGCCATGCTGCCGCTGTCGGACAGCACGCGCGACATGATCGATGCCAAGGTGTTCGGCGCGATGAAGCCGGGCGCCATCTTCATCAACGGCGGTCGCGGTGCGACGGTTCGCGAAGATGCGCTGCTCGCGGCACTCGACCAAGGCACGCTGCGCGCCGCGGGCCTCGACGTGTTCGCGGCGGAACCACTGCCCATGGGTTCGCCGCTGCGTACCCATCCGCGCGTGACGCCATTGCCGCACATCGGCTCGGCAACGCACGAGACGCGCCACGCCATGGCCGAACTTGCCACCACCAATCTGCTTCGCGCACTGGCGGGCGAACGGCCGCTTGCCGTCTACGACACGGCTTCGGCTTGACCGCGCCAATCCCGATGCAGCGAACGGGGCGCGCGACCATTGCCGACGTGGCCAAGGCGGCCGGCGTTTCGAAGGCCACGGTCTCGCGATTCCTGAACCATCGGGAGCGATTGCTGAGCCCCGACATCGCGGTGCGGGTCGAAGCCGCCGTTGCGCAACTCGACTACACGCCGAGTCCGATGGCGCAGGCGCTGAGCCGGGGCCGCTCGCGACTCATCGGGTTGATCGTCGCGGACATCACCAATCCTTATTCGGTGGCCGTGTTGCGCGGCGCCGAGAAGGCCTGCCAGGATGCCGGCTACCTCGTGATGCTGTTCAACCTCGGCAACGATGTCGATCGCGAGCGCGAGGCGATCGACGCGCTGACGGGCTATCAGGTCGATGGCTTCATCCTCAACACACTCGGCCGCGGTGCCGGCCTCGTCGACGCCGATGCGCTGCACGGAAAGCCGGCGGTGCTCGTGGACCGTCGTCATGCCGGCATGCACACCGATTTCGTCTCGCTGGACAACGTGGACGCGATGAAGTCCGCGTGCGGCCATCTCGTCGACGGCGGCTTCCGCGAATTGCTGTACATCACTGAGCCGTTGAAAGGCGTGAGTTCGCGGCGCGAGCGCTCTGCGGCCTTCGGCGCCTGCATGAAGGCGCATGAGCCGCGTGTCTCCGGCGAGGTTTTCGAATGTGCCGGGGAAGACAGCGAGGGTCTCGACGCCGCGTTGCGTGCGCTGCACAAACGCGCTCGCCGTGGCCGCCGCGCTGCCGTGCTGGCTGGCAACGCGGTCGTGACACTGCGCGTTGCCACGGCCATGGCGCGGCTCGGATTGCGCTTCGGTGCGGACGTGGGCTTCGTCGGTTTCGACGACCCGGAATGGGCTCCGCTCATCGGGCCTGGGCTCACTGCTGTCGCGCAGCCGACCGATGCGATCGGCCGCACCGCCGCTGCTTGCCTGATCGAACGGCTGCAAGGCTTGGAGGGTCCGCCGCGGCAGCTGTTGCTGCCTGGCGAACTGGTGATTCGAGGCTCGTCGAGCCCGGTTTAAGACTCCACCAGCGCAAGCACGCGCAGCGGACTCCCCGAGCCTTCCTGGATCTTCAGCGGCGCCGACACGATCAGCGCTCCGGTCGGAGGAAGCTGATCGAGGTTCTTCAGGCACTGCAGCCCATACCGGTTGGCCCCGTGCATCAGCGTGTGGCATGGGTAGGGCACCGGCCAGCCGTAAGACTGACCGGCGTCGGTGTTGATGGTCTCCACGCCGAAGCCGTGCACGTTCCGCTCGCGGATCAGCCATTCGACAGCCGCCTGGGTTGGCCCCGGCGTGTGGGCGCCGTCTTCGCGCATGTTGACGAACGAAGCGGGATCACTGAGCCTCTTGGACCAGTCGGTGCGAAAGAGCACCCAGGCGCCTTCCGGAATGCGACCGTGGGTGGCTTCCCAGGCCTGGAGGAATTCGACCGTGAGCAGCCAGTCGGGGTTGCCCGCTACTTCGGCGCTGGCGTCGACGACGACTGCGGGTGCGATGAAGTTGTCAGGCGCGATGGTGTCGACCGTGTTGCTCTCATGGTCCTTGCCCGTGACCCAGTGCGCGGGCGCATCGAAGTGCGTTCCGGTGTGCTCGCCGCAAGAGAAGTTGTTCCAGTACCAGCCGGGGCCGGCCTCGTCGTAGCGCGAGATGCGCTCCATCTTGAACGCTGCCACCTGGCCGAACTGCGGCGGCAGTTGCAGGGGAGGAAAGTCTTCGCTCAAGGTGTGCGTGAGGTCGATCGTGCGAATCGTCTGGTTGCGCATGGCCTGCGCGAGTTCAGTCAGGATGGTCATCGGGTCCTCTGAAGAAAAAAGAGAAATCAAACGCTGCGCCGCGCGGTCACTTCGAGTTCGACCTTGGCGCCTTCGACGGCCAGGGCGCTGCAGAGTGTGGTGTTGGCCGGACGGTTGCCGCCGAAGCGTCGCCGCAGCACGTGGCTGACTGCGATGACATCGCCTCGATCCGGAATATAGACGCGTACGCGGACCACGTCAGCAAGGCTGGATCGCGCCTGGGCGAGTGCGTTTTCGATGGTGTCGAGAGCGACCTCGCACTGTTGCTCTGCGGTGGCGGGAAACTCGCCGGTCGCGAAGTCCTGTCCCAGCGTGCCGGAGACGAAGACCCACTCGCCGTCGATCACCGCGCGCGAGTAGCCGGCCAGTTCTTCCCAGCGCGAGCCGCTCTGGATGAATTCGCGTGCCATGCCAGAGGCTTCGGTCATTGCGGCTTGAAGCCCGACTCGCGGATCACTTTGCTCCAGGTGCGGTTGGCGTCGATCACCCATTGCGCGACCTCGCGGCCCGGCGCCGGATCGACCTCATTGCCCATCTTGGCGAGCCGTTCCTGCAGTTCGGGCTCCGCGAGCACGGTCTTCACCGCCTTGTCGAAAGACTCGACGAATTCCGGCGACATGCCCTTGGGGCCGAAGAAGGCCAGCCATGGATTCTTGTCGATGCCGCTGAAGCCGAGTTCATGGAAGGTCGGGATGTCCGGCGCCGTCTTGCTGCGTTCCTGGCCCGAACTGGCGAGGATGCGCACCTTGCCGTTGCGGTGGTACTCGATCAGCTCCGTCATGGAGGCAATGCCGATGGGGATCTGTCCGGCCAGCAGGTCCTGCACCATGGGCGCGCCGCCTTTGTACGGCACCGAGTTCATCGTCACGCCAAAGGACTTGCCGATGATGTGGCCGATGAACTGCGGCACGCTGCCGGCCGCGGGCACGCCGTAGTTGGCTTCGTTGGGGTGCGCCTTCACCCAGGTGCCGAGTTCGGCCATGCTTTTGACCCCGATGGCGGCGCTGACGGCAAGCACGTTGTAGTAGCCCGCCACGCCAGCCAGCGCGGTGAAGTCGTTCACCGGGTCGTAGCCGGCGGCGGCGACGGTAAGGGGAATGATCACCTGCGTATGGTCGATCGACAGCATGATCGTCGAGCCATCCGGGGGTGCCGCCTTGAGCAACTGCGCGGCAATCTGACCGCCGGCGCCGGGCTTGTTGTCGATGACGAAGACCTGTCCATTCATGGCTTTGCCCAGCTTGTCGACGATGGCGCGCGCGACGACGTCTGTGGCCCCGCCGGGAGGAAAGCCGACCAGCACGCGGATCGGGCCGCTGTAGGGCTTCGTCGCGGCGAACAAGGGTGACGAGAGCGTTGGCGCGAGCAGGGCGGCGGTGATCGCCTGGCCGAAGTGACGTCGTTTCATGGCTTCTTCCTCGTGGTGTCAATGAACTGGCGGTGCGATACGCGGTGCTATGCGCGGTGCTTCACTAGATCGAGCCGCGCCTGGATCAACAGCACCTCGACCTCGTGGCATCGGACGAGGCGCAGCCAGCGGTCGTCGTCCATGCCGGGCGTGCGCGACGCATGGAGGCTGATTCGGCAGCATTCGTTGTCTTGGCCGAAGATGGTGCCGCGCTCGACCACTGCGCTGATGCGCGGGCTCAAGGCATCAGGCGAACTGCCGACGTGATAGACCACCGTGAGCTGCGCAGCGTCTGCGACAGGGCGGACCCAGCTCGGTTGATCGTCGAACAGCGAGTGGCCCTGAACCACGTCGCCGCCGACCGACCTCGTCTGCCAGCAGCCCATCGCCCATTGGCCAAGTTGCAAGCCGTCGGCAAGAAATGCCAATGCGGCATCCGCGGGCACCCGGCAGACGGCCGAAGCGCAATGGGTTGAGGACGGATGTATGGCCATCAGCGAGTCAGGCGCGCCAGTTCGCGCAGTGCGCCGACGACGTCGTCTGCGGTGTTGTAGAAGTGCGGGGCGATTCGGATCACGTCATTGCGCGCTGAGACAACGTAGCCCCCTTGAAGCATCTGTGCCTCGACCTGAGCGGCATTGGGGATGCGGATTGCCGTGTTCGCGCCCTTGGCTGAAGGCATTGGCGGGCTCGCCACCGACAGGCCCAGGCGCGCAGCCTCTTCGAGCGCAACCGCGGACAGTTGCGCGAGGTAAGCCTCGATGGCGGGCACGCCGATCTCGTTGAGCAGGCCGATGCTGGCGCGCGCCACGCTCGCGCACATCATGGGCGGTGTACCGGTGTTGAAGCGCTGTGCACCGGCGGCGAAGTCGAGCTTTCCGGGATCGAATTCGAACGGGTTCACGCGGCCGAACCAGCCGGTCACTGTCGGCGTGAGCTGCTGGGCCAGTTCGGGCCGGACATAGAGAAAAGCGATACCCGGAATTCCGAGAAGGTACTTCTGTGCACCGGCGGCGAGCACGTCGACGTCCTGCGCGCGGACGTCGATGGCGATCGATCCGGCGGACTGGTAGGCGTCGACAAACTGAATGGCGCCGCGCTTGCGCGCCTCGCGTCCAGTGGCAGCAATGTCGACGATCTGCCCGTCATAGAAGCAGGCGTGCGAGACCGATACCAGCGCCGTCTGCGTGTCGATGGCGGCGGCAATGCGGCGCGTCGAATCTGTGCTGCCGGCATGGCCCTGCACGAAGCGCACTTGCGCGCCGCGCGGCTGCTGCGCCAGCCACACGTGGCAGAGCGATGGGAAATCGAGCGTGGTAGTGACGATGTCGCGGCGATCGCCCTCGAAACGGATCGCCGAAGCGATCGTCGATGCCGCGTCGGACACGCTGCCCAGCACGGCGATGTCGTCCGCATCGGCATGGATCATGCGAGCGAACTCGGCGCGCGCCAATGCCACCTGATCCATCCAGTAGCCCCAATCGGCGCCGCGCCGCACCCAGACGTCGAGGTATTCGTCGATCGCCTGCTTGACCGGCAGGCTGAGTGCGCTTTGTGAGCAACTGGACAGCTGGATCACGTTGTCCAGGATAGGGAAGAGCTTCCGGTACGAAGAGAATGGATGTTTCATGAACTTGCCTTGTGCAACGACAAGGCCTTGAGGCGATGAACAAGATTGCCGAGATGGCAGCTTCCCCTTCGGCATGGATCGAGGTGCCGCACTTCGGCTGGAACACGCTGGTCGCGGACGGTGCGCCCACGGTGTCGTTTCGCAAGGGGGAAACCCTGTATTCGCAGGGCGAGCCCGTCACGCACGTGTATGTGGTGGAAGAGGGCCGGGTGCGGCTGGTGCTGCTGTCGGAGGCCGGCCACGAGAAGCACATGGCGATCGTCGGCACGCACGGCATGGTCGGGGAGTGCAGCGCGTTTCTCGATGGCCGCCACTCTGTCAGCGCCGTCGCATCGTCCGACGTCATCGCGCGCCAAGTCGAGCGCGCGACGCTTTTGCAGCACATGGAACGCGATCCGGAATGCCTGCGGCAAGTGCTCTGGCTGATGAGCGTCAAGCTGCGCGTGCTGGCAAACCAGAACCTGCTGCTGAGCCAGGCGACAGCGGCCCAGCGGGTGATCCATCATCTCGTGCAGCTGGCCGACACGTATGGGGAGGTGCATGCGGCGGGTGTTGCCATCCGCATCTCCTTCACCCACCAGGAGATGGCCAACATCACGGGCCTCAGCCGCGTCATGACGTCGAACGTGCTGATCCAGCTTCAGGACGGGGGGCTGATCGAGATGGCCAAGTCGCATTGCGTGATTCGCGATATGCAGGGGTTGAGGCGTCGTGCGCCGGGTTTGTGAAGCGGTGAAGGCTTGCAGGCCAGTTTAGGAATGCGTCTGTGAGCCGTATGTCAACGGCTTTACATCGGCCTAAGTTTTTTTGGGGGCCGGGCTTTCGGCCCTTTCGACTGTCCTTGTCGTCGTTTCGTCCGAACAGCGCATGTCTTCGCCGCAATGTCAGCTTCCTTCTGCCAGCAGGCAGCTTTAGAGTTTCCTCAGCGCTCAAGAAAGTCGCGCGAGGAGGTCTCATGAACGCTTTCAATCCTCTGATCAACAAGGTGCTGGTGTTGGGGGCCGGCAAGGTCGGCACCACGGTGGCAGACATGCTCGCCGAGTACCACCACCTGCCGGTCACGCTGGCCGACCGTGTCCATCCGCCGCACGACCTGAGTGATGGGTTCGTGTCACGCGCGATCATCGACGTCGAGAACGAGCCGGCGCTCTCAGCGGCTGTCGCAGCTCACGACGTGGTGATCAGCGCGCTGCCCTTCTATCTGGCCGCGCCTGTTGCCGCCGCAGCCCGCGCCAACGACGTTCACTATTTCGACCTGACGGAGGACGTGGCTGCCACGGGCGCGATCCGTGCCATGGCTGTCGGCGCGAAGTCGATCTTCATGCCGCAAAGCGGGCTCGCACCCGGCGTGATCGGAATGCTCGGGAGTCACCTGGCTGGGCGCTTCGACGAACTCTACGACCTGCGCTTGCGCGTGGGCGCGCTCGCCCGTCATGCAACCAACGGCCTGCGCTACAACTTCACCTGGAGCATCGACGGGGTCATCAACGAATACTGCCAGCCGTGCGCGGCCATCGTGCAGGGAAGGCCAGTCTCGGTGCAGCCGCTGGAGGGCAACGAGACGCTGGTGCTCGATGGCGACACCTACGAAGCCTTCAACACCTCGGGCGGGTTGGGGACGCTCTGCGAGAGCCTCGCTGGCAAGGTACGGAATCTCGACTACAAGACGATCCGCTATCCCGGCCACCGCGATGCCATGGCCTTTCTGCTGCACGATTTGCGGCTGATCGAGCGCCGCGACCTGCTGCGACAGGTGCTCGACCAGGCCGTGCCGCACAGCCGCGAGGACGTGGTGATCGTGTTCGCATCGGCATCCGGCTTGCGAGGCGGACGCTTTGAGCAGGAAACCCGCATGGCACGCATCCACGGTGGGCGGCTGCGCGGCGTGGAGCGCACTGCCATCGAGCTGGCGACCGCGGCAGGCGTGGTCGGTGTGTTCGAGTTGCTTCGCAAGGGGCGTTTGCCGGCGAGCGGATTTGTCGGGCAGGAACAGGTGGAACTCGAAGAGTTCCTCGCGACGCGTGTCGGCGGTTGCTATGCCGCGCTGAGCTCGTTGCAAAACGGCGCGGCACCAGCGAGCACCCATCGCAGCCCGAGCTTCGCTCATACTTGGCCGCCACAGGCGCGGCGTCGCGCGAGGAAGGAGCCCAGCGCATGAATGATCTCCACGACATCTTCAAGCGAAGCGGAATCGCCGCGCACGAGCTTTCCGGCGGCACGCTGGCCGTGCGCTCGGCGGTCGACGGCGCCGGACTTGCCCGCTTGCACGAAACACCGATGGCGTCCATGCCGGACGTGATCGCGCGTTCGGCCGCCGCCTTTCGCAAGTGGCGCGAGGTGCCGGCGCCTGCACGCGGCGAGCTGGTCCGGCTGTGGGGCGAAGAGCTGCGTAGCGCAAAGGCCGACATCGGTCACATCGTGTCGGTCGAGGTCGGCAAGATCGCCCAGGAAGGCCTCGGTGAAGTGCAGGAGGGCGTCGACATCTGCGAATTCGCGCTCGGCTTGTCGCGGCAGCTTTACGGCAAGACCATCGTCTCGGAGCGGCCCGGGCACCGCATCATGGAGCAATACCACCCGCTGGGGCCGGTGGCGGTCATCACGGCTTTCAACTTTCCCAGCGCAGTTTTCGCGTGGAACGCGGCCATTGCGCTGGTGTGCGGCGATCCGGTGATCTTCAAGCCTTCGGAGAAAGCGCCCTTGTCAGGGCTCGCGACGTTCAGGGCCTTGGAGCGCGCCATCGTGCGATTCGGCGATCGCGCGCCGGAAGGACTCGCGCAGATCGTCGTCGGCCGTGCGGCACAGGCGCAGGCACTCGTGGATAGCGTAGACGTCGCGCTCGTGTCCGCGACGGGATCGACCCGAATGGGCCGCGAAGTCGGGCCACGCGTCGCCGCGCGCTTCGGCCGCCGCATTCTCGAACTCGGTGGCAACAACGCGATGATCGTGACGCCTGCCGCCAATCTCGATATGGCGTTGCGGGCGATCCTGTTCAGTGCGGTGGGCACAGCGGGGCAGCGCTGCACGTCGCTGCGCCGGCTCATCGTCCATCGCACAGTCAAGGACGCTCTGCTTGCGAAGCTGCTTTCGGCCTATGAAAGTCTGCGGATCGGGCATCCGCTGGAAGAGGGCACGCTGGTCGGCCCGTTGATCGACGAGGCGGCCTACGACGCGTTGCGGCGAGCTATCGACGATGTCGAGGTGCAAGGCGGTCGCATCCTCACGGGCGGTGATCGCGTGCTGGCCGACCGCTTTCCGAAAGCCTTCTACGTGCGTCCGGCCATCGCCGAGATGCCGATGCAAACCGAACTGGTCCGCCGTGAAACTTTCGGGCCGTTGCTCTATGTGCTCGGCTACGACGATCTCGATTCGGCCATCGCCATGCACAACGATGTTCCGCAGGGGCTGTCGTCGTGCATCTTCTCGAATGACTTGCGCGAGGTGGAGCGCTTCATCTCGGCGTCGGGGTCGGACTGCGGCATGGCGAACGTCAACATCGGCCCGAGTGGTGCGGAAATCGGCGGTGCGTTCGGCGGCGAGAAGGAAACCGGCGGTGATCGCGAGAGCGGCTCGGATGCATGGAAGCAATACATGCGGCGCACGACCAACACCATCAACTTTTCGGCCGAGCTGCCGCTGGCACAGGGCATCCGGTTCGGGTGATCGTCCCAATCAACCTGGTGGCGGCACCGCGCTGCGGCGGTCGATCTTTCGGCTGAGGACCACCGAGGTGTGGGTGTGCTGAATTCCTTCGATCTGACCGATGCGGTCCAGCAGCGCATCGAGCTGTTCGTTCGTCTCGCACCGCAGGAAGACCATGTAGTCATACGGACCGCTGACTGCCGAAAGCTCCTCGACTTCGGGAAGGAGTTCAAGCGCTCGAACGACGGCAGCGCCAGTCTTCGGAGCCACCACGAGACCGCAATAGGCGCGCACCGCCGCGCGTTCGAGCCGCTGGCCGAGCCGCACGCCATAGCCGGCGATCACGCCTTCGCGCTCCAGCCGCGCGATGCGCGCAACGACAGTGGTTCGCGCCAGCTTGAGCTTGCGCGCCAGCGTTGCCGCCGGCTCACGTGCATTGGCCTGGAGCAGGCTCAGCAGATGGCGATCGGTGTCGTCCAAGACGGTCCAGAAAGGATGCGGCTTCAGTCCAGTTCAGCGATCAGATCGATTTCGACGCACGCGCCCATCGGGACCTGAGCGACGCCAAAAGCGCTGCGGGCATGGGCGCCTTTTTCGCTGCCGAAGACTTCGGCCAGCAATTCGCTCGCGCCGTTGGTCACGAGGTGCTGCTCGGTGAAGGTGCCGACGGAGTTGACCAGGCTCATGACCTTGACGATGCGCTTGACCTTGTTGAGGTCGCCGATGGCCGCGTGCAGTGTGCCGAGGAGATCGATCGCGATGGCACGCGCCGCCTGCTTGCCCTCCTCTGTGGTGAGCGTGGCGCCAAGTTGCCCCACCCATGGCTTGCCGTCCTTCTTGGCGATGTGGCCCGAGAGGAAGACCAGCTTGCCGGTCCGCACGAAAGGAACGTACGCTGCGGCAGGCGCCGACACGGGCGGCAGGGTGATTCCGAGGCTGGAGAGTTTGTCGTAGATGCTCATCAAGGCTCCTGGTTCTGGGATAGGGATTGGGCTTGTGTCTGGGATTGCGATTGTGTTTGCGTTTGCGTTTGCGTTTGCGCGACCTGCGCGGCTTCCTCCCGGCGCTCCTCCAGCGGCAGCACCGTGACGCCGACGTGCAGCGTATGCCGGGCGCCGCCGTGCAGCACGCCCCGCATCGGCGACACGTCGGAGTAGTCGCGGCCGATGGCCAGCGTCACGTAGTCTTCACCCGGCTGGCGGCCGTTTGTAGGGTCGAAATCGGCCCAATCGCCTGGGCCGTCTTCGCCCGGGAGATACACCGAAACCCACGCGTGCGAAGCATCGGCGCCGACCAGGCGCGGCTCGCCGGGCGGCGGTTGAGTAAGCAGATAGCCGCTGACGTAGCGCGCCGGCAAGCCCAGCGTGCGCAGGCAGGCAATCATGATGTGCGCGAAGTCCTGGCACACGCCCTTGCGCTGCGCCAGCGCCTCGATGGCGGGCGTGCTGATCTCGGTGCTCTCCGCGTCGTAGATGAAATCGTCGTACATGCGCATCGTCAGGTCCATCGCGGCATCGAAGGCCGGTCGGCCGGCCGGAAAACTGGCGCGCGCATAGGCTGCGAAGTCGTCATGGCGCGGCACGTAGCGAGAAGGGAAGACGAATTCCGATGCCGCGTCGTAGCTCGAATCCTTGACGTAGCGGAAGCGCTCCCGCACTTCTTCCCATGGCAGGTCGCGCGCCACGGCGGACGAAAGCGCCGGCTCCGAGGTCTCGACCACGCTCTCTGCCGTGACGATGAGTTCCTCGTGCGTCGACTCGAGCGCAAAGAATGCGCGCGTGTTGCCGTAGACGTCGGGCGATTCGCTGCTTTGCGCGGGCGTCGGACTGATGGTCAGGGCGTGGCTCACCAGCCGCTGCGACGCCGTGCTCATGGGTTTGAGGTGCGCGAGGTGCTGCGCCGTCTCCACCGGCGGCGTGTAGTCGTAGCGCGTCGAATGCGTAACGTGTAGCAGCATGGTCAGACTCCCACGGACCGCACGGATTCTGAAGTGAGCGTGAAGTAGCGCGTGCCGATCGCGTCGGACACGTGATAAGCGGCCGTCTCGCAAGCGGTAAACAGTTGGACCAGCGCAGGATACTGCCCTTCAGCCCCGGCTTCGCACAGCCGCTCCAGCTTCCATTCGTCCGGGTCGGGCAACTCGTAGGACAGCGCGGTAAGCCTGTCCGGCGCGCTGCCCGCCAATTTGGCGATGCGCTTGCGCAGTGTTTGCGCGACCCACGCCAGGGAGCGTGGGTTGTCGCCATCGAGCACCAGAAGGTCGACCAGTGTGGCGACATCGCGTCGCTGCTGATAGCGTGCGTGGAAGGTGATCGTGCTGTCGAAAAGCGCCACCATCGCCTCGAAGCCGCTCACTTCGTGGACCGAGCCTTGCTCGAATCCCGCCGTCAGCGCGCTCGCCAGGAACGCCAGCCGTTCGATGTGCCGCCCAATGGACAGCAGGCGCCAGGCGTCGTCGCGGGTCATGCGGTCGGTCTGGGCGCCGGTCATGGCCGAAAGCGCGCTGCTGGCCGATTCGAGCAGGCGCAGCGCGGCGCTGGCCTCGTAGCCGGCCTCGCCTTTTTCGCCGGCTTGCTCCGCGCTGCGGCGAAGGAAATCGCTCTCCGCGCGAACGATCTGGTTCCAGTGGTCCTGCGACAAGCGCTCGCGCACCGCAGCGGCGGCCTGCCGGATGCAGCGCAGGCTGTAGCCGACGCTGCCGCCCTGGTCGACATCACCCAGTTCGGCAATGAGCGCGCGTTCGAACACGCGGCGCGACTTGGGAAGGCTCGGCACACCGCGCGGCACCAGCGCATTGCGCAGCGCCAATTGGTGCAGCCAGAGCAGCAGGGCGTGGGACGACGCGTCTTCGCCGCCGAGCAGATCGAGCGTCACGCGCGCGAGCCTCACCGCGTTTTCCGCGCGTTCGGTGTAGCGGCCGAGCCAATACATGTTTTCCGCCGCTCGGCTGGTGACGGGCGCGCGGTGCCGCGCCAGCGATGCCGGCGTGGCGTGCGGCTGCAGCCGCGTGGTCCGGTCGACTTCACCCAGCGTTTGTACCCAGACGTCGGCACTGCTTCCGCCGCGCTGCATCGAAGCGATCTGCGCATCGCGCCCCGCCAGCCGGGCGAGCCCGCCAGGCAGCACGCGCCACGAACGCGGCCCATCGCTGACAGCGAAGACGCGCAGCAACACCGATCGCGGGGCGATGTGGCCGCGGCCGAGATCCTGCGTCCACGTCGGCATTTGCGAGAGCGGCAGGTAGCTTTGCACCGTGTGCTCGTCCCCTTGGCGCATGATGCGGCCCGCCCATTCGTCCAGCTCGCGGCGGGCCATGCGGCTGCCGAGCACGGCGTCGAAACTGGTGTGCGAATCATCGCCGGGATAGGTGGACTTGATCGCGCAGTCGGCCAGTTCCGGCAGTACCGCTTCCATGGCGGCGCGTTCGCCGCACCACCAGGTCGGCAGCGCGGGCAGTTGCAGCTTTTCGCCGATGAGGCGGCGCGACAACGCGGGCAGGAAGCCGAGCAGCGCCGGCGATTCGAGAAAAGCCGAACCAGGCATATTGGCCACCAGCACGTTGCCTGCGCGAATGGCCTGTAGCAGGCCCGGCACACCCAATGTCGAATCCGGCCTCAATTCCAGCGGATCGAGAAACTGGTCGTCGAGCCGCTTGATGAGCCCATGCACCGGCCGCAGCCCCTGCAGCGTCTTCAGGTAGAGCCGCTGGTCGCGCACCGTCAGGTCATTGCCTTCGACGAGCGTCACGCCCAGGTAGCGCGACAGGTAAGCGTGCTCGAAGTAGGTTTCGTTGTAAGGCCCCGGCGTCAGCAAAGCGATGTGCGGCGGCTGGCCGGCCGGGCACATCTGCTGAAGGCCCTCCATCATCGCGTTGTAGGTCGCGGCAAGGCGCTGTACCTGCAGGTTCTCGAAAGCCTGCGGAAACTGGCGTGCGATCGCGAGCCGGTTTTCAAGCAGGTAACCGAGGCCGGAAGGCGCTTGCGTGCGCTGCGAAACCACCCACCAGTTGCCGTCAGGTCCACGGGCAAGGTCGAAGCCGGTGATGTGCAGCCAGGTGTCGCCCGGCGGCGTGACGCCATGCATGGACCGCAAATAGCCCGGATGCCCCTGGACCAGTGCGGGCGGCAGCAGGCCTTCGGCCAGCAACTGCTGCGGCCCGTAGACGTCGGCCATCACCCGGTCGAGCACGCGCACGCGTTGCTGGATGCCGGCCTCGATCTGGGCCCAACTCTCCGGCGAGACGATCAGCGGAAAGAGGTCGAGCGACCAGGGCCGCTGTGGGCCGTTGGCATCGGCATAGACGTTGTAGGTCACGCCGTTGTCGCGAATCTGCCGTTCGAGGCTGACGGCCCGCCGCGGCAGATCGTCGAAGCCGTCGGGGCCGAGATGCTCGAAGAAGTCGGTCCAGGCGGGGGCGAGGGAGGCTTGCTGGCGGGGAGCGTTGTCGTCCTCCTCGGCGGCGGAAGCGCCGGCGGGAATGGATGCGGCATCGTGAAGCGGCGCAGGCGCCGATGGCGCACCGGTGCGATGCGTGCTTTCGGGTGTGGCTGCCCCTCGCAGTTCGTCGAAGTGGCCCGGCGAAGCCGGGGGAGCTAGCGCGGAAGCCAATTCGGCTGGCGCGTCGAGCGCTTGCGCGTCGAAGAGGGATTCGTTCTGTGGGTCCACGGCGTGATTGTCACTCGCCCCCAGGTTGCCCGCACTTCGTGTCGGGCGCCCACCCCCTGCCGGGGGCAATACCAGCGGCCCGGCGAAGCCGGTTCCGCGGTATTCCTGGCCTTAGCGGCGTAGGTCCAGCGTGAAGGGGAACTCGCGGCTGCCGGCGATTTCGATGGTGGCCGGCGGCGTGCTGAGCAAGCCCGGCGTGTGCCCCATGCGCGAGAAGCGCGAATGCCGCCGGCTTTCGGCCTCGTAGGCGTTGACGGGAAAGGTGTCGTAGTTGCGCCCCCCCGGATGCGCCACGAAGTACTGGCAGCCGCCCAGCGACCGCTTCATCCACGTGTCGACCAGATCGAAGGTCAACGGAGCGTGCGCGCCGATGCTCGGATGCAGCGCCGAAGGCGGGTTCCACGCCTTGTATCGCACCCCCGCCACGAACTCGCCCGTGACGCCGGTCGGTTGCAGTGGCAGCACCTTTCCATTGACGGTGACGACATGCCGGCTCTCGTTGAGCCCCGTGACGCGCACCTCGATGCGTTCGAGCGATGAGTCGACGTAGCGCACCGTACCGCCTGCAGAGCCTTCTTCGCCCATCACGTGCCACGGTTCCAGTGCATTGCGCAGCGACAGCTCGATGCCCATCGCCTGCACCTGGCCGACCAGCGGGAAGCGGAATTCGAAGTGCGGCGCGAACCAGTTGGCGTCGAAGGCGAAGCCCGCCTGACGCATCTCGCTGATGACGTCGTCGAAGTCCATCTTCACGAAGGTCGGGAGCAGGAAGCGGTCGTGCAGCTCGGTGCCCCAGCGGGTGGCCGGCGCCGCGTAGGGTGCATCCCAGAAGCGGGCGATGAAAGCGCGCAGGAGCAGTTGCTGCGCAATGCTCATGCGCGCATGCGGCGGCATTTCGAAGGCGCGCAATTCAAGCAGGCCCAGCCGGCCGGTGCTGGAGTCCGGCGAATAGAGCTTGTCGATGCAGAACTCGCTTCGGTGCGTGTTGCCGGTGACGTCGACGAGGATGTTGCGCAGTGTGCGGTCGACGAGCCAGGCCGGCATGTTCTGCCCGTAGATCTCGCGGTTACGCGCGATTTCCTTCAGTGCGATTTCGAGCTCGTAGACCTGGTCGTTGCGGGCTTCGTCCACGCGCGGCGCCTGGCTGGTCGGGCCGATGAACATGCCCGAGAACAAATAGCTCAGCGATGGGTGGTTGTGCCAGTAAAGCAGCAGGCTTGCGAGCAGTTCGGGCCGGCGCAGGAAGGGGCTGTCCGTCGGCACGGCGCCGCCCAGCACGAAGTGGTTGCCGCCGCCGGTGCCGGTGTGACGGCCGTCGGTCATGAACTTCTCAGCCGACAGGCGCGTCTCGAAAGCCGCGTTGTACAGAAACTCCGTGTGCTCGACGAGTTCATTCCAGCTGTGAGCCGGATGGATGTTGACTTCGATCACGCCGGGGTCGGGCGTGACCTGGAGCATCTTCAGGCGGGGATCGCGCGGCGGCGGATAACCTTCCATCACGATCTTCACGCCGAGTTGTTCTGCAGTCGCTTCAACGGCCGCGACGAGGTCGAGGTAGTCCTCCAGGCGCGCGAGCGGAGGCATGAAGACGTAGAGCACGCCCGAGCTGTCGCCGACCTTTTCGGCGGCGGGTCCGTTGGCGCGACGCGGATCGCGCACCTCGACGCACAGTGCCGTGCGCGTGACCCAGTGGGCCGACTCGCCGCGCCGGGGATGCCGCGCGCCGGGGTCTTGCGTCGCGCCTCGTTGATCGGCGCCTTCACCAACCGGGCTCTGCATGCGCAGTGTGGCCGGGCCGGCATCGGGATGGCCGAAGGCGTAAGGCACGGCGCCACGGTCGGCATCCGGTGCCGCGGGCGCGGTGGCATACCGCGCCCTGAAGTCGGCAGCGGTAGGCAGACTGCCGCGCGGTGCGGTCGGATCGCGCTCGACGAGATACGGGTAGTCGCCCTTGCTGGCCCACGGCTGCGAATCGAGCGGAAGGCGGTAGCCCATCGGCGAATCGCCGGGGATCAGGTACATGCGGTCGTCGCGCAGGAACCAGGGTCCGGTCTTCCAGCCGGGGCCTGCGAGCGCGGGGGCATCGGCGTCTGCATTCGAGGCCTCGATGGGCAGCATGTAGCCGATGACGGCATCGAGTTTCTGGGTGAACACGCGGCGCAGGCGCACGCGTTCCATCTCGTCTTCGAGCTTGGAATCGAAAGGATCGACGTTGACCGGCAGCCGGCGCTCGCGCCAGAGGTAGTAGTAGACGTCTTCGTAGCCGGGCTGGATGTAGCGTTCGGTCAAGCCGAGGCGATGGGCCAGCATGGTCGTGAAGCGGCGCGCATCTTCGCTCGTGTAGTGCGTGGGCGTGCGCTCGTCGGCAAACAGATCGGGGTTGTGCCACAGCGTTTCGCCGTCGGCGCGCCAGAAGATCGACAGCGCCCAGCGCGGCAACTGCTCGCCCGGATACCACTTGCCCTGCCCAAAGTGCAGGAAGCCGCCCTTGCCGTATTCGGCGCGCAGCTTGTGCACGAGCTCGGTCGCGTAGAAACGCTTGGTCGGGCCGAGGGCGTCGGTGTTCCATTCCGGCGCATCGCGGTCGCTGGTCGCAACGTAGGTCGGTTCGCCGCCCATGGTGAGTCGCACGTCGCCGGCTTTCAGGCGCTTGTCGACCGCTTCGCCGAGCGCGAGCACCTCGGCCCATTGCTCCTCGGTGTAGGGCTTGGTCACGCGCGGCGATTCGTGGATGCGCGTGACGTGCATTTCGTGGCCGAACTCGACCTCTGCGTCGTCCACCACGCCTTCGATGGGCGCCGCGCTGGAAGGCGTGGGCGTGCAGGCGAGGGGGATGTGCCCTTCGCCCGCCAGCAAGCCGGATGTAGCGTCGAGCCCGATCCACCCGGCGCCGGGCAGGTAGACCTCGCACCATGCATGCAGATCGGTGAAGTCGACCGTCGTGCCGCTCGGGCCGTCGAGGGCCTTCACGTCAGGTGTGAGCTGGATGAGATAGCCCGACACGAAGCGCGCCGCCAATCCGCAATGGCGCAGCAGTTGCACCAGCAGCCAGCCAGAGTCGCGGCACGAGCCGGAACCGCTGGCGAGCGTCTCTTCCGGCGTCTGCACGCCGGGCTCCATGCGGATCAGATAGTTGACGTCCTGCTGCACCTGCTGATTGATGCCCACCAGGAAATCGATGGTGCGCTGTTCCTTGCGCTCGATCTTTTCCAGATACGCCTGCACCAGCGGCGTGGCTTCGTCGGCGACGAGGTAGGGCGCAAGCTCCTGTGCCTGTGCCTCGGTGTACTTGAAAGGGAAGTTTTCGGCCTGCGGCTCGAGGAAGAAGTCGAAAGGGTTGTAGACCGCCATTTCGACCACGAGATCGACGGTGACCTTGAATTCCCGCGTTTTCTCGGGAAACACCAGCCGCGCCAGGTAGTTCGCGAAAGGGTCCTGCTGCCAGTTGACGAAGTGCTGCTCGGGCTCGACGCGCAGCGAATACGAGATGACGTTGCTTCGGCAGTGCGGCGCAGGGCGCAGGCGAATGACCTGAGGCCCTAGTTGCACCGGACGGTCGTACTTGTAGTGGGTGACGTGGTGGAGGGCGGCGTGAATTGACATTCTTTTTCCGTGCGTCGAGCGTGCCTCGGGTGAGACGCATACTAGCCGACACAGAAAGCAATTAGCGCGCCATTGAAGCGCGCAGGGAGTGGATTGCTATGCAAGCAGGGGTTGTCTCGTGACGCCGGGCGGGGATGCGCGCGGCTGGGTTGTTTTTGCCGCGATGGCGGGTTCGGTCTGGGGTGCGGCGTTGCAGTTGCAGCAGGCGGCGTTGTGGCCATGGCCCTCGTACGCGGGGATGGTCGCATCTGCGCTCATCGGCGCCTCGACACGGAGATGGCTTCCGCGCATCCGTTTCGGTGCTCTGGCGTCGGCGGTGCTGATGGGGGCCCTGGCTGGCGCGGGCCTCGCGGGCTGGCGTGCGGCTGCCTATGTGAACGATGCAATGCATCCGGCGATGGAGGGTCGTGATGTGTGGGTCACCGGCCTGGTGGCGCAGATGCCCCAGCACAGCGAAAGCGGTCTGCGCTTTGCATTCGAGGTCGAATCGGCGCGCTGGGCGGATGCATCGGTGGAGGGCACGCCGCCTCGAGTGCCGTCGCGCCTTGCGCTGGGCTGGTACGCGGATACGGTTGCCCCTGTCGCCCTCGCCCCTGTGCATGCGGGTGAACGCTGGCAGTTCGTTGTTCGCCTGAAGGCGCCGCACGGGCAGCTCAATCCGCACGGCTACGACCACGAGCTTCGACTATGGGAGCTGGGCGTGCAGGCGACGGGCTACGTGCGCACCGGCCCGCGTGATCCCCGCCCGGAGCGTCTTGGCGAGACGTGGCGCTATCCGATGGAACGTGCGCGCGAGTCCGTGCGCGATGCGATCTTCGAGCGCGTTGCGGACCGGCAGGCGGCCGGCGTGATCGCGGCGCTCGTCACCGGAGACCAGAACGCCATCGATCGGGCCGACTGGGACGTCTTCCGGGCAACTGGTGTTGCGCACCTGATGGCCATCTCCGGACTTCACGTCACGATGTTCGCCTGGCTCGCGGCGCGTGTGGTCGGCGTGCTTTGGCGCCGCAGCGGACGTTGGATGCTGACGTGGCCGGCCCAGCACGCTGGGCTGCTCGGCGGCGTTGCGCTCGCAACGCTGTACGCGCTGTTCAGCGGATGGGGCTTGCCTTCGCAGCGCACGGTGTGGATGCTCGCCGCCGTTGCCTTGCTGCGCTTGTCCGGCAGGCGCTGGCCATGGCCCTGCGTCTGGCTGCTGGCTTGCACGGTCGTGGTGCTGCTCGATCCATGGGCGCTGATGCAGGCCGGGTTCTGGCTGAGCTTCGTGGCAGTGGGCGTGCTGTTCGCCTCTGGGGTGGACGGCTTGGAGGGTGTGAACGGCGCGAATGGCGCTGCTCGGAGCCGACTGGGACGACTGCTTCGAGAGCAATGGGTCGTCACGCTGGGCCTGACGCCACTGACTCTGTTGTTCTTCCAGCAGATTTCAGTCGTCAGTCTGCCTGCCAATGCGGTGGCGATTCCCTGGGTCACGCTCGTCGTCACGCCGCTGGCGATGGTCGGCATGCTCGTGCCCCCGGTATGGGAAGCGGCCGCGTGGGCCGTGCAGGGGTTGTCGGTGCTGCTGCAATGGCTAGCGCGTTGGCCGTTCGCGACCGTGTCGATGGCCGCCCCGCCGCTCTGGATGGCCATCGGCGGAATCGCGGGCGGGCTCCTGCTCGTCATGCGATTGCCGTGGTCGATGCGCGCCCTGGGCTTGCCCTTGCTGCTGCCCGTGCTGCTATGGCAGGCGCCGCGCCCTGCAGCGGGCGAGTTCGAACTCCTCGCAGCCGACGTGGGGCAGGGCAACGCAGTGCTGGTGCGCACGGCCGCCCACAGCCTGCTGTATGACGCGGGGCCGCGCTACAGCCTCGAAACCGATGCCGGCAGCCGCGTGCTCGTGCCCCTGCTGAAAGCATTGGGCGAGCGCCTGGACACCGTCGTTCTGAGCCATCGCGACAGCGACCACACCGGCGGCGCGCCGACAGTACTTGCATCGCAAGCGCAGGCTGAACTGCTCAGCTCGATCGAGGCCGACCATCCGCTGCAGCAGCTGCGGCCCGCCCGGCGGTGCCTCTCGGGCCAGCGCTGGTCCTGGGACGGCGTGGATTTCGAAATCCTCCATCCGGGGGAAAACGAGTACATCTTTTTCACCCGGCCGAATGCGGTCTCGTGCGTGCTTCGCATCTCCAACGGCCGTGCGACTGCGTTGTTGGCGGGAGATATCGAGCGCCTGCAGGAAGCCGCCCTCGTCGTGCGCAACGCCGATCTGCGGGCGGACGTGCTGCTGGTTCCGCACCATGGCAGCAAGACCTCGTCGAGCCCGCTGCTGCTGGATGCGGTGAATCCGCGCATCGCGCTGGTCCAGGCCGGCTGGCGGAATCGATTTGGACATCCGGCGCCGGAAGTGGTGCAGCGCTATGCCCAGCGCGGCATCGCCCTGGTGGACACGCCGCACTGTGGGGCCGCGTTGTGGTCCAGCCTCGTGCCGGGCGAGGTGAGCTGTCGCCGCCAGGCTGCACGGCGCTATTGGCACCACGACGTTTCGTCATCTTCCGCCGTTGTTTGGCCTTGAACTTGCTAAGCTACGGGCAAGGAGATTGGTCGTCCATGCACAAATTCGACGAGATGTATGAGCAGCTGCCCTACAACGGCGCTGCCGTCAGGAGCCACTACAAGCGATACGACCAATGGCTCGCGAAGCAGCCCGCAGAGGTGATGCGATCGCGGCGCGAGGAGGCGGAAATGATCTTCCGCCGGGTCGGGATCACCTTTGCCGTCTATGGCGCGAAGGACGAGGACGGCTCGGGCACCGAGCGATTGATCCCGTTCGACCTGCTTCCGCGCATCATCCCCGCGCACGAGTGGGCCTCGATGGAAAAGGGCCTCGTGCAGCGCGTGACAGCGCTCAACCGCTTCATCCATGACGTCTACCACGGCCAGGAAATCATCAAGGCCGGCGTCATTCCGGCCGAGCAAATCCTGAACAACGCGCAATACCGCCCCGAAATGGCGGGCGTGAAGGTGCCGAACGACATCTACTCCCACATCTCCGGCATCGACATCGTGCGAGCGCCCGACTCGGCGGGCAACGGCGAGTACTACGTGCTCGAAGACAACCTCCGCGTACCCAGCGGCGTGAGCTACATGCTGGAAAACCGCAAGATGATGATGCGGCTTTTTCCGGAGTTGTTCAGCCAGAACCGCATCGCGCCGGTGGCGCATTACCCTGACCTTCTGCTCGAAACGCTGCGCGCCTCCGCGCCGCCCGCAACGGCCGAGCCGACGGTCGTGGTGCTCACCCCGGGCATGTACAACAGCGCCTATTTCGAACACGCCTTCCTCGCGCAGCAGATGGGCATCGAGCTGGTCGAGGGGCAGGACCTCTTCGTCAAGGACGACTTCGTCTACATGCGCACCACGCGCGGCCCCAAGCGCGTCGACGTCATCTACCGCCGGGTGGACGACGATTTCCTCGATCCCGAAGTCTTCAGGTCCACGTCCACGCTCGGCTGCCCCGGCCTGATGCGCGCCTACCGCGAAGGCAACGTCGTCATCTGCAACGCGGTGGGCACCGGCGTGGCGGACGACAAGTCGATCTACCCCTACGTCCCGAAGATGGTCGAGTTCTACCTCGGCGAAAAGCCGATCCTGAAGAACGTGCCCACCTACATGTGCCGCAACAAGGACGACCTCGACTACACGCTCGCCAACATGAAGGACCTCGTGGTCAAGGAAGTTCATGGCGCGGGTGGCTACGGGATGCTCATCGGGCCCGCTGCGACGCAGGCCGAGATCGAAGACTTCAAGAAGGCGGTGCTCGCAAAGCCCGACGGCTACATTGCCCAGCCGACGCTGAGCCTTTCGAGCTCGCCGACTTTCGTTGAATCGGGCATCGCGCCGCGCCACATCGACCTGCGGCCCTTCGTGCTGTCGGCCAAGGAAGTGCAGATGGTGCCGGGCGGCCTCACGCGGGTGGCTCTCAAGGAGGGCTCGCTGGTCGTCAACTCGTCGCAGGGCGGCGGCACCAAGGACACCTGGATTCTCGAAGCGGACCGCAACGGCGCCGCCCGGGCCGGAGCGGCGCAAACGCAAACCAAAACGCAAACCCAGACGCAGTCGTCCTGATCAACGGAGCCCTTCAGATCATGTTGTCACGCACCGCCGATCACCTCTACTGGATGTCCCGCTACACCGAGCGCGCCGAGAACACCGCGCGCATGCTGGACGTCAACTACCAGACATCGCTGCTGCCGCAATCTGCCGAAGTCGCCAAGTACGGTTGGCAGGGCCTTCTGTCGATCAGCGAACTGCTGCCGCTCTACAACGAGAAGCACGAGGGCTTCAAACCCGACGAGGTCATGGAGTTCATGGTCAAGGACGAGTCGAATCCATCGTCCATCCTCTCGTGCCTGCGCGCGGCGCGCGAGAACGCCCGTGCGGTGCGCGGCGCGCTCACCACCGAAGCCTGGGAAACGCAGAACACCACCTGGCTCGAAGTCAATCGCATGCTGCGCAACAGGGAGTTCGAGCGCGATCCGGCGCAGTTCTTCGAATGGGTCAAGTTCCGCTCGCATCTTTCACGCGGCGTGACGCTGGGCACCATGCTGCAGGACGAGGCCTTCTACTTCTCGCGCCTGGGCACCTTCATCGAACGCGCCGACAACACCGCAAGGCTGGTCGACGTGAAGTTCCATGCGCTCAACAGCGAGTTCTTCGGCACCGCCACCGAGGAAGACCAGGAATACGACTTCTATCACTGGAGCGCGATCCTGCGCAGCGTCTCGGCTTTCGAGGTCTATCGCAAGGTGTACCGCGACGTGATCAAGCCCGAGCGCGTGGCCGAACTGCTGATCCTGCGTGCGGACATGCCGCGTTCATTGCATGCGAGCCTGCATGAGGTGGTGAGCAACCTCGACAAGGTCAAGAACGAGCAGAGCTCCGAGACCCAGCGCCGAGCGGGCAAGCTGCTGGCGGACCTGCAGTACGCAACGGTCGATGAGATTCTTGCGACTGGTCTGCACGCGTACTTGACGCAGTTCCTCGACCGGGTGAATGAACTCGGCTGGCGGATCAGCCAGGACTTCCTGGTTCCTGCGCACTGAGAGCTATCCGCCGACGAGCAGCGCGCCTGGAAAAGCCCGGAGCAATGCCGAGGCCGCGTGCTCACCAGCGCCCAAGGTGTGCCGGGCGCCTGTGATGCAGTCTTCGAACAAAAGCGTGTCGATCTCCGGAGGCAGGACGACCCGCGTATCGCCCCATGCTTCGGCTGGCGGCACCGCGGTCGGGCCCGGAAAGCGCGGACGGCCCAGGTCGTTCAACGAAGCAAAGAGGCGCACCGTGAGCGAGATGGCAACGCGGCCTTCGTGGCAGCGCAGGAAGCCGATCAGGTGGTGTGACTGCGTGCCGCGGATTTCGAGCGGCACATAACTGCCTTCGCTGAGCAGGTCGGGTTCACGCGCGCGCAAGCCGAGAAGTCGCCAAGTCAGCCAGTGCTTGGCGCGCCCATCGGCTGCCGATTCTGCGAGGCCCCGCACCGCCGTCTCCAGATCGCCGCCCTGGGCGAGCGCTTCGAGTTCTTGCAGCCGGCGCTGGCGGGCCTCGTAGTCGACCGGACGCCGGTTGTCCGGATCCACGAGGCTGCGGTCGATGAGCTCGCAGCCCTGGTAAATGTCGGGCACCCCCGGCGAGCTGAACTTCAGCAGCGTCAGGCTGATGTCGTTGAGCGCACCGTACCGGTCCAGTGCGGCCACTCCGTGTTGCAGATCGGCGAGGAAGTCCGTGCGCGCGTCTTGCGCAAGGATTCCACGAACGAAGCTTTCCAGCGCTTCTTCATAGGCAGTGTCCGGACGGGTCCAACTCGTCGCGGCCTTGCCTTCGCGTGCCGCCTTCACCATGTAGCGGACGATGCGCGCCATGTAGGCTTCGAGGTCGGCTGCGTTGGCCTTCGCCGCCGGCAGGGTTCCAAGCAGCGTCTGGTAGAGCAGGTACTCGTGCACCGGCGTCACGCTGCCGCGCAGCGGGGCGTTCAACGCCCGCCACCTTCGCAGCGCGAGCCGCCAGAGACCGGGGCATTCCGACAGCACGTCGATGCGCAGCCGAACGTCTTCGGAGCGCTTGTTGTCGTGCGTGGAGGTTGCCAGCATCGTGTGCGGCCAACGCTTTCGCCGGTCGTCGCTGGCCACATGAAACTCCGCGACCGGCACGCCGATCTGGTTCGGCTCTCCGCCCACTTCATTGACTGCGCTCAGCGGAAAGTAGCGGTAGAAGGCCGTGTCTTCCACGCCCTTGGCCGCGACGGGTGCGGTGAACTGCTGAAACCGTCTCGCAAACCGCACTGCCGCGGTGCGCAGTGGTGATTCGCGTCCGTCGGGCGGCAGACCGAGCAGCGCATCGCGCAGGAACCCGAACACCGATGGGTCCGGCAATTGCAATCGCTCGCGGGCGGCATCGATGGCCTGGTCGATGTAGCGCAGGTCCTGTGCGCTCGCTTCCTCGGCGTTGTAGGTGCGATAGACGGTCATGCAGGCGGCCACGGTGGCAATGGCCTCGCGCAACGTGTTGAGCGTGTGGTCGCGGGTCCGGTGGTGGCTCTTCCCGATGTCGAGCAATGCATTCGCCAGGACTTCGAGATCGGAGGCGAGTGTGCCGTGGGCGACTTCACGCTTGGCGAAATACACCACGTCTTCGTAGCGTTCGTGCATGCCCGTGAAGCCGCGCCAGATCCGCGTCAGGCGATCCGCGGCCCGATGATCGACGAGCACTGCATTCGCCAGGTTCGCAAAGCGATAGCCTGTCGTGCCGTGGATGGCCCAGGACACCGGCACGTCTTCGTGCGGCGCGGCGATCTTCTCGGCGACCACGTAGAGTGGGCACTCGGGCCGGCCGTTGGCGTCCCGGCCGCGGGACTTCTTCCCGACGCGCGCCACGAAACCATCCTGCAGCCGATCGAAATAGCAGGCGGGGTCTTGCAGGCCATCGGGATGGTCGATGCGCAATCCGTCGACCCAGCCGCGCGCCGCAAGGTTCAGCGCGAGCGCGTGCGTCGCTTCGAACACTTCCACGCGCTCCGTGCGAAGCGCCGCGAGTTCGTTCACGTCGAAGAAGCGGCGGTAGTTGATCTCGTCGGCCGCTGTGCGCCAATGAGCGAGCCGATAGGACTGTGCCTCCAGCAACTCGTGCATGGCTTGGCGCTGATCGTGGCCGTTGAGCGCATGCACTGCTGCATCCACGGCCCGCGCGGCGGCGGGGGTTTCGGACTCCAGTGCGGCGAGTCGGTCCGCGAGGACCTTCTTGTCCCTTGCGCGCCGGGCGACAGCATCGGCGTCCTCGCCAGACACCGAGGGCATTTCGCGCGATGACTCCGCGATGGCACCCAGCAGTGCCGCGGCCTTCTGGTCGTGGACGCGCGTCGCGGCGCGGTCGAGGATGAGCGAGAAGGTCTGCGGCGCCAGCGGAAAGAAGTGATCGAAGTAGCAAACGCCGAACGCCCCTTTGGCCGGCTCCCAGCGCAACTGGAGTTCACCACGCTCCAGCACCGCGCCATAGTGATCGCCCAGCACCGGCAGCAGCACCTTGCCGGTCAGCCCCGGCGCCAGCGCCTCCCATTGAATGTCGAAGTGCGATGCGTACGGCGAGGCCGTTCCGTTTTCGAGCACGTCCATCCACCAGCGGTTGTCCGTGCCGAGCACGCCCATGTGATTGGGGACGAGGTCGATGAGCTGCCCCATCCCGTGGTCCTTGAGCACACGCGTGAAGCGTTCGAATGCAGGCATGCCGCCGAGTTCGGGATTGATCTCATCGTGCGCGACCACGTCATAGCCATGCATGCTGCCGGGCCGCGCCCGGTGAATCGGCGAGCAATAGACGTGGCTCACGCCCAGCTTCGAGAGATACGGAACGATGCGCGCCGCGTCGTCGAAGGTGAACCTGCTGTGCAACTGCAGCCGGTAGGTGGCGCGCGGCACGCGCAGCGGCAGGTTCGAAGTCTCCGCAGGGCGTTCGCGGGCGAGCGGGCGGGCTTGCGAGAGTGCGGCGCAGATCTTTTGGACGCCGGCCTCCCGCCAGAGCGCCTCGACAGTGGGGCCGTACTTGCGGCGCCAGTTCGGATGTTCGTCGACGGTGCCCGGCAGATTCGCCTGCTGGACGCTGCCCAGCGCATCTTCGAGCTGAAGCGCCATGAGCTTCGATGGGGCGCCCGCAAGAAAGGCGTGCACCGCTGTGATACCGCCGGAATCCAGCGGTCCATTGCCCGACGCCGTGCTCAGGCTGGCCGCGAGTTCGGGTGCGTGGCGTTGCATCGCCTCTTTGAGGCGCGCGCGCGAATGGGCGCGCTCCAGCGTCTGGTGCGCCAGGGTCTCCCGGTCGGCGATCAGGCCGAGTTCGAAGCGCGTCTGGAGATCGTGCGCCGACCACCAGCCTGCCAACGTCGCGAGATCGTGCGTGCTGACGGCCGCGATCGCGTCGCGCGGATAGTCCGCCGGTGCGCGAAATGCACCGTCGCTTTCCTGCTCGAAGTAGAGCACCCGATACGACAGCACGCCGAAGCGGCGCAGCGTCTCG
This sequence comes from Variovorax sp. 10N420, assembly GCF_056394705.1. NCBI lineage: Bacteria > Pseudomonadati > Pseudomonadota > Betaproteobacteria > Burkholderiales > Comamonadaceae > Variovorax > Variovorax sp. 10N420. Next base: position 750,603 of record NZ_JBFTIJ010000001.1, on the reverse strand, counting down.
CGCATGGCCTCGGGCACCGTGCCGAGGTCTTCGCCGATCACCAGGCAGCGGTGGCGCTGGCTCTCCAGTGCAAGCACCGCGAAGAGCTCTTCGACCGGATAGCTCACGTAGGCGCCATCGCGCGCGGCGCCGTCGGCGGGGATCCAGAAAAGGCGCATCAGGATCATCACGTGGTCGATGCGAATGGCGCCGGCCTCGTGCATGTTGGCGCGCAGCGCTTCGATGAAGGGCTTGTAGCCTCCCTCGCGCAAGCGGTCGGGCCGCAGCGGCGGCAAGCCCCAGTTCTGGCCTTCGAGGTTGAAGGCATCGGGCGGCGCGCCGACGCGAACGTCGCGTGCAAAGCTTTGCTGATGGCGCCAGGCGTCCGACCCGCTTCGATCGGCCGATACAGCGAGGTCGAGATAGAGGCCGATGGCCTTGCCCGATACGGCACACTGCGCTCCGACCGCCTGAAGCTGCCGCGCAGCCTGCCACTGGAGGTATTCGAAGTAGCCGACTTCAGCGCCGTGCTCTCTTGCGAAGTCCGCCACGGCCGGCGAGGCCGGATCGCGGTAGGGCTCAGGCCACACGGGCCAGCCCCAGACGTTCGCATCCGCAGCGTGGAAGTGCGCCTGCAGGGCTTCGAACAGCGCGTGCTGGCGCAATGCCTCTCCGCCCTGTTCACAAAATCGCGCGAAGGCCTGCGCCTCCGGGTCGCCGTCATCGCGTTCGCCGAAGCGGCTGTGGAGCATCGCCAGCACTTCGTGCTTCAGCGCCGCAACGCCGGCGTAATCGACGAGCGATGCGTCGCGCAGTTCCGCGAGGCGCGACTGGAACGCAGGCGACCGGACCCTTTGCCGGGCGCCGGCACAGTCGGCGAAATCCGGCACCGCTTCCACGTCGATGTAGAGCACGTTGAGCTGCGACCGCGACGAAGGGCTGTAGGGGCTCGTGCGAGCCGGATCGTGCGGAAAGAGCGCATGAAGCGGATTGAGTCCCACGAACTCGGCGCCTGCGTGTGCGGCCCGCGCGACGAAGTCCTTCAGGTCACTGAAATCGCCGATCCCCCAGTTGCGCGCGGAACGGAGCCCGTAGAGCTGGAGGGTGAATCCCCAGGCACGACCCTCTTCGAGAATCTGCGGACGATGACACTGCGCAGGCGCGCAGATCACCAGGCATTCGCTCTGCAGGCCACCGAGGCTCAGGCGGTGATAGCCGTCGGGCAGCGCCAGCGGAATCGAAAGCTCGTAGCGTGCATAGGCGATGCCGGCTATGTCGGCATGCTGCGCCGCGTGCAGATCCCTCGTCTCTGCCGCGCCTTCATGCACGGCACCTTGCTCGTCGACCAGCCGCCATTCGATGCGCCCTGTCGAGGTCGGCAGCCTCACGTCGGAGACGAACAATGACTGCGAGCCCGAAGCAACAATCAACGTCGGCGGCAACGCACGCTGCCATGTGGCGCGTTCGGCGGCCGCGTCGGCTGCGCTGAAATCGGCCCGCGGCTCGCGCTCGACGAAGCCTGCGTCGAGCAACAGCGCCGCCAACCCTTCGTTCGACACTGAATGGCGGTTGCCGAATGCGTCTTCGAATTCAGGCGCGATGCGGTAGCGCTCGCACAAGCGCCGGATGCTCGAGACCTCGTCGTCCGTGAAGCCGGGTTCAGGCATCCGGCAACTCCTCGATCGATGCGCAGACACCGCCAGGCACGAGCGGAAGCTGGGCCTCGCTTGCGGCCTCCTGGGTTGCGGGCAGCCTGTAGATGACGCGGCCGGGCGGCCATGCCACCTGAGCGTCCGTGGTCCCGAAGTTCGCAACGAGGTGCAGAAGCGATGGCTGGGCGTTTCCGTTGAGGCCTTTGCCCAGTGACCACACCAGCCGAAGCGCATCGCCTTCGACCGACCATTGCACCAGTTGAGTTCCATGGCCGAAGCGCGGCGCAAGCTCGGCATGGCGCACGGCAAGCACCGCGCGCGTGTGTTGGAGTTCCTTGGCGTGCTCAGGCTGCGCGCGTTCGGCGTCATCGAGTTTGGATGCGGTAAACGCCTCCATGCCATTGGGATCAGGAATCTTCAGGCGCGCCTTCTCGTCCGCAAAAGCTGCGAAGCGCCCGAATTCCTCGCGCCGCCCGGCCGATACCGCGGCAGCAAGCTCCGGGCCGAAATCGCAAAAATAAAGGAAGGGCGTATGCGCGCCGTATTCCTCTCCCATGAACAACATCGGCGTGTGCGGCGAAAGCAGGACGCAGGTTCGGGCGGCGCGAAGCAGGTCCGGCGCGGCAAGGACGTCGATGCGCTCACCCAGGGCGCGATTGCCGATCTGGTCGTGGGTCTGCAAAAACGATACGAACGCGCCAGGCGGCAGATGGTCGCAAGGCTCTCCGCGAGGTTCGCCCCCCCGAAACGCGGATGGCTGGCCTGCGTAGACAAAGCCCTGGGCAAGCGCCAGCCCGAACTTCTCGAGCGGATGCTGCGCATAGTCCGCGTAGTAGCCATCGGTTTCGCCCGTCAGCAGGACATGCGCGGCGTGGTGCAGGTCGTCGTTCCACTGTGCGGTGGCGGCAATCGGCTTGCCCTCGTCATCGCGGGTGAGCCGATGGGCCTGGTTCAGGTCGTTTTCGAGCACCACGTGCACTTGCCGATGCCGGCCCGGGCCTTGCTGCAGTGCGGCGCAGACCTCTTCGACGATGGGCGGCGTCGAGTCGTCGCGAATGGCATGGACCGCATCCATGCGCAGGCCGTCGAATCGATACTCCTCGACCCAGTACAGCGCGTTGTGCATGAAGAAGTCCCGCACCGTCCGCGAATCGGCTCCGTCGAAGTTGATCGCGGGGCCCCACGGCGTCTGGTGGGCCGCATTGAAGAACTGCGGGCAGTAGGCATGCAGGTAGTTTCCCTCCGGCCCGAAATGGTTGTAGACCACGTCGATCAGCACCATCAAGCCGAGTTCATGGGCAGTGTCCACGAAAGCCTTGAGCTGCTCGGGCGTGCCATAGCTGGTGTCGGGCGCGTAGGGGAGGACGCCGTCGTAGCCCCAGTTGCGGCGGCCGGGGAAGTCAGCAATCGGCATCAGCTCGATGGCGGTGATGCCTAGTTCGGCCAGCGCCGGAAGCCTCTGTCTCGCCGCTTCGAAGGTGCCCTCCTGGGTGAAGGCTCCCAGGTGCATTTCGTAGATGACCGCTTCCTGCCAGGGGCGGCCTGACCAGGCGTCGTCGCGCCACGTGTAGGCCTGCGGATCGATCACTTCGCTTGGGCCGTGGACGTCGTCGGGGTTGCGGCGTGAAGCGGGGTCGGGAACGCGCAGGCCGTCGGGCAGGCGGTAGCGGTAGCGATCGCCGGCAGCGGCCTCCGCCGCCGTGTGTTCGTGCCAGCCGTCGGCATCGCGCTGCATTGGAGCTTCACGCCAGTCTCCGCCTTTGGACCATTCGAGGACGACCTTTGGAACATCGGGCGCCCAGAGCTTGAAGCGGACGCCGTCCCGGCACACCTCCGCGCCGAAAGGCATCGAATGCTGGTGTTTCATATCGCGGTCCTCGTATGCCGCAGTAGCGCGAGCGACCGGTCCTGCAATGGATAGGCCGGCTCGTCGAGCGTCATCGAGAGGGCGCTCTCGCGCGCCGTATCGATCACGCGTGTCCAGGTTGCTCCCGGACGCGGCGGCAGCGTAAAGGGCAGGGGCTCGTGGTAGGCGTTGAGCAGCAGCAGGAAATCGTCATCGCGCTGGGATTCGCCGCGCGGCCCCACGTCGATGATGCCCGCGCCCGAGAACATCATGCCCAGGCAGCGCACGTGCTCGCCCCAGTCGGCCGGCGCCATTTCATCGCCATCGGGCTTGACCCAGACGACGTCCTTCTGCTGGCCATCGCCAACGGGCTGTCCCCGAAAGAAGCTGCGTCGGCGAAACGATGGATGCATGCGGCGCGTGCGAATCAGCAGCGCGACGAAATCGCGCAGGGAATCGGCTTCCGGAGAAGGGGTCCAATCGAGCCACGACAACTCGTTGTCCTGGCAATAGGCGTTGTTGTTGCCGTGTTGCGTGTTGCCGCGCTCGTCGCCCGCAAGCAGCATCGGCACGCCTTGCGACAGCAGCAGCGTCGCGAGGATGTTGCGCTTCTGGCGTTCGCGCAGCGCGAGGACTTCAGGGTCGTCCGTCGTGCCCTCGGCGCCGCAGTTCCACGACAGGTTGTTGTTGTTGCCGTCGCGGTTGTCTTCACCGTTGGCCTCGTTGTGCTTGTCGTTGTAGGAGACGAGGTCGTGCAGCGTGAAGCCGTCGTGCGCCGTGACGAAGTTGATGCTCGCGTGCGGCCCCTTGCCGGACCAGCCGTAGAGATCCTGCGAGCCCGAGAGCCGGTGTGCGGCTTCGCCGGCCACGCCCGCATCGCCTTTCCACCAGCCGCGGATGCCGTCGCGGTAGCGGTCATTCCATTCGGCCCAGCCCGGCGGAAAGTTGCCGACCTGGTAGCCGCCATGCCCCAGGTCCCAGGGCTCGGCGATCAGCTTGACCTGGTTGAGCGTCGGGTCCTGGCGGATCGCATCGAAGAACCCGCCCAGGTTCTCGACCTTGCCGGCCTCGCGGGCGAGTGCCGACGCAAGGTCGAAGCGAAAGCCGTCGACGTGCATTTCCTCGGCCCAATAGCGCAGTGAGTCCATGACGAGCTGCAGCGCGCGCGGCTGCTCCAGATTGACGGTGTTGCCGCAGCCGGTGAAGTCGTCGTAGTAGCGCGGCTGCGCGCCATTGGCGATGTAGTAGGACATGTTGTCCACGCCGCGCATCGAGAGCGTTGGCCCCAGGTGGTTGCCTTCGCACGTGTGGTTGTAGACCACGTCGAGGATCACCTCGATGCCTGCCGAGTGCAGGGTCTTGACCATGGTCTTGAATTCTTTCACCTTGCCGGAGGCGCTGTAGCGCACTTCCGGCGCGAAGTAGCCGAGCGTGTTGTAGCCCCAGTAGTTCTGAAGGCCCTTGTCGGCAAGATGGCGATCGTTGATGAACGCGTGCACCGGCAGCAGCTCGATGGTGGTCACGCCCAGGCGCTGCAGGTAGTCGATGACCGGCGAACACCCCAGTGCCGCATACGTGCCGCGCAGGTGCTCCGGAATGGCGGGATGCTGCATCGTGAAGCCGCGCACGTGCATTTCGTAGATGACCATGTCCTGCCAAGGAACCTCGGGCCGGCGGTCTTCGCCCCAGGTGAATGCGGTTTCGAGCACGCGGCTCTTGGGCATGAAGGCCGCGCTGTCGCGGCGGTCGAACGACAGATCCTGGCGCTTGCTGCCGACCGAGTAGCCGTAGAGGGCGTCGCTCCAGCGCAGTTCGCCGATCAGGTCCTTCGCATACGGGTCGAGCAGCAGCTTGTTGGGATTGAAGCGATGGCCTTCTTCGGGTTTGTAGCGCCCGTGGATGCGATAGCCATAGGCCATGCCCGGCCGAGCCTCTGGGAGATAGCAATGCCAAACGTCGTTGGTGCGCTCGCGCAGCACGATTCGTTGGCGCTCATGCCGCCCCTTGTCGTCGAAGATGCATAACTCCGCCTTTTCCGCGTGCTTGGAGAAGATCGCGAAGTTCACGCCCTGGCCATCCCAGGTTGCGCCAAGCGGGTAGGGACGCCCTGGCCAGACCGCGGTCAGGGCTACATGATTGCGTTTGGTCACGGGTGGGGCCGATCACGGTCTGTTCGGGGCGGCCACGCGGCGGTCGGGCGGTTCGCTCCGGGAAAATCACGGGTGGTCGTTTCGCGCACGACGGGCCGCGGCGGAGGCCGATCGCGCGGCCACCACTCCTCGATGCGGCGTGCGGCCCAATCCTTGCCCGCGAGCCCGAAGGCCAGTGCCAGTGCGAACACCACGCCGGCGAGGATGATCAGGAAGCTCTGCCGGACGATATCGCCACCGACCTTGATCTGGTCGAGCGCGATGAGCACCACGAAAAGCAGGATCGCGTATTGCGCCAGCTTGCCGAGCAGTTGCGCATCCTGCATGCCGGCGTTGCGGCTGTAGGCACTGATTCCGTCCCCGACGTACTTCGCGAAGAAGGCGCCGAAGACCAGGATCAGCAGCGCGACGAACACATTGGGCACGAACCACATCACGCGCCCGAGCATGTCGGCCGCATAAGTGAGCCCGAGCCCGTTGAAGGCAACGACCAGCGAAATCAGTATCACCAGCCAGTAGGCCAGCGCACCGAAGACGACGGTCGAGTCCTGCACCATGCCGCCCTTGCGGAGAAAGTCGTCGATGCCGGAGCGCTCGGTGAGCACGTGGAAGTTCAACGCATGCAGGCCGCGCACCACGGTGAAGCGCGCCGCCTTGGCCAGCAGCCAGCCGACGGCGACCGCCAGCACCGCAAAGAGCAGCCGGGGGAAGTACGCGCCGATCTGGAACAGGAAGGCGCGCAACGGCTCGAGATGAATGGAGAGGCTTTCCATGGACGTGCTCCGGGTGATGTGTGTGTCCGCGCTCAGCGAACGGCCGTTCGTTCAAGCAATGCGAGGATTCCCTGCAACGGAACGGGCACCCAGTCGATCCGGTTGTTCAGTTCGTAGCGCAGTTCGTAGAACGCCTTCTCCAGCTCGAAGAGTTCGAGAAGCTGCCTGTCGACCGGACCCGACTCCGGGGCCAGGACCTCCTGGTAGCCGGAAAGAAATGCGGCTCGCGTCTCGCCCTCCCAGGCGCGCGCCGCGGCGTCCAGGCGCACCAGCTCCTCGGCATTCTGGGCAGCGCGGCGCAATGCGCTCCAGCGCGCGTAGTTGAAGGAGCGCAGCATGCCGGCGACATCGCGCAGCGGCGATTGCTTGGTACGGCGCTCTTCGATCGGCCGTGCGGGTTCGCCTTCGAAATCGATGATTACGAAATCGTTTCGCGTCAGCAGCACCTGTCCGAGGTGATAGTCGCCATGGAATCGCGTTCGCCACGCTGTCTTGCCTGCAAGATACACGCCATCCACGAAGGTATCGACCGCCTTGCCCATGCCGAGCAGTCTCGTCGCGTCGTCCTGCGCGCTGGCGGGCAGCGTGGTGCGCACGAATTCGCCGAGCTGCCTGAGTGTGCCCGCGGCCTCGGAGCGCACGGTTTCGCGGATCTTTTGAAGGTCGGCATCCGCCATCGGCACCGGTTCGAAGGCGGCGTTGCCAGTGCGCTTGGCGAGCGCATTGTGCAGTTCGGCCGTGCGGGCGCCGAGGATGCGGATCAGCGCGAGAAATGCGCCGTGCAGCTCGGGCGTGGTTGCGCCGTCGGTATCACGCAGTTCGCCCAACACACGTTCGAGGTACGCCAGCGTGTATTCCCATCCGTCGCCCTGGTTCGGCACGTAGGCCTGCAGCAGCGCGAGCGTCATGACCGTGCCGTCCTCGCCCAGGTATTCGAGCGCGCCGGCAATCGGAACCCCATGCACGAAACCGGCTTCTTCCGTGAGGAAGCGGCCCATTTCCAATTCAGGATTGACGCCCGCGCGCAGTTGGCGGTAGCCCTTCAGGAACAGGGTTTCGCCGAGCGTGACCACCGTGTTGCTGCTGACCGGGCTGGGCGGACTCACGGGCAGCGTATCGATGACTTCAGCGGGAAACTCCCGCCCCAGCGATGTGGGCCGGAAGTGAAGCTCGCCGTGGTCGGTGCGAAGCCGCGTTTCATGCACGATGGCGCGAACGACTTGGCGGCAGAACGCCTCGTCGAAGAAGGCATCGCCCATGACGCCGACGTTCGCCTGCTGCCGCACCTTTGCGATGGCGGCCTGCTGCAGCGATTTCATGCGCTCTTCGTCGCGGTCTTCCCACGCGAGAGCCAGCGGCATGAAGTAGGTGGCACCGCCGGGCGGTCCTTGCAGAGCCAGCAGCGGCAGCATCCAGCTGTAGCCGTCGATGTTCCAGACTGCCTGGTCGCGAAACGCGGCGCGCTCGATGTGTGAACCCTTGGTGGCATACCAGCGCTGGGCTTCGATGTGCGGCGGCAGCGTGTCAGTCTCGATCTGCCGACTCAGCCGGTCGGCAAAGCCGATGCGCCAGGGCACCACGCGGTCCCTGAAGATGCTGGTCCAGCCGTCGAAGAGCACCAGCACGGGGCGGTCGAGAAGGGCGACACCTTCCTGGTGCCAGCTTGGCATGGGGGCCTCCTCGGCGAGCCTGAACCAATAGAAGCCATGCGACGTCAACGTGAGCAGATAGGGCAGTTCGCCGATCGGCGGAAACGATGTGCGGCCCAGCATCTCGACAGGCACCCGGCCCTTGAACGCCGAGAGATCCAGTTCGACCGGCTGCGCCGCGCGCGACAGGTTGAACACCGACAGGATCACGTCGTCGTCATGTTCGCTGATGTAGGCGAGGATCTTTCGATTGCCCGGCTTGAGGAACGTGCGGCGCCCGCGCCCGAAGGCCCGGCTCGTCTTGCGCACCGCGAGCATCCGGCGCGTCCAGTGCAGCAGCGAGCTCTTGTCGCGCAACTGCGCTTCGACGTTGACGGCCTCGTAGCCATACATCGCATCCATGATCGGCGGCAGGTACAGGCGCTGCGGGTCCGCGCGCGAGAAGCCTGCATTGCGGTCCGGGCTCCATTGCATGGGCGTCCGAACGCCGTTGCGGTCGCCGACGAAGACGTTGTCGCCCATGCCGATCTCGTCGCCGTAATAGATGATGGGCGACCCCGGCATCGACAGCAGCATGCTGTTCATCAGCTTGATGCGGTCCTTGTCGTTGTCCATCAACGGTGCGAGCCGCCGGCGAATGCCGAGGTTGATGCGCGCCTGCATGTCCGCGGCATAAGTCGTGTACATGTAGTCGCGCTCGCGGTTGGTCACCATCTCGAGCGTCAGTTCGTCATGGTTGCGCAAGAAGATGGCCCATTGGCAGTTCTCGGGAATGTCGGGCGTCTGCTGCAGGATCTCGACGATCGGGTCGCGGTCTTCCTGTGCGATGGCCATGTACATGCGCGGCATCAATGGGAAGTGATACGCCATGTGGCATTCGTCGCCTTCGCCGAAGTAGCCGCGCACGTCCTCCGGCCACATGTTGGCTTCGGCCAGCAGGAATCGGTTCTTGTAGTTGGCATCGATGGCTGCGCGCAGCTTCTTGATGACTTCGTGCGTCTCGGGCAGGTTCTCGTTGGTCGTGCCGTCGCGCTCGATGAGATAGGGGATGGCGTCCAGCCGGAAGCCGTCCACCCCCATGTCGAGCCAGAAGCGCATGGTGCGAAACACCGCTTCGAGCACCTGGGGGTTGTCGAAGTTGAGGTCGGGCTGATGGCTGAAGAACCGATGCCAGTAATACGCCTTGGCGACCGGATCCCACGTCCAGTTGGACTTCTCCGTGTCCGTGAAGATGATGCGGGTGCCCGCATAGAGCGTGTCGGTGTCGCTCCAGACATAGAAGTTGCGCTCTGGCGATCCGGGCGGCGCCGTGCGCGCGGCCTTGAACCACGGATGTTCGCTCGACGTGTGGTTGATGACCAGTTCGATGATCACGCGCAACTCGCGCTTGTGCGCCTCTTCCAGCATGTCGCGGAAGTCCTGCAGCGAGCCGTATTGCGGATGCACGTCTTCGTATTCGGCAATGTCGTAGCCGTCATCGCGCAGCGGCGAAGGATAGAAGGGCATCAGCCAGATGGTGTTGACGCCCAGGTCCTTCACGTAGTCGAGCTTGCTGGCCACGCCCTTGAAGTCGCCGACGCCGTCGGCATTGGAGTCCAGAAAGGCTTTGACGTTGAGCTGATAGATGACCGCATCGCGGTACCAGGTCGGATCGCCGGAGGTGTCGATCTCGGTGGTTTCGAGGACGAGTGTCGGCAGCGGGGCGTTCATGGGCGCCTATTGGAAATAATCGAAATCGCGCTCGTCTCGCACCCGCCGCCGCACCGCAAGGATGTGTGCGGGCAACCGGTTCGGATCGAGCAGGATGTAGTGCCATGCGCCGCGCCACGTGAAACGCTGGTCACTCAGGAGGTCGTGCATCTGGAAAGGCTTGTCGCCCTCCACGCCGACGAGCGCGGGATCGAGATGGACCCAGCCGGCCTGCACGTTGTGCGGATCGAGGTTCACCACCGTCACTACGACGTGCGAGCCGTCCGGCGTGGCCTTCATGTAGGCGATCAACTGGTCGTTGTCGATGTCCAGAAACCGCAGGCTCTCGTCGGCCTGCAAGGGTGCGTTGGTATGGCGGATCTGATTGACGCGCGCAATGAAAGGGCGCAGGCCGCGGTCGGGGCTCCAGTCCCAGTCGCGCAACTGGTACTTCTCGGAGTCGAGGTATTCCTCGCTCGAAGGCTCGCGCGGCTTGTATTCCATCAAATCGAAAGCCGGGCCATAGATGCCGTAGTTGGCCGACAGCGTGGCAGCGAGCACCAGCCGCGACTTGAATACGGCTTCTTCGCCCGTCTGGAGTGCGGCGTGAAGGATGTCAGGCGTGTTGGGCCACACGTTCGGCCTGAAGTAGTCCTTGCCGGGGCCGCGTGTGAGCTCGGTGAAATACTCCGTCAGCTCCTGCTTCGTATTGCGCCAGGTGAAGTAGGTGTACGACTGCGTGAACCCTAGCTTGGCGAGGCGATGCATCACCTTCGGCCGCGTGAAGGCCTCGGCCAGGAAGATCACCTCCGGGTGCTCGCGCTTGACCTCCGTGATCGCCCATTCCCAGAACCCGAAGGCCTTGGTGTGCGGGTTGTCGACGCGAAACACCGTGACGCCCTGCGCGATCCAGTGGTCCAGCACCGACTTGAGCTCACTCCAGAGCCCCCGCCAATCCGGGCTCTCGAAGTGAAAGGGATAGATGTCCTGGTACTTCTTCGGCGGGTTCTCCGCATACTGCACGGTGTTGTCGGGCCGCCATCGAAACCATGTCGGATGCGCCTTCACGTAGGGATGGTCCGGCGCGCACTGAAAGGCGATGTCCATGGCCACGTCGATGCCCATCTCCGCCGCCTTGGCCACCAGGCGCCGAAAATCTTCCGCCGTGCCGAGCGCGGGCAGGATGTCCTTGTGCCCGCCTTCAGCGGCACCAATGGCCCATGGACTGCCGACGTCGCCGGGCTCGGTCGCCAGCGCATTGTTGCGGCCCTTGCGTTGCAGGCGGCCAATTGGATGGATCGGCGGGAAGTACAGCACGTCGAAGCCCATCGACGCCACCAGCGGAAGGCGCTTCTCGACGTCACGAAAGGTGCCGTGCGCGCCCGGCGTGTCCGAGGCCGAGCGGGGAAAGAGCTCGTACCAGGTGCTGAAGCGGGCGCGCTCGCGATCCGCCACGAGCGGCAGTTCCGCCGCGAACCGGGCCTCCAGGCTGCGATCGGGATTGCGCGTGGCAATGGCGGCCAGTTCGTCGTCAAGCGCGAGCGCCTTGAGCTCGTTCGCATTCACGCCCGGGTTGGTGGCGCGTTCGTCAAGTGCGCGCGCCCATTTCGCAAGCGCCTGACGGTCATCGCCGTTCGCTCGGCCTGCCGCTGCGGAAATCTCGAGCGCTCCGGTGCGCGCGGCAACGCGGATGTCTTCCGGATCCACACGGCGAACGAGCTCGTGCCGCCACGATTCGAACGCGTCGACCCAAGCGACCACGGTGTAGAAGTAGCGCCCGGGCATGGGCGGCGTGAAGTCGGCATGCCACTCGTCGTTGTAGCGCAGCTTCATCGGCAGCTCGTGGCGTGAGGCATCGCCGTCCTTCCACCACTGGAGCATCACGCGGGGCACATCGTGCCCGTCGGTGAAGACATGTGCCGTCACCCGAAAGCTCTCGCCCGCGACGCGTTTGACCGCAAAACGGCCGCCGTCGACGACGGGCAGCACGGCATCGACTACAGCGCGGCGCCGGCCGTCCGCCGCATCGACGGGTTCGGGCATGTGCGGCGGCGACAGCAGGGCGCTAGGCATCGGACTGCACCTTGAAAAAGAGCGTGGAAAGCGGCGGCAGCGTCAGGCACACGGAGTACTTCTGTCCGTGCGAATGCATCGGTGCGGCTTGCACAGCGCCAAGATTCCCCCAGCCCGAGCCCCCGAACGTACTGGCATCGCTGTTGAGGATCTCCCGCCATGTGCCGTCCCGAGGCACGCCGACACAGTAGTTCTGACGCGGCACCGGTGTCAAGTTGCACACCACGAGAACCGAGTCGCCCGCGCGTGAGCGCCGCAGGAAGGCGACCACGCTCTGCTTGTTGTCGTTGGGTTCGAGCCACTGAAAGCCGTCCGCGGAGAAATCCAGCTCGTGCAGCGCCGGCTCCGCCCGGTAGACACGATTGAGTTCGCCCACCAGATGCTGAACGCCCCGGTGCTCGCTCGAATCGAGCGAGGCCCAGTCGAGCTGCCCTTCATGCGTCCACTCGCGCCGCTGACCGAACTCGCCGCCCATGAACAGCAGCTTCTTGCCCGGATGCGCCCACATGTAGGCAAAGAGCGAGCGCAGGTTCGCAAACTGCCGCCACGGATCGCCTGGCATCTTGCCGATGAGCGACCCCTTGCCATAGACGACTTCATCGTGCGACAACGGCAGCACGAAGTTCTCGCTGAAGGCATAGACCATCGAGAAAGTCAGCTGATGGTGATGGAAACGGCGATGCACCGGATCCTCGTGCATATAGGCGAGGGTGTCGTGCATCCAGCCCATGTTCCACTTCATTCCGAAACCGAGGCCGCCCATGTCGGTAGGCCGCGAGACCTTGGGCCATGCGGTCGACTCCTCCGCGATCGTGAAAGTGTCCGGCTGCTCGCGGTACACCGCGCGATTGAGTTCCTGAAGGAAACCGATCGCTTCGAGGTTTTCGCGCCCGCCGTGCTGATTGGGAATCCACTGCCCGCCCTGGCGCGCGTAGTCCAGGTAGAGCATGGACGCCACCGCATCCACCCGCAGGCCGTCGATGTGATAGCTGGCCAGCCAGAAGAGCGCCGATGAAATGAGGAAGCTGCGAACCTCGTCGCGCCCATAGTTGAAGATTGCCGAGTTCCACTCGGGATGAAAGCCCTGGCGCGGATCCGCGTGCTCGTAGAGATGCGTGCCGTCAAAGCTGGCGAGCCCGTGCGCGTCCGTCGGGAAGTGGGAGGGCACCCAGTCGAGGATGACGCCGATCCCGCGCTGGTGCAGGTGGTCGACGAAGTACATGAAGTCCTGGGGTGTGCCGTAGCGCGATGTCGGCGCGAAGTACCCCGTCGTCTGGTAGCCCCAGGAGCCGTAGAACGGGTGCTCCGTGATCGGCATCAGTTCGACGTGCGTGAAGCCGACCGAGACGACGTAGTCGGCCAGTGCATGCGTGAGCGCGCGGTAATCCATCGGACGGCCGTCTTCGCGACGCCAGGAGCCTGCATGCACTTCGTAGATCGAAATCGGCGCGTCGAGGCTGTTGCGGGCCGCGCGCGTGCGCATCCATTCGTCGTCGGCCCAGGTGTAGTCGAGCGACCAGAGCCTGGATGCGGTTGCCGGCGGTGTTTCGGCGAAGTACGCGAGCGGGTCCGCTTTCTCGATCACCCTTCCGGACTTGCACAGGATGCGGTACTTGTAGGCTTGACCGTGCCGCGCGGCTGCCACCTGTCCGTGCCAGACGCCCGTGGAGTCCGGGCGCGGAGACAGCGGGTCGGCATGGCCGTCCCAGTGGTTCCAGTCGCCGATGACGGCGACCGAGCTTGCGTTCGGCGCCCACACGGCAAAGAAGGCGCCGTCTTCTTCCTTGTCGGCCAGTCGGCCGCCCAGCCGTTCGTAGAGCCGCGAGTGCGTTCCCTCGCGAAAAAGATAGGCGTCGGTGTCGCCGAAGGTCACGGGGGAGTTCAAGGGAGTGGTCCGGTCAGCGGTCAAAGGAGCTTTGTAGTCCTGTGCGCCTGTGCTGCCACGAGCGAAAGCACGCGACCGCGTGTCGGACGGCACCTGACGAGCGTTCCGCCCGGAAGGACGACAAGCGCCTATGCAGATCGGGCCAGTGGATGCCTACAGTTGTGCGGCATGTACCCCGATGTCGTTCGGCACGCCTGCGCGAGATACCCGAACTCACCCTTTCATCCAACCAAGGAGACTTTCATGACCCCTGAATCGACCAGCGACGTCATCTCTTCCGAGCGCGTCGAGGGCACAAACGTCTACAACAAGGCGGGCGAGAAGCTCGGGTCCATCGACGACATCATGATCGACAAGCGCTCAGGCCAGGTCCGCTATGCCGTTCTCGAGTTCGGTGGCTTTCTCGGCATGGGCACGGACCGCTATCCATTGCCTTGGAACATGCTGACGTACGACACGTCGATGGACGGTTATGTCGTGCCGCTAGACAAGGCCAAGCTTGAAGGCGCACCGCGCTACGCCGAGACGCAGGCGCCGGAATACACGCCTGACTACAGTCGCAGCGTCAACGACTACTACGGGGTGAGCTGGTAAGCAGCCAGGCAAGTTGCCGACGCGAGCGACCGTTCGCGTCGGCACGCCAGAGCCGCCTCACATGCCCCAGCGGAGCGCTGCCGTGTGCACTGGCGCATCCCAGAGCGCCAGCGTCGCCTCGTCCATGGCGCTCACGGTGACCGAGCACCCGGCCATCTCGAGCGACGTCACATACGACCCGGTGAGGTAGCGCGCGACCTTGAGCTGCTGGCCGTCGAGCACCTTGCGCACCGCATTCACCATCAAATACAGCTCCATCAGCGGTGTGCCCCCGAAGCCATTGACCAGCAGCAGCACTTGCTGCCCAGGCTTGAGTGAAAGGTCCTTGAGGATTGCGCCGCTGAGCTCGGCCGCAATGTCGTCCGCCGACGAGAGCCTGACCCTTCGCCGGCCGGGTTCGCCGTGGATGCCGACGCCCATCTCCATTTCGTCCGCCCCTATCTGAAAGGTCGGCTTGCCGGCCGCAGGCACCGTGCAGGACGTGAGCGCCACACCCATCGAGGCGGTGGCCTTGTTGACGGAATCGCCAAGCGCCTTCAGGGCCGCGAGGCTGTCGCCCCGCTCGGCCGCGGCGCCGAGGATCTTCTCGACGATCAATGTGCCTGCGACGCCGCGCCGCCCGGTGGTGTAGGTGGAGTTTTCGACCGCAACGTCGTCGTTGACGATGACGGTTGCGTTGTCGCAATCGACCATCTCCGCGGCCATCTGGAAATTCATCATGTCGCCCGAATAGTTCTTGACGATGAACAGCACGCCCGCGCCTGTGTCCACCGCCTGCGCGGCCGCCAGCATCTGGTCGGGGGTTGGCGAGGTGAACACCTGCCCGGGACAGGCTGCATCGAGCATGCCGTGTCCGACGAAGCCCGTATGCAGCGGCTCGTGGCCCGATCCACCGCCCGAGATCAGCGCAACCTTCCCGGGCTTCGGCGTGCGACGGCGCACGAAAGGCCCGGTCTCGCCGAGCGCCACGATGTCCGCATGCGCGGCTGCAAAGCCGTCCAGGGATTCGGTCAGGAGGGAATCGACGTCGTTGATGAGCTTCTTCATGTTGCGCTTTCAGGCGAAAGGTCAGGCGGAATGGAAGAGGTTTGCGCCGGCGAATCCAGGCTGTCACAGATCGCGGCGATGATCAATGCCACCGAACGCGAGCCCGGGTCGACATGGCCCAGCGCACGATCTCCGAGAAAGGATGCCCGGCCCTTGATCGCATCCATCGCGGCGGTCGAATCGGCGCTCGCGAAGGCGCAGTCGCGAACCCGGTCGAGCAACTCGTCGCCGCCTTGCGCGAGCAGCTTCTGCACGGGATCGAGCACATCTAGCAATGTCTTCTGGCCCACTTCGGCCTTGCCAAGGCGGGTCAGGGCCTTGATGCCGGCATCGAGTGCGGCAGCCATGGCGCTGGCGGTCGGCGGGTCGGGCAATTCCTTGCCGAGCGTGATCATCAGCGTGCCGAACACCGGCCCCGACGAGCCGCCGATGGTCGACATGCAGGTCATGCCCATGGTGCGCAATGCCTCGTTGAGCGACTGACCCGCAAGCTCGCCGAGCTTGCCCTGAATGGCGAGCGCGCCCCGCCGCATGTTGAGCCCGTGGTCGCCGTCGCCGATCGCCTGGTCCAGGGCGGTCAGTTCATCGACGTGGTCGATCAGCGTCTGCGTCGCGTTGCGGATCATGTCGATGTCGGCCATGTGTGCTCCAGGTATTGGTTGCTTGCTTCATGCGCTGATGCGCCGGCCCTCGGCGTCGAACCACAGCGGGCGCGTCAGCTCGACCTGCACCGCGTCGTCGGGCTCAAAGCTCTCGTTCGCGGCTGCAGAGACGATGAGTTCCTGGTCACTGTCGTCGAGCCCGACGTGCACCAGGTGCAGGTCGCTCAGTCGTTCGATGCGCCTGACGCGCGCGGCACGGTGCGGCCTGCTGGCCGCGCCCGCAGCTTGCCCATGCAATCTCAGGTGCTCGGCGCGCGCGCCGACGGTGACGGCGCGCGGGGGTGCGTCCAGCTCCGGCAGCAGTGCCCGCGCAAAGAGATTGATGCGTGGCGAACCCAGTCTGGAGGCCACGTGGACGCTGCTCGGGTTTTCGTAGATCTGCTGCGGCGTACCGACCTGCACCAGCACGCCGGCATCGAGAACGCCGATGCGCGTGGCCATGGTCATTGCTTCGATCTGGTCGTGCGTCACATAGAGCATCGTGGCGCCCAGGTCCTGCTGGATTCGCTTGAGCTCCAGCCGGAGGTCGTTGCGCAGCTTGGCATCGAGTGACGACAGCGGCTCGTCCATGAGGTAGATCGACGGATTGCGTACCAGGGCGCGCCCGATTGCCACGCGCTGCATCTGGCCGCCCGAGAGGCGGGTCGCCGGGTTCTTCAGTTTGTCGTGGATCCGCAGCATTCGAGCCACTTCCTCCACCTTGCGGCGCACTTCGTTCTCCGGAAGGGGACGCAACGGAGAGCGGAGCGGAAAGGCAAGGTTGTCATAGACGTTCAGGTGCGGATAAAGCGAATACTGCTGGAAGACAAACGCCACGTCGCGCAGCGCTGGCGCGATAGCCGTGGCGTCGCGCCCGCCGATCGAGATGCGGCCCGCATCCGGCGTTTCGAGGCCGGACACCAGCCGCAGCGTGGTGGTCTTGCCCGCGCCGCTGGGGCCGAGCAGCACGAAGAACTCGCCGCTTGGCATGTCGAGCGTCAGCCCTTCGATGGCCCGCACGGCGCCGAAGCGCTTTTCGACGTTGGCGAGGCGAAGCTCAGCCATGGCGTGCTCCCTGCCGGCCGCGCTGCGGCGTCTCGTCGCGGGCGGTGCGCAAGGCTCGGCCCGATGCGGCGTCGAAGAGCGATATCACCGATGCGTCGAAGGCGAGCCCGACATGATCGCCGCGCGCGACCGGCAGCGTGACATCCACTTTGGCGCGCACCGTGGCGCCTTGTGCGGTGGCGAGCGTGACGACGGTGCGGGTGCCGAGGTATTCGGTCCCGAGCACCTCCGCGCGCAAGGTCGAAGCATCTTCGAGACGCAGATGCTCCGGCCGTATGCCGCAGAGCAGCGGGCGCGGTGCGACGTCTTCACGCAGTGTGGGCACTTCGATCTGCGTGGGTCCGATGCGGATCGCCTGTTCGCCGCTCGCGAGCCCCGCCTCGAAGGGCAGGAAGTTCATCGAAGGCGCGCCGATGAAGTCCGCGACGAAGACACTCGCGGGCCGCTCATACACCTCCAGAGGCGCACCGAGCTGCTCGATCACGCCTTCGTTCATGACGGCGATCACGTCGGCCATCGCCATCGCTTCCATCTGGTCATGCGTGACATACACGGTGGTGGCGTGCAGCCTGTCGTGCAGTGCGCGCAGCTCCTGGCACATCACTTCGCGGAATTCGGCATCGAGCGCGCCGAGCGGTTCGTCCATGAGAAAGGCCTTTGGCTGGCGCACGATCGCACGGCCGAGTGCCACGCGTTGCCGATCGCCGCTCGACAACTGCGACACCGGCTTGTCCAGAAGATGCGTGATGCGCAGCGTGCGTGCCGCCTTCTCGACCTCGCGGCGGACCTCCGCGCGCGCCATGCCTTGCGACACCAGCGGAAAACCGATGTTGCGACGCACGTTCATGTGCGGATAGAGGGCGAACATCTGGAACACGAAAGCAATGTCGCGTGCCGATGCCCGCTTGAAGCTGACGTCTTCGTCGCCGAGGAAGATTCGGCCCGAGGTCGGCAGCTCGAGGCCCGCGATCATCCGCAGCGTGGTGGTTTTGCCGCAGCCCGATGGGCCGAGGAGGCAGAAGAAATCGCCGTCCCGCACGGTGAAGCTGGAGTTCTTCACCGCCGTGAAGTCGGCGAAGGCTTTATGCAGCTGATGAACGCGTATCTCTGCCATGGCTCACTCGGGAAACTTGGAGACGACCATGAACAGCGCGGTGCCGAACAGCGTCGTGGTGAACGACCACGTGAACAGCGCCATTGCCAGCGGTTGCAACATCATCACGAGCCCGGCGGTGATCACGAGGCAGGCGACGATTTCCATCGGTCCGCGGCGCAGCCAGCGCGGCCAGCGGCGCCGATCGGGTGAGGCGGGGGAGAGCGAAGAGGCGGTCGGCATGTCTGGCATTCGTGCACTCCTACTTGCGCACCGCGCCGAAGGTGATGCCGCGCAACAGGTGCTTGCGCAGAAGGATCGTGAAGACCAGGATCGGCACCAGGAACAGCGTGGTGCCGGCGGCAACGGCCGGCCAGTCCTGCCCACCTTCGCCAATGATGATCGGGATGAAAGGCGGCGCCGTCTGTGCGGTGCCCGAAGTCAGCAGCACCGCGAAGGCGTATTCGTTCCACGCGAAGATCAAGCAGAAGATCGACGTCGCAACAATGCCGGTGGTGGCTTGCGGCAACACCACCTTCCGAAAGGCCTGCAGGCGCGTGTAGCCGTCGACCATTGCCGCTTCTTCGTATTCGCGCGGGATCTCGTCGATGAAGCCTTTCAGCAGCCAGACCGCGAGCGACACGTTCACGGCGCTGTAGAGCAGGATCATCCCCAGCCGCGTGTCCGACAGCCCGAGTTCGCGGTACATCAGGAAGATGGGGATCGCCACCGCGATGGGCGGCATCATCCGCGTCGACAGGATGAAGAACAGGAGATCGTCCTTCAGCGGCACGTTGAAGCGCGAGAACGCATAGGCCGCCATCACGCCGATGCCGACCGACAGCACTGTCGAGCCGAAGGCGATGATCAGCGAGTTGACGAATCTCGGGATGTAGTTGGACCTGCCGGCGACCACCATGTTGTCGCCCCGCGCGACTTTGTCGCACACATCGCTCGGCGGTGGCAGCGCGGCGATGTATTCGGGCGTCTGGCGCGAGCGCGTCGTGAAGAGGTTGCAATAGCCCTGCGGCGAAGGCGTGAACAGGATCTTCGGCGGATAGCTGATCGAATCCGTCGGCGTCTTGAAGCCGGTCAGGATGATCCACACCAGCGGGATCATCGTGACGAGCGCGTACAGGACGACGACGGCGCCCGCGACCCGCCGTGTGCGCGAACTCGGCTCAACGACCGAGTGCGCTGTGCTGATGCCCATGCTGGTGCTGGTGCTCATGTGCGTCCTTCAGCGGTTCTTCACGTGGTTGAGGGCCTTGACGTAGATGTTGGCAAGGCCGAACACCGCAACGAAAAGGATGATGGCGAAGGCCGACGAATACCCGGTGCGCCATTTCTCGAAAGCCTCGCGCTTGAGCGTGATCGAGGCAAGCTCGGTCGCCGAGCCGGGCCCGCCCGAGGTCAGCAGGTTGACCATGTCGAACATCTTGAAGTTCTCGATGCCGCGGAAGAGCACCGCCAACATGATGAAGGGCAGCACCATCGGCAGCGTGATCGACCAGAACTGACGCCACTTGGAGGCGCGGTCGACCTCTGCGGCCTCGTAGATGTAGTCCGGAATGGAGCGCAGACCCGCAAGGCAGATCAGCATCACGTAGGGCGTCCACATCCAGGTGTCGACGATGACGATGGCCCAGGGCGCAAGCTTGACGGAGCCGATCATCTCGAAAGACGACGCCGGCACGCCCGACAGGTACGAGACGGCGTAGTTGAACAAGCCGGTCTGCGGTTGGTAAAGGAAGGCCCAGAAGTTGCCAACCACTGCGGGCGACAGCATCATCGGGATCAGGATCATCGTGGTCCAGAAGCCATGGCCGCGAAACTTGCGATCGATCAGGTAAGCCAGTGAGAAGCCAATGAGCACC
Source organism: Variovorax sp. 10N420 (assembly GCF_056394705.1). Classification (NCBI taxonomy): domain Bacteria; kingdom Pseudomonadati; phylum Pseudomonadota; class Betaproteobacteria; order Burkholderiales; family Comamonadaceae; genus Variovorax; species Variovorax sp. 10N420. The sequence goes on along the minus strand of NZ_JBFTIJ010000001.1, from coordinate 730,590 downwards.
TGCAGGAAGATGGTCCAGAAGAGAAAGTGCGCCGTTGCCTGCATCGCCAGCCAGATGTCGGGATCGGTCAGCACCGACACATAGTTGTCGATGCCGACGTCGACCACGGCTGCGTTGGGCCGGTTGGCCCGGTAGTTGGTGAACGACAGCTTGATCGTCCAGATCAGCGGAAAGATGTTGATCGCCAGCAGCAGCAGCATCGTCGGGCCGACGAACAGCCATGCGATGGCGCGGTCGGAGAGCCCGCGCATCCGCACCGCCACGCTGGGCGGTGTGGCTTGCGCGGCGCGCACGACGATGAAGGGCGGGTTTTGCATGCCGGTTCCGCGTGTGCTTCCCGTACTACTTGGCCTTGCCGTCGTCCTTGAAGACCTTCTTCCAATCGACCACCAGTGCATCGAGCGCCTCCTTGGCAGTACCCTTGTCGGCGACCACATAGTCGTGCACGCGCTTTTGCATCGACAGCAGCAGTTGCGCATACGAAGGCTCGGCCCAGAAGTCGACGACCATGTTCATCGAGTCGAGGAACGGCTGCGCGAACGGCGAGCTCTTCGGGTATGCCGGGTCGTTCAGCACGGCCTTGGCAGCCGAAGAGCCGCCGATGGCCTGCCACTTCTTCTGCACGTCAGGGTTCGCGAACCACTTGATGTATTGCAGTGCCTCATTGCGATTGGGCGAGTATGAAACCACCGAGATCCCCTGGCCGCCGAGCTGCACGCCCTTGGTCTTGTCGGACGGATTGACGAAGAAGCCGATCTTTTCGCCGCCGACGTTCGGGTCCTTGTAGAGGCCCGGGAAGAAGGCGAACCAGTTCATCATCATCGCAACCTGGCCCGATTTGAAGGCGTCGAGCCCTTCGGTCATGTAGGCATTGGTCAGCCCGGGCGGCGTGCTTCCCTTGTAGAGCGCCTTGTAGAACTCCAGGCCGCGCACCGCGTCGGGCGAGTTGACGAAGCCGTCCATGGCATACGGCTTCTTCGGGTCTTCGTACTTGAAGCCCATCGGGTAGAGAACGTTGGTCACGCCCATCGTGATGCCCTCCGAACCGCGCTCGGTGAACAGGTAGGCGCCATAGACCTTCTTGCCGTCGATCATCCGGCCCTGGAAGAACTCCGCCACTTCCTTGAACTCGCCCCAGGTTTTCGGCGGCGCGAGGTCGCGGTTGTACTTCTTCTTGAACTCGGCCTGCAACTCGGGCTTGGCGAACCAGTCCTTGCGATAGGTCCAGCCCACCGCATCTGCCATGGCGGGCAGGGCCCAGTAGTTGGGCGTGTTCTTCGGCCACTCCGCATAGCCCACCACGGTGGCGGGCGCGAAGTCGGTCATCTTGATGCCTTCCTTGTCGAAGAACTCGTTGAGCTTGACGTACTGGCCCTGCTCGGCCGCGCCGCCAATCCACTGGCTGTCGCCGATGATGAGATCGCACAGCTTGCCCTTGGAGTTGAGCTCGTTGAGCATGCGGTCGGCAAAGCTCGTCCACGGCACGAACTCGAACTTCATCTTGATGCCGGTCTTGGTAGTGAAGTCCTTCGAGAGTTCGACCAGCGCATTGGCCGGGTCCCACGCGGCCCAGCAAAGGGTGATGGTCTTGTCCTGGGCACGGACGTCCACGGGGGTCAGGCTGAGCACGGTGGCAGCGGCGAGGGCGATCACCCCCGGGAGCATCTTCGACATCGATTTCATGAGCTGTCTCCAAAGATTTGGGTTCAGGGGCACATACCGGGCGTCCGCTCAATGAAGGTTCTCGGCCGTCAGGATCTCGATGCGCGGCTGCACCACGTTGAGTGCACCGCGAACGTTCTCGCACAGCGCGCGCAGAACGCGCGCCGCCGTCAACACGCAGTAATGGATGTCCTGGTGCAGGACGTAGGAAAGGGCGTCCGCGCTCAGCAAAGAGGCGTGCGCGTCCGTGAAGTCATGGGCGACCACGCCAACCTGCGGCGCGAGGCCGCTTTGCGCCATGGCCCGCGCAACCCCGGCGGTGCCGGAGCCGACGTTGTAGATGCCCGCCACCCGTGCCGGATCGATGTCGTCCTTCAGTGCTTGCAGCAGTGCGTCGCAAGCGCCATCGTCGTCGGCCGGCAGATCGGGCGTGCGCATCAGGCGCAGCCTGGGAAAGCGCTCTTCGAGGACATGCGCGAATCCGATGCGCCGTTCGATTTCCGCCGAAAGGCGCGTTGCCTGCGAGGACAGCAGCAGCGTGTCGCGGCGGCTGTCGTTCGACATCCGTCCGAGCAGCAAGCCCGCGGTGCGGCCGGCGGCGCGGTTGTCGGCTCCGATGCAGGTTTCGCGCATCGAGCCGGCGACGTCCGAGAAGAGGGTCACGACATGGACGCCGGCGCGCACCAGTTCGTTGATCGCGCGTTTGATCGGCGGCAAGTCCGGCGCCAGCACGGCAACCCCCTCGCAATTGCCGACTTGCGCCAACTCGTCGGCAAAGCGCGCGGGATCGGTAGCGTCGATGCGATGCGTGACCTCAGTGATATGGGCATGCCGGAAATCGCCTGCCGCCTGGGCAATCTGCCTCTCGACCAAGTCCAGGAACGGTGAGGCATCGGCCGGCAGCACATAGGCGAAGCGCGAATTCGCGGCCCGTCGCGGCCGTCCCGGTTGCTGCGGCGCGCCGAGTTCTTCGACCACCTGCATCACGCGCTGAACGGTTTCGGCATTGACGCCCGGGCGCCGGTTGAGCACGCGATCGACAGTGGCCGTCCCCACACCAGCGGTGCGTGCGATGTCTGCGATGGTGGGCGCGGAGGACATGGGCGATGTCTTTATGACGGAGTTGATCGTATTTACATCTCTAATTAAATCAATCAGGGTTTTGGAGCATCCAAGACAGCCCCGAGCCGACGCCTCGGATGCCGCCCAGCGCCTCTGGCAGAGCGTCCGCGCTGTCCTGCAACAAAATGACATGGTTTCCGGCAGCCATTCAACTGGCACCTTCTCGATAAAGAACACAGTTGAAGAGAAGAAGAAGGAGATCCCGATGCACTTGCCGGTCAACAGAATGCCGACCGTGATCGGTGCGTCCGCCGCGATGGCTGCGATTGCGCTCGCTTCGGTCACCGCGGCGCAGTGGCTGCGGGTGCGGCACTCACTTCGCACGGCCCGCACCACGTGGGCGGTCGATCACCCCTACCAGTGCAAGCCCGAGCAGCCGTCGGCGCGAGTCCTGGTGCTGGGCGACAGCACCGGTGTGGGGCTCGGCGCCAATCTGCCGGACGAATCGATCCCGGGAATGCTCAGCGCGGACCATCCGCAGGTCGAGATCACGAACCTGGCCGTCAGCGGCGCGCGATTGGAGGACGTTCGCAATCAACTCGACGCGCTGCCGGCCGGCGCTGCGGAGCCTGCCTACGACCTGATCCTCTTGATGGTGGGCGGCAACGACGTGCTGCGCCTGACGCCCACGGCGCGCCTTGCCCTGGATGCCGATATCCTGCTGCCCGAACTGACCCGGCGCGGCACGAAGGTGCTCTGGCTGTGCAGCGCCAACCTGGGACTTGCACCGGTCTTCATGGCGCCGTGGTCATGGTGGGCGAGTTCGCGGACCTATCGGGTGTGCATGCTCTTCGAGCGAATGGCCGCGCGGCACGGCGTGCGCTTCATCAGCGTCTTCGGTGAGCGGCGAAAGGAACCGTTCTCGAGCGAGCCTTCGATCTATTTCTCGCCCGATGGCGTCCATCCCAGCAGTGCCGGATATCGCGCCTGCTATGAGCACCTGCGGGAGGCGGCCTGCCTGAATGAACTGATTCAGGATGCGCAAAGGCGCAACGCCGCCACATCCATGCTCGATGTGACTGCGCCTGTCGCCGCCACGCATGCAGCGTCTTTGCGCGTGGCGTGCGACGGGGGCGCCGTGTGAGTCAGCTTGCCGAAAGGCAACGGCTCATACTTGCAGCACGGCCTGCAGAGCCGACAGGAGACAAGCCCATGAGCCGCTATGCGGAGTTCTATCGCCGTTCCATCGATGCGCCCGAAGCGTTCTGGGCCGAGCAGGCCGAGTTGATCGACTGGAAGACGCCGCCGAAACAGATCCTCGATGCGAGTTACCCGCCTTTCGCGCGATGGTTCGCAGGCGGCACGACGAACCTTTGCCACAACGCGGTCGACCGGCATCTTCCTGAGCGCGGCGATCAACGGGCGTTGATCTTCGTGTCGACCGAAACCGGCGTCGAAAAAAGCTACACCTTCCGCGAACTGCACTCTGAAGTGCAGAGGATGGCCGCAAGCCTGATCGAACTCGGTGTCGGCAAAGGCGATCGCGTGCTGATCTACATGCCGATGATTCCGGAGGCCGCCTTCGCGATGCTGGCGTGCGCACGCATCGGGGCCATCCATTGCGTCGTCTTCGGCGGCTTTGCGAGCGGGTCGCTGGCATCGCGCATCGATGACGCCGCGCCAAAGGTCATCGTCAGCGCCGACGGAGGATCGCGCGGCAACAAAGTGCTGGCCTACAAGCCGCTGCTGGATGAGGCGATCCGCCTGTCGGCGCACAAGCCGTCCGCCGTGTTGCTGGTCGACCGCGGCCTCGCGCCGATGGCACTCACCGAAGGGCGCGACCATCTTGCGGCGCCGCTCCTCGAAAAACTCCGTGACACGGCTGTGCCATGCACCTGGCTGGACGCCACCGACATCAGCTACACCATCTATACCAGCGGCACCACCGGCAAGCCCAAGGGCGTGCAGCGCGACACCGGGGGCTATGCGGTGGCGCTTGCCGCGAGCATGAAGCACATCTTCGACGGCCGCGCCGGCGAGACGTATTTCTCGACCAGCGATATCGGCTGGGTCGTCGGCCACAGCTACATCGTCTATGGCCCGCTGATCGCCGGCATGGCAACCATCATGTACGAAGGCCTGCCAACGCAAGGCATCGACCGGCAACCTGATGGCGGAATCTGGTGGCGGCTGGTCGAGAAATACAAAGTCACGGTGATGTTCAGCGCGCCGACCGCGGTTCGCGTGCTCAAGAAGCAAGACCCCGCATTGCTCAAAAAATACGATTTGTCGAGCCTCCGGGCGCTTTTCCTGGCCGGCGAGCCACTGGACGAACCCACCGGCCGCTGGATCGGCGAGGGCCTCGGCGTGCCGATCATCGACAACTATTGGCAAACCGAGTCCGGTTGGCCGATCCTCACCGTGGCGAATGGCGTCGAGCCCACACCCAGCAAGCCGGGCAGCCCCGGCATCCCCATGTACGGGTTCAAGGTCAAGATCGTCCACGAAACCACCGGGGAAGAGCTTGTCGGCGCAGGCGAAAAGGGCGTCGTCGTCATCGAGGGCCCCACGCCCCCAGGTTTCATGCAGACCATCTGGAAAGACGATGCCCGCTTCATCGATACCTACTGGAAAAGCATTCCCGGAAAGATGGTCTATTCGACCTTCGACTGGGGCATCAAAGACGAGGACGGCTATTTCTACATCCTCGGCCGCACCGACGATGTCATCAACGTCGCCGGCCATCGCCTGGGCACCCGCGAAATCGAAGAAAGCATCTCCGGCCACCCCAACGTCGCCGAAGTCGCCGTGGTCGGCGTCGCCGACCCCCTCAAAGGCCAAGTCGCCATGGCCTTCGTCGTCCCAAGGAACGCGGCCGCCGATGCCGATTCCGCATTGCGTCTCGAAGGAGAAATCATGAAACGCGTCTCCGACGACCTCGGCGCACTCGCCCGTCCCGCCAGAGTCCGTTTCGTCACCGCCTTGCCCAAGACCCGCAGCGGCAAGCTCCTCCGCAGAGCCATTCAGGCCGTCTGCGAACACCGCGACCCCGGCGACCTCACCACCATCGACGACCCCTCAGCCCTCCACCAAATCACCAACTCCCTTTAACCGCCCGCCGCCCCAATTCGCGAAGTACCGCGGAACCGGCTTAGCCGGGCCGCTGGTATTGCCCCCGGTGGGGGGGGCTGAGCGACACGAAGTGCGCGAGCCTGGGGGCGAGCAACAGTGAACAGTGGCACAATGCGGCGGTACTCAGGCCCTTCCCCAGCCACAGTCGCATCCGCCAACCGGTTCAGCCGTGTCGCGGAAGGTTTCTTAAACCAGCTAGTGCTTCCTTCAGGGAAGCGAAGGTCAGCGGAATATGAGCGATTCCTCGTCGACGTCTTCGTCCGTCTACAGCGCCTATCAAGGCAACACCTACCTCTTCGGCGGCAACGCGCCCTATGTCGAAGAGATGTACGAAAACTACCTCACCAATCCCGGCAGCGTGCCCGACAACTGGCGCTCGTACTTCGACGCGCTGCAAAACGTCCCGGCCACCGACGGAACCAATGCCAAGGACGTACCGCATCTGCCGGTCGTCAATGCTTTCGCGGAACGCGCCAAGCAGGGCACGTCGAAGGTCGTCGTCGCCACTGGCGCTGATTCCGAACTCGGCCGCCAGCGCACCGCCGTCCAGCAACTGATTGCCGCCTACCGCAACGTCGGCGCCCGCTGGGCAGACCTCGATCCCCTCAAGCGCACCGAGCGCCCAGCCATCCCTGAACTCGAACCATCGTTCTACGGTTTCTCCGACGGTGACCTCGAGACGGTGTTCAACACGAGCAACACCTTCTTCGGCAAGGACACAATGTCCCTGCGCGACCTGCTCAACGCCCTGCGCGAAACCTACTGCGGCACCATCGGCGCCGAGTACATGTACATGACCGACCAGGCGCAAAAGCGCTGGTGGCAGCAGAAGCTCGAAAGCGCCCGCACCAATCCGAAGCTCACCCCGGACGAGAAGAAGCGCGTGCTGGAGCGCCTCACCGCGGCCGAAGGCCTCGAACGCTTCCTGCACACCAAGTACGTCGGCCAGAAGCGCTTTTCGCTCGAAGGCGGCGAAAGCTTCATCGTCTCGATGGACGAACTCATCGACCAGGCCGGACGGCGTGGCGTGCAGGAAATCGTCATCGGCATGGCGCACCGCGGCCGCTTGAACGTGCTGGTCAATTCGCTGGGCAAGCTGCCCGCGGACCTCTTCGCCGAGTTCGACCACACGGCCCCCGAGGACCTGCCAAGCGGCGACGTCAAGTACCACCAGGGCTTCAGTTCCGACGTGTCGACGTCGGGTGGCCCGGTTCATTTGAGCCTGGCCTTCAATCCTTCGCACCTCGAAATCGTCAATCCCGTCGTCGAAGGCTCGGTGCGCGCGCGCATGGACCGCCGCGCCGATCCGCTCGGCAAACAGGTTTTGCCCGTCATCGTGCACGGCGATGCGGCCTTTGCAGGGCAGGGCGTCGTCATGGAAACGCTGGCGCTGGCGGAGACGCGTGGCTACTCCACGGGCGGCACGGTTCACATCGTGATCAACAACCAGATCGGCTTCACGACCAGCGATCCGCGCGACAGCCGCTCGACGCTGTATTGCACCGACATCGTCAAGATGATCGAAGCCCCCGTGCTGCACGTGAACGGTGACGATCCCGAAGCGGTGGTGCTCGCCACGCAACTCGCGCTCGACTTCCGCATGGAATTCCAGAAGGACGTGGTCGTCGACATCATCTGCTTCCGCAAGCTCGGCCACAACGAGCAGGACACGCCGGCGCTCACGCAGCCGCTGATGTACAAGAAGATCGCGCAGCACCCCGGCACGCGCAAGCTGTATGCCGACAAGCTCGCCGCCCAAGGCATGGGCGAGACGCTCGGCGACGACATGGTCAAGGCGCAGCGCGCCGCATTCGACGCCGGCAAGAACACGTCGGACCCGGTGCTCACCAACTTCAAGAGCAAGTACGCGGTCGACTGGAGCCCCTTCCTCAACAAGAAGTGGACCGACGCCGGCGATACGGCGATCCCCACCGCGGAGTGGAAGCGCCTCGCGGAACGCATCACCAAGGCGCCGGACAACTTCACCGTGCACCCGCTCGTCAAGAAGGTGCTCGACGACCGCGCCGCGATGGGTCGCGGCGACGTCAACGTCGACTGGGGCATGGGCGAACACATGGCTTTCGCCTCGCTGGTCGCCAGCGGCTATCCGGTCCGCCTGTCCGGCGAAGACAGCGGGCGCGGCACCTTCACGCACCGTCACGCGGTGCTGCATGACCAGAACCGCGAGAAGTTCGACGAGGGCACCTATGTGCCGCTCCAGAACGTGGCCGAGAACCAGGCGCCGTTCGTCGTCATCGACTCCATCCTGTCGGAAGAGGCGGTGCTTGCGTTCGAATACGGCTACGCCTCGAATGACCCGAACACGCTCGTGATCTGGGAAGCGCAGTTCGGCGACTTCGTCAACGGTGCGCAAGTCGTGCTCGACCAGTTCATCGCATCGGGCGAAGTCAAGTGGGGCCGCGTCAACGGCATCACGCTGATGCTGCCGCATGGGTACGAAGGCCAGGGCCCGGAACACAGCTCGGCCCGCCTCGAGCGCTTCATGCAGCTGTCCGCCGACACCAACATGCAGGTCGTGCAACCCACCACGGCCAGCCAGATCTTCCACGTGCTGCGCCGCCAGATGGTGCGCAGCCTGCGCAAGCCGCTGATCATCATGACGCCGAAGTCGCTGCTTCGTAACAAGGATGCGACTTCGCCGCTGTCCGAGTTCACCAAGGGCGGTTTCCAGACGGTCATTCCGGACACCAAGGACCTGAAGGCCGACAAGGTCAAGCGCGTGATCGCGTGCTCGGGCAAGGTCTACTACGACCTGGCGAAGAAGCGCGAGGAGAAGGGCACCGACGACGTGGCGATCATTCGCGTCGAGCAGCTCTACCCGTTCCCGCACAAGGCTTTCGCCGCCGAACTGAAGAAGTACCCGAACCTCGTGGACGTCGTGTGGTGCCAGGACGAGCCGCAGAACCAGGGCGCCTGGTTCTTCGTGCAGCACTACATCCACGAGAACATGCTGGAAGGCCAGAAGCTGGGCTATGCCGGCCGTGCCGCCTCGGCGTCGCCTGCGGTGGGCTATTCGCACCTGCACCAGGAACAGCAGAAGGCACTCGTCGACGCCGCCTTCGCAAAACTCAAGGGCTTCGTGCTGACCAAGTAAGAAGAACTCGATTCATTCACAAGAAACACGAAGCTGGAACTACATAAAAATGTCCATCGTTGAAGTCAAAGTCCCCCAACTGTCCGAGTCCGTGGCCGAGGCCACCATGTTGCAGTGGAAGAAGAAGGCCGGTGAGGCCGTCGCCGTCGATGAAATCCTGATCGAGATCGAAACCGACAAGGTCGTGCTGGAAGTGCCCGCACCTTCGGCGGGCGTGCTGGCCGAAATCGTCGTGGGAGACGGCGCCACCGTCGTGGCCGATCAGTTGATCGCCAAGATCGACACCGAAGGCAAGGCTGGTGCTGCTGCGCCTGCGCCGGCTGCCGCTCCGGCGGCGGCTCCCGCGGCGGCTGCAGCCCCGGCCGCTGCTGCGGCAGCGACCGGCACCTCGAAGTCCGACGTCGCCATGCCCGCTGCAGCCAAGCTCCTGGCGGACAACAAGCTGAGCACCGGCGACGTGACCGGCACCGGCAAGGACGGGCGCGTGACCAAGGGCGACGTGCTCGGCGCAGTCGCTGGCGGCGCGACCGCCAAGGTGGCGGCGCCCGTGCCTGTCTCCACTGGCGCACCGAAGACGGCGTTGCCGCAAGTCGCAATGCCGGCCGGCCTGTCGAATCTTGGCGACCGCCCTGAACAGCGCGTGCCGATGAGCCGCCTGCGTGCACGCATTGCCGAACGCCTGCTGCAGTCGCAATCGACCAACGCCATCCTGACCACCTTCAACGAAGTGAACATGGCGCCCGTGATGGAAATGCGCAAGCGCTTCCAGGAAAAGTTCGAAAAGGAGCACGGCGTCAAGATCGGCTTCATGAGCTTCTTCGTGAAGGCCGCGGTGCACGCGCTCAAGAAGTACCCGGTGATCAACGCATCAGTGGACGGCACCGACATCGTCTACCACGGCTACTTCGACATCGGTATTGCCGTGGGCTCGCCCCGCGGACTGGTGGTGCCGATCTTGCGCAATGCCGATCAGATGAGTTTTGCCGACATCGAGAAGAAGATCGCCGAATACGGCGCCAAGGCGCGCGACGGCAAGCTGGGCATCGAAGAGATGACCGGCGGGACCTTCTCCATCTCCAACGGCGGCGTGTTCGGTTCGATGCTGTCGACCCCCATCATCAACCCGCCGCAATCTGCGATTCTGGGCGTGCACGCCACCAAGGACCGCGCGGTCGTGGAAAACGGTCAGATCGTTGTTCGCCCGATGAACTACCTCGCGATGAGCTACGACCACCGCATCATCGACGGCCGCGAAGCGGTGCTTGGCCTGGTAGCCATGAAGGAAGCGCTGGAAGACCCGGCGCGCCTCCTGTTCGATATCTAGCTCGCCCCCAGGCTGCGCGCACTTCGTGTCGCTTCGCCTTCCCCCTGCCGGGGGCAACACCGGCGGCCCGGCAAAGCCGGTTCCGCGGTGTTCGCGGATGAGATGCGAAGGCCGCGCGCTTCAAAAATGAAACGGAATAATCAATGAGCAAACAATTTGACGTCATCGTCATCGGTGGCGGCCCCGGCGGCTACATTGCCGCCATCCGAGCGGCGCAGCTTGGCTTCAACGTGGCCTGCATCGACGAATGGAAAAACGCCAAGGGCGGTCCGGCATTGGGCGGCACCTGCACCAATATCGGCTGCATTCCCTCGAAGGCGCTGCTGCAATCGTCCGAGCACTACGAGCATGCCGGGCACAGCTTTGCCGACCACGGCATCAAGGTCGAAGGCCTCGGTCTCGACCTGGCGAAGATGCTGTCGCGCAAGGACACGGTCGTGAAGCAGAACAACGACGGCATCGTGTATCTGTTCAAGAAGAACAAGGTCGCGTTCTTCCACGGCCGCGGCTCGTTCTCCAAGGCTGCGGACGGCGGCTACGAGATCAAGGTCGCGGGCGCTGCCGAAGAGAGCATCGTCGGCAAGCACATCATCGTGGCGACCGGCTCGAATGCCCGTCCGTTGCCGGGCGCGCCTTTCGACGAGGAACTGGTCCTTTCGAACGACGGCGCATTGCGTATCGGCGGCGTGCCCAAGAAGCTCGCGCTGATCGGCTCCGGCGTGATCGGCCTTGAAATGGGGTCGGTGTGGCGCCGCCTCGGTGCCGAAGTCACTGTGCTTGAAGCATTGCCGACCTTCCTCGGCGCCGTCGACGAGCAGATAGCCAAGGAAGCCAAGAAGGCTTTCGACAAGCAGGGCTTGAAGATCCAGCTCGGCGTCAATGTCGGCGAAGTCAAGCCAGGCAAGAACGGCGTCAGCATTGCCTACACCGACGCCAAGGGCGAAGCGCAGACGCTCGAAGTGGACAAGCTGATCGTCTCGATCGGGCGCGTGCCGAACACCAACGGCCTGAACGCCGAAGCCGTGGGCCTGAATCTCGACGAGCGCGGCGCGATCGTGGTGGACGACGACTGCAAGACCAGTCTTCCCAATGTCTGGGCCATCGGCGACGTGGTGCGCGGCCCGATGCTCGCGCACAAGGCCGAGGAAGAGGGCGTTGCCGTGGCCGAGCGCATCGCCGGCCAGCATGGGCACGTCAACTTCAACACGATCCCGTGGGTGATCTACACCTCGCCCGAAATCGCCTGGGTCGGCGAGACCGAACAACAGCTCAAGGCGAGCGGCCGTGCCTACAAGGCCGGCACCTTCCCCTTCCTGGCGAACGGGCGCGCCCGTGCGCTGGGCGATACGACCGGAATGGTCAAATTCCTGGCGGACGCGGCGACGGACGAGATCCTCGGCGTCCACATGGTGGGCCCGATGGTGAGCGAATTGATCTCCGAAGCCGTGGTTGCCATGGAATTCAAGGCCAGCGCCGAAGACATCGCCCGCATCTGCCATGCGCACCCGTCGCTGTCGGAGGCGACCAAGGAAGCGGCTCTGGCCGTCGACAAGCGCACGCTGAACTTCTGACCAGTGGGAGTCGTCAGGCAGGCCTATGACGCGGAGTTGGCCTCCCGGGGTTTCGCGAGCGACCCCGCGCAGCTCCGCGCCATCGATGCGCTCGATCGCTGCGCGAGCGAATGGGCGGACTTCAAGGCCCAGCGCTCGAACGCGTTCAAGAAGCTGATCAATCGGCCAGAAATCCCGCGCGGGGTCTACATGTATGGCGGCGTCGGACGCGGCAAGAGCTTCCTGATGGATTGCTTCTTCAACGCCGTGCCGCTGCGCCGAAAGACACGCCTGCACTTTCACGAGTTCATGCGCGAGGTGCATCGCGAGTTGGCCGAACTGCAGGGCACCGTCAATCCGCTGGATGAACTCGGACTGCGCATCTCCAAGCGATATCGGTTGATCTGCTTCGACGAGTTTCACGTCGCGGACATCACCGACGCCATGATCCTGCACCGGCTCCTGGTGGCGCTGTTCGAAAACGGCGTGGGCTTCGTCACGACGTCGAACTTCAAGCCCGACGACCTGTATCCCGGCGGTCTGCACCGAGATCGCATCCTGCCGGCCATTGCCTTGCTGAACGAGCGGCTCGAAGTCATCAGCGTCGACAACGGCACGGACTACCGGCGCCGCACGCTGGAGCAGGTCCGCCTGTATCTCACGCCCAACGGCGCCGCCGCCGACAAGGAGATGCGCAAGGCTTTCGAGCGCTTGGCCGAAAGTGCCGACGAGAATCCGGTGCTGCACATCGAGTCGCGAGAAATCCATGCGCTTCGCAAAGCCGGCGGAGTCGTCTGGTTCGATTTCAAGACGCTGTGCGGCGGACCGAGATCGCAGAACGACTACCTCGAGATTGCCAGCCAGTTCCACACGGTGCTGCTGTCCGACGTGCCCTACATGCCGGTGCGCATGGCCTCGGAAGCACGCCGTTTCACCTGGTTGGTCGACGTGTTTTACGATCGACGCGTGAAGCTGATCATGTCCGCCGAAGTCCCCCCCGAGGCGTTGTATACCGAAGGCCCGCTGGCCCATGAATTTCCGCGCACGGTTTCCCGGCTCAACGAGATGCAATCGGCGGAATTCCTGGCGCTCGATCGCCGCGTCGTGGACACACGCCTGACATGAAGAACACTGTCGCCGCCATGTTGCTCGGATTGGCTGTCTTGCCGCTCTGGGCGCAGACATCCGCCACAACCGCCAACGCCGACCTCGACGCCGAACGCGCACGCCTCAGTGACGAGCGAAAGGCCGTGGAGACCCGATTCGCGGCGGAACAGGCCGCTTGCTACAAGAAGTTCGCGGTCGAAGGTTGCCTTCAGGACAGTCGCCGCCGTCGCCGTGCCGATACTGAAGACATCAAGCGGCAGGAAATGGCGATCAACGACTTCGAGCGCAAGCGCCGCGGCGCGGCCGAACTCGACAAGCTCGAGCAGCAAAAGTCGCCTCAGCAAGCGAAGGACGCGGACGCGAAGCGCGAGCAATCGCTGGAGTCGCAAAAGGGACGCGAGCAACGTGCCGCAGAGCATTCCGAGAGCCGCGCCCAGACGGCCGCTGGCGAAGCGGAGCAGAAGCGGCAGTTCGAGAACAAGCAGCGCGCCCATGCCGAGGAGCAGGCCAAGGCGGCAAATCGGAGGGCTCAGGCTCCGGCCGAGCGAGCCGACTACGAGGCCAAGTTGAAGAAGGCCGAAGAGCATCGCGCCGACCTGGAGCGGCAGAACGCAGCAAAGACCAAGCCGAGATCGGCGCCGTTGCCGGCACCCGGCGCGGCGGCACCAGCGCCTGCTGCCCCTGGCACTCCGACTAGGCCTTGAGGCGAGGCGCCGCGGAGCCTTGGCGCTTCAATGCTCAGGCTTCGACCGGAAGCGGCTCGAGTTTCAGCACGACGATGGAGATGTTGTCCCCCGTTCCTCGTGCACGGCGGCGCGCTTCGGCCACCAGCAATTCGACAGCGGCCCGCGGAGGCTGATCGGACAGCAGCGCACCCATCTCTTCGGGCGTGAAGTAGTGCCACAGGCCGTCGCTGCACGCCATCAGCACGTCGCCGGTCACCATGCGCGGGATGAAGTGGATATCGACCGGCGGCGGCGTCGACTTCATGCCAAGGCACCCTAGGAGGATGTTGCTCTGCGGGTGCAGATTCGCTTCTTCATCGTTGATCTCGCCGCGGTCGACCAGCACCTGCACATACGAATGGTCCTTGGTGCGCTTGACCAGCCGACCTTTGTGAAAGTGATAGATGCGCGAATCGCCGGCATGGACCCACGCGCAGTCGCCTTCGGGATTCATGAGGAAAGCCGCCAGCGTGCTGTGCGGTTCCTGTTCGCTCGACACTGCGGTGAGCTTGATCACCGTGTGGGCGTCGTCGAGTATTTGCCGCAACACGGCGACAGGTTCGTCCCGGCCCGGCTTGTAGCGTCCAAAGAGCTGGCGCGCCGTCATCAGGACCTGGTCGGAGGCCTTGCGCCCACCGCTGCGGCCGCCCATGCCGTCCGCGACGACGCCCAGCACGCAGCCGGACACCCGCGGATGGGTCATGATGAGGACTTGGTCTTGCTGGTAGGGGCGATCGCCTTGGTGGAGGCCGGTAGCGGCGGCGAGTCGAAAGCTTCGGGTCATGTGGGCGCTGAGGCGCCGACGGCGCGATCTCTCATGTTTTCGTGCGAGCTGGACGAAGACGTATTATCGAGTGAACGCAAGCAGCGGAAGAGCCGCGAAAATGCGCCGTTTGTGAATTGCGCACGTTGGACTCCAATCTTCACTCTATTTCGCGACAGTTGATCGAGCTTCGGATCGAACACGCCGACCTCGACGCCTCTATCGACAGGCTTGGGGATGCAGTTCCGCGCGACGAACTGCTGTTGCGACGCCTCAAAAAGCGGCGACTGGGGCTGCGTGACGAGATCGCGCGCCTGGAACGCGCTCTAGATCCCCAAGAGCCAGCCTGATGTCCCTCGAGCAAGAAGTGCGCGAGGCCTTCGCGCAGGATGGCGTGCTCTCGCAGGCGGCCGAACAATTCCGCGAGCGCGAAGGGCAGACGCAAATGGCGCTCGCGGTTTCGCGGACCATCGAAGAAGGCGGCGTGCTCGTGGTCGAGGCGGGGACCGGCGTGGGCAAGACATTTTCATATCTCGTGCCTGCGCTGCTGAGCGGAGAGAGGGTGCTCTTGTCGACCGCCACCAAGACGCTCCAGGACCAATTGTTCGGCCGTGATCTGCCCCGGCTTGTTGCGTCGCTCGGGTTGCCGGTGCGCACCGCCTTGCTCAAGGGACGCGCAAGCTATTTATGTCTGCACCGGCTCGACCTCGCGCGCCATGACGCATCCATGCCTGAACGCGCCACCTTGCGCACCCTTGCGAAGATCGAACAGTGGTCCAAGTCGACTCGCACGGGTGACCTGGCTGAACTTCCGGGCCTGGATGAGCGCTCGCCATTGATTCCCCTGGTGACTTCCACGCGTGAAAACTGCTTGGGCGCGCAATGTCCCCAGTTCAAGCCGTGTCACGTGAATCTCGCGCGACGCGAGGCCATGGCGGCTGACGTCGTGGTCATCAATCACCACTTGTTTTTTGCCGATCTGGCCGTGCGCGAGTCGGGCATGGCGGAGTTGTTGCCAACCGTTCGGGTCGTGGTTTTCGATGAAGCCCATCAGTTGAACGAGACGGGCGTCCAGTTCCTGGGTGTGCAACTCGGTAGCGGACAGGCGCTCGATTTCGCCCGCGATTTACTGGCCGCAGGACTCCAGCATGCGCGCGGGCTGGTCGACTGGCAGCAAGTGGTGGCCGCGGTCGAGCATGGCTCGCGCGAGTTGAGGTTGTCCGTCGGCAAGCAATACCCGGGCACCAAGCTGCGCTGGTCCGCCGAATCGCCTGAAGGCGTCGGTGTGGACGCCTGGCAGGGCGCGCTCGATGCTTTGCAGCAAGCTTTCGAGGCGGCTGCGCGTGCGCTTGATACCGTGAGCGAGCTTTCCCCCGACTTCGTGCGTCTGCATGACCGCGCGCAGCAACTTTCCGAGCGCGCAAAACGCTTTGCCAAGGTTTGTCCCACAGGCTCCGTGCGATGGGTTGACGTCGGCTCGCAGTTGCGGCTGGTCGAATCCCCGCTGGACATTGCCGAGGCGGTGCGCACGCGCGTGCTCAAGACCGACGCGGCCAGCCCGGAGGACGATGGGCGTGCGTGGATATTCACATCCGCCACGCTCGGCGACGATCCCAGGCTGAAATGGTTCACCGAGCCTTGTGGCCTTGACGATGCCGAAGTCCTGCGTGTTCAAAGCCCGTTCGACTACGCACGCCAGGCGGCTCTGTATGTGCCGCGCGCTTTTCCCAAGCCCAACGACCCCGCTCATGGCCAACGCGTCGCCGGTCTTGCCGCTCGGGGTGCCATTCAACTGGGTGGCCGCACCTTGGTCCTGACGACGACCCTGCGCGCATTGCGCACCATCGGCGACGTGATCCGCCAGGAATTCGAGACCGTGGAGCCGGCGCTGCGACCTGAAGTGCTGGTGCAAGGCGAGCTGCCAAAGCGCACGTTGATGGATCGATTCCGAGAGGGCGCCACCGAGGGCCGAAGTGGTTGCGTGCTGGTCGCATCGGCGTCGTTCTGGGAAGGATTCGATGCCCCTGGCGATGCCCTGCAGCTCGTCGTCATCGACAAATTGCCCTTCCCGCCGCCCAACGATCCATTGGTAGAGGCCCGTTCCCAACGCCTTGAATCTCAGGGACGAAGCGCCTTCAGCGACTATTCGCTACCCGAAGCAGCCGTCGCCCTCAAGCAGGGCGCCGGCCGCCTGATCCGTCGGGAGACAGACATGGGCGTCCTCGCCATCTGCGACACACGACTCATCGCCATGGGCTACGGCCGTCGTCTGCTGGCTGCGCTCCCGCCCATGCGAAGAATCGAAACCGAAGAAGATTTCGACACCGCCGTAGCCAACCTGGCAAGCAGCCGACAAGTTTGATCCACCACCGCCGTCCCGCCGCAAGGCGCCGTACCTTCCCCTCGGGGGGTGGAGTTACATGAAGCGAAGCGAAGTGAAAAGCCGGGGGGCCAATCCACCGGCCGCCGCCGGGCCGCCCCAAGGCGGCCGGGCCTCCCCCTTGGGGGGTGGAGTTACACGAAGCGATAGCGGAGTGAAAAGCCGGGGGGCTTACGAGCTACCAAAGCTTCCACCAAGGATCATCCTTGGAGCGGAAGCCGCGCGCCATGTATGTGCTCTGAGGGTAATTCTTGGTCAGCACGCGCTTCGCGTCGTCACGAAGATCGGTGAGCCCGAGCTTGTCGTAGGACATGACCATGATGTAGAGGGCTTCTTCGAGTGCGGGAGCGTCCCGGTAATCCGCCACCGCCGCTTGAGCGCGGTTGATGGCCGCGAGATAGGCGCCTCGTTCGTAGTAGTACCTGGCGACGTGCACTTCATACTGCGCGAGCGAATTCACGATGTAATTCATGCGCGCACGCGAATCCGGCGCATAGCGCGACTCAGGGAAGCGGGTCACCAGATCCTTGAAGGACGCGAACGATTCCTTGGCTGCCTTCTGGTCGCGTTCGGACAAGTCCTGGCGCGTCATGAAAGAGAAGAGGCCAAGGTCGTCGTTGAAGTTGATCACACCCTTGAGATACAGCGCGTAGTCGAACGCCGGACTCGCGGGGTGGAGCTTCATGAAGCGGTCGAGCGTTGCAACCGCCTGCACCTTGTCGCCAGCCTTGTACTGGGCATAGGCCTTGTCGACCTGGGCTTGCTGCGCCAGCGGCGTCCCGGCGGCGCGGCCTTCGAGCTTTTCGTAGAGCGGCACGGCCTTGTCGTACGCGCCGGAGTCGGCCTCATCCTTGGCTTCGGAGTAAATCTTGTTGGGACTCCAGTTCGCCGTCTTATCTTCCTTGGTGGATGAGCAGCCGGCCACCAGCCATACCGCTGCACACAAGGCCAGCCAACCAGGGACAACCGATAATTTGGCGCGAAACATCAAAGAAGGCTTTCGTGAAACAGTTGCCGTCAATTATATCGGCCGGCCCCTCGGGCAACCCCTCGGAGGCGGCCGAGCACGAGGAGGCCGGTGACCTGTCCGAAGCCAGCGAGATTCGCAATTTCCTGATCGGCGAAGCCCAGCACGGGCAGCGACTCGACCGTGCGCTCGCGGCGCTGGTGCCCGAGTTTTCACGCAGCTACCTGCAGCAATTGATCGAGGCCGGTGTCGTCGAACTCCAGGGACGGGTGATCACCAAGCCGTCCGCTTCCGTTCATGCCGGCGAATCGGGGCGCGTCGAACTGCGGCCAACGCCGCAAAGCCAGGCGTTTCGGCCTGAGGCCATTGATATCGAAGTCCTTTTCGAGGACGAGCACCTCCGGATCATCGACAAGCCGGCAGGATTGGTCGTTCATCCGGCTCCGGGAAATTGGAGCGGCACTTTGCTCAACGGGCTTCTGGCGCTCGATCCGAAAGCTGCATTGCTTCCGCGTGCCGGCATCGTCCACCGGCTCGACCGGGACACGAGCGGCTTGATGGTGGTCGCGCGCAGTAGGGCAGCCATGGACGCCCTGGTGGCGTTGATTGCCGCGCGCGAAGTGAAGCGCCAGTACCTTGCGCTCGCGCACCGGAGCTGGCAGGGCACCCGGGCACGGCACGTGGACAGCGCAATCGGCCGCGATCCGCGCAACCGCCTTCGAATGGCGGTCGTCGACCTGGAGCGGCATTCGGGCAAACCGGCGCGCACGCTGATCGAGTTGCTCGACACGAACGATATCGGCTGTGCAGTGCGGTGTACCCTGGAGACGGGGCGCACGCACCAGATTCGCGTGCACATGGCGTCCATAGGGCATCCCCTCGTCGGCGACGGGCTTTACGGCGGGGCCGATGCGGCCGGGTTGACGCGGCAGGCGCTTCATGCGTTCAGGCTCGGATTCGTGCACCCGATGACCGGCGAAGCGATGGAGTTTCTGTCGCCGCCGCCGCCGGATCTCGTGCACGGTCTGTCGGACTGGGGGCTGGATTACAATCGCGCCTGACGGTCCCGAGGGCCGCGCCGGCGACCTGATGCCGGCCTCGCGCTGCGAATGCCGCGTGCCTGCAGCGCCTTCTTCCATCCATCTGAACAAGCGTCCTCGAGGCGCCTTTTCCCGGATAACGCGAACCATGAATACGGCGGATGCCAAGCGCATTCTCGAAACCGCCTTGATCTGTTCGACCCAGCCGTTGCCGGTGCGCGAACTGCGCGTGCTGTTCGACGACGAACTGGGCGCCGACACGATCAAGTCGCTGTTGATCGAATTGCAGGAAGACTGGTCGCAGCGCGGCCTTGAACTCGTGAGTGTCGGCAGCGGCTGGCGCTTCCAGAGTCGCCCCGAAATGCGCGACCACCTTGACCGCATGCATCCCGAGAAGCCGCCGCGCTATACGCGAGCCGCCCTCGAGACGCTGGCGATCATTGCCTATCGCCAGCCCGTGACGCGCGGAGACATGGAAGACATCCGAGGCGTCACCATCAACTCCCAGATCCTGAAGCAACTCGAAGATCGCAACTGGATCGAAGTCATCGGCCACCGCGAGACTGTCGGGCGGCCGGGGCTCTACGCGACCACCCGGCAGTTTCTCGACGATCTCGGCCTCGCCTCTCTCGATCAGTTGCCGGTGATCGAATCTCCAGCACAGCAAGGCACGCTCATCGATGCCCTGCAGCAGGCGGCTCGCGGCGACGGCGACCAGCCGGCCTTGCCGATCGAAGAGCCCTTGGCCGATCCCGAGCCGGCCCCAACGGCGGAAGCCGAAGTTGCCGTTGTTGCCGATCCTGCAGAGCAGCCGCAGCCCGAGACCGTAGCCCGCGAAATCCGCGAGCTCGACGACACGTTCGTCAGCTTCGGCGAGGCCGCGCAGACAAGTGCCGAGCCCGAAACGTCCCCATCCTCCTCTCCCGTCGACGCAGAAGCAGCGCCCGATGAGGCCGACACCACCGCCGTCCCTTCCGGAACCCGACCATGAGCCCCAAGAATCCCGAAGACGCAGCCACTCTGCCGACCGAACCCGCTATCGAGGAGCGAGGGGATGTCGCGCCAAGCCAACCTGCGGAAGGAGCGGCCATCCCCACGACCGACGAAGCCGCCGAGGCCCCGCGCAAGCGGCGACCACGCCGGCGGAAACCGGTTGGCGAAACGCCCGTTGAAGCCGTATCCGACGAGGCTGTGACGTCCGGCGAGTTGCCGGTGCAGGTTGCCGAGGAGCGTCCGGCAGAGCAGGCCGAGGAAGCGAAGCCAGCGAGGCCAGCAAAGCAAGCAGAGAGGGAACTCCCTGCAGCAGCGGATGAATCCTCGTCTCATGACGAAGTGGAAGAGGATGAAGATTACGAGCCGGACGAGGAAGAGGACGATCTCGACCGCGCCCGCCGTGCTGCCGAGCGTGAGCAGCGGAATGCGCCACCCCCCGAACCCATCCGCTTTGCGGACGTGATTTCGGGCCAGTTCGACGCTGATGAGGAAAGCCCCGAGGTTCCGCCGCTCAAGCGAGTGCTCTTGCCGGAAGCCGATTCGCCGAAGCTGCACAAGGTGTTGGCGCAGGCCGGACTGGGTTCGCGTCTGGAAATGGAGCAACTCATTCTCCAGGGTCGCATTTCGGTCAATAACGAGCCGGCCCACATCGGTCAGCGTATTCAATATGGCGATCAGGTCAAGCTCAACGGCAAGCCGATTCGCTACCGCATCGCGCCACCCCCGGCGCGCGTGATCGCCTATCACAAGCCCGTGGGCGAAGTCGTCACCCACGACGATCCGCAAAACCGTCCGACAGTATTTCGCAAGCTGCCGCGCCTGCAGCAGGGCAAGTGGCAGTCCGTCGGCCGGTTGGATCTCAACACGGAAGGTTTGCTGCTTTTCACGAGCTCAGGCGAGTTGGCCAACCAGCTCATGCATCCCCGCTTCGGCCTCGAACGCGAATATGCCGTTCGGGTGCTCGGCGCGCTGAGCAGCGAAGAGAAGCAGCGCCTGCTCGACGGAGTTCGGCTCGACGACGGCATGGCGCAGTTCGGCACCATCGAAGAAGGTGGCGGCGAAGGCTCCAACTGCTGGTATCGGGTGACGATTTCCGAGGGGCGCAATCGTGAAGTGCGACGGCTTTTCGAGTCCGTCGGACATGCGGTCAGCCGCCTGATTCGTATCCGCTACGGCGCCATGGTGTTGCCGCGCGGTCTCAAGCGGGGCGCCTGGATGGAGCTCGACGAACGCGACATCCGAGCCTTGTTCCAGGCCGCCGGCGGCGCTGCGGAGCGGCCCGGACGCGCCAACGGAAACGGGAGCGGCAAGGGCCCCAGCCAGGACGGCGGCGGGCGCAACGGCCGCAATCGCAAGCGGCGCGGCAACCGCAACGGCGGCAGTCCACAGGGAAATGACCGCGACACGCCGATCCCGAATCCGCTGGCACATGGTCCTGGCGCGAGATCCGAGCGGGCTGACCGGGGAATGGGCGGAGGCAAGGGGCCACCGCAAGGACGTCGCAATCGCGGCGACCAGCAAGGGCAGGGGCAAGGCCAGCAGGGCCGGAATCGCCCAGGTGAGGATCGCCATCCCAGCGGTGCCAATCAGCCCGACCCGATGAAGACATCACTCGGCTATATCGGCGCCGACAGCTTTTCGCGCCAGCGCAAGGAGCAACGCCAGGGGCCGCGCCGTGGCGGTCCATCGGGCGGCGGCTTCGGCGGGCAGGGCGGCGGTGGCGGCGGTCGCCGTCGCGGTCGCTGATATTCGATTCGGCGGCAGTCTTTCGCTCGCTACTCGCGGGTTGATGCTGTCTCGCCGGCTAAAATCATGGGCTTTGTCAAGCGCCGCAATGTCAGCATTTCGGCACTGATGAATTCCATTCAAATTCAAGCACTCAGGAAAGCACTTCAATGGCCATCGAACGCACCCTCTCCATCATCAAGCCCGACGCCGTTGCAAAGAACGTCATCGGCAAGATCGTTTCCCGCTTCGAGGCCGCCGGCCTCAAGATCGTGGCCGCCAAGCTCGTGCACCTGTCGCGCAGCGAAGCTGAGCAGTTCTACGCTGTCCACAAGGAGCGCCCCTTCTTCAAGGACCTCGTCGAATTCATGATCTCGGGCCCGGTATTCGTTCAAGTGCTCGAAGGCGAAGACGCCATCGCCAAGAACCGCGACCTGATGGGTGCCACGGACCCCAAGAAGGCAGCCGCCGGCACCATTCGCGCCGACTTCGCCGACAGCATCGACGCCAACGCCGTGCATGGCTCGGACGCTCCTGAAACAGCCAAGAACGAAGTCGCCTTCTTCTTCGCCGGCCTCAACGTCTACGCGCGCTGAAGGTCGCCCCACGCCCCGACGCAATGACTACGGCCAATCTGCTCGACTTCGATCTGGAGGGGTTGGCCGCGTTTTGCGAACGGCTGGGTGAAAAGCGCTTCCGCGCGACGCAGCTGTTCCGTTGGATCCACCAACGGGGCGCCAGCGACTTCGCGCAAATGACCGACCTCGCCAAGACGCTGCGCGAGAAACTCGCGACCACCGCACGCGTCGAGGCGCTCCCGGTGATCACGCAGCATGAATCAACCGACGGGACCATCAAGTGGCTCTTCGATGTCGGCGACGGCAATGCGGTCGAGGCCGTGTTCATTCCCGAGGACGATCGGGGAACGCTGTGCGTTTCGTCGCAGGCTGGCTGCGCCGTAGGCTGTCGCTTTTGTTCGACGGGCCATCAGGGCTTCAGCCGCAACCTCACGACCGGCGAGATCGTTGCCCAATTGTGGTTTGCTGAGCATTTCCTGCGAAAGCATCTCGTGCGCGGCGAGCGAGTCATCTCGAATGTCGTGATGATGGGTATGGGCGAACCCCTGCAGAACTACTCTGCGCTGGTGCCGTCCTTGCGCACCATGCTCGACGACAACGGCTATGGCCTCTCGCGCCGGCGTGTCACGGTTTCGACTTCGGGCGTGGTGCCGATGATCGACCGCCTGGGGGCGGATTGTCCCGTTGCCCTCGCCGTATCGCTGCACGCGCCGAATGATCCGTTGCGCAATGACTTGGTGCCGCTCAACCGAAAGTACCCCATCGCCGAACTGCTGGACGCCTGCAAGCGCTATCTGGCGCATGCGCCGCGAGATTTCATTACCTTCGAATACTGCATGCTCGATGGCGTGAACGACCAGCCTGAGCATGCCCGTCAACTGATTGAGGTTGTGCGGTCGCAGGGCGTTTCATGCAAGTTCAACCTGATTCCTTTCAATCCTTTTCCCGCGTCCGGGTTGCTGCGTTCGCCGCAGCCCCGTGTGCTGACTTTCGCGAAGATCCTCAGCGAAGCCGGCATCGTGACCACGGTGCGGAAGACCCGTGGTGATGACATCGACGCCGCCTGCGGCCAACTGGCCGGCGACGTGAAGGACCGCACCCATGCCGCGGAGCGCATGGCGCAGCGGCGCACGGTCATCTTGCATCCGGCCCGGGCCGGAGCATCCAAATCCAAAGCCGAGGAGCAATGACCCGATGAGCAAGGCCTTTCCGACACTGCACGGACGAGCAATGCGAGCGCTCCTGGGCCTCGCCGCCGTCTTCGTGCTGGCATCCTGCGTAAGCACCAAGAACGCGAGCTTGCCATCGAATTCCACGGCCAATGCTGCAGCCATCGTGACGGAGTCCGACGAAACCAACGCCCGCAAGCGCGCCAAATTGCGCGTCGAACTCGCGATCGGGTATTACCAGCAAGGGCAGACGACGGTCGCTCTGGACGAAATCAAACAGGCGGTCGCGGCGGACCCCACCTTTGCCGACGCCTACAACCTCCGCGGCCTGATTTACATGCGGCTCGATGATCCGGCCGGCGCGGAGGACAGCTTCCGCCGTGCCATTGCCTTGGATCCGCGAGATCCGAACGTGCTTCACAACTACGGGTGGCTGCTTTGCCAGCAGAACCGCTATGCCGACGCCCAGCAGCAGTTCACGGCGGCCTTGTCCGTCCCGTCCTATACCGAACGCCCCAAGACGCTCATGACCCAGGGCCTGTGCCAGCTCAGGGCCGGCCAGAAGGCCGAAGCAGAGCGCAGCCTGACGCAGGCTTACGAACTCGAAGCCGGCAACCCTGTGGTTGCCTACAACCTGGCAGCACTTCTGGCGGGGCGCGGCGAATGGTCGAGGGCGCAGTTCTACATCCGACGCGTCAACAACAGTCCAGCGGCCAGCGCCGAGACGCTGTGGCTGGGCATCAAGATCGAACGCCAACTGAACAACCGCGAGGCGAGCACTCAGTTGGGCGGGCAATTGCAGCGTCGTTTCCCTGACTCCAAGGAAGCGTCGGCATACGACCGCGGGAATTTCAATGATTGAGCGTGCGAGCGAGTTCGGGGCATCCGCGGCGGTGCCCCTGGTGGGTGGCGACAGTACGCACATGACTGCCGGGGACATGCTGCGCGAAGCAAGGGAAGCGCACGGCCTGCATATCGACATGGTCGCCGCTGCCCTGAAGGTGTCGCCGCAAAAGCTGGTCGCGCTCGAAGCCGACGACATCGAGTCGTTGCCCGATCCGGTGTTCGCCCGTGCTCTTGCGGCCAGCGTCTGCCGGGCGTTGCGCATCGATCCCGCCCCGGTGCTGGCAAAGCTTCCAGGCGCACAACGCCCCGGGCTGGCCGACGCGGACCGCGTCATCAGCAAAAGCCTGCGTTCTTCGTCACCGCGTTCGGGTGGCGGTGCCGGGGGACTGCCGTCTCGCGCCTTGTTGACGGTGGTTGTATTGCTGTTGATTGGTGCCGCGGTTCTGTTCTGGCTTCCGCAGTCGCTTTTCGACGAACTCGGCGCATCGATTTCCCGCTGGACGACACGCGACACGGCGACCGAACAGGCCGCCGTGGCGCCCAAGGCGGAGCCCGCCGCGCCAGGCGCGGTGAACGAAGCCGCCCCCCCGCCGACGGCGATGGTCGTCCAACCTCCCGCCGAACCCGCGGTGGTGGAGGAGCCCGCTCCCGCGGCTGCCGTCCCGAGCAATGACCTGATCGTCTTCGTCGCGCGCGACGACACCTGGGTCAGCGTGACCGAAGCTGGCGGCAAGCAATTGCTACATCGCACGGTCAAGGCCGGCGAAACGGTCGGATTGAACGGCAAGTTGCCACTGACCGTGGTGGTGGGGCGCGCAGCCGGCCTGCAGGTTCAAGTGCGCGGCAAACCTTTCGACCTTGCGCCGCTCACGCGTTCCGGAGGTGTGGCACGCTTCGACGTCAAACCTTGAGCGACACATCATGACTGAAGCCCTCAGCACCATCGGCTGCCTGCCGATCGAACCCGCCGCGCCCAAGGCAAGGCGCTCCCGTCAAGCCAGCGTGACCTGGGGGGCTCGCACGGTCACCGTTGGCGGTGATGCGCCGGTGCGTGTCCAGTCGATGACGAACACCGACACGGTCGACGCGATCGGCACCGCCATCCAGGTCAAGGAACTGGCGCTCGCCGGCTCCGAGATGGTCCGGATCACCGTCAATACGCCCGAGGCCGCCGCGCAGGTGCCGTACATCCGTGAGCAGCTCGATCGCATGGGCGTCGATGTTCCGCTCATCGGCGACTTCCATTACAACGGCCACCGCTTGTTGACTGATTACCCGGCCTGCGCCGAAGCGCTCAGCAAGTACCGCATCAATCCCGGCAACGTCGGCAAGGGCGACAAGCACGACCGTCAGTTCGGCCAGATGATCGATGCGGCGATGCGGTGGAACAAGCCGGTTCGCATCGGCGTCAACTGGGGCAGTCTCGACCAGGAACTGCTCGCCAGCCTCATGGACATCAACAGCCAGCGCGCCGAGCCATGGGACGCGAAGCTGGTCATGTACGAAGCGCTCGTGACGTCTGCCATCGAATCCGCGCGGCTCGCCGAATCGATGGGGATGGACGGGCGCCAGATCATCCTCAGCTGCAAGGTCAGCGGCGTGCAGGACCTGATCTCGGTCTACCGCGAACTCGCGAAGCGATGCGACTATGCCTTGCACCTGGGCTTGACCGAAGCCGGCATGGGAACGAAAGGCACCGTCGCTTCGGCCACCGCGCTTTCAATCCTGCTGCAGGAAGGCATCGGCGACACCATCCGCGTTTCTCTCACGCCCCAGCCCGGTGAATCGCGTACCCAGGAAGTGATCATCGCCAACGAGATCCTGCAGGCACTGGGGCTGCGGGTTTTCGTCCCGAGCGTCACAGCGTGCCCAGGCTGCGGCCGAACCACCAGCACCACGTTCCAGGAACTCGCCAAGCAAATCGACGACTATCTGCGCATGCAGATGCCGGTGTGGCGCACGAAGTATCCCGGCGTCGAGACCATGAAGGTCGCGGTGATGGGATGCATCGTCAATGGCCCAGGCGAAAGCAAGCATGCCGACATCGGCATCAGTCTGCCCGGCACCGGCGAAGCCCCTGCTGCCCCCGTCTTCATCGACGGCGAAAAGGCGCTCACGCTGCGCGGCGACAACATCGCCAACGAGTTCCATCAACTGGTCGAAAAATACATTGAAAAGCGTTTTGGCAGCGCCGATGCTGCGCAACTCGCCTGATCTCATCCATGGCTGAAAAACTCAATGCCGTCAAAGGCATGAACGACATATTGCCGCCCGAATCGGCGCGCTGGGAGTGGCTCGAATCCACGGTCCGCGAACTGATGGGGCGCTATGCCTATCGCAACATCCGCACGCCGGTCCTCGAACACACGGCGCTGTTCGTGCGGGGCATTGGTGAGGTGACCGATATTGTCGAGAAGGAGATGTACTCCTTTCACGACCGCTCGGACAAGTATGGCGACAACGATCACCTGACGCTCCGGCCCGAGAACACGGCCGGCGTGGTGCGCGCCGTGATCGAGCACAACATGCTGTATGACGGCGGCAAGCGCCTCTGGTACATCGGCCCGATGTTTCGTCGCGAGAAGCCGCAGCGCGGCCGTTTTCGGCAGTTTCACCAGATCGGCGCAGAGGCGCTCGGATTTGCCGGCCCCGATGTTGATGCCGAACTCATCCTCCTCGCGAATGCGCTATGGAAAGTCATCGGCCTGACGGACGTCCGCCTTGAACTCAACAGCTTGGGGCAGCCCTCCGAGCGCGCGCTGCACAGGGCCGAGTTGATCGCGCACTTCGAAAAGCACGCCGACCAATTGGACGAAGACGCCAAGCGCCGTCTGCACAGCAATCCGCTGCGCATCCTCGATACCAAGAACCCCACCATGAAAGCCGTCGTCGAATCGGCTCCGAAGCTGATTGACTTTCTTGGCGCCGAATCGCTCGCGCACTTCGATGGACTCAGGGCCATCCTCGATGCCAACGGCGTCGCCTACACCATCAATCCCCGCCTGGTGCGCGGGCTCGACTACTACAACCTGAGCGTGTTCGAGTTCGTGACCGATCGGCTGGGCTCTCAGGGCACCGTGTGTGCCGGCGGCCGCTATGACGACCTGATCGTGCAGATCGGCGGCAAGCCTGCGCCCGCTGTCGGTTGGGCCATTGGCGTGGAGCGAGTGCTCGACCTCATGAAGGAGCAGGGCACGCCTATCCCGGCTTCCGTGCCCGACGTCTATGCCGTGGTTTCTGATGCCGCGGCAATGCCGATCGCCCTGCGCACGCTGCAACAGTTGCGTGACGCAGGCGTGCGTGCCCAGATGCATGCGGCCACCGCAGATGGGCTGGGGAGCTTCAAGTCCCAGTTCAAGAAGGCCGATGCCAGCGGTGCCACGTTCGCCCTGATCTTCGGAGCCGACGAACTCGCCCGTGGCGAGGTCACCGTGAAGGCGCTGCGCGACGGGACCGGTGCCCAGTCGACCCGCTCTTTGACCGATCCGGCCGCTTGGGCCGCCACCCTACAATCCTCCGCTCCCAACAACTGACAGCGCATGGCCACCCATCTCGATCTCGAAGAACAGGAACAGCTCGACCAGCTCAAGCATTTCTGGAACACCTATGGCACCTTGATCACCTGGGTCGTGCTTCTCGCGGCCGGTGCCTTCGTGGCATGGAACGGCTGGCAATACTTCCAGCGCAACAAGGCCGCCCAGGCGTCCGCGCTCTATGACGAGGTCGAACGCAGCGCGCAGGCGGGCGACACTGCCCGCATCGAACGGACCTTGGCCGACATGAAGGACAAGTTTTCCGGCACCGCGTACGCCCAACAGGCTGGCTTGCTGGCTGCGAGGGCGCTCTACGAAAAGGGCAACGCCGATGCATCGCGCTCCGCGCTGGGCTGGGTGGCCGAACATGCAGTCGACCCCGGTTACCAGGCGGTCGCCAGACTGCGGCTTGCTGCCGAGTTGCTTGACGCAAAGTCCTATGACGAAGCCCTCAAGCAGCTCTCCGGCGATTTCCCGAAGCAGTTCGAAGCGCTGGTCGCGGACCGCAAGGGCGATATCTATCTCGCTCAAGGCAAACGCGATGAAGCCAAGGCCGAGTACCAGAAAGCCTGGACGGCTTTTGATCCGCGCACCGAGTACCGCCGCCTCGTCGAGATCAAGCTCAACGCTGTCGGCGTCGACCCGAAGAGCCTGGCTTCCACCGCCAGCGCTGCATCCCCTGCGAAGACCACACCATGAATTTCAAGCGTTTCCTGCCTTCAGCGCCCATCCTGCGCACCGGGGCTGCCGTGGTTCTGATTGCCGCATTGGCGGCGTGCTCCGGCACATCGAGGCCGAAGCCCGCCGAACTGGGCGCCAATCCTGGGCTGATGAGTGTTCGCCAGGCGTGGAACGTCAAGATCCCGGCCGTCGAGTTCCCGTTGTCGGTGGCTGTGAGCGGCGATCTTGTCGCTGTCGCTGCGAGTGACGGCACGGTCGCCATGATCGATGCACGAGCTGGGCGCGAGGTCTGGCGCGCGAGCGTCGGCGAGCCTCTGCTGGCTGGCGTCGGCACTGATGGTTCCGTGGCCGCCGTGGTGACGGCCAACAGCGAACTCGTTGCGCTCCAGAGCGGCAAGGTCCTGTGGAAGCAGCGCCTGACGGCGCAGTCCTTCACGGCGCCGCTGGTCGCTGGCCGCCGGGTGTTCGTGCAGACAGCCGACCGCACCACCAGTGCCTGGGACGGCCAAAGCGGCCGTCGCCTCTGGTCCCAGCAGCGCACTGCCGAAAACCTCGTGCTGAAGCGCTCCGGCGTCATGCTGGCCGTGGGTGACACGCTGGTCGTCGGCGTCGGCGGGCGGCTCGTCGGCATGAATCCCGCCAATGGAACGTCGCGCTGGGAGGCGCCGATCGCAGCCCCGCGCGGCACCAATGATGTGGAACGCCTCGTCGATTTGACCGGCAGCGTGAGCAGGGTGGGCGACAGTGTCTGCGCCCGTGCGTATTCGGCCACCGTTGGCTGTGTCGATACGACCCGCGGTTCGCTGGTCTGGAGCAAGCCCGCGGCTGGCAATGATGGCGTAGGCGGAGACGATCGCTTCGTCTATGGCACCGAAGAAAACGGCGCCGTGATCGCTTGGCGCCGCTCCGATGGCGAGCGCGCCTGGCAGCAAGCCGACCTGTTCAAGTACCGCACCCTGACGGCACCGCTCGCCGTGGGCCGGTCGCTGATCATCGGCGACACCGCAGGACTGCTGCACTTCCTGTCGCGCGACGACGGCTCCGCACTGAACCGCGTCACGCCCGATGGATCCGCCATCGTCGCAACGCCGGTCCTGGCCGGCAACACGGTCGTGGTCGTCACCCGCAATGGCGGCGTGTTCGGCTACCGGCCGGAATAACGTGATGGAAGGACGCCTTCGATGAAGCCGGTCATTGCGCTGGTCGGGCGTCCCAACGTGGGCAAGTCGACCTTGTTCAATCGGTTGACGCAGACGCGCGACGCCATCGTCGCCGACTTCGCCGGGCTCACGCGCGATCGCCACTACGGCAACGGCCGCCAAGGCAAGCATGAGTTCATCGTGATTGACACCGGTGGTTTCGAACCCGACGCGGGCAGCGGCATCTTCAAGGAAATGGCCAAGCAGACCCGGCAGGCCGTTGCCGAGGCCGACGTGGTCATTTTCGTCGTCGACGCGCGCGAAGGTTTGTCGGCCCAGGATCACGACATCGCCAACGAATTGCGGCGCCTCGGGAAGCCTTGTGTGCTGGTCGCCAACAAGGCCGAAGGCATGCACGACGGCACGAAGCTGGTCGACTTCTACGAACTCGGGTTCGGCGAGGTATACGGCATCTCCGCGGCCCACGGACAGGGAATTCGTGGCCTCGTCGAGTTGGCACTCGAACCGCTCCAACTGCCGGAGCCGGAGGACGACGGGGAAGACGACGTCAACAAGCCGATCAAGCTCGCAGTCGCAGGCCGTCCCAACGTCGGCAAATCGACACTGATCAACACCTGGCTCGGCGAGGAGCGGCTGGTCGCCTTCGACCTGCCCGGAACTACGCGTGATGCCATCGTGGTTCCCTTCGAGCGCAACGGCCAGCGCTTCGAGCTCATCGATACGGCCGGGCTGCGCCGCAAGGGCAAGGTGTTCGAAGCCATCGAGAAATTCTCGGTCGTCAAGACGCTGCAGGCCATCGAATCGGCCAACGTGGTGCTGCTGTTGCTGGACGCGACGCAGGGCATCACCGACCAGGACGCCCACATCGCAGGCTACATTCTCGAGAGCGGCCGTGCGGTGGTGATCGGGGTCAACAAGTGGGACGCGGTGGACAGCTACCAGCGGGAGCAATTGCAGCGGCAGATCGAAACGCGCCTGCCCTTCCTGAAGTTCGCTTCATTGCATTTCATCTCAGCCGCCAAGCGCCAGGGGCTTGGGCCGCTGTGGCAATCGATCGTGCAGGCTCACAAGTCGGCAACACGGAAGATGTCGACGCCTGTCCTTACGCGCCTGCTGCTCGAAGCCGTGCAATTCCAGGCGCCCAAGCGATCCGGGATGTATCGACCCAAGATGCGCTACGCCCACCAGGGTGGGATGAATCCGCCGGTGATCGTGATCCACGGCAATTCGCTTGAGCACGTCACCGATGCGTACAAGCGCTTTCTCGAAGGACGATTTCGCAAGGAGTTCGATTTGGTCGGCACGCCCTTGCGTATCGAGCTCAAGACCTCGCACAATCCATACGTGGACAAGGACAATTGATCACGCCGTTCCGGTCTTTGAGAATCGTTATTTTTCCAAGGCCATTGGCGTTTTTTGCTGCAGCGCAGAATCGCTGTGTTAAGGTGACCGGCTCAACAACAACTCTTGAACACGGAGAATATCGTGAGCAATAAAGGGCAACTTTTACAAGACCCATTTCTGAACACCTTGCGTCGTGAGCACGTGCCGGTTTCGATCTATCTGGTCAACGGCATCAAGCTGCAAGGTCAGATCGAGTCGTTCGACCAGTACGTCGTGTTGCTTCGCAATACGGTGACCCAGATGGTCTACAAGCATGCCATCTCCACCATCGTGCCTGGGCGGGCCGTCAACTTCTCGGCTGCCGAGAACGAAGACGCAGCCGCCTGAACGGCACGGAGCGCGGTGGTTCGTCCACCGCGCTTTTCCCAATGTGATACCGATTGTCTGAACCCATTCCCCGCAAGGAAGGCGCCGTCGTTCTTGTCGGCGTGGATTTTGGCCTGCCCCATTTCGACGGCGAACTCGAGGAACTCGGCCTCCTTGCACAAACCGCCGGACTCGAACCCGTCGCGCGTCTCGTGTGCAAACGCAAGGCGCCTGATGCCGCCCTTTTTGTGGGAAGCGGCAAGGCCGACGAAATCCGAGAACTCGCCGAACTGCATCGCGCCAGCGAAGTCATCTTCGACCAGGCGTTGAGCCCGGCGCAGCAGCGCAACCTCGAGCGTCAACTCGGTGTAGCGGTCTATGACCGCACCTTTCTCATACTGGAAATCTTCGCCCAGCGCGCCCGATCGCATGAAGGCAAGCTGCAGGTCGAGCTTGCCAGGCTGCAGTACCTGAGCACTCGGCTGGTGCGCCGCTGGTCGCACCTTGAGCGTCAGCGCGGCGGCATCGGAACGCGCGGCGGCCCAGGCGAAACGCAGATCGAGTTGGACCGCCGAATGATCGGCGAGGCGATCAAGCGCACGCGCGAGCGGCTCGGCAAGGTGCAGCGCCAGCGCGGCACCCAGCGGCGCCAGCGCGAGCGCCGCGACACATTCAACATTTCTCTGGTCGGCTACACGAATGCCGGCAAGTCCTCATTGTTCAATGCACTGGTCAAGGCGCGAGCCTATGCGGCCGACCAGTTGTTCGCGACGCTCGACACGACCACTCGCCAGCTTTACCTGGGCGATGCGAGGCGCAAGGTCTCGCTGTCCGACACCGTCGGCTTCATCCGCGAACTCCCGCACGGCCTGGTCGATGCCTTCAAGGCCACGCTGCAGGAGGCCGTCGACGCCGATCTGCTGCTCCACGTCGTCGACGTCTCCAATCCCAACCACCCTGAGCAGATGGCCGAAGTGCAGACCGTGCTCGAGGAGATCGGCGCCGACACGGTGCCTCAGCTTTTGGTCTTCAACAAGCTGGATGCTCTTGAAACCGGCCAACGACCCCTGCAGATGTGCGATGAGATGAACGTCGACGGGGTCCAAGTGCCCCGCATTTTCGTGAGCGCCCACACGGGGGAGGGCATCCCTGCATTGCGAGCCGAGCTGGCACGCAGATCCGGTCCGCCCGATGAGGGCATGACCCCAGACACCGCCGCCGAATTGCACAATGCCGCGAATTGAATTGGGCACAATCACCTTCACTGACTAAAGAACAGAACCGAATGAATGCAAAGCCAGTGTGGAGACGGTTTTCCGGCATGTTCAACCTGAACGACGGCCGATGGGGCCGGGGCGACGATTCCTCGTCAAACGGTGATCGACCCTCCGGTAACCGGCCGGACGGCGAGCCTCCCTCGCCACCCCCGGGAAACAACAACAACCGTCCGCGCGGCCAAGGTCCCAACCAAGGACCACCGGACCTCGACGAACTCTGGCGTGACTTCAATCGCAAGCTGGGCGGTCTGTTCGGCGGCGGGCGCGGTGGCGACAACCGCCCTGGCGGCGGCAACGGCGGTGGCCTCAAGCCCGACATGAAGAACGCGGGCTTCGGCATCGGCCTCGTAGCCGCGGTCGCTGTCCTGATCTGGCTGGGCACTGGCTTCTTCATCGTCAATGAAGGCCAGCAGGCAGTGATCACGCAATTCGGTCGATACAAGACGACCGTCGGGGCGGGCTTCAACTGGCGCCTGCCTTATCCGATCCAGCGCCACGAGCTGGTGGTGGTCACGCAGATCCGCTCCGTGGATGTGGGCCGAGACACCATCGTTCGTTCCACGGGCCTTCGCGAGTCGGCCATGCTGACCGAAGACGAAAACATCGTCGAGATCAAGTTTGCCGTGCAGTACCGCCTGAGCGATGCGCGGGCGTTCCTGTATGAAAGCAAGTCGCCCAGCGACACTGTGGTGCAGGTCGCCGAAACCGCGGTCCGCGAAGTGGTCGGCAAGATGCGCATGGATGCGGCACTCGCCGACGAACGCGACCAGATCGCACCGCGCGTGCGTACCCTGATGCAAACCATTCTCGACCGCTACAAGGTCGGGGTCGAGATCGTGGGCATCAATCTTCAGCAGGGCGGCGTTCGACCCCCTGAGCAAGTGCAGGCCGCTTTCGACGACGTCCTCAAGGCTGGACAGGAACGCGAGCGCACCAAGAACGAAGCGCAGGCTTACGCGAACGACGTGGTGCCGCGCGCCACCGGTACGGGCTCGCGCTTGAAGGAAGAATCCGAAGCCTACAAGGCCCGGATCATTGCGCAGGCGCAGGGCGATGCGCAGCGCTTCAGCTCGGTGCTGACCGAATACCAGAAGGCGCCGCAAGTTACGCGCGACCGCATGTATACCGATGCGATGCAGCAGATCTACAGCAGCACGACCAAGGTGCTGATCGACTCCAAGCAAAACTCCAATCTGCTCTATCTTCCGCTGGACAAGCTGGTACAGCAAAGCGCCCAGAACAACGCAGCCACTCCGTCTGATGCCGCGAGCCCCAACGTCGCAGGCACGGCACCGCCGCAGTCGTCGGTCATTCCCGTTGCGCCCAACATAGGCGATGCCCGTGCACGCGATGGCCGCTCACGTGACCGCGACGTGCGCTGAGGACAGAACCCATGAACAGAATCGGATTCATCGTCTCTACGATCCTCGTGGTGCTTGCACTGGCGAGCTCGACACTCTTTGTCGTTGACCAGCGCCAATTCGGTGTGGTCTACGCCCTCGGGCAGATCAAGGAAGTCATTACCGAGCCGGGCTTGAATTTCAAGCTGCCGCCGCCTTTCCAGAACGTGTCGTACATCGACAAGCGCCTGCTGACCTTGTCGAGCATCGATCCCGAGCCCATGCTGACGGCCGAGAAGCAGCGCGTCGTCATCGATTGGTACGTACGCTGGCGCATCACCAACCCTTCGGAATACATCCGCAACGTCGGCCTCGACGAGAACGCCGGCGCGGTGCAGCTCAACCGGGTCGTGCGCAATGCGTTCCAGGAAAACATCAACAAGCGCACGGTGCGCGACCTGATTTCCGTGCGTCGCGAAGCCCTGATGGCTGACGTCCAGCGCGAGGTCCTGGCGGTGGTGAAGGGTGCCAAGCCATGGGGCGTCGACGTCGTCGACGTCCGGATCACGCGCGTGGACTATGTCGAGGCGATCACCGAGTCGGTCTATCGCCGCATGGAAGCCGAGCGCAAGCGTGTCGCCAACGAGCTGCGCTCCACGGGCGTTGCCGAGGGCGAGAAGATCCGCGCAGATGCCGATCGTCAGCGCGAAGTGATCGTGGCAAACGCCTATCGCGACGCACAGAAAATCAAGGGCGAGGGCGATGCCCGTGCCGCAAGCCTGTATGCCGAGGCCTTCGGGCGCGATCCGCAATTTGCGTTGTTCTACCGAAGCCTCGATGCCTACAAGCAAAGCTTCAACAAGAAGAGCGACGTGATGGTGCTGGATCCGTCCTCCGATTTCTTCCGATCGATGCAGAGTTCGGGATCGACCTCGAGCGCACCGCGTCGGTAGCTGAGACGCGCGCCCCGCTTGACCGAAATCTGGGTTCCACGTGGACACTGACACGTTCTGGAGTGCGCTGGCGCTCGTCCTGGTGATCGAAGGGTTGCTGCCCTTTCTTTCGCCAGGCGGCTGGCGGCGTGGCTTCAGCCAGTTGATGCAGTTGCGAGACGGGCAACTGCGCTTCTTCGGGCTCTGCAGCATTCTCCTTGGCCTGTTTCTGCTCTGGGTTTTGGGCTGACGCGCTGCCGGTAGAATCCCGGTTTAACCACGCCCCCGATCCCCATGTCCGCCTGGGTCCTTCCGGATCACATTGCCGATGTGCTGCCTTCCGAGGCCCGCCACATCGAAGAACTTCGACGCGAACTGCTCGATACCGCCCGTGGCTACGGGTACGAGTTGGTCATGCCGCCGTTGCTCGAACACCTCGAATCGCTGCTTTCCGGTACCGGGGAGGCGCTCGATCTTCAAACCTTCAAGCTGGTCGACCAGCTCTCGGGCCGCAGCATGGGTTTGCGCGCGGACACCACGCCCCAGGTGGCGCGCATCGATGCACACCTTCTCAATCGGGCCGGGGTGACACGCCTTTGCTATTGCGGCCCCGTCCTCCACACGCGCCCTGATCGCCCGCACGCCACTCGGGAGCCGCTTCAGTTCGGCGCCGAAATCTACGGCCACGCAAGGCTCGAGGCCGATACGGAAATCCTTCACCTGGCGCTGGACTGCCTGTGCGCCGCCGGGTTGGCGGGCCATGCGCAGGCGCCTGTCATCGTCGACATGGCGGACGCGCGCATCGTTCGTTCATTGTTTGCTGGTGTGTCGGTCGACGCTGCCGCCATCGCCCGCGTGCATGCGGCGCTGGCCGCCAAGGATTCGAGCACCCTGCGCAGTCTCACGGCCGCATTTCCAGCGTCCGCGCGCGAAGGCCTCCTGGCGCTCGTCCAGTTGTATGGCGATGCCGCAGTTCTCGACGAAGCCGCCAAGGTTTTGCCCGACAGCGCAGGCGTGCGCGCGGCCTTGTCCGACCTGAAGCAACTCGCCGCTCACATTGAAGGGCCTGAAGGGGCGCGCGTGACCTTCGACCTCGCGGATCTGCGCGGCTACGCTTACTACAGCGGCATGCGCTTTGGCATCTACACCGAAGGTGCCAGCGACGCCCTGGTGCGCGGTGGCCGTTACGACGAAGTCGGCGCCGTTTTCGGGCGCAACCGTCCGGCTGTTGGCTTCAGCCTCGATGTGCGTGAACTGGTCGGGGTGCTGCCGGCGAGGCCCTTGCGTGCCGCAATTCGCGCGCCTTGGAGCGATGCCGAGGTGCTCAACAAAACCATTGCCGAATTGCGCAGCAAAGGCGAAACCGTGGTGTGCGTATTGCCTGGCCATGACAGCGAGATCGACGAATTCCATTGCGACCGCGAGCTCGTCGAGCACGGCGGGCAATGGCGCGTGCAACCCATCTGAATCCTCTGAAGCGAAACATCATGAGCGTAACCACCGGAAGAAACGTGGTCGTCGTCGGCACCCAGTGGGGCGACGAAGGCAAAGGCAAGTTGGTCGACTGGCTGACCGAGAGCGCGCAGGGAGTCGTCCGATTCCAGGGCGGGCACAACGCGGGCCACACACTGGTGATCAATGGCGTGAAGACAGCCTTGCACCTGATCCCGAGCGGCATCATGCGGCCAGGCGTCAAGTGCTACATCGGCAACGGCGTGGTGCTTTCGGCTGCCAAGCTCTTCGAAGAGATCGAAGGACTTGAAAAGGCAGGCGTCGAGGTGCGTTCGCGCCTTCGTATCAGCGAAGCGTGTCCGCTCATCCTGCCCTTCCACGCGGCCCTCGACATCGCTCGCGAGGCCTATCGCGAGAAGGGCGGCATCGAGAAGATCGGCACGACCGGCCGGGGCATCGGCCCCGCCTATGAAGACAAGATCGCCCGTCGCGCCTTGCGTGTGCAGGACCTGAAGCATCCTGATCGTTTCGCCACCAAGCTGCGCGTTCTGCTTGACCTGCACAACCATGTGCTGACCCAGGTGCTCGGTGCTTCCGCCATCGACTTCGACGTGGTCTATGACGAAGCCATGCGCCATGCCGAACTCCTCAAGCCGATGATGGCGGACGTGTCGCGCGAACTCAACGACGCGAACAAGGCGGGGGCCAATCTGCTGTTCGAAGGCGCGCAAGGCACGCTGCTCGACGTCGACCACGGCACCTATCCCTACGTCACCTCGAGCAACTGCGTGGCGGGCAACGCGGCCGCAGGTTCGGGCGTCGGGCCGGGCATGCTGCACTACGTGCTCGGCATCACCAAGGCCTATTGCACGCGCGTTGGCGGTGGGCCGTTCCCCACCGAACTCGACTGGGAAAAGCCCGGCACGGTGGGCTACCACCTGAGCACGGTCGGGGCCGAAAGAGGTGTGACCACCGGACGCAGCCGTCGCTGCGGCTGGTTCGACGCGGCGCTGCTGAAGCGCTCGGCGCAGGTCAACGGCCTGAGCGGACTCTGCATCACCAAGCTCGATGTGCTGGACGGGCTGGAAGAATTGCAGCTGTGCACCGGCTATGAGCTGGACGGCGAATACACGGACATCCTGCCGATGGGCGCCGACGAGATCGAACGCTGCACACCGGTCTATGAAAAGCTCGAAGGCTGGAGCGAAAGCACGGTGGGCGTGACGCAATACGACAAGCTGCCGATCAACGCGCGGCTGTACTTGCAGCGCATCGAGCAGGTCACGGGCGTGCCAATCCACATGGTGTCGACGAGTCCCGATCGCGATCACACGATCATGATGCGCCATCCCTATCTGGCTGATTGACCCACCCGCAGGAGACGATTTTCATGTTGACCGAAGACGGCAAACACCTTTACGTGAGCTATGACGAGTATCACAACCTGATCGAGAAGCTCGCGATCAAGGTGTACCAGTCGGGCTGGCAGTTCGACACCATCCTGTGCCTTGCTCGCGGCGGCATGCGCCCCGGCGATGTGCTGTCGCGCATCTTCGACAAGCCGCTGGCGATCATGTCGACCAGTTCCTATCGCGCGGACGCCGGCACCATCCAGGGCCATCTCGACATTGCTCGCTACATCACGACGCCCAAGGGCGAGATCGCCGGCAAGGTGCTGCTGGTCGACGACCTTGCGGATTCGGGCCACACGCTGCATGCCGTGGTTGAAATGCTCAAGAGCAGCTACAAGCCCATCACCGAACTGCGAAGCGCCGTGCTCTGGACCAAGGCGCTGTCGACCTTCACGCCCGACTATTCGGTCGAATTCCTGCACACGAATCCCTGGATTCACCAGCCCTTCGAAGGCTACGACTCCATGGGCGCCGAGAAGCTGATGGAGAAGTGGTCGGTCTGACCGGCCAAGGTCTCCTGGCGGCTAGCCGCTCAGTCGCACGTAGGTCGACAGCAGGGCGCTCTTCGTCACCACGCCGAGCAGCACGGGTCGTTCCTCGCTCTCGATCACCGGCAGCCGCTCGCCGCGGTGCTGCAGAAAGCGTTCGAGAGAAGCGCTCAGGCCCATGTCCGCAGTGATCGCCTGGATCGACTCCGACAGCAAGTCTGCCGCGCGTGGCTGTCGGTTCGCCTGGCTCTCGGGCAACGCTCCCAGCGCCGACAAGGGGACGACCCCGAGATAGCGCTGCTCCACGTCGACGACATAGAGATACTTGACCGGGTATTGCAGAAACAGACGACTCATCGTTTCCCGGTCCGCATCCGGGCTGATGACTGTATCAGCAGGCTCGACCAGATCGCGTGCGCACAGGGCGCGCAGCCGAAGCTGTTCGTCGTGCTGCTCGCGGCGATGCACGGTGATCTCGTACATGGAGCCGGCATCGGCCGAGCGGGCCACGAAGTACGCAATGACGCTGGCGGCCATCAACGGCAACATCACCTGGTAGCTCAGCGTCATCTCGAAGATCATCAGGATCGCCATCAGGGGAGCCTGGCTGGCCGCCGCCAGGAACGCGCCCATGCCGACGATCGCGTAGGCAAAAGGTGCCGAAGTGGCAAGCGGCCAAAGCGCGTGGGCGGCTTGGCCGAAAAGCGCGCCGATCATGCAGCCGACAAACAGTGACGGTGTGAACACGCCGCCGACCGCGCCGGAGCCTGCCGTCGCCAAGGTTGCGATCGTCTTGCCCGCCAGCACCAGCGCGATCGTGACCCAGGGCCAAGGCGAGTGCAGCACCGCGTTGACCACGCTGTAGCCATTGCCCCAAGCCTCCGGCAATGGCACCGAAATCAGCCCCACGACAAGGCCGCCCAGCGCCATCCGCCAGGGCAGCGCCATGGGCAGGCGCGCAAAGAGCGCACGCGATGCGCCGAGCGAACGCAGGAAGCCGACGGAGGCAAAGCCGAGAAGCACGCCCAGCAGCGCGAAGAGCAACACCTCCGCGCCATGGACGAGGGGGAAGGGCGGCATTTCGTACGGAGCTTGATAGCCCGGCAGCGCCCGCATCGTGATGTTGGCAACCACCGATGCAATGATGATCGGGCCAACGCTTTCCATGGCAATCGAGCCCAGGACGATCTCGGCCACGAAGAAAGCGCCGGCGATCGGCGCGCTGTAGGCGGCCGTGAGCCCCGCCGCAGCGCCGCAGGCGACCAGCAGCCGCAACCGCTCCACCGGGAGCCGCAAGGCGCTGCCCAGGAGAGACGCGCTCAGGGCGGCAAGCTGGACCATCGATCCTTCACGACCAATCGATCCGCCGCTGGCGATGCTGACCAGCGATGACGCGCTGCGCGTCAAGGTTTGTCTTGCCGGGATGCGCCCATCTCCCAGGACGATGGCCTCCATGTAATCGGAGGTCGACTTCTGCACCGCCGCTCGACGCGCCCAGACCAGCAGCAGCCCAGCGACGAGGCCGCCGGCGGTGGGCGTGAGGATGCGCGCCCACCAGGGCAGGCTGTGCGCGATCTTCACCAGCCCGCCGCTCTGCCCGAGCAGCAGAAGTTCCAGACCGTAGAAGGCCGCGCGGAAGAGTTCGGTGGCGAGCGCGCCCAGTAGTCCGGCCACGATGGACCACAGGAGCATGGACTGCCAGGCGGTGACGCCGAAGGCGCGTTGCAGGGCCGCGCGGGCGCTCAAGAGGACAGTCGCGACACGGGTCATGCGGATGCTGGCTTCAGTGGACAAAGGGACGATGTTAGCCACGCGCAGCTGGGTCGTGCGCAGCCTGACCCAGTCGACTAGCATGGCGGGATGCGAAAGCCCATCACCGACCTGATCCACCATCCGTACATCCCGCCCGCGAATTTCGCGGCGCCGCAAGCGGGTGTCTACAAGGCGTCGACTGTGTTCTTTGCCGATGTCGCCGCCATGCGCGCGCGCGACTGGAAGACCAAGGCCGGCTACACCTACGGTCTGCACGGCACGCCGACCACCTTCACTCTCGAAGAGCGTCTTGCCGCTCTCGAAGGCGGCACCGAATGCCTGCTGCTCCCGAGCGGGCTCGCGGCGATCTCGCTGGTGTGCTTTGCGCTTCTGAAGACCGGCGACGAGGTGCTCATCCCGGACAACGCCTACGGCCCGAACAAGGCGCTCGCGAATGGCGAACTCGCCAATTTCGGCATCACCCACAAGCTCTACGACGCGATGAATCCGGCGGACCTCGCGGCCAAGTTGTCCAACCGCACCAAGCTCGTATGGGTGGAGGCGGCCGGCTCGGTCACGATGGAATTCCCCGATTTGCCGGCCCTGGCCGGCGTCTGCCGTGCGCGCGGGATCGATGTCGCGCTCGACAACACCTGGGGCGCCGGACTCGCCTTCGCGCCCTTCGACTTCAACGGCAGCGGACAGGGCGTCGACATTTCCGTGCATGCGCTTACCAAATATCCGAGCGGTGGCGGCGACGTGCTGATGGGCAGCGTGATCACCCGCGACGAGCGCCTGCACAGGGCGCTCAAGCTGACCCACATGCGGATGGGCATCGGCATCGGCGTCGGCGACGTCGAGACGCTGCTGCGATCGCTCCCGAGCATTGCATTGCGCTATGCAGCTCACGACCGCAGCGCGAGAGAGTTGGCCCGCTGGTTCCAAGACCGTGCCGAGATCGTGCAGGTGCTGCATCCTGCCCTCGAAGGCTCGCCAGGGCACGAGCATTGGCTGCGCCTCTGCGGTGCATCCGACCTCGCGGCCGGCCTGTTTTCGGTGGTTTTCGATGCACGCTACGGCACGGAACAGATCGATCGCTTTTGCGACAGCCTGGCACTTTTCCGGCTCGGCTACTCGTGGGGAGGCCCCATCAGCCTGGTGGTGCCGTACGACATCGGCCTGATGCGCGATCCCGCGGTTGCGCCGTGGCCGCACAAGGGAACACTGGTGCGCTTCTCCATCGGCCTGGAGGACGTCGAAGACCTGCGCGCCGACCTGGAACAGGCTCTCGGGGCACTCTGAACCGGCGCGGATATCGCGTACAGTCCGATCAAGCGCAGTCAACCTGACTGCCTCGCCCGAAGGAGAAGCAGTGGCAACACCCAACTATGGCTATGAAAAGCGCCAGAAGGAACTGGCAAAGAAAAAGAAGAAGGAAGAAAAGGCAAGGGAAAAAGCCAGCCGCAAGCTTTCGCCCAGCAGCGATGGGTTGGCCCCGGGTGATCCGGAAACCGACGTGGCCTCGCTTGAACGCGACCCACCGACCATTCCCGAACTGCCCACCAAGAACGGCTGAGTCGATTGCCACCACCCAACAGAAAGCCGCCGCAGGCAAGCGCCCGCGGCGGCTTTCTTGCTTTTTCGTTTACTTCGGCAGCATCTTCCGCAAGGGCGTCCACACGTTGTCGAGCATGCGGGGCTGCGCAACCGCTGTCGGATGAATGCGGTCCGCCTGGAACAGCATGGCCGCGTCGGGACTGTCCGCCACCCCTTTCAGCAGGAAGGGCACGATGGGTGCCTTCGTTGCGCTGGCGA
The DNA here is from genome assembly GCF_056394705.1 of Variovorax sp. 10N420. NCBI lineage: Bacteria > Pseudomonadati > Pseudomonadota > Betaproteobacteria > Burkholderiales > Comamonadaceae > Variovorax > Variovorax sp. 10N420. The sequence continues at coordinate 688,900 of NZ_JBFTIJ010000001.1, read as the reverse complement.
TCTTCGTGAAGATCGCCTCGAAGCGCCGCGTGTAGTCGCTGCCATAGTTGGGCGGCACCTGGATGCCCACGATCAGCACCTGCGCGCCGGTGGCCTGCGCGGCCTTGGTCATCTGCAGCAGGTTGTCTTCAGTGCTTGCGAGCGGCAGCCCCCGCAGCGCATCGTTGGCGCCCAGTTCCAGCACCACGAGCGTGGGTTGGTGCTGAGCGAGCAGCCCCGGCAACCTGGCGCGGCCGCCCGAGGTCGTGTCGCCGCTGATGCTGGCGTTGATCACCGTGGCGGGAATCTTCTGCTCGGCCAGGCGCTTCTCCATCAGCGGCACCCAGCCATCGCCACGCTTGAGTCCGTATTCCGCAGAAAGCGAGTCGCCGACCACCAGGATCACGGGTTGTTTGCCCGTCGCGGCCAGCGCTTCGAGCGACAGGGATGCCCCCGCAGTGCCGGCCAGCGTGCCGCTCAAGATAAAGTGACGTCGATTCACTTCGCGAAATCCTTTCAATGTCCTCAATCCGAACCGATGGTCCACCCGAAGCAATTGTTGCGGTCGAACATGTCTACAAGTCAGTCACCGATTCAACCGGAACGCTGGACATTCTGCAGGACATCGATTTCACGCTGGGCGCGAAGGAGACTGCCGCCATCGTCGGCGCGTCGGGTTCGGGCAAGAGCACGCTGCTGTCGATCGTCGCGGGCCTGGACACGCCCACCCGTGGCACCGTGAAGCTGGCCGGGGAGGATCTTTTCGCCATCGACGAAGACGATCGTGCGGCCCTGCGCGCCCAGAAGGTCGGGTTCGTGTTCCAGAGTTTCCAGCTGCTCGGCAACCTGAGCGCGCTCGAGAACGTGATGCTGCCACTCGAACTCGCCGACCGCAAGGACGCCCGCAAGGCCGCGACCGAAATGCTCGGCAGGGTCGGTCTCGGCCAGCGGCTGGGCCACTACCCCAAGGTGCTGTCCGGCGGCGAACAGCAGCGCGTGGCGCTCGCCCGTGCGTTTGTCGTGCAGCCGGCATTGCTGCTGGCCGACGAGCCCACGGGGAGCCTCGACTTTGCGACGGGCGAGCAAGTCATGAAGCTGATGTTCGATCTCAATCGCGAACTCGGCACGACGCTGGTGCTCGTCACGCATGACCGCAGCATCGCCGATCGTTGCGAACGGCGGATCACCATCGAGGCAGGCCGCGTGGCGCTCGACGGACACGCGCCCGAGCGCACGTCGTTGGCGGCTCGATAATCGCCCGATGTCTTCTCCCAAAGTGATCTTCGGCTTTCATGCCGTGGGCGTGCGCATCAAGACCGCACCCAAGTCGGTGATCGAGGTGCTCTTCGATGCAAGCCGGCGCGACGCGCGAATGCGGCAGTTCATCGCGCGCGCGCAGGAAGCCGGCGTGCGGCTGATCGAGGCTGACGGTCTGCGCCTTTCAAAGCTGGCCGGCAGCCACGGCCACCAGGGCGTGGCCGCGCGCGTGGAGCCGGTCGCCCAGACGCATTCGCTGGACGAACTGCTCGAAGGCCTCGAAGCCGCCGGCACCATGCCGCTGCTGCTGGTGCTCGACGGCGTGACCGACCCCCATAACCTGGGTGCCTGCCTGCGCGTTGCAGACGGCGCGGGCGCCCACGCGGTGATTGCTCCGAAGGACCATGCAGCCGGCATCAACGCCACCGTCGCCAAGGTTGCGAGCGGTGCGGCCGAGACGGTGCCGTACTTCATGGTGACCAATCTTGCGCGAACCCTGGGCGAACTCAAGGAACGCAACATCTGGTGCGTAGGCACGAGCGACGATGCCCCCGGCACGCTCTACCAGTGCGACTTGAAGCGTCCGCTCGCGATGGTGCTGGGCGCCGAAGGCGAGGGCATGCGACAGCTCACGCGCAAGACCTGCGACGAGCTGGTCAGCATTCCGATGGCGGGCACGGTCGAGAGCCTCAATGTGTCGGTCGCAAGCGGCGTGTGTCTCTACGAGGCCATGCGCCAGCGGCTCGTCTGACGCTTTTCTCCCAGCAATCCGTGCAGCCGACGCTCACGTACAACCCCGAGCCTTCCACGCCGAAGCTGCGCCTGCCGCCTGGCGCTTGTGACGCGCATGTGCACGTGTTCGGCCCGGCAGCGCGCTTCCCGTTTGCGGCGCGCCGCAGCTTCACGCCGGCCGATGCGCCCAAGGAGACGCTGTTCGCGTTGCATCGCCGCCTTGGTGTCGATCGCTGCGTCATCGTGCAGTCGCTGTGCCACGGCCATGACAACCGCGTGGTCGAAGACGCGATCGCGGCGGGCGGCGGACGCTACCTGGGCGTGGCCCTGCTGCCGCTCGATGTGGACGATGAAGAGCTTTCGCGGCTTGCCGATGCGGGCTTCAGGGGCGTGCGCTTCAATTTCACCAAGGATTCGCAGGACGATTTCGATGCCCGGCGTGTCGTTGATTTCACTCATCGGCTGGCGCCTCTGGGTATGCACCTGCAGGTGCATTTCGATCGCGGGCTAATTCATGCGTTGGAGGCGCCGCTTGCGGAAAGTGCAGTTCCCGTCGTGGTCGACCACATGGCGCGCGTCGATGCCTCTGCGGGAACGGCGCACGCCGACTTCGTTGCGCTCCACACGCTGATGAAGAACCCGCTGTTCCGCGTCAAGGTCAGCGGCATCGACCGCATTTCGCGCATTTCGCGCGAACTCGGCTACACCGACGGCATCGCCATCGCCCGCGCGCTCGTGCATGACTTTCCGGATCGCTGCTTCTGGGGCACCGACTGGCCGCATCCGCTGCACGATCATGTGCCGGACGACGGCGTGCTGGTCGACGCGCTGTCGCAGATCGCGCCTGAAAAGGCATTGCGAGAGCGCCTGTTGGTCCACAACCCACAAGCCTTCTACCGCTTCGATGCCTGATCCGGCAACGCCAGCTATTTGGCGGGCCGGCTGACGGTCGCACCCGGATTGTTCTGCGCACCTTCAGGACTGGCGTGCTCCTGGCCCGTCGGATCGGCAATTTGCATGACCTTGCCCTGCTGCCAGGCGCCGGCGCCTTCGGCAATCTCGGGCGCACCGATCGATTCACGGTCTTTCTTCTTCTCCGCGCTGTCGATGCCGAAACGCTTGTCACGCCCCGCGACCATGTCAGCGTTCGTCTGCCCGTCGGCAGTGAATCCCATCATGAGCTGCGGCACACCAAGCGGCAGTTCCTTGTGGCGGTCCGTGTGCCAGGTATGCCAGGTCTTGCCGTAGGTGCTGATGATCTTCTTCATCAGTTCGTGCTCCGCAGCCTGCGGAATCCCGGGAGCGATGAGCTGGCCTGACTTCACTTCATGGACGTGGCTGTGCCAAAGGGACTTTTCCTCAGCCGGGAGGGTCTTGAAAAGCCGCTCGCTGATGATGTATTCGACCCCCATGATCTTTGCGTCCTTGACGTTGCCGTCATAGATTACGCACTGGATCAACTCATCATTGAGGATCGTGCAGTAGTGATGGGCCTCCATCTGGCCCTGCGGATTTCCGTTGTAGAAGTGAAATCCGTCTAGGTAGGTGTTGATCGCTTCGATCGGCGGCCTGTCCTGCATGGCGGCGGCGCCTGCCTCCAGCGCCTTGGTCTTGCCGGCCTCTTTGGCGCCTGGCGAATCAACGTTTGACGCGGTGTTGCTTCCACCGCATCCCGCGGCAATGGTCGTCGCGGCAAGGACAGCGAGAAAAGCGGTGCGCATGGGACTCTCTCATGGCCCGACGCGCTGGTAGGTGCCCTTCGGCAGGCATTTGCTGGCTCCGGTCACTTCGAGCTTCGTGAACTGGAAGTCGGATTCGATGGTGTAGTCCTTGCCCTTGTCCTTGCCCTTTTTCGAGTGACTGGCGTGAGTACGGGGCCTGAATTTCTTGTCCGGACAGAGGCTCGACACGAATTCGTTCCCCAGGCGCCCGCCCGCACGCCATTCGATACTGACGGGTCCGCTCGCGTAGGTGCCTTCGAAGTCATCGAACGCCAAGGCGCCGAAAGATGTGGCACAGAGCAGGATCGCAAGAACTGGTCTCTTCATGTGGCTCCTTGAGCAAGAAGGAAACTCGGCCAAAATATTTTGCCCTTTTTTCGGGATGGCAAGCCTGCCACTTTTCTTTGAGAATCGCGGGCTCTACCACTGCGGTCAGCGAGCACGATGATGGTCCCATTGCAAGGTTGCTTTCGGCGAGCATTGCTGCCGTCCCTTGAGATGGGCATGGCAATGGTCATGCTGCTGGCCCTCGGCGCCTGTACGACCTATGGTGTGGTCCAGAACGTGCCGCTCAATCCGGCCGACCCGAGCCCCGTCTATGCCTTGAGTGGATTCGCCAAGAATCCGCGCCTTCACTCCTCCGAATTGATGCTGGCCGTTGCCTTCTCGGGCGGCGGCACGCGCGCCGCGGCGTTGTCCTATGGCGTCTTGCAGGAACTGCGCGACACGCGAGTGCGGATGAACGGCAAGGACCAGAGCCTGCTGGACGCCATCACCGTCATCAGTTCGGTTTCGGGCGGCAGCTTTACGTCGGCCTACTACGGCCTCTATGGCAATCGCATCTTCGCGGACTATGAAGATCGGTTTCTGCGCAGCGACGTCGAGGGCGCACTGGTGCGCGGGTTCATGGATCCCGCCCGCTGGTTCAGCAATCAAGGCCGCACCGAAATGGCGGTGACCTACTACCAACAGACGCTTTTCGGCAACGCAACCTTCGGCGACCTGATCAAGGGTGACGGCCCGATGATCCTCATCAACAGTTCCGACCTGAGTTCGGGTGGCCGCTTTTCCTTTGTCCAGGAATATTTCGACCTGATGTGTTCGGACCTGACGAAGTTTCCGCTGGCGCGCGCGGTTGCTGCGTCCAGTGCCGTGCCTGTGCTGTTCGGGCCCGTGGTGCTGGAGAACTACAGCGGCTGTGCCCCGGGAATCCCCCCGTGGTTGGCGGCCGCGCAGGCACGGGATCGGGATAGCGACTACCTGACCATGGTCGTACACGACGACCTCTCCTACCGGAACAAGGTGGCCCACAAATACGCGCAACTGGTGGACGGCGGCATCACCGACAACCTGGGTCTGCGCGCGTTGCTGGCGGCGGTGGACCTGGCAGGCGGTGCGGAGAAGTACATCCAGTCGCAAGGCATGGCAACGCCGCGACGCCTCGCCATCATTTCCGTCAATGCTGCGGCCGATGCCGTCGGTGGCATCGGAGAGACCAGCCGGGCGCCGACCTTCGAGCAGACGATGAACGCCGTGACCAACGTGCAATTGCATCGCTACAACGTGGCGACCCTCGAGCAGACGCGGCAAAGCCTGATTGAATGGACGCGCGATCTCTCGACGCCCCAGCGACCGGTGAGTTCGTATTTCATCCCGCTGAGCTTCGAAGACGTGCCGAACGTGCAACTGCGCCGTTTCCTGAATGAGATCCCGACCAGCTTCGTGCTGGACAAGGAACAGGTGGCGCGCTTGATCCAGACCGGACGTGAATTGCTGCGCAGCAATGCCGACTATCAGCGCCTGCTCGCCGGACTGCGTGAGTAGAAGAAAAAAAGCGCGCAGGACTCTCGACCCGCGCGCTTTTCCAACGTCTACAGGCGTTCAGGCGGCTCAGGCGACTTTCACGTCGATGCGTCGCGGTTGTGCATGCTCCGCCTTCGGAATGCGCAGCGTCAGCACGCCTTGCGCCAGTTCCGCGGTGACCTTCTGCGTGTCCAGCTCCTTGCTCAGCGTGAAGCGGCGGTGAAAGCGGCCGAGGCCGACTTCCGTGTGGTGCGACTGCAAGCCCTCGGGCACGGTCAGCGCCGATTCGGCATCGATGGTGAGCGTGTCGGCCTCCACTTGCAGGTGCAGCTTGTCTCTCGAAACGCCCGGCAAGTCGGCGTAGAGCGTGATGCCGCTCGCATCCTCGATCACGTCCACGGGCGGCGTGAGCGCCGCGTCGGCATAGTTCGCTTCGTCCTTGCGGGCCATGGCCTTGCCGGAATCGGACTTCACGGTGTCGATGTCGTTCATGGTCGTAGCTCCTTCTGTCACTGGATGGCGATGCGTCGCGGCTGCGCGGAGGCGCGGCGCTTGATGGAGATGTGCAGCATGCCGTCGGTGTACTTCGCGTCCACAGCGTCGGGATCGGCATCGTCCGTCAGGGTCAGCACGCGGCGGAAGCTGCCTGCGAAGCGCTCGTTGATGTGCACGCTCGATTGCTCGTTGTCGGGCAGTCGGCTCTCGCGCTTGCCGGCGATGGTCAACAGGCCGCGGTCGAGATTGACTTCAAGCGTGGACGGATCGATGCCGGGTGCAAAGGCATAGATTTCGACCGATTGGGGCGTGCCGCCCACATTGAGGGCCGGAAAGCCGCTGCGGCCGATGCCGCGGATGGTGGGAGACAGATCGAAAGCCTGCTGCATTTCGCGTTGCAGGCGATCCATCTCGGCGAAGATGTCGCGCGGGAACAAGGATCGATACATGGCGAATACCTCCATTCGGTTGAATAGAGCGCCGGAGACGCCTCCGGCGCTTCCGAGACGAAATTAGGAGCGCCGAAAGCGAATTCAAGAGTGGCGACGAGCACCCGAACGGGTGTCGGCCCACGCCCTACACGAGCGTGAAGAAGCGCATCACCACCTGGGCCGGGTGCCGCACGCCGACGCCGACGAACATGCGTTCGCCGATCCATTTCAGCGCGGGCGAGGCGGTCTCCATCCGCGGGCTGCAGCGGAAGTAGATCTGCGCCGGATTGACCGGCTCGCCGCGCAGGAGCTTGGCCATGACCTTGGCCGGCGCGGCGCGCACGGCGTGGTTCTGCACGTAGATCAAGTCACCGGCGTCTGTCTCGAGGCCGTAACGCGCATCGAGTTCGGACAACGTGTCGCTCACGATCAGCTGGAGATCCGTGCCGCCCGGCAACACCCGCGCCGTCCAGCCATTGCCCTTAGCCGTGCCCCCCGTGATCGGCACCAGCCGCCGCATGCCGCGCGGCCCGGTGCTCAGCACTTGCGGCACGCCGACTTCGACTTGCAGGTCAGCGAAGTATTCGAGAGAGGGCGGGGCGAGCGGATCGGTCGAACTCATCCTCAAGCTTCCGCGCTGGCTGCGTCGAGCGCGGCGATGATTTCCGGCGGCAGCTGGAGGTTGGCAGCGGCGGTCAGTTCGTCCAGCTGCTTGACCGAAGTGGCACTCGCGATGGGTGCGGTGATCGAGGGTCGGGCAATTTGCCATGCGATTGCCACCTGCCCCTGGGTTGCGTCGGTGGCCTTGGCTGCCTTGTCGAGCGCATCCAGAATGCGCAGGCCGCGCGGATTCAGGTACTTTTTGGTCGTGTTGCCACCGCGTGCGCTCTTCGCCGCATCGGCCTCACTGCGGTATTTGCCCGTGAGAAAGCCGGCCGCAAGCGCGTAGAAGTTGATCACGCCGATGCCGCGCTCGACGCACAGCGGCTCCAGGTCTTTCTCGAAGACGGCGCGGTCATACAGGTTATAGAGCGGCTGAAGGCTCTCATAGCGCGGCAGCCCCTGCTTTTCGGCCACGTCCAGCGCCTCGGCCAGCCGGGGGGCGGTGAAGTTCGATGCGCCAATCGCTCGCACCTTTCCTGCCTTGATGAGTGCGGCAAAAGCCTCGGCCGTGTCGGACAGCGGTGTTTCAGGATCATCGTCATGCGACTGGTACAGGTCGATGTGATCGGTCTTCAGGCGCTTGAGCGAAGCGTCGACGGCTTCCTTGATGTAAGCGGGAGCCAACCCCTTCTTGCCTTCGCCCATCGGCTTGCCGACCTTGGTCGCCAGCACCACCCGGTTGCGCTTGCCGGTCTGCCGCAGCCACTTGCCGATGATGGTTTCGGATTCGCCGCCGCTGTGGCCGGGCACCCAGCTTGAATAGACGTCGGCGGTGTCGATGAAGTTGAAGCCGGCGTCCAGCCATGCATCGAGCAGGCGGAACGACAGGGTTTCATCGACGGTCCAGCCGAAGACGTTGCCGCCGAAGGCCAGGGGCGAGACTTGCAGGCCGGAACGGCCGAGGGGTCGAAGTTGCATGGATGTTTTCCGTAAGGTCGGAGGGTCAGACGAAGCCGACGGCGCCGAGGATGGCACCGGCACCGAGCAGCCACAGCAAATGGAAGCGCGTGCGCCATACGATAAAGGCCGCTGCGGCCGTGAGCAGCCACAGATGCCATGCAGGCGCGCTGCCGGTGTGGTTACCTGTTGCCAGCACCCAGCCGGTGGCGATCAGCAGGCCCACCACCACCGGCGCCATGCCTTGCTTGAAAGCACGCACTTCGCGCCTTTGGCGATTGCGATGGCCCCAGCGCGTGGCGAAGTAGGTGAGCGTGGTGCTGGGCAGCATGATGCCGATCATCGTCACCGCCAATCCGAGCAAGCCGAGCAGCCAGGCCTGCGGTCCCGCGCCGATGCCGCCGCCCGCATTGAGGCCCACGTTCCAGCCCATGAGCGCCACGAACAGCACGTTGGGTCCCGGCGCCGCCTGGGCGATGGCGATCGACGAAGTGAACTGTGCATCGGTCAGGAGGCCGTGCTGGCCGACGAGATAACGGTGCATGTCGGGCACGGTGGTGATGGCACCGCTGATCGACAGCAGCGAAAGCAGGAGGTATTGACCGAAGAGCGACAGCCAGTCGTGCCAGTTCATCACGACCGTCATGGCGCGATCCTTCGCCACGTGCGGACGCAGGCGGTGCCGCCCACGACCAGCAACACCCATCCGAGCGGAACCCGGCCCAGCGCGATGGCGGAGAACACCAGCGCGACGATGACGAGGCATGCGGTGAAGCCCAGCGGGTGCCTGCGAAGCGGCGGGATCAGCTTGATGCCCGTTGCCGCGATCAGCCCGCCGGCCACTGCCCCCATGCCGCGCAGCGCGCCGGCCACCAGTGGGTTGGCGGCGTATTGGGCATAGAGCACCGCGAGCACGAGGATCACGCAAAGCGGCACGGCCAGCATGCCGGCCAGCGCCGCCATCGCGCCACGCAGTCCGAAGGCGCGGTCGCCGATCATGAGCGCGAGATTGATGACGTTCGGGCCCGGCAGGACCTGCGCGACCGCCCAGTCTTCGAGGAACTCGTCAGGCGTCAGCCATTGCTTCTTTTCGACGACCTCTCGCTGGACCACGGCCAGCACACCGCCGAATCCCTGGAGCGCCAGCCAGGTGAATGAAAGGAACAGATCTCGGGGGGACTTGGGACGCGGTCGGTCGGTGTCCGACGCCGCGCTGTGAAGGGGCGGATGCATTGCGGCCGATTATCGTAGGCCGCTGCATGGCGCGCACAGCACGCCGTCCGACTTGCGAAGCCGCGGCATGCTGCGAAACTCCGCGCATGAATGCCGTCCGCGCGCTTTTGGATCTCTGCAAGCAAACCTTCGCCTCGTGGCGCGCCGACTACGCTCCGAGCATGGGTGCGGCGTTGGCCTACTACACGGTGTTCTCCGTGGCGCCGCTGATCCTGATCGTGATCTCTGTCGTGGGCCTGGTGTTCGGGCGCGACGAGGCACGCGGCGAAATCTTCGAGCAGATCTCCGGCCTCATGGGCGCAGACGGCGCGCGCGCCGTGCAGGGAATGCTTGAAGCCCTCAACAAGCCAAGACAGGGCATCGTCGCGACCGTGGTCGGCCTGGCGCTGCTGGTCGTGGGCGCGACGACGGTGTTCGGCGAGCTTCAGGATGCCTTCGACCGCATCTGGCGAGCGCCCGCGCGACTGACCAACAACGGCATCATCGATTTGTTGCGCGCGAGGCTGCTCTCATTCAGCATGATCATGGGCATCGGCTTCCTGCTGATGGTGTCCTTGATCGTCAATGCGGCGCTGGCGGCGCTCGGCGAATGGTGGGCCCCCTTCTTTGGAGGCTGGGCCGTGATCGCTCAGGAGGTCAATTCGGTACTGGGCTTCGTGATCGTGACCGTCGGGTTCGCGATGATCTTCAAGATCATGCCGCGCGTGAGGGTGCAATGGCGCGACGTGTGGATCGGCGCCGCGGTGACGGCGGTGCTGTTCACGGTCGGCAAATACTTGATCGGCCTTTACATCGGCAAGACCGGCATCGCCTCGGGCTACGGCGCGGCCGGGTCGCTGGTGGTGGTGCTGGTGTGGGTCTACTACTCGGCGCAAATCTTCTTGCTGGGTGTCGAGTTCACCTGGGTGTATGCCCATGAATACGGATCGTTGAAGCACTCGCCTCGCCCGGGTGCACAGGCTTCACCAACGCGTCCCGATCAGCCGGCCGCGTTCAAGCCTAACCCTTGAAGCCCCCCGCATCGAGGAACTCGCGTTCCTCAGGCGTGGTGTCTCGCTTCAAGACCGCATTGCGATGCGGAAAGCGCCCGAAGCGCGCGATGATCTCGCGATGATGCGCCGCAAAACGCCGTGTATCGGCGTCGAGTTCGGCGTTGAGGGCGACCGATCGCTCCTGCTGGGCCAGTGATTCGGCGTGCATGAACGGCAGATAGAAGAAGCGCCGGAGCGCCGGGTCAACCTGGCGGTCCAGTCCGGCGTCGACGGCGGCCGATGCGACCGCCAGCGCCTTGGCGTCGGTCGCATACGTGCGTGCGCTGTCGCGCCAGGCGTTTCGCGGGAACTGGTCGAGCAGCACCAGCAACGCCAGTGCGCCCTCGGCGTGGGCGGCCCACGCGTCTAGCGCGCCGGTCGCCGCGGCATCGTGCGCCGCTTCGAAGCGCGATTTGAATTGGGCATCGAAGGCCTCGTCCTTGGCGAACCAGCGTTCAGGGCCCGCTTGCGTCCAGAAATCGACGACTTCTCGTGAGGAGGGCAGGGTGTTCATGTGTGGAAATGATGCCACTGCCATCCGCAAAACGGGTTGGTGGCCGACAGCGTGCGGCCTCGAGGCTGCCTATGCTGGGGAATTCACGAACTGCTGGAGATTCCATGAACCGATATGGCACCAACTTGCGCATGGCCCTCGTGGCCGGCGTGGCGACCGCGGCCCTTGCAGGCTGCGGAATGATGTCCAAGTCCAACACCGCCAGCTTCAGCGGCGCGATGAATGCGGCCAGCGAAGTGCCGCCGAACATGACGCGCGGCAGCGGCTTGGCTGAAGCGTCGCTGAACAAAGAGACGAACGTCCTCAAGTACAAGATCACGTACGACGGCTTGAGCGGTCCGGCCACCGCGGCGCACTTCCATGGACCGGCTGCGTCGGGCACCAATGCGCCCGTGGTGCTGCCTTTCTCGTCGACGGCCAGCCCCATCGAGGGACAAGCGACCCTGACACCGGCGCAGGCCGCCGATCTCATGGCGGGGAGGTGGTATGCCAACGTGCACACCGCGGCAAACCCGGGCGGGGAGATCCGCGGACAGATGCTGCCGAAGATGTAGCCGGCGGCCGTCACTCGCATGGTGTCCAATGGCGCGATGCGAGACCCCCGGAAAACGACGCTTTCAACCGCCCACACCACCGTTCCCCGAGTCGACATCGCCAGCGTCAAGAAGGCGCTGGTGCTGCAGGGAGGCGGTGCGCTGGGCGCCTATCAAGCCGGCGTGTATGCCGGCGTCTTCGAACGACATCGGGCGCTCGACTGGGTTGCCGGCGTATCGATCGGGGCCGTCAATGCCGCGCTGATCGCCGGCAACGCCCCGGAGATGCGGGTGCAGCGCCTGCGCGAGTTCTGGAACCTGGTCTCTTCGGGCCCTGCGCAGCGCGTGCCTGCATGGTGTTTCGACCGGTCCGCGTTCAACCAGTGGAGCGCGGCCACCACGGCACTGTGCGGAGTGCCCGGCTTCTTCGAGCCGCGCCGCACGCCCGCGCTGCTTCTGGGGCTGGCCGCACCGGTGCCGAGCTACTACGACACCGCACCGCTGAAGGCCACCCTGGAACGGCTGGTGGATTTCGACCGCATCAATCATCCCTCCGTGCGCTTCAGTGTCGGCGCGGTGAATGTGCGCACCGGCAATTCGATCTACTTCGACAACACAGTGCAGCGCATCGGGCCGGAGCACATCATGGCCAGCGGCGCGCTGCCTCCGGGCTTTGCGCCGGTGCACATCGACGGCGAAGACTACTGGGACGGCGGCATCGTCTCCAACACGCCCCTGCAATACGTGCTGGACACCCATCCGCGCAGCGAGCCGCTGCTGGTGCTGCAAGTGGACTTGTTCTGCTCACGCGGCGCCATGCCGGGCACCATCGCCGAAACGCTGGAGCGACAGAAGGACATCACCTATTCGAGCCGCACCCGCATGAACACCGACGCGCTGGCGTCGAACTTGAACCTGCAGCAGGCCATCGCGGACCTGATCAAGAAGCTGCCGCCGGCGCTGCGCAACGACCCGAGCGTGGCCTCGGTCAGCGCCCAGCTCTCGCACAAGCCCATCGAGATCGTGCACCTGATCTACCGCGACAAGCCCTATGAACTCGAATCGAAGGACTACGAGTTTTCGCGCGCGTCAGTCGACGAGCACTGGGAGGCCGGTCTTCGCGACATCCGCAACACGCTCGATCACCCCGAATGGCTGCAGAGCGCGTCTCAGACCAATGGCGTCACCACCTTCGACCTGACCGACCCCAATGCTCGGCGTGTCCGCCGCCCGATGAAGCTGCCGACGATTCCCGCTGGCCAATAGCCGCGCCATCAGGTTTGCCTTAAGTCGCGGCACGCAGATTGCACTCTCCTCTCACTCATCCCCCTTCAAGCAAAGGAAACTTCATGCAGCTCAAGGACAAGGTCGCTTTCATCACTGGTTCTGCCAGCGGTATCGGCAAGGAAATCGCCATCGTGTTCGCCCAGGAAGGCGCAAAGATCGTCATTGCCGACCTCAACAAGGAAGCCGCCGACGCGACCGCCGCCGAACTCAAGGCGACCGGCGCGCAAGCCATCGGCGTTGGCGTCGACGTCACCAATGAAGACCAGGTCAACGCGTCCGTCGAAGAGGCCGCGAAGGCTTTCGGCGGCATCGACATCCTGATCAGCAACGCGGGCATCCAGATCGTCCACCCGGTGGAGGAATTCACTTTCGCGGACTGGAAGAAGATGCTGGCGATCCATCTCGACGGCGCCTTTCTCACCACCAAGGCTTGCCTCAAGCACATGTACGCGCAGGGCCGTGGCGGCAGCGTGATCTACATGGGTTCGGTGCATTCGAAGGAGGCGTCGCTGCTCAAGGCGCCCTACGTCACCGCCAAGCACGGCCTCATCGGGCTGGCAAAGACCGTGGCCAAGGAAGGCGCCAAGCATGGCGTGCGTGCCAATGTGATCTGCCCGGGTTTCGTGCGCACGCCGCTGGTCGAAAAGCAGATCCCCGAGCAGGCAAAGACGCTGGGCATCACCGAAGAGCAGGTCGTGAAGAACGTGATGCTCAAGGACACGGTGGACGGCGAGTTCACCACCACCGACGACGTCGCCCGCGTCGCGCTGATGTTTGCGGCTTTTCCAACCAACGCGCTCACTGGCCAGTCGCTGGTCGTGAGCCACGGCTGGTTCATGCAGTAGTCAGCTTGAGCTCCCAGGTTTCGCCCACAAGCTTCTGGCCGAAACCTTCGTAAGGCTCCGACTTGACGAGCTTGAAGCCGCGCGCTGCGTAGATGCGGCGCGCGGCGGTCAGGCAACTGTTGGTCCAGAGAACCATCTTCTTGTAGCCCTTGTTGCGCGCGAAGGCAATGCATTCGTCCGTCAGGCGGGCTCCAAGGCCCATGCCCCGCGCCTTGGGGCTCAGGATCAGCATGCGAAGCTGCGCGGTCGCGGCCGATTTGCGAACGAGAAAGACGGCGCCCACCCGCTCGCCGTCCAGTTCGGCGATCCAGCAGCGTTCCCAGCCTGGCTGGAACTTGCGCAGGAACTGGCCGGCAATCTCGGCGACGAGGGCTTCGAAATCGCTGTTCCATCCGTATTCGCGCGCGTAGATTTCCCCGTGCTGCTGGACGACCCAGCCGATGTCGCCAGGACCGGGGTCGCGCAGCACGACCGTGCGTTGCGGACGAGGCTCGGCGCCGGGATCGAGCAGCGCCTGGACCGTGCTCATCGCGTCGATCAGCTTGTGCCGCTCCGATGCGGCCAGCGGTGCGAGCAGGGCGGCAGCTTCGTCGCGGGACTTCTGCTGCAGCGGCGCGAACGCCCGGTAGCCCGCCTCGGTCAGCCGCAGAAGGCTTTGCCGAGCATCCCGCGCGTGGGGCTCGCGCGTGAGCCAGCCCCGTGCCTCGAAGCGGCGCAGGATGCGGCTGAGATAGCCGCCATCCAAATGCAGGTCTTTTCCAATTTCGCTGGCCACAGGCGTTTGGCGATGCGCCAACTCGTAGAGAACGCGCACGTCGGTCAACGAAAGATCGCTGTCCAGATACGGGTCGAGCACGCCGATGCGACGCGTGTAGAAGCGATTGAATTGGCGGATTGCCTTCACCGCCGCTGCCTCGTGACCGAGGGAGGAAGTCGAAGCGGGAGCCGATGCGGGAGAGATTGTTTCGGTCGACATGCTTGCCATTGTCATCAAAGTACTTGACCAAAGCAATCAAATGCCTCGCTCGAACCAGACAGTTCGCATTGCCTTTGAGGCGACAAACCTACTCGGAAACCCTAAAATCGCGGGTTGCCCACAACGGGCCCACCCGGCCCGTAGGCCTCCAAGGCGGCATTGCCACCCATCGCCGCCCATACCCTGATGAATGCCCCCGTCGACGTCTCCTTTTTCACGCGCGCCGCCAAGCCGCTGACCAGCTACCGCAAATATTGGGCGGCACGATTCGGCACGGCCAAGTTTCTGCCGACTTCGCGCGCCGAAATGGACGCCCTCGGCTGGGACAGCTGCGACATCATCGTGGTCACCGGCGACGCCTATGTCGACCATCCCAGCTTCGGCATGGCCGTGATCGGCCGCATGCTGGAGGCTCAGGGCTTCCGTGTGGGCATCATTGCGCAGCCCGACTGGCAAAGCGCGGATCCCTTCAAGGTGCTCGGCAAGCCGAACCTGTTCTTCGGCGTCACGGCCGGCAACATGGATTCGATGATCAATCGCTACACGGCCGATCGCAAAATCCGCAGCGACGACGCCTACACGCCTGGCGACGTGGGCGGCAAGCGGCCCGACCGCGCGGCCATCGTCTATTCGCAGCGCTGCAAGGAAGCCTGGAGCGACGTGCCGATCGTTCTCGGCGGCATCGAAGGGTCGCTGCGCCGCATCGCGCATTACGACTACTGGCAGGACAAGGTTCGCCGCTCGATCGTGGTGGACGCCAAGTGCAACCTGCTGCTCTACGGCAATGCCGAGCGCGCCATCGTCGAGATCGCCCATCGCCTCGCCGCGCGCGAGCCGGTGCACCAGATCACCGACGTGCGCGGCACCGCCTACGTCCGCCGCGAAACGCCCGAAGGTTGGTTCGAGATCGACTCGACCAGCGTCGACGAGCCGGGCCGCGTCGAGGCGCACGTCAATCCCTACTTGATGGTGTCCGAACAGGCCAAAGCCAACGGCGCGACCTGTGCCAGGGAAGACGAGGCCGAAGCCGTGGCAGCGGCTGCCGAAGCGGCGGTTTCGGTCAACACGGCCGTCAATCCGGCCATCAAGCCGCTGACTTTCGTCCCCAATCCCGCGTTGCAGAGCCGCTCGCGTGTCAAGGTTCCGCCGCGCGACCGATCGGTGATCAGGTTGCCCTCGTACGAGCAGGTACGCGCCGATCCGGTGCTCTACGCCCATGCCAACCGCGTGCTGCACCTTGAAACCAACCCCGGCAACGCACGCGCGCTGGTGCAGGCTCACGGTGAAGGCACCACCGCACGCGACGTGTGGATCAACCCGCCGCCGATCCCGCTGACGACGGCCGAGATGGACCATGTATTCGATCTGCCCTACGCGCGCAGTCCGCATCCGCGCTATGCCGACGAGCATGGAAGCCACGACGGCGCGACCAAGATCCCTGCCTGGGAAATGATCCGCTTCAGCGTCAACATCATGCGTGGCTGCTTTGGCGGCTGCACCTTCTGCTCGATCACCGAGCACGAAGGCCGCATCATCCAGAGCCGCTCGGAAGATTCGATCATCAAGGAAGTCGAGGCGATCCGCGACAGCGTGAAGGGCTTCACGGGCACCATTTCCGACCTCGGCGGCCCGACGGCCAACATGTACCGCATCGGCTGCAAGTCGCCCGAGATCGAGGCGGCCTGTCGCAAGCCGAGCTGCGTATACCCAGGCATCTGCCAGAACCTGAACACCAACCACGATCCGCTGATCAAGATCTATCGCCGCGCGCGTGCGCTCAGGGGCATCAAGAAGATCCTGATCGGCTCCGGCCTGCGCTATGACTTGGCCGTGCAGTCGCCCGAATACGTCAAGGAACTGGTGCAACATCACGTCGGCGGCTATCTCAAGATCGCGCCCGAGCACACCGAACAAGGTCCGCTCACGAAGATGATGAAGCCCGGCATCGGCAGCTATGACAAGTTCAAGCAGATGTTCGAGAAGTTCAGCGCTGAGGCGGGCAAGAAGCAGTACCTGATCCCGTACTTCATTGCCGCGCACCCGGGCACAAGCGACGAGGACATGATGAACCTCGCGGTCTGGCTCAAGAAGAACGGCTTCCGTGCCGACCAGGTGCAGACCTTCTATCCGTCGCCCATGGCGACCGCGACGGCCATGTATCACACCAACAGGAATCCGCTGCGCAAGATCACTCGCGAGAGCGAGACGGTCGACATCGTGCGCGGCGACAAGCGCCGCCGCCTGCACAAGGCGTTCTTGCGCTATCACGATGCCAACAACTGGCCGCTGCTGCGCGAAGCCTTGAAAGCCATGGGCCGCGCCGACCTGATCGGCAACGGCAAGCATCACCTGATCCCGACATGGCAGCCACTGACCGACGGCACCTACCAGAGCGCGCGCCGCAAGAACTCGACGCCGGTCGCATTGACGCCAGTGAAGCCTGCCAAGGGCCGCATCCTCACGCAGCACACAGGGCTGCCGCCGCGCGATACCGGGGCAGGGCGCCCGAAGCCTTCCGCCGGCAAGCCGATTCGCAAGGGGCGATAGAAGCGCATCGAGGGGCGAAGGCGCGGCGGTTGTTGTAGGGTGTTGCCCATGAACAAACTGCCGGCAGCGATTCTTCTCCGCATCGGACTTTGGCTCTTTCTCAGTGTCATCTCGATGGGCGCGCACGCTGCGCTCGATGCGGGGTCGGCAGAGGCCATGCGCGAACTTCATCGCAGGCTCGGCGACCAGCTGGCCAACAGCCCCTTGAAACGCCCGATCGTCCTCGATTCGAAGGAAACCGACGGCGGCCTTCAAGGCGACGTCTACGGCGTCATCGATGACTCCATCGACGATGTTCGTCGCGCGCTGGAGCGGTCTTCACAGTGGTGCGACATGCTGGTGCTGCACATCAACAATCGTCGCTGCCGAGCGGCTCGCACGCCGGGCGGCGAGACAGTCACGCTGAGCGTTGTGCCGAGCTACGACAAGCCCATCGACCAGGCCTTCGAACTGTCATTCATGCATCGGGTCGTGCACGACTCGCGAGACTATCTGTTGGTCGACCTTTCCGCAGAGTCAGGGCCCATGGGCACCAGCCACTACCGCGTCCTGCTCGAAGCCATTCCCCTCGGCGAGCACCAGACCTTCCTGCACTTTGCGTATGCCTACGACCACAACATGATGGCGAAGCTCGCCACACAGGCCTATCTCGCCACCTTCGGCAGCAACAAGGTCGGATTCACGGTCGTCGGCAAGACAGCGGATGGCACGCCCGAGTACATCCGGGGGCTGCGCGGGCTGGTGGAGCGGAACGCGATGCGCTATTTCTTCACCCTTGATGCCTACCTCGACGGCCTTTCGGTGCCCGGGCCGGAGCGCGAGCAAAAGCGCCTGAACAGCTGGTTCCAATCGGTCGAGCAGTACCCGACCCAACTTCACGAAATCGACCTCGCCACTTATCTTGCGATCAAGCGCGAAGATCGCCAGCGCGACGCGCAGACTCCACGCTAGGGCCGCAGGATCAGCACCGGCGTGTGCGAATGCGTCAACACATGCAGCGTTTCGCTGCCCATCAGCACCCGCGTGATTCCACGCCGGCCGTGCGAGGCCATCACGATCAGATTGCAGTCGTGAACGCGGGCGCACTCGATGATGGCTTCGGACACCAGCTCCGACTGCATCACGACGGCTCGCGCGCTCTTGACGCCCCGCGCCTCGGCCTTGAGCTTGACCGCGTCGACCACGCGCTGCGCCTCGGCATCGGCCTCGTCTCGCAGCCGGGAGACTTCTGGCTGACTCAGAAGGAGCGAGCCTTCGAAATAGCTGGCCGGGTAGTGGTGAACCACCTTGACGACGGTGAGTTGCGCGCCCGTGAGGACGGCCAGCTCGATGGCGCCGTGGACGGCCAATTCCGACAGATCGGAGCCGTCGGTGGCAACGAGGATGCGTTCATACATGGCGAACTTCCTTGGGCGGGAGACGCCCGCCCCGCAATGATCAGATTAGTTCGCCGCGAGCCGGCCGGCAAGGTGCGCAGATACGTCTAGACGCAATTGCCTAGCGGCTTGGCGGCAACTCCGGCGGTGCACGGCCCCGGTCTGGTGCGAACCCGGTGCAAACCCGGTATCTCGATGCACCGAAATTAAGTAGTCTCTCCATGAAAATGTAGAAGTGACTTACTTATCGCTGGCATGGTTTCTGCACATCACTGCCGTCCAGCGACCTGCCGAAGAAATTTCGAGGACAGTACATGACCGCCTACGCCTACAACGCCTGGTACCCCCTTGCATGGTCTCGCGACGTCGGACGCGACATCGTCGCGCGTCGGGTTCTCGAGGAGGATCTCGCCGTCTATCGCACCGAGGACGGCATCGTCGCCGCGCTGGACGACGCGTGCCCGCACCGGCTCGCACCGCTGTCGATCGGCCGGCTGCGCGGCAATGCCATCGAATGCGCCTACCACGGGCTCACTTTCGACTGCGCCGGTCAGTGCGTCGCCGCGCCGGGGATGGCACGCATACCGCCCAGCTTTCACGTGCGCAGCTATCCGACTGCGGAGAGCATGGGCATGGTCTGGGTGTGGATGGGAGACCCGGAGCGCGCCGACCGCAGCCAGGTCTTTCATCTGCCGGAGTACGACGACCCCCACTACAGCGTGGTTGAAGGCGATGCGCTGCTGGTACAGGCCAACTACCTGAGCCTGGCCGACAACCTGTGCGACCCGACGCACGTCGTCTATGTGCATCAGACCACTTTGGCGAGCGCCGGCCGCGAGGAAACGCGGGTACAGCACGAGCGCCAGGGCAACAAGGTCGTGACCTGGCGCTGGGTGATCGATGGTCCGCTGATCCCACTGTTCGAAGGCCTGAAGGATTTCGGCGGGAACGTCGACCGCTGGCACTACTACCACTATCACGCGCCGAGCATCGCCGTCATCGACTTCGGCTCCGCGAAGACCGGCACCGGTGCACCCGAGGGCAAACGCGAGGACTGCATCCAGATGTTCGCGTGCCACTTCATCACGCCCGTCGATCAACGCACTTGTGTGCAGCATTGGCTCTGCTTGAAGAACTCACCCTCGGACCCCGTCATCGACGAGCGCCTGCGCAGCAACCTGCGGCTCGCCTTCAATGAAGACAAGCACGTGCTGGAAGCCATCCAGCGCAACGAAGACAAGCCGCGCCAGTGGCACCGCATCCAACTCGGCCTGGACGGATCGTCCATCAAGATGCGGCGCATCGTCGAGGAAATGGCTGCCGGAGACCGTTGAGCCGCGCAGCGTTCTGCTTTACGTCCTGCTTCATGTCCTGAATTCCCCCCCGAAAGGATCCCGCGATGAAATCCGTCATTTCCGCCGCAGCACGCGTCGTGGCTGCCAGTATCTGCATCGTCGGTGCGCAGGCCGGCGCCCAAGGGACGATCAAGATCGGCGAGATCAACAGCTACAAGGCGCTGCCGCAGAATCTGGTGCCCTACAAGCAGGGCTGGCAGCTGGCGCAGGACGAGATCAACGCGGCCGGCGGCGTGCTCGGCAAGAAGCTTGAGACAGTGTTCCGGGACGACAACGCCAACCCGGGCGATGCGGTTCGCGTAGCCGAAGAACTCCTCGCGCGGGAGAACGTGGACATCCTCGCCGGCGTGACCTTGTCCCACGTCGGGCTCGCGTTGACCGACTTCGCCAAGCAGAAGAAGGTCTTCTTCCTGGCGTCAGGGCCGCTGAGCGACAAGGTCGTCTGGGACAACGGCAACCGCTACACGTATCGCCTGCGCTCCGGCACCTACGCGCTCGCTACCTCGGTGATCGGCGAGGCAGTGAAGCTGCACAAGAAGCGCTGGGCGCTGGTCTACCCCAACTATGAGTACGGCCAGGCGGCAGTAGCGGCGTTCAAGGAGAACATGAAGAAGGCGCAGCCTGACATCGAGTTCGTCGCGGAGCAGGCGCCGCCGCTCGGCAAGGTGGACGCCGGCGCGGTTGTGCAGGCTCTCGCGGATTCAAAGCCAGACGCGATCTTCAACGTGCTGTTCGGCAGTGATCTCACGAAGCTGGCCAGAGAAGGCAAGACGCGGGGCCTCTTCGACGGGGTCGAAGTGGTGAGCCTCCTCACGGGCGAGCCCGAGTACCTCGATCCACTCAAGGGCGACGCGCCGGACAACTGGATCGTGACGGGCTACCCCTACGCCAACATCGATACACCCGAGCACAAGGCCTTTCTTGCGGCCTACCAGAAGAAGTACAACGACTATCCGCGTCTGAATTCGATCGTCGGCTATGCGACAGTGAAGGCCATCGCAGCCGGCGTTCAGAAGGCGGGCTCGACGGATACCGAGAAGCTCGTCGCGGCTTTCAAGGGACTGCAGTTCACATCGCCTTTCGGGCCCGTCGTGTTCCGGCCGCAGGACAACCAGTCGACATTGGGCATCTACGTGGGGCGCACGGCGGTCAAGGACGGCAAGGGCGTGATGCCTTCGGGCACTTACTTCGATGGCGCGAAGCTGCAGCCGTCCGACGAGCAGATCAAAAAGCTGCGCAATCCCTCATGAGCGCAGTGCTTCCACCGATCGGCTGCAATGGTCGGGGCGCGCAGGCGTCATCGATGGACGCGCCTGTTTCGCTCATGGAGGCATCCGTCGAAGAGCAGTTCAGGCTCGTGCGGGAGGCTGGCGCTTTCGACTTTTTCGATCGGCTCCCAATGCCAGGGCAGATCGACGAGTATCTGCGCTGCGCCGAGCGCTATCGGCTGCCGGTTCATACCGCCAGTTGGTTCTATGCGTTGGAGCGCGACGAGCCGCTGCTGGCGGAAAAGCTTCGGCTTGCGGCGGCGGTGGGCGCAAACACGCACAACATCATGCTGTATTGGCACGATGCGAACGGCCGTCCGATCGACAACGCTCGGGTGGTCGACTTCTATCTGCGAGCCTACGACGAAGGCATGAGGCTGGGGATCGAACCGGCTTTCGAGTTTCACGTCAACATGTGGAGCGAAGACCCGCGGCGGGTCGCGCCGGTTGCACGTGCGGTGAAGGACCGAGGCATTCCGTTCAACTTCACGCTCGACTACAGCCATGCCATTTTCAAGATGGGAAATGCTGAGGAATTGGCGATCTGCGGGTTGACTGACGATGTCGCTGCCGGACACGCAGTGCTCGACCCATTTCAACCCGGCAACTTCGTCGACCAGTGGCTCGAGATGGGCATCGTGCGTTGGCTCCAGGTGCGCAGCGTGGCGCCGAACGGGCCGCGCAACCGATGGTCGATCAGTGATCCGGCCGAAATGGTGGCGGCGGTGCCCGATCACTCGATCTTTCCTTATCGAAGTGGCGAGCCCGGGCGCGGCATTCTCTATCCTTTCACCGCGCCGGCCGAAGGCGAATGGCATTCGCCGTGGGACGAGAAGCAGCTCGACTGCACCAAGGAGGTCGTGCGCAAGGTGTTGGCCTACCACCGCAGTCATGAAGACTCGCCGCTGCGCTGGATCACGACCGAGATGATCAACCTGCCCGACTACGCGCACAACGCGCGCTTCTCGTTGATCGGCCAGAACGCCGCGATCGCGCGTTTTGTTCGCGAAGCCTGGGCGCAGTCGGACGCCTGATTACTTTGCGTCCGACGCCGGCTTCTTCTTCGGCTTCGCGGTCTTCTTGGGCTCTGGTGAGGCGCCGTCGGCAGGCGCCAACGTCGCGAGTGCGGGCTGAGATGCCAGCATGGTCAGCACCACGTCGCAGATGTGCGTTCGCCAAGCGGTGCGGCGCGGGCGGCTCATCAAGTCCGCGCCGAGCCACGCCGAACAGGTGTACTGGTTCGACAGATAGAAAAAGCCGAGCGACATGATCGTCATCAGCACGTGTTCGGATGACACGTCGCGGCGAAACACGCCCTTGGCTTGTCCACTCTCGAGCAGGGTCTGAACCGTTTCGACGAGAGGGAGGGTGACGCGTTCGACCTGAAGCCACTGGCGGATGTGCTTGCCGCGCAGCAGGTTTTCGTTCATGAGCAAACGCACCAGGTTCGGGTGCGACAGGTAGTGGTCCCACGAGTGAAGAACCAGTTGGCGAATCCCTTCCACGGGGTCTTCGGGGGAGACGAACTCGCGTTGCGCGCCGATCATGCCTTCGTAGATCTTGGCGAGCACCGCCTGGTAGAGCCGCTCCTTGTTGCCGTAGTAGTAGTACAGCATGCGGTCGACCGTGCCTGCGGCGGCGCTGACACGCTCGATGCGCGCGCCCGCGAAGCCATGCTCGGCGAATTCCTCGATGGCCGCATCGAGGATGCGCGTCTCCAGGAGATCGGTGCGCTCGCGGCGCAGGCGCCGGCGGGTGGGTCCGCCTTCCGCGGCGGGAGGCGCATCGTCCGCCCGCACTGCGCGGCGGCCGCTGCGAGCGGCTGAAGGTGATCGATCTGACACGCTGGGTTGCTCCCGTCGTCAAGGCACATGCACATGCACGGCGCTCATTCTCTCGCATGCATGCGACCGTACCCCACCTTCGGCATACATCGCAATTTAAGGTTTGCTGAAGGATTGCTTAAGCATTTCTTAGCGGCGCGCCAAGGCTTGGATTCCTAGACTTCTTTCCCAGCAGGAGGGCGCATGGGGCGCCTCCGCTGAACCGGAATGAAGGACTCTCATGAACATCGATCCGCGCGAAATGCGCCAGGTCGCGGCGGTCTCGGAACCCCGCGTCGATCTCTACGTCGGCATCCACAAGGCATTGCGTGCGCTGATGGCCGACAACCTCCTTGCACTCGGCCGCATGGACTGCGACGATGATCTGGAGCTTGCGCAAACCACACAGCGCCTCCTGCAACTGCTGGAGATCTGCCGTTCGCATCTGCAGCACGAGAACGATTTCGTGCATGCCGCTCTCGAAGCCCGCGCGGCCGGCTCCAGCGCTCAGATCGCGCACGAGCACGAAGAACACGTTCAAGCCATCCACGCACTGGCTCGGCAGACCACCGCACTGCTGCAATGCGACCCGGCCCGCCGCGCCGAAGGCACGCTTGCGCTGTATCGCGCGCTGTCGGTTTTCATCGCGCACAACTTCGAGCACATGCACGTGGAAGAAACAGCGCACAACGCCGTGCTCTGGGCGCGCTACACGGACGCCGAACTCGAGCAGATCCACGGCGCGCTCGTCGCCTCCATTCCGCCCGAAGAGATGATGTTCATCGTGCGCTGGATGGTCCCCTACATGAACCCTCGCGAGCGCGTCGTGATGCTGAGCGACATGCGCGCGCACGCGCCGGCACCCGCCTTTGCCGCAGTGCTCGACGTGGTGCGCCCGCACCTGACCGAGCGCGAGTGGGCGAAGCTCGGCGCCGGCCTCGGCTTGCCGGCCTGAATGTCAGCCGGCGATCTCCGTGAGCGCAACCGGCCGCTCGATCCGCAGGCTGAAGCGGCCGCGGCCGGTTTTCTCGATCCGCAGGTGAGGGCTGTTTTCCGCAAGCCGGCGTTGAAGCAGGACCAACCGCGCTTCGAGGTTGTCGGAAAGATCAGGCAGCTTGATGGCGGGATCGAGGCGGAGCTCGCGATTGGTGAAGTCGGTGCGGCCCTGCTGCGCATATTCGCGCAGCAGCTTGCCGAGGATGGCGCCCGCCACGCCCTTGATGAGATAGCTGTCGCCGATGAAGACGCTGTTGTTGGCCAGGTAGTGGCGCACGGGCGTGGGCGCGCCGCTGGCGGAAGGCGAAGGGGCGGGCACGGGCTCTTCCGAGGCAGCGGCCGGCTCGTCCGCGGCGCGCAAGAGTTCCAGTGCCGCGCCGAGATGGCAGGCGATGGCGACCAGCGCGTCTTCGTCGTCGAAGCCGAAGCGCATGTCCAGCGGGCTTTCGACGAACAACGCCCCCAGCAGCCGCCCGCCCGAGACGATCGGAACAGCAAGCTGGCTGTGCGGCTCGGCCAGGCCCGGAAACGGAATCTCCGTGTCAAGCACGATGCCCGGCTCGATTTCGCGCATGCTGCTGCGCACGGCATGGCTGTAGCTGGCCGCATGGGTCACGTGGCTGATGCGAACCGGTGTGCGCTCACGCGCGGCCACCCCGATCACACCATGACCGACCTCGATTTCCGAGCCGACGCCGGAAGTCGCGTAGCCGCAACTCGCCACGGTGTAGAGGCGCTGGGTTGCAGCGTCCAGCATGAGCACCATGGCGTGGCGCACGTCCAGGTTATCGTTCAGCGCCGCCAGTGCGGTCTGCAGCAAGTCATCGGTGGCGCTGCAGGCGGCGAGCCGCTCGGCCGCCCGGCGAACTCCGGCCAGAAGTCCGGGCCTCGGCGGCGAGGCCGCCACACGTTCGCCTTCAAGGCTTTCGATGGCTTCGACTTCGTACACGTCGGACCCGCGCAACTGGAAGACGCCCGCCATGCCCGAATGCGACGCGATGCCCGCGAGTTGTGCCTTCATGCGCTCGAACAGCGGACCGCTGGTTTCGGTTCGCAGGTAATGCAGGTGCAGCCGGTGGTATCTGGCAGTTGCAGGGTCGATCAGCAGTACGCTCGCGTACGGGTTCGCGAGGATGTTCTGCCTCGTCTTGTTGAAGAATTGAAAAGACAGCGCGACATGTCGCTCGTCCACGTAATAGACCTGCGAGATGTACGCGACATTGGGTGTGCCGTCCTCCGCGCACGTCGACATGATGGCCGGGATCGCCCCTTCGAAGCACGATCGGATCGCATGCAGCGACGGTGAAGGATTCACCGCGTTCATGGCGTGGCGGTCCCGGGCAGTGCGGTACCAGCCTTCGGGCCGGGCGTCTGGTCGAAGGCTGCATCGGGGCTGAACTGCACCGCCACCAGCTCGTCGAGCTTGAACGCCAGAAGCGTATGCACGAAGGGCAGGTCGCAGCCGACCAGGCTCAGCTCGTGTTCCATGGATTGCCCATAGCGCCGAAGCACCGGCAAATCGCGTTCCTCTGCGGCGCGGAGTTCAGCCTTGCTTGCCTTCACCTGCACGGTCCGGTGACTCACCGGCTCGCTGAAGACAACGGCGACTTCGCCGGTTGCCGCGATGTCCTGCAGAAGCTGCCGCGCATGACTGCGCGACACGAACACGGTAATTTCGGTCCCGTCCTGGGAAATGCTGGCGCCGACCGCGCGCATCACGCTGGGGCGAAGTGCGGCGTTGCGCGACGCGACGTTGGCTGATATGCCCTTGTCGATCAGCGCGATGTGCTCGGGGCTCAGCAGCGGACGGGAAAGTATGTCGGCCATGGGAGAGGATCGGCGGAGACCGGCATTTTGATGCAAAAGTTTGCGTTCCGGCGGAAGATGATGGGTCGCGAGCCAGCCCGGTTCGTCAACGCAGGAGGCTTCGATGGTCAGGCATCACTCCCTCGATCGCACCCGCCGCTCGCTGCTGGGCGCCGGCGGCGCATGGGTCGCTCTCGCGGCGTTGAAACCGCATGCCGCGTCGGCGCAGGCCGCGGCCGGCCTGCGCATTGGTGTCATCGGCTCGGGGCACATCGGCGGAACGATCGGCGGGCTCTGGGTCAAGGCAGGCCATCCGGTGATGTTCTCCTCGCGCCATCCGGAGGAACTCAAGGGCCTCGTCGGGGAGCTCGGTTCGCGCGCCAGCGCGGGCACGGTCGAGCAGGCGATCGCCTTCGGGGACGTGCTCTTCATCGCGGTGCCCTATGGTGCGCTGCCGCAAATCGGCAAGGACTATGGCGCTGCGCTCAAGGGCAAGGTCATGCTCGACGCCTGCAACGCCGTGTCGTCGCGCGACGGCACCGTGGCTGACGAGGTGGAGCAGGAAGGCATTGGTGTGGTGTCGCAAAAATACCTGTCGGGCGCTCGCCTGGTGCGTGCGTTCAACACCATGTCCTACATGATCTTCGCGCGCGAAGCCCATCGCCCTGATCCGAAGCTGGCGGTCCCGATTGCGGGCGACGATCCCGAGGCAGTGAAGATTGCTGCCGGACTGGTGCGCGATGCGGGCTTCGATCCGGTCGTGGTCGGCAAGCTGGCCGACGCCCGGAAGTTCCAGCGCGGCGGCCCCGGCTACGGCCAGTCGGTCACGGCGGCCGAACTCAAGCAGAAGCTGTCGCTGGCGCCATGACGCCGCTCCAGCGCTGGCTGCGGCGGGCGGTTCCTGCGACCCCGCAGGAACTGGCGGCGGCGCTCTGGTCCTTCGGCTATTTCTTTGCGCTGTTGGCGGGCTACTACGTGTTGCGGCCGTTGCGCGACCAGATGGGCATCGCCGGCGGCACGCGCGCGCTGCCATGGCTCTTCACGGCGACCTTCGTGACGCTGCTGGCCGCGCAGCCGCTCTACGGCGCCTTGGTGGCCCGGCTGCCGCGGGCGCGCTTCATCCCGATCGTCTATCACTTCTTCGTACTCAACCTGGCGGTTTTCTGGCTGCTGCTGGAGCTTGGCATCGCACCGGTGATCGTGGCGCGCGTGTTCTTCGTGTGGGTCAGCGTCTTCAATCTTTTCGCGGTGGCGGTGTTCTGGTCGTTCATGGCGGACCTGTTCACCAGCGAGCAGGGCAAGCGGCTCTTCGGCTTCATCGGCGCTGGGGGCACTGCCGGGGGATTGCTGGGGCCGGTGATTACCATCCTGCTGTCGGTACCGCTCGGCCCGCACAACCTGTTGATCGCGGCCATCGTCTTCATCGAGGTCGCCGTGTTCTGTGCCTACCGGCTGGAACGCAGCGCGGGTTCGCCGCAAGGGGCCCGGCGTGAAGATCGTCGCGTGGGTGGGAGCGCCTTCGCTGCGCTCTCGGGGCTGGTGCGGTCGCCGTACCTGCTGGGCGTTGGAGCGTGGGTCAGCCTGCTGTCTTTCGGCGCGACCATCCTGTATTTCGTGCAGGCCAACGTGGTCTCGGCGGCCGTACACGGGGCGGGCGCGCAAACACGGATCTTTGCCAGCATCGATCTCATCGTCGGCCTCCTGACGCTGGCCACGCAGGTCTTTGCTACGGGCCGGTTCATGCAACGATTCGGCACCGGGATCGCGGCGGCCGCATTGCCGGCGGTGTATGTCGTCGGCTTTCTCGTGCTGGCCTGGATGCCGGGCCTGATGGTGGTGATCGTCTTCCAGGTCGCCCAGCGGTGGATGAATTTCGCCATCGCCAACCCGGCGCGCCAGGTGTTCTTCACCGTGGTCGGCCGGGAGGAAAAATACAAGGCGAAGAACATGATCGACGTGGTGATCTATCGAGGCTCCGACGCGCTCTACGGCTGGGTCTTCGACAGCTTGCAGGCGATCGGACTCAAGATCGGCGCCATCGCGTTGTGCGCGGTACCGGTGGTGCTCGCGTGGCTGCTTCTGTCGACGGCGCTGGGCCGTACGCAGGAGCGGCGCGCATCCTTGCAGGGCATCCGCGCGCAAGGGGATCTGCAATGACGACAGGACTGACACGGCGAGGTTTTTCGGCGCTTGCAGCGGCGGGTCTGCTGCCTGAGGCCACATTTGCGCAGGACAAGCAGGGTCCAATCATCGAGAGGGCCATTCCGAGCACGGGTGAACGGCTCCCGGCGGTGGGCCTCGGCACCGCAAATGTGTTCGACAGCGACGACGCCCGCACGCGCGACGCCGCAACGCAGGTCGTTCGGACTTTGCTCGACGCTGGCGGAAGGCTCGTCGATACGTCTTCTGTCTACGGAGATGCCGAGCAGGTGCTGGGGCAAGTCATGTCGTCCGGCAGCTGGCGCGACAAGATATTCGTCGCGACCAAGCTCGAAGAACCGGACGCGGCGGAGCTCGAGCGCTCGCAAAATCGCCTCGCGACGCGAAAGATCGATCTGCTTCAGCTGCACAACGTGCGCGATCCGCGCCAGTCGCTCGCCCGGTTCAAGGCGTGGAAGGCGCAGGGCGTTTGCCGCTACATCGGCATCACATCGACTTCACACCGCGACTTTGCGGCCATCGAAGCGGTGCTGCGGCGCGAAAGGCCGGACTTCGTTCAGATCGGCTATTCGCTCGATGACCGCGAAGCCGAAGTGCGCATCCTGCCGCTGGCGGCGGAGGTCCAAGCTGGCGTGCTGACCGCGCTGCCATTCGGCCGCGCGCGGCTGTTCCGGGCAGTTCGCGGCAAGCCGGTTCCCGACTGGGCGGCGGAGTTCGCGGGCAGTTGGGCGCAGTTCTTTCTCAAATACCTGCTTGGCGACGAGCGCGTCACGGCAGTGATTCCGGGCACTTCCGATCCGGCGCACATGGCTGACAACCTCGGCGCCATGCGGGGGCGGCTTCCCACTGCCGAGCAGCGTCAACGAATGGTTGCTTTTGTCCAGAACCTCTGACGTGAAATCCTGAAACTCGCAGGCGTCAGCCGAAGTCGAACATGGACTTTCGGCGGAGGTTCGCCATGAAGCGTCTCGCACAGGCCTTGATGATCGTCGCCATGGCTGGCGTCACGACGACGAGTCTTGCCTTCAACGGCATGCAAGCAGGCGGTGGATTTCACGGCGGCGGCCGGGGCTGGGCGCCGGCTCGTGCTGCGCCGGGGGGCTTCGCCGGTGGTAACTTTGGCGGACAACGCGCTGTCGTCGTGCGCCCCGGCTTTTCGGGTCACCCTGGGTTCGCTCATCCGGGTTTTGCGCGCCCAGGCTTTGCCCGCCCGGGCTTCGTTCGTCCTGGTTTTGCTCATCCCGGGTTCGTTCATCCAGGCTTCGTTCACCGCGGCTATCCGTTCCGGGGCGCAGTGATCGTCGGCGGTCCGGTGTTCTTCGGCCCGCCACCCGTGGTTTTCGTGAGCGGTGTCCCCGCTCTCTGGTATTGCCAGAACCCCCCCGGCTATTACCCGACCCTTCAGGACTGCCCGGTGGGCTGGATCCGGGTGCAGTAGTCAGCCCGATCGCGACCGAGCACTTCTCTTCGGCGGGGCTTCCGCGCCCATCGCATTCGCCTGGTCGAGCCATGACAAGGTGTCGACGTACGCCATGAAGCGGTTCAGGTACTCCGGCGACAGATCGCGCATCAGGGTGAGCGATCGATGCACCAGGTGATGCGAGTTGAGGGGTCCGGCGTTTTCCGGCACCTTTGCCAGTGATTGCGTGAGTCGCCGATCGGCGCTCAGCTTCGACCAGGTGCTCCTGAAGTAGCTGAGGGTCTTCAGTTCGGAGGAAGCAGGAATACCGTGCAGCGTTTGGGCGTCACCTTCGCCTTGCGATGCCGCATGCCGTGCGATGTGCTCGACTAGGGCCGCAAGAGGGCCGCGGGCGGGGTGGTGCTTGTCCGCCGGTGGCGCAATGTCCTCTGCAGGAGCTCGCGCCTTTTCGACGTCGTCGCCGTACGCTGCCAGCAGTTTCGCAATCTTGTCGTCAAGGATTTGCCGAGCATCACCTTCGTGCGCCGCCGAGCGCTTGACCATCGCTTCGATGAGCCGGAAGCGCACGGGGTCGAGGCGATCGTCGCCTCGCTGCCGCCATGTATCGATCATCGCGATGGGATCGCTCACGGTGCCTTCGCGCTAAGGCTTGCGTTGGTCCGCTTGGGCGTCGGCGCCATCTCCACGCGGCGATTTTTCGAGCGCCCCTCGGGGTCGGAATTCGAGGCCACTGCCTGCTCGGAACCAAACGCCGCGGCAAAGACGGAGGACGATGGAATGCCTTCCTCGATCAATGCGCGCGTCACGGTGAGCGCCCGTTGCGCCGAGAGCTCCCAGTTGTCCGCGAACTGGCGGTTGCCGCCCCGTACCTGACGATCGTCCGTGAAGCCGCTCACCATCAGGATTTCTTCGCGAGACTGTAGATAGGCGGCGAGCGGCCCCGTGAGGGTCTTCAACAGTTGCCGTCCCTCCGGCTGCAATTCGGCGGAGTTGACCGCAAACAGCACGCTGCCGCTGATGCCGATGCGCCCGTTGTTCAGCGTGACCCGGCCTGCCGCCAAGGGGCCGGCCAGGGCCTTTTCGAGCGCCTGCAGCCGTTGCGCTTCCACCTGCTTCTGCTTGAGTTCGGCTTGCAGCCTGGACGTGAATTCAAGCTGCATGCCGATCGCGCAGACGAGGATCAACACGAAGGCGCCCAGCAACCCCGACATCAGGTCGCCGAAGACGGCCCACACGGGCACCGTCGGCTCCGCGCCGGCGTCGAGATCGTCCACCATCACGCTTCGCTGCCCACGGCCGAGCGGCTGCTCGCGATCTGCTGCAGGTCCTCGACGATCTGCTTCTGCGACATGATGCTCAGGTCGATGACTTCGCGCGCTTGCGCCACGTAGTAGTCGAGCTGTTCGTCACTGCGCGCAATCGACTTGCCGAGGGCGCCTTCGATGCGCTGCAGATGCGCCACCAGCTTGTCGTTCGACTGGCTGAACAGTTGCACCGCGAGCCCGAACGCCTCCCCCAGGCTCGCCACTTCGACGGCGCTGCCGGTGATCTGCGCGGCGACGCCGGTCATCTTGTCGGTCTCGGCTTCGATCTTGTCGGTGAAGCGGGTGCCGACGCGTTCCAGCAGATCGGCTGATGCGCCGACCAGCGCGTCGATGGCCGCGCGCTGTTCGGTGGAAGCGTGGTTCACGGCGCCGAGCAGCGTCTCCAGCGTTTCGAGGATGCGGCTGCGTTCGTCCAGCATCGCGTTGTCACGGGCCATGCTGTCCGACAGCTTCTGGCGCAATTCGGCGATCACCTCCGCTGCGGCGCGAGGCGCTTCCGAAGCGGCTTGCATGAGCTGGGCGATTTCGGCGATGGTGTTTTTCGCGTGGGCTTCGGTCTGAGCGGAGATGCCGATGGCGGTGTCGGCCAGCGTCTTGGAGATATCTTGTTGCTGGCGTTCGGTGCGCGCGCCCGCTTGCTGCCACTCTTCCTTCAGCGACACGGCAATGGCTTCGAGTGCATCGCTCCAGGCGGACAGCCGTTGCTGGTCGTGCGACGCCACTTCCGTCTGCAAAGCCGTGTGCGCCTGCGCGACGGTTTGCAGGAGTGAAGCCGAATGCTGCTCGAAGGTGGCCGCCGCCGTGGTCAGCGCGCGCCGCGTCTCGCTCGACACATCCTGGCTGACGCGCTCGTGTTGTTCGAGAGCGCTTCGCCAGTTGTTGGAGACGCCGTCGACCGCGGCTTCGAGGCGGGCGGAGACACCTTCGACCAGCGACGCCGAGCGCTGCTCGAAAGTCTCGGCGAACTGATCGAGCGAGATGCGCAGATCCTTCGATTGGGCCTCGCTCGCTCGCTGATGCTCGACGAGCGCCGATTTCCAGATGTCGGCGACAGTGGTCGTGCTGGTTTCGAAGCGGCTCGACAGCCCGTCGAGCTGACGCTGGACGCTTTGCTCGATGGTCGCGTGCAACGAAGCCGCTTCACGCGCGATGCCCGCCATGGCCGCTTCGACGACAGGTTGAAACGTCGCTCCGGCCACGCGAGCGCTTTCGGTCAGGCTCTGCTCCAGAGAGCGGCCCACCGACGACGCCAAGCCTGCATACGCAAGCTCTGCCTTGCCATGGAAATCGTCCTGCCCTGAGATGAGGCGCTCGTTCAGGGCCTGGCTTTGCCTTTCCATCGTCGCCATCATCAGTTGCAGCCGATCGACGAGTGCCGGCATCGCATGGCTCTGCTGCTGCAAGAGCTTGAACGACTCCTCGCGTTGATGCGCCAGCGAGAACGCACGCAGCGTGGTCGCGATGCGAGTGTCGAGAATTTGCGCGGCTTGCAGGCGATCGCGTCGGCAGAGCGCAGACAGAAGGCCCAGCATCGCGGATGCGGCCACGCCGGCGACTGAAGTGCCGAACGCCAGCCCCAGGCCCTTGACGGGCGCGGCTAGCGAAGAGCGGATGGCTTCGAGGTCCGTCGCGCTTTCCAGGGCCGAGCCGGTGCCGTTGAGCGTCACCACCATCCCGAGAAAGGTACCCAGCATGCCCAGCAGGACGAGCAGGCCGGCGAGGTAGGGCGTCAGCGCAGGGCCGGGCAAGCCGACGCGCTCGCCTTCGATGCGCAGCCGTACCGCGTTGCGCAGGGAGGGGTGCAGCGTGCCGAGCCACTCGCCGAGGTCGGTCGGCGCTTGCGGCATCTCGGTCACGGCATGCGTCAGCGTGGCTGTTGCTTGATGAAAACGGCGCAATTCGAGCGCGCCCATGAGGTAGAACGCGCCGACCAGCAACGTGATCGCCAGGGCCAAGGGATTGGTTCCGATGTACCCGGCGCCGACCCAGCACACGGCGGCCAGGCCCACGAGGAAGACGGCGTAAGAAAGATATCTGTTCATGTCGGCTTGGTTAGCTCGATCGAAGGGCTTCCAGCAGCCCTTCGATCGGTTGAAATCGAATTTCCAGTTCGGCGAGCAGCACGGCTTGCATGTTCTTGCGGAAGGCGTCCTGCCACGCGTCCGGCTGCGCTTCGTCCTCGGAAACCGGCGCCTGTGCCTGTGACTGTGCAAACTGCCGCAAGCGCTTGAAGTGCTTTTCGAGCAGTCCCGGCACCGTTGCCAGCAAACGGTGCTCGTGTGG
Organism: Variovorax sp. 10N420; assembly: GCF_056394705.1. Taxonomy (NCBI): domain Bacteria; kingdom Pseudomonadati; phylum Pseudomonadota; class Betaproteobacteria; order Burkholderiales; family Comamonadaceae; genus Variovorax; species Variovorax sp. 10N420. The sequence continues at coordinate 656,144 of NZ_JBFTIJ010000001.1, read as the reverse complement.
ATCCAGGGCTTGCTCCATGACGGCGTCCACGGCGGCGAGCCGGGAGAGTGACGGTGACCTGGCTGCCAGCTTGGCGCGCAAACGGCCACGCAAAGGGCCGATGGCGACTTCCATGGCCTGCTGCCTTGAGAGATACCGCTGCTTGTACGGCGGGAAGTCGGCCCCGCTTGCGCCGCCTTCAGTGATCGCGTTGACCAACGACGCGCGAATGCGGGCGCATTCCGCTTCTTCGGCGCTGGACGATCCGGAGGCTTTCGCAGGCGCTGCCGCGGGAGCACCATTGAGCACTGCGGAGAGCGAGATGGCGTCGGTCCAGCTGACCCAATGACTCAATCGATCCGCGAAGGCTTGTCGGGATTCAGGAACGTCGATGTCGGTCAGTCGAGCGAGCAAGCGAGTGAGCGCCGAGCCGGTGAAACCTGTGCGCCGGGACACTTGCACTTGCACCATGCTGCCAATTGGAAAAACCGAGCAGTCTACACTGCCGCGTCACCCGGGAAGGGCCGCCCAGAGTGCCAGCACGGCGAATTTCTGTATCAATTCTGTTGCGGTTCAATCGCCCAGGGTGAGCAGCGGAACATCGCGTTCGCGGGCCATGGTTTCGAGGTCGGCGCGCGTGCGAGAGCCGATCCAGCGGGTAATGGCTTGGTGCGTTTCGGCGGCGGCCATGTCGGACGAAGCGGGCAGCCCGGCGGCTTCGCTCAAGCGTGCCGCGAAGTGCGGTTCGAGCGCGGCGACAGCCACGCGTCCGTCGGCGCAGCGATAGACGCGATAGCCAGCGTGAGCGCCGCCGACCGCGCCAGTCGGCTTCGTCAGCCCCCAGGTGTGCGGCAGCGCCAGCCAATCGGCAGCGGCGTTGAGGGCCACTTCCAGGCAGATTCCCGGCGCGTGCGGGCCGCCGGCGCGCAATGCGGATTTCAGCACGGCCTCGCTCGCCAGGAGCGCGCCGCCCATGTCCGCGTACAGCGTCGGCGGCAACTCGGTGCCGGTGACCAGGCCGGCTTCAGCGAGGTAGGTGAGGTCGTGGCCGGGCTCTTCGGCGCGTTCGCCCGGTGCGCCGACGATCGCGACCTGCGACAGCCGCGGATGGCGTGCGTGCAGCGTGGTCCAGGCCAATCCGAGCTTGGCGAGCGCGGAGGGCCTGAACGATGTGAGCAGGACGTCGGTGTTCTCGAGCGCCGCGTGCAGGTGTTGCTGCCCGGCTTCGGTCTTGAGGTCGGCGACTTCGACCGCGACGCCTTCATGCAGCGCCGCATAGGCCGTGGGGTTGTAGTGGCCCATCGGATCGCCCGATGGCGGCTCGAGCTTGGTGCAAGTGGCGCCCATCGCACGGCACCGCATCAGCGCGGCCGGCCCGGGGAGGTTGAGCGCAAGGCTCAGCACGCGAACGCCGGCCAGCGGCGCGAAGGCTTCGGGGGATTCGGGGGACGAGTTGTTGGACATGGATTGATCCTTGATGGGTCCTCGGCAAGCCTTGGTGATGTCGCATTGGAGCTTACCGGCTTGTCGCGTCCGTTCTACGATGCGCGTGGCACAGCCCGTTTCGATTCAATCCCTAAGGAGACACGCATGTACCAGTCCGATCTCATGGCCGGCCAGCGCATTCTGGTGACCGGCGGCGGCACGGGCCTCGGCCGCGCCATGGCCGAGCGCTTTCTGGGTCTCGGCGCCGACGTGGCGATCTGCGGCCGACGGCAGAGCGTCTGCGAAGAAACCGCCGCCGAATGGCGCACGCAGTTTCCGGGGCGGCGCATCGACACCTTCGGCGTCGACATCCGCAATGCGCAGGTGGTGGACGAGATGGTCGAGAGCCTTTGGCAGTCCGGCGGGCTGACGGGGCTCATCAACAACGCCGCGGGCAACTTCGTCTCGCCGACAGAGGCTCTTTCGCCGCGCGCTTTCGATGCGGTCGCGAACATCGTTTTTCATGGCAGTTTCTATGTCACCCAAGCCGTGGGCAAGCGCTGGGTTGCCGAAGCGAAGGAAGGCAAGTGGAAGGCCGGCGATCCGTACCGCAGCGTGATGAGCATCATCGTGACCTGGGTCGACAACGGCAGCCCCTATGTCGTGCCGTCGGCGATGAGCAAGGCAGGGATCGAGGTGATGACGAAATCACTGGCCGTCGAGTGGGCGCGCTACGGCATTCGGCTCAACGCCGTCGGCCCTGGCGAGATCCCGACCGAAGGCATGAGCAAGCGCCTGAATCCCGGTGAAGAGCCCGGCGCACGCAGCAAGGCGCACAGCCCGATGGCGCGCACCGGCCGAATGAGCGAACTGCAGAACCTCGCTGCGTTCCTGATGGCGCGCGGCCAGTGCGATTGGCTGACCGGCCAGAGCATCATGATGGACGGCGGCAACGCGCTCGCGACCGGTGGCAACTTCTACGAGTTGAGGCAGTGGAGCGATGCCGACTGGCAATCGGCGCGGGAACGCATCGAGGCGCAGAACCAGAAGGACAAGGCGCAGCGCTAGCGTTCGCCTTGCGAGGCATCTTCAGGCAGGGCGGGGGCCTCGCAACCGGCCGAACAGGCGCGTCGCCAATCCCTGGTTGATCACCAGTCCCAGCAGCACGCCTGCCGTGCCGATCCACTGCGCCGGGCTCGGATGCTCGCCGAAGCTGATGGCAGCAGCGACCAGCCCGACGACCGGCACCAGCAGCGAGAACGGCACGACACGGCCTGCCGGATGGCGCTGCAGGAGGCGCGTCCACATCGTGTAGGCCAGCAGGGTTGCAAACCATGCGAGGAACAGCACCGAGAGCACTGCGGCCACGTCGAGCCCGGCGAGTTGGTGCACCACGGTCGACGGACTGCTCATTGCCGCTGCAAGCAGCAAGAAAGGAATGATCGGCACCAGGCTGCTCCACACAATGAAGCCGAATGGGTCGTAGCCCGGTGCCGCGCGCACCGCGAAACGCACCACGATGTTTGATGTCGCCCACATCAATGCAGCCGACAGCGTGAGCACGAAGCCGATCAAGGTCATCTGGCCCGGACCTTCTCCGTGCGCGGCAGCGATCAGCAGAAGTCCCGCAAGCGCGACGCCGAGGCCGAGCCATTGGCTGGCCCTTGCCTTTTCGCCCAGCAGAGGCGCCGCCAGCAGCAGCGTGAAGAAGGCTTGCGTCTGCATCACGACGGAGGCCATGCCCGCAGTCATGCCCAACTGCAATCCCAGGAACAGAAGTCCGAACTGACCCAGCCCTTGCGCGAGTCCGTAGGCGATGAAGTAGCGCCACGGCAGGGGCGGGCGGCGCACGAACATGAAGAGCGGCAACGACGCCGCGCCGAAGCGCAGTGCGCCCAGCAGCATGGGGTTCAAGTCCCGCAGCCCGATCTTCATGGCGACGAAGTTCACGCCCCAGATCAGCACCACGCCCAGGGCGCGTCCGAAGTCGCCGCGGCTGAGTCCGGCAGCGGCGGTCATGCGCTGACCTGCCGCTGTGCCTGCTCGTGCGCCGTGCGTGCGGCCTTGAAGGCAAGGAAGGCTTCCAGGCTCGTCTTGCGAGGCACATAGCCGAATTCGGATTTCAGCCGTGCATTGCACAAGACGGGCCTGTAGCGCAGGAAGTCCAGTTGCTCGGGTCCATAGCGCGTGATGCCCAGCCGCGATCCGATCGAAAGTGCGAGCCGCAGCAACGGCGCGGGCAGAACCAGCATCGGCTTGTGCAGGATCGAAGCGATCTGCGACAGCGTGAGCGCACCATCGCCGGCCACGTTGAAGCAGCCTGCGCGGCCGGTAGTGATCGCGTGGACCACGCAGCCGGTGACGTCCTCGTCCCAGATGAAGACGAAGGGGCTGTCGCTGCCGCGGATCGCGAGGATGCGCGGCTTTTCGAACAGCGCGGTGATCTGGTTGCGCACGCTCGCGCCCAGGATCGTGCCGATGCGAAGCACCGTCTGGCGCAGCGCCGGATGCGAAGTGCGATAGGCGGCGAGCATCTCTTCGACTAGCCGCTTGTGGTGCGCATAGGCGAAGGCGTGATTGCCGCGCAGCGCCGTGTCTTCGTCGATCCACGCGGGGTTGTCCGCGTGGTAGCCGTAGGCGGCGCCGCTGGAGGACACGACGATGTGCCCGACGCCATTGGCAACGCAGGCTTCGAGCACGTTGCGGGTGCCCAGCACGTCCACCGAATACTCGAACTGCCGTGTGCTGTCGGGCCCCGGCGTCACGATCGAGGCGAGATGGACGACCGTGTCGATCGCGTGTTCGCCGAGCGTGGTGCTGATCTGCGGCGCGCGCACGTCCTGCACGGCATAGACCACGCCAGGCACCTGGCGCGGCTTTGGCACTTCGCGGACATCCAGCGCGACCACGTGCTGGATGTCGGGCAGTTTTGCAAGCGCGGCAATCACCGTGCGGCCGAGAAAACCGTCGGCGCCGGTGACGAGCACGCGCCGTGCCGCGATGGGCTGGGAGACTTCCATGGATCGATTCAGATTCAGGCCGAGCGCGCGGCCACAGTAGACAGGGGGCGACGCGCCCACCAGGCGGCGAGCGAAAGGCCCGCGACGATATCCCAGATGCCCCAGACCCCAGCGACGACCGCCATGCCGCCGAGTCCGCCGAAGAAGCTGAAGATCAGCACCAGCCCCAGGCCCGAGTTGCGGATGCCGACCTCGAAGGTGATGGCGCGGCGGTCGTGTTCCGAAACACCTGCAGCCGTCGCACAGGCATAGCCCGTGCCGAACGCCAGGGTATCGTGCAGCACGACGGCGAGCAGCACCAGGCCCACATAGTCGAGGAAGTAGCGCCAGTTGCCGGCCACGGCCGCGGCGATGAATCCGATGAGGCACACGAAGCTGATGATCCGCACCGATTTCTTGATGCGCTCGGTAAGGCGTGGCAGCCAGTGTCCGAATGCGAGTCCGACCAAGAAGGGTGCGCCGATGATCGACACGATGTGCAGAACCATGTCCAGGGGATCGAGCGCGATGGTCTTCAGCAGCGGCGCCGCCGTCTCATGCATCCCGCCCCAGAAGGCGAAGTTCAGAGGCATCACGATGATCGCGATCAAGTTCGAGATGGCCGTCATCGAAACGGAAAGGGCCACATTGCCGCCTGCCCGATGCGTGAGGATGTTCGACACATTCCCCGGCGGACAGCAGGCGACCAGGATCATGCCGAGCGCGATGCTCGGCGACGGCTTGAGAAGCAGCGTCAAACCGTAGGTCACTGCGGGCAGCACGATGAATTGCGCCGCGATGCCGCTCGCCATGGCCACGGGCATGCGCAGCACGCGCTTGAAATCGGCGACCCGCGTGTCGAGCGCGATGCCGAACATCAGGAAGCCGAGCACCGCATTCAGCAGCATCAGCGACGCAGGATTGAAGTTGAGGCGCACCTCGTCGACGGGGAGCATCGGCGGTTCGTCCGGATTACGCCAGTGCCGCCGAGGCTTCGCGCACCGCGCGGCGGTAGCTGTCCTTGTGGACGTAGTACGCCATGCGCTCGAGCTTCAGGTATTTGTAGCCACCGGAGAGATCCGGGCTCGGCCCTGCCTTGGCCTGCTTGAGCGCAATCGCTTTGGGGCTCCCCTGCGATTGCGCCTTGAAATAACGGGCCACGAGTTCGGCCTGCTCATAGCGGCCCTGCCAGCCGATGCCGCTCGCCTCGATCATTCCGAGCACTGCCAGGTTGTCGAATCCCGGCGCGAAGATGTTCAGGTACAGGCGCGGCGCCATGCCTTGCCAGTTGAGCCATGCGCGATCGATGAAGGGGTAGTGAAGCTTGTAGCCGGTCGCGCAAAGGACGATGTCGTAGTCGCGAGCGCTGCCATCCTTGAAGTGCACCGTGTCGCCGTCGAGCCGGGCGATGTCGGCCCTGACGTCGATGTCGCCGTGGCCGATGTGATGCAGCACCAGCGAGTTGACCACCGGGTGCGATTCATACATGCGGTAGTCCGGTTTCGGAAACCCGAACCGCACCGGGTCGCCGGTGAACCACTGCAGCACCTTGGCGTCCATTCGCTGCTTGATCCACGCCGGCAACGGGCGCTTGCCCCCGATCGTGTCCGCCGGCTTGCCGAAGATGTACTTGGGCACGAAGTAGTAGCCGCGCCGCACCGAGATGTCGACGCTCCTGGCGTAGTGCACGGCGTCGACCGCGATGTCGCAGCCGCTGTTGCCGGCACCGACCACCAGCACGCGTTGGTCCTTGAAGAGGCTCGCATGCTTGTAGGCCGACGTGTGGAGGAGTTGGCCGTTGAAGCGCCCCTCGAAGCGCGGCATGCTCGGCTCGGACAGCGTGCCGTTGGCGATGATCACGCCCTTGTAGTCGGCAGTCTCGATGCGGCCATCGCCCGCGTCGACACTCACGCGCCACAGTGTCGAGGCAGTTTCGGTCACAGGCTCGACGCGGATCACCTTGGTGCTGAAGCGAAAGTGCTGCCGCAGATCGAAGCGATCGGCAAAGTCGCTGAAATAGCGTCGCAGTTCAGCGTGGCTCGGATAGTCGGCCACGGCGTCCGCCATTGGAAATTCAGCGAACTCGGTGGTCCGCTTCGACGAGATCAAGTGCGCCGATTGGTAGACCGTGCTGCGCGGGTTGTCGATGTTCCAGAGGCCGCCGACGTCATCGTAAGACTCGAATCCCTGGAACGGGATGCCCAGCTTTTGCAGGTTGCGCGCGCCGGCGAGTCCCGAGGGGCCGGCGCCGATCAAGGCGATTTGCTGATGAGTAGGCACGGGTGCAGACACAGGGATGGCTCGCGGGAAAGGAAAGACGAACAACGAAAGACTGAAAAAGCGGGGAAGCGAAAAATGCGTGTGCCCGTTCGTTTAGGGCTTGCAGCTTAGCGAGGTTCAGTCAAAATCTCGAATTAATTCGAACATTCGTCTCGTATTTTGAGATTTGTCAGGGATTTTTCATGGATCATTCCGCCCCCGCGCCCGGGGAAGAAGCCGAGTCGGCCGCCACGCCGGGCCTGCGCCTGCTCCAGTTGCTCGAACTCGTGGCTGGCGAGGGCGAGCCCCAGGCGCTCAGCGATGTCGTTCGCATCAGCGGCCAGCCCAAGCCTTCCGTGCACCGCATGCTCCAGCAACTCGAACAAGGCGGTTTGCTCGCGCGGGGCAGCGACGGGCGCCGCTACGCCATCACGCCCCGGCTGATGCGTTTTGCTGAAACAGTGCTTCGCGGAAGCACCGCGACGGGCGTGCGCCATGCAGTCCTGCGGCAACTCGTCGCAGACGTGGGCGAGACCTGCAACCTCACGGCGCTGTCGGGTGCGGAGGTGATCTACCTCGACCGGGTGGAGACGGCGTTTCCCCTGCGGCTCGATCTTCGGCCCGGATCGCGCGTGCCGCTGCATTGCTCTGCCAGCGGCAAGCTGTTTCTGGCGAACCTGCCCCGCGTGCAGCGGGATCGGCTCCTCGATGGGCTTCACTACCAGCGCCATACGCCTCACACGCTTTGCACACGCGAGGCGCTGGAAGGCGAACTCGACCGCATCCGCCGCGAAGGCCACTCGGTCGACGCCGAGGAATTCATCGAAGGGCTGGTGTGCGTTGCGGTGCCGGTGCGCGATGAGCCGCGCGGACATGTGCGATGCGCCGTCGCGCTGCAGGCTCCGGCGGTCCGCATGTCGCTCCCGGACGCCTTGCAGCAGTTGGACAAGCTGCGCTCGGCCGCGCAGGGCATCGCCAGGGCAACGCGCTGAAGGCGAATGCTCAGTCTGCGCGGCTAGCCCGCGATGTCCGCGCCGCGGTCCGCCAGCAGCGCGCGCAGGAACGACCGATGGCAGTGCGCCTCGTCCTCGCAATAGCAGCCGACGGACAGGTTGGTCTGATGCGACAGCGCTGCGAGCAGGTCCAGACTGCGGCTCGCGTCCGGCTCGGCCATTTCACTCTTGAACTTGCGGCCGAACGCGGCCCACTGCGCCGGCACCCCTGAAGCCTGGGCGGCTTGCGCCATCTTCATCGTCTCCACCGAAGGCGCGAGATTGGGGTACCAGACGTCATACCAGTTGTGGGAGGCAAATTCAGTCTTCGGCACGCCGCGCGGCGGGCGGCGCACCGTGCCGATTCGAAGACCCTCGCCGGGTGCTCGCTCAGTACCGAGCCTGACGATTCGGATGGCCATTTTTTTCTCCTCAGGTGCCGACGATACCGCCGTCCCGCCGCCGCACCACCACCGTGGCCGACCTCGGACGCGCGCTGCCGGGCGCGGCGCCATCGGGCCACGCGCTGTTGGGCACGTTGCTGCCGGATATGCGTGTCTCGCCCGGATGCTGGATGTTGACGAAGAGACTGCGGCGGTCGGGTGTCACGACGCAGCCGGTGATCTCGCAGCCGCCCGGGCCGACCAGGAAGCGCTTGATGCGCCCGCTCGCAGGGTCGGCGCAGAGCATCTGGTTGTTGCCGAATGCGGCCATCGGTCCCTTGCCGATGGTGCGGCCACCCATGTCGGTCTGTATCCACAGCAGGCCGCCGGCGTCAAAGTGCAGTCCGTCAGGGCAGCCGAAGATATCCGCGTCATCGTTGGGGTAGCGTGCGCCGGCACCGGGCACTTCGGGATCGCCCGCCAGCGCGAAATGGTCCCAGGCGAAGGTCGTACTGGCGGCATCGTGGCCGTCTTCGCGCCAGCGCAGGATGCCGCCGAAGATGTTGTTCGCGCGCGGGTTGGCGGCATCCGGCGCCGGCTGGCCAGGCCGGCCTCGCTGGCTGTTGTGGGTGAGGGTGACGTACACCTCGCCGGTGGCCGGATGCACGGCGATCCATTCGGGGCGGTCCATCTTCGTCGCGCCGACGATGTCGCCTGCAAGCCGCGCGTGGATCAGAACCTCGGCCTGGTCAGCGAAACCGCTCTCCCGGTCGACGCCATGGGCGCCGTGCCGCAGTTCGAGCCATCGGCCGCGCCCATCGGGGTCGAAACGCGCGACGTAGAGGCTGCCTTCATCGAGCAAACGGCTGTTTGCCGCGCTGCCGCCAGGGCGCACCTTATCGCGGCTCACGAACTTGTAGATGTATTCGAAGGCCGAGTCGTCGCCCATGTACACGGCGACCCGGCCGTCCTTCGTCACCGTGCAGGTTGCGCTTTCCTGGTGCTTGCGGCCCAGGGCGGTGCGCTTGACAGGCGTGGAGGTCGGATCGAACGGGTCGATTTCCACCACCCAGCCGAAGCGGTTGGCCTCGTTGGGATGGCGCGTGAGATCGAAGCGTTCTTCGAAACGCCAATACTCGGTCCACGAGTTTCCGCTCACGGTGCCGTAGCGGCGTTGCGCTGGCGTGGCCCGATTTGCCGACGCCTTCGGCCCGCCGAAGTAGGCCTGGAAGTTTTCCTCGCAAGTCAGATAGGTGCCCCATGGCGTGACGCCCATCGCGCAGTTGGCGAAGGTGCCGGACACGCGATCGCCCCCGGCGTTGTAGTCGGTGCGCATCAGCGGAGCACCCGCCGCCGGCCCGGCGATGCGCATGGGCGTCGCGCCGTGCACGCGCCTGGCGTACCGCGACGGAAGCACCTGGCGCCAGCCTGCGGGCGTGAGTTCGACTTCGATCACCGAGACACCCATCGCATGCAGCGACTTGCGCACTTTCTCAGCCGTCCATGGCTGCGCGCCGTCGGTATGGAGCAACTGGTCGTCGGTGTACTCGTGGTTCATCACGACCAGCCCGCGATCGGTGCGGCCTTCGAGCGCGAAGAAGTGCATTCCGTCGTGATGCATGCCCGCCTGCACTGCCTGATCGGCGGCGCTGTTGGAGGCGTCGGGCGCAAACGCCGGCATGGAGCCGGCGATGCCGGTCGGCGCTCCCCAGGGATAAAGCACCTGCGCCTCGTATTCAGGCGGCACGGTCACGGCATCGCGCAACGTGGCCTCCACCGCGGTGAAACCCAGCCGGCCGTCGCCCGGCGTCGCCGAGGCGCGTGCTTCGCCCAGCAGCGAAACAACGGCGGCTGCAGCGCCCGACTGGAGGAACCGGCGACGATCGAAAGGCATGGCAGAACTGTTGGCTGAGCGACACCGCGATCATCGCCGAGCGCCCATACTTCAGGCAAAACCTCAGGCAAAACCCAGGAGACTTCCCCATGAACGATCGCATCGAATCCATCCGCCACGCCGATGGCGTCGTCGAACTGCACTTGGCCCGCGCCGACAAGATGAACGCGCTCGACCCGGCAATGTTCGACGCACTCATCGACGCCGGCAGCCGCCTGCGGGACGACACCAGCGTGCGCGCCGTAGTCATCGCCGGCCGCGGCAAGGCGTTCTGCGCGGGGCTCGACATGGAATCATTTGCAAAGATGCAAGGGCAAGGCGGCGGCATCGTGGGTGAATCCTCGGCCGGCAAGGACCTGATCGAGCGAACGCATGGCATATCCAATGCCGCGCAGTACGTCGCCATGGTCTGGCGCGACATGCCGGTCCCGGTGATTGCGGCGGTGCACGGCGTCGCCTTCGGGGGCGGCTTGCAAGTGGCGCTGGGCGCCGACCTGAGGCTGGTCGCGGCGGACACCCGGATGTCCGTGATGGAAATCAAGTGGGGCCTGGTCCCGGACATGGCCGGCATGGTGCTGATGCGCGAGCTGGCCCGCAACGACGTTCTGCGCGAACTCACCTTCACCGGCCGCATCTTCTCCGGCGAAGAAGCGGTGCGGCTCGGCCTTGCCACACGCGTGGCGGCCGACCCGCTGGCCGAGGCGCTCGAAATGGCGCGCGAGATCGCCCGGAAGAGCCCCGATGCGATTCGTGCAGGCAAGCGCCTGCTCAACGCGGCCATGAGCCACAGTGCCGCGGACCTTCTGCTCGCCGAGTCCGTGGAGCAGAAGGCGCTGATCGGCAGCCCGAACCAGGGCGAAGCCGTGCGCGCCAACATGGAGCGTCGCGCACCGGTTTTCAGCAACGCGCAAGCGCTCTGAAGAAGCCGGAAAGCGCACGGCGCGCAGGCATACTCCGTCCGTGCCCATGCATCTTCTTCATCGCCTGGCAGCGCAGGAGCTGCCCGTAGCCGTCACGTCCGGCGCGCAGGTCGACGCCGTTCGCGTGCTGAGCCTTGCCGGCCATGTGAGGGCGAGCATTCCCAAACCGATTCGCACGCTGGAGGGCTACCAGCAGCCGCCGGCCGTCGTCAACGAGATCACGTCGCTCGGCCGAAGCATGCTCAGGCGCTTCCCGCTCCGCTAAGGGTTTGCCCGAACGGGGCGCGAGGCCGCGGCTGCGCTGGCAGACAGTTCGGCTGCAAATGTCCTATTGACGGAACAAAGGAACGCCGTGACGATTGGGGCCCATGTCCCAGATGCCACTGCCGAAGTACCACCAGATCTATCTGCTGTTGTGCGAGCAGCTCGCTGAGGGGCGCTTCGCCGACGGCTTGCCGGGCGAGTTCGCGCTGATGGAGGAATTCGGCGTCTCGCGCGTCACCGTGCGGCGGGCCCTCGAGAAGATGGCTGCCGATGGCCTGATTTCGCGCGAGCCTGGGCGCGGCACGCGACCGATCCGCACGGCGACGCCGTCAATGGGCGAGGGCGGCCAGGGCATCAGCGTGCAACGGGCCAACTTGGGCGGCCTGCTCGAAAACCTCGTCAGCATGGGGCTGCGAACCTCGGTCAAGGTGATCGATGTGCAGACCGTCACGGCTTCGGCGAGCGTCGCTGCCGCACTGCAGCTGAATCTGGGCGATGCCGTGCAGAAGGCGGTGCGCGTGCGATCGACACGCGAAGGCCCGCTTTCGCACATCACCACTTACGTGCCTGCCGAAGTCGCGCGCCAGTTCGGCCGGCGCGAGCTGGCACGCAAGCCGATCCTGGTGCTGCTCGAGGAGGCCGGCGTGCAGGTCGGGCGTGCGCACCAGACCATCAGCGCCAAGCTGGCCGACGCCACGCTGGCCCAGCACCTGGACGTATCCGTCGGCTCCGCGCTGCTGGCCGTCCGGCGGCTCGTCTACGACGCCAATGAGCGGCCCGTGCAGTGGCTGCACGGCCTCTACCGGCCCGATCGCTACACCTACGAGATGCAGTTGTCCCGCGTCGGCGGCATCGACGCCAAGGTGTGGGTCAGCAAAGAGCTTTCCGCGCAATTCATTTAACCAACGAGGAGTCCCCATGGAAAACCGCCGCCGCTTTCTGTCGCAGACCGCCGCCCTCGGCACGTCGCTCGCGTTTCCGCTCGTGGGGGGCGCGCAGCCCAAGCCCGTGCGCGTCGGCGTGTTGCACCCGGTCACGGGCGCGCTCGCCTATTCGGGCCAGCAATGCCGGCTTGGCGCGCTGATGGCGATCGAGGACATCAACCAGGCCGGCGGCATCAAGTCGCTGGGTGGCGCCAAGCTCGAAGCGATGCTCGGCGACGCGCAATCGCAGCCGCAGGCCGGCGCGGCCGAAGTCGAGAAGATGAACGAAGCCGGCGTTTCGGCCATCGTCGGCGCTTTCGCGTCTGCGATCTGCCTCGCGACCACCCAGGCCGCCGCCAAATACAACCTGCCGCACGTGGTCGACGTCGGCGTGGCCGACCAGATCGTCGAGCGCGGCCTGAAGAACACCTTCCGCTTCGGCCCGGGCTACAAGAAGTCGACCGAAGTGGCGATGGCGAATCTGCTGGTGCTCAACAAGGCTGCGGGCAATCCGGCCAAGACGGTGATGATCATTCACGAAGACTCGCTCTTCGGCACCGGCACGGCCCAGTTGCTCTCGCGCGAACTGCCGGGCTACGGGTTCGAGGTGAAGGAAGTCGTGAAGCACGCGAACCCGACGCGGGACTTCAACAACATCGTGCTGCGCATGAAGTCCGTCAATCCGGACATCGTCATACCGGCCAACTATTACAACGAATACGCGTTGCTGGTGCGCACGATGCAGCAGCAGAAAGTGCAGCCCAAGGCGATCTTCTCGGTGCTGGGCGGCGCCGCATCGAGCTACAAGTTCGTCAAGGAATTTCCGGAAGCGGCCAACGGCATCATCGATTGCAACCACTGGTTCAACCCCAAGGACAAGCGCTCGCAGGAACTGCGCAAGCGCGTCGAGGCCAAGGGCCAGTTCTTCAGCTACGAGGTCTTCATGACCTACACCGCGATGGGGCTGCTGGCCGATGCGCTCGAGCGTGCCAAGTCGAGCGACCGCGCCGCAATCATCGACGCGCTGGAGAAGAGCACCTTCTCCAATCACATCATGCCGTACGGCCCGACCCAATTCGTCAATGGCCAGAACGGAGGGGCACAACCGCTCATGACGCAGGTCGCGAAGAACGACATCAAGGTCATCATCCCGCGCGAGTTCCGCGAAGTGGAGCCCTTGTTCCCGCTGCGCTCGGCCTGAAGAAGACGAGGCAAGATGCTCGACTTCGGCATTCTTTTTCCGTCGGTGCTCAACGGCCTGACGACCGGCGCGGTCTACGCCTTGATCGCGCTGGGGCTCACGCTGATCTACGGAGTCTTGCACATCATCAACTTCGCGCACGGCGCCTGCCTGATGCTGGCGCTCTACGCGGTTTACTTCCTCAAGGAAAACTGGGGCATCGACCCTTACCTGGCGTTGCCGATTGTGGTGCCGGGCATGTTCGCGCTCGGCTATGCGCTGCAGCGCATCGTCATCAACCGCGCCGGACACGGCAAGGACGAGAACATCCTGCTCGCGACGCTCGGCATCGCGATCGTGATGGAGAACCTTGCGCTGATCTTCTTCAAGTCGGACACGCGCAATATCGACACCGCGTATTCGCTGAGTACGGTGGCGATCGGCCCCGCGATGATCGCCGTGCCCAAGCTGGTGGCCTTCGCGGGGGCGCTGGTGGTGTCGGCGGTGCTGTTCTGGATCATGGGCCGCACCGATCTCGGGCGGGCCATCCGTGCGGTGGCGAAGGAGAAAGAGGGCGCCAAGCTCATGGGCATCGACGTCGACCATGTCTATGCGGTGAGCTTCGGCATCGGCCTGGCCTGCCTCGGTGCCGCGGCGTGCTTTCTGCTGCCGGCCTACTACGTGAATCCGCAAGTCGGCAGCGGCTTCGTGCTTGTGGCCTTCACCATCGTGGTGCTGGGCGGCATGGGCAGTTTCGTCGGTGCGCTCGTCGGTGGGTTTCTTGTCGGGATCGTCGAATCGTTGGGCGGTCTTTACCTCGGTGAATCGCTGGGGCAGATCGGCATCTTCGCGATCTTCATCGGTGTGGTGCTGTTCCGCCCTGAAGGCATGTTCGGAGCCAAGGCATGAGCGGCACCAACGTATCTGCTGCGGGTTTGCGCCAGTTGGGCGGCATCGCGCTTTTCACCGTGGTCGTCGCGTGCATCCCGCTGGTGACTTCGTCGGGCGTGGCACTCAACTTCGTGATGATGGCGCTCTATGCGACCCTGATCGCGCAGGCCTGGAACATCCTCGGCGGCTTCGGCGGGCAGTTCTCGTTCGGGCATGCGCTCTTCTTCGGAACGGGTGCGTATATCCAGGCGATTGCGCAACTGCAGGGCGGCATCAATGCCTGGGCCGCACTGCCGATGGCGGTACTGGGCAGTGCGCTGGTGGGGCTCTTCGTGGGCGCGCTCACTTTCCGATACGGGCTCAAGGGCTCCTACTTTGCGCTCGTCACGTTGGCCTTCGCCGAAGTGTTTCGCATCCTGGCGTCGTCGGTTCCTTTCACCGGGGGCGGCGTCGGCCTGATGGTCCCGTTGCGGGAATCGGCGGCCAACCTTCAGTTCGCATCGCGCAGTGGCTACCTCTGGGTCGTGCTCGCCTTCGTGACGGCCGCGTTGCTGGTGACCTGGTGGCTGCGCAACGGGCGATTCGGCGCCTATCTGCAGGCGGTTCGCGACAACGAGGACGCGGCGCGTGCGGTCGGTGTCGATCCGTTCCGCGTCAAGCTGGCGGCCATCGGCATCTCCGGTGCGTTCATGGGCGCTGCGGGTGCGTTCTACGTGCAGGTGTTCCAGTACATCGATCCGGGCATTGCCTACGGTTCAGGCACGTCGGTCGAAGCGCTGGTGGCGGCGATCGTCGGCGGCATGGGCACGCTCTGGGGGCCGGTGCTCGGCGCGGCGGTGCTGCATGTGCTGTCGGACTTCACGCGCAATCTCTTCGGCGAATTGCCGGGGATCAACATGGTCATTTACGGCACGGTGCTGGTGTTGATCGTGATCTTCCTACCGCGCGGAATCGCCGGCATGGGGCTGTCGGTGCGTCAATTGTGGGCAGGGAAGGGGAGCCGTCATGACTGAGCCTTTGCTGGCCCTGAGTGGCATTTCGCGATCCTTCGGTGGATTGAAGGCGGTGCAGGATGTGAGCCTCGCAGTGCGTGAGGGAAGCCTCAGTGCCTTGATCGGGCCGAATGGCGCGGGCAAGACCACGTTGTTCGCACTCATGTCGGGCTTCCTCAAGCCCGACTCCGGCACCGTTCTTTTCGCGGGGCAGGACATCACAGGCCGCGATCCGCATCGGAACGCACTGCTGGGCATGACGCGCACGTTCCAGATCGTCAAGCCTTTCGCAGCGCAGACGGTGCGCGAGAACATCGCCGTTGGCGCTCACCTGCACGTGCGCAACCGGACCGAAGCGTTGCGGCGCGCGGAAGAGGTCGCGCACCGGGTGGGCCTGGGCGCCCAACTCGACAAGCCGGCGTCCGATCTCACGGTCGCGGGTCGCAAGCGTCTCGAGTTGGCGCGCGCCCTGGCGACGCAGCCGCGACTGCTGCTGCTCGATGAGGTACTCGCGGGCCTCAACCCCCAAGAGATCGCGGAGATGATGCCGGTGGTGCGCGGCATTGCCGAGGGCGGAGTGACCGTGCTGATGATCGAGCACGTGATGCAGGCCGTGATGAATCTCGCCTCGCATGTCTGGGTGCTCGCGCAAGGGCAACTCATCGCAGAAGGCAGCCCCGCACAGGTGACTTCGAACGACAAGGTGGTCGAGGCGTATCTGGGCCACGGCACCGCGGCGCGGCTGCGCAAGGCCGCGGCAGCCAATGCCGTGCATGGAGTCATCGCATGACGTCGCTGCTCGATATTCGCGCGCTGCGCGGCGGCTATGGCCGCGTCGAAGTGCTGCGCGGCGTGGATCTGCAGGTCAACGCCGGAGAGATGGTCGCGCTGCTCGGCAGCAATGGGGCCGGCAAGTCGACGCTGAACAAGATGGTCTGCGGCCTTTGCCCCGCCTGGAGCGGCACCGTGCGCTTCGACGGCCACGACCTGAGTGGCGCGCACTATCGCGAAGTGGTCAAGGCCGGGCTCATCCAGGTGCCTGAGGGACGGAAGGTTTTCCCGAACCTCAGCGTGCTGGAGAACCTCGAGCTCGGCTCGTTCACCCGCGCCCGCGAGCGCCGCGCTGCCAATCTCGACAAGGTCTTCGACATCTTTCCGCGGCTGAAGGAGCGCATCAAGCAGCACGCCGGCACCATGAGCGGCGGCGAGCAGCAGATGCTCGCCATCGGCCGGGGCCTGATGGCGGAGCCGGTGCTGTTGATCCTCGACGAGCCTTCGTTGGGCTTGTCACCGCTGCTGGTCGAAGAGATGTTCTCGCTGATCCGCCAGCTTCGCGACGGCGGGCTCGCCGTGCTGCTGGTCGAGCAGAACGTCGGCCAGTCGCTGGAGATCGCGGACCGCGCCTACGTGCTCGAAAACGGCAGCGTGCGGTTCTCCGGCCTTCCGCAGGATTTGCTGGGCAGCGACGAACTGCGCCGCGCCTATCTCGGCCTTTGAGCCGCAAGACATCGTTCATCGTTCACGCACAAGGAGGCACGAAGATCGTGAAACGCAGAGACATCCTGATTTCGTCCGTCGCCGCCGCACTCGGAAGCGGCGCGCTCGCGCAGGTGGGCAAGGTGCCGGTTCGAATCCTCGTCGGCGCACCTGCCGGCGGATCGACCGACACACTGGCCCGCACACTCGCCGCCAGCATGGGGCCGGCGCTCGACAGGACAGTGATCGTCGAGAACCGCGCCGGTGCCGGCGGCAACATCGCCGCCGAGGCGGTCGCCAAGGCCGCGCCCGACGGCAACACACTGTTGATGAGCTTCACCAGCCATGCGATCAACGCGACGCTCTATCCGAAGCTGCCGTTTGATCCGGTCAAGGACTTCACCGCGCTGACCTGCGTTGCGACGTCGCCGTCGATCCTGGTCGCTCATCCGTCGGTGCAGGCGAACAACGTGAAGGAGCTGATCGCGCTCGCCAAGGCCAAGCCGGGCGAACTCAACTTCGCGATCGGCTCCGTGGGTTCATCGCTGCACATGGCAGGCGAAGCCTTCAAGATGCAGTCGGGCGTGGACATCGTGAACATTCCTTACCGCGGTACTGCGCCTGCCGTGCAAGATCTGCTGGCTGGCCAGGTGCAGTTGATGTTCGCGGCAGTCGGCAATGTGCAGCAGCACATCCAGGCCGGAAAGCTGAAGGCGCTGGGCGTCACTTCGGCCAAGCGGCTGCCCGCTTTTCCCGATGTCCAGGCCATCGCGGAAGTGCTGCCCGGGTACGAATCGAGCGCGTGGTTCGGCCTCTTCGGCCCCGCGCACATGGCGCCGGACGTCGTCAAGAAGATCAGCGACGCGGCCCGGCATGCCATCAAGCAGCCTGACATGCAGCGTCGCCTGGAAGCCGAAGGCGCGATCCCCGTCGGCAATTCGCCCGAAGAATTCGGCGCTTTCGTGCAGAGCGAGATCAAGCGCTGGGCAAAGGTCGTGAAGTTTTCGGGCGCCAAGCCGGAGTGATCGCCATGGCATCCGAACGAATTCCAGCCCGGACATTGGCGCAGAAGCTCATCGCACGTGCGAGCGGACGCGAGCAAGTGGCCGTGGGCGAGATCGTGACCTGCGCGGTCGACATGGCGATGTTTCACGATTCCTCGGGCCCGCGCAGGCTCCAGCCGATGCTCGAGGAACTCGGCGCCCAGATATGGGACCGCTCGCGCGTCGTGCTCGTGATGGACCACTACGTGCCCGAGCGCGACGAGGATTCGCGCCGCATCGTGCGCATTGCACGCGACTGGGCCCGCGACCAGCAACTGCCTCACGTCTACGACAGCCAGGGCATCTGCCACGTGGTGGTGCCGCAGCACGGCCACATTCGGCCGGGCATGCTGTGCGTCGGCGGCGATTCGCACTCGCCTACGGGCGGTGCCTTCGGGGCCTACATGTTCGGCGTGGGCAGCACCGAGATGCTCGGCGTGGTGGTCACCGGCAGCATCTGGCTGCGCGTGCCCGAGACCATCCAGATGTGGTGGGATGGCGCATTGACTCCTGGCGTTACGGCCAAGGACATGATGCTGCACATGATCGGCCGCTTCGGCATGAACGGCGGGCGCTATCAGGCGGTCGAGTTCGCCGGGCCGGCGGTGAAGGCGCTGTCGATGCAGGAGCGGATGACGCTGTCGAACATGAGCGCCGAACTCGGCGCCCAGGCCGGGCTGATCGCACCCGATGCCACCACTGCCGCCTTTCTCGCGGAAGCCGGCGCGCCCGAAGTGGACATGGCGCCCTGGTTCACGGACGACGGTGCCGAGTTGACGCGTCATCGTTTCGACGCGGCCACGCTGGAGCCGCATGTTGCCGCGCCACACAGCCCGGCCAATTCGCAAGGCGTGAGCCACTACGCCGATACGCCCATCGATGTGGCCTACATCGGCGCATGTACCGGCGCGAAGCTCGAAGACTTGCGTGCCGCTGCGCAGGTGCTGCGCGGGCACAAGGTTGCTTCGGGCGTTCGCTTGATCGTCGCGCCCGCCAGTATTCGTGACCAGGAGCAGGCGCGCGAGGAGGGTGTCTTGCAGGTGCTGATGGATGCCGGGGCCGAACTGTTTCCGACCGCGTGCGGCGCCTGTTCGGGCTACGGCGATCCGATGGGGGACGACATCACTGTCATCTCCACCACTGCCCGCAACTTCAAGGGACGCATGGGGTCGCCGACGGCGCAGGTCTATCTGGCCTCGCCCTACACCGTGGCTGCAGCGGCTTTGCGTGGCCGAGTGACCGATCCTCGCGAGGTGCTGCAATGACCGCCGGAACCAAGCACCGCGTCTGGCGCCTTGGTGCCGACATCGACACCGACGTGCTCGCGCCCGGCCACGCGATGAAACACGGCATCGACCGCATCGCGCAGTACTGCCTCGAATCGGTCCGGCCGGAATTCGCCCGCGAGGTGCGGCCGGGCGACGTGATCGTGGCGGGCCCTAACTTCGGCATCGGCTCTTCACGGGAGCAGGCCGCTGCCGTGCTGGTCCAGCTCGGCGTGGCTGCGGTGATCGCCCCGTCCTACAGCGGGCTGTATTTCCGCAACGCGTTCAATGTCGGGCTGCTGCTGCTGACCTGCGCCGAAGCCGAATCGCTGCAGGACGGCGATCGCATCGAACTCGACACCCGCACGCCTGCCGTGCGCACCGCTGATGCGCGCACGCTCGCCTGTGAACCGGTTCCAGGATTCCTGATGGACATGGTCGATGCCGGTGGCTTGCTGCGGCTGCTGCGCCGACAGATGGCGGACGGAAGGAGAGCCGATGCGCACTGAGGACGACGATCCGCAACGCGCCGTCCTGCAGGCCACGGTGGCGCTGCACGCGGCGCAGCCGGCCACGGCAGAGGCTGCGTTGCAGGCTCGGCGCCTGCTCGTCGATACGGTCGGCTGCGCGCTCGCGGGCCGGCATGCGGATGAAGTTCGGCGCCTCGAAGCTGCGCTGGCCGCCTGCGAGCCGGGCGATTTTGCGTTTCCCGGCGGCCGGTTGCTGAGCGTGCAGTCCGCCGCGCAGGTCGTGGCCATGGCCGCGACCTGGGACGAAGCCTGCGAAGGCCACGCGCTCGCGCACGGCCGGCCCGGAGTGCCGCTGGTGGCGGCGCTGCTGCCGCTCGCGCTGCGGCGCGGCGCCAGTCTTGGCGAGTTCATCGACGCCTTCGTGCTCGGCTACGAAATCGGTGCGCGCTGCGGCGCGTGGATGCGCATCCTGCCCGGCATGCATGTCGACGCAAACTGGCCCGCGCTCGGCGTGGCTGCGGGTGTCGCGCGGCTGCTGGGCCTGCCTCCGGCGGGCATCACGCAGGCTGTCGACATCGCGGCCTGCCAACTGGCGACCAGCCTCTACCTGCCGGTGCGGGAGGGCCGCACTGCGCGCAATACCTACCTCGGCCACAGTGCATCGCTGGGGCTGCAAGCGGCCTTCGCGAGCCTGGCCGGGATCGACGCACCGGCCGGTGCGCTGACGCACTACGCGCTCGAGCATTCGGCCGCGGCTGCGCAGCCGTTGCCGGACGCGGCGACGCTGCTGCTGCGCGACGCCTACCTCAAGCCTTTCGCGGCCGTGCGTCACGTGCACTATGGCGCGACTGCCGCGCGCCGCATCCGCGAACAACTGGTCCACGGCACCGCCGGCATCCGTCGCATCGTGCTGAAGGTGTACGAGGAAGCCATCGTCTATTGCGGCAACCGCGCACCGCGCACGCCGATCCAGGCGCAGTTCAGCCTGTCGTTCGGGATCGCAGGGATGCTGTGCTTCGGTGATGTCGATCCGTCGCTCTACGCCGCGCCGCGTTTTGAAGACCCCGAGCTCCGCCGCCTCGAAGCGCTTGTGGTGCTGGAGCCCGATGCCGAACTCACCGCGCGCAAGCAGCGCGGCGCCACGCTCACGGTGACGCACGACAGCGGCACGTTCGAAGAAGCCGTCGGCGTCATCGCGGGCGACGCCGCCAGCCCGCTCGACCGCGCGGCGCTCGCCGCCAAGTTCACTCACTACGCCGCGCACAGCGTGGCCGGCCCGCTGGCCGCTCGCTTCTGCGACGGCGTGCTCGACGCTTCCGCCGACACCCCTCTCGGCGCACTGTGGCGGCAGCTCGCCGCCTGACCCGATCCACTCTCCCTGCCCACCACCATGAAACTTCTGCGCCACCTTGCCAGCACGCTGCTCATCTGTCTGCCGCTCCTCGCGGCGGCGCAGGCGGGCGACTTCCCGAACAAGCCGATCCGGCTGGTCGTGCCCTTCCCACCGGGCGGGGCCACCGACGCGGCGGCACGCCTCGTCGCGGTGAAGATGAGCGAGCACTGGGGACAGCCGGTGGTGGTCGACAACCGAGCGGGTGCGGGCGGCAACGTGGGCTCCGACCTCGTCGCCAAGTCGGCGCCGGACGGCTACACGCTGGTGATGGGCGTGACCGGCTCGCATGCCATCAACACCTCGCTCTACAGCAAGATGCCCTATGACCCCGTGACCGACTTCGTCGCCATCAGCCAGGTTGCGGTGGTGCCCAACGTGCTGGTGGTGCATCCGTCGGTGCCGGCCCACAACCTCGCCGAACTCGTGGCGCTTGCGAAGAAAGAACCCGGCAAGCTCAACTACGCGTCGCTCGGTAACGGCACGGCAGCGCACCTCGGCATGGAGATGCTCAAGGCCGACGCCGGCGTCGACATCACGCACGTGCCCTACAAAGGCAGCGCGCCGGCCGTGGCCGACCTGCTCGCGGGCCAGGTGCAGATGATGGTCGACGGCCTGCCGTCGGCGCTACCGCACGTCAAGGCCGGCAAGCTGCGCGCCATTGCGCTCACCAGCCTGCACCGTGCGCCCGCGTTGCCGGACCTGCCGACCATCGCGGAAACCTACCCGGGCTTCTATGCCGATGCCTGGTCGGGCCTGTTCGTGCCCAAGGGCACGCCGCAGCCCGTGGTCGACAAGCTCTCCGCGGAAGTGCAACGCATCCTGAAGCTGCCCGACGTGCGCGAGAAACTCGCCGGGCTGGGCGCCGAGCCCGTTGGCTCCACGCAGGCGGAATTCAGCGCGCACGTCAAGCGCGAGATCGACAAATGGGCCAAGGTCGTGAAGACCAGCGGCGCCAAGGTGGACTGAACCATGAACGACACACTCGACCCCGTCACGCTCGCAGTCCTGCGCGGCCGCCTCGAACAGGTGGCCGATGAAATGGACGCGACGCTTTATCGCAGCGCCTTCAATCCGATCATTGCCGAGGCGCACGATGCCTGCCATGGGCTCTATGACGCCACCACGGGCGACACGCTCGTGCAGGGCAAGTCGGGGCTGCCGGTGTTCGTCGGTGCGATGGCTTTCGCGGTGCGCGCGACCATGGCGGCAGCCGAGCCGCGCGGCGGCATGCGAGACGGCGACATATGGATCAGCAACGACGCCTACGACGGCGGCACGCACGCCAACGACTTCAAGCTGGTGCGGCCCTTCTTTCGCAATGGCAAGCTGTATTGCCACATGGCTTCGGCCGCGCATTGGCACGATGTCGGCGGCGCGGTGCCCGGCAACTACAACCCCGCCGCGACCGAATGCTGGCAGGAGGCGGTGCAGATTCCGCCGGTGCGCATCGTGCGCGGTGGTGAACTCGATCGCGACGTGCTTGCCATCCTGCAGGCCAACACGCGCCTGCCGGACAGCCTCTGGGGCGACCTCAACGGCCAGCTCGCCGCGCTGGAGCTGGGCGCGCGGCGGCTCAACGGTTTGCTCGACGAGTACGGCGATGACCTCGTGCTGGAGGCCCTGCGCGAGTTGCGCAGCCGTGCATTGCGCCTGATGCGCTCGCACATTGCGTCGTTGCCCGACGGCCGCTACAGCTTCGAGGACGTGCTCGACAACGACGGCATCACCAACGACCCGCTGACGATTGCGCTGGACATGACCGTCGCGGGCGACCGGCTGCTGCTCGACTTTTCCCGCACCTCACCGCAGTGCGCGGGGCCTGTGAACATCTCGCGCGCGACCGCCATTGCGGCTTGCTACGTCGCGCTCAAGCATCTCTTCCCCGATGTGCCGGCGAACGCGGGCGTGCTCGATGCGGTGGACTTCGTCATTCCCGACCGGCTGGTGATCAGCGCGGAGAGGCCGCGGCCGGTCGGCGGCTACACGGAAACCATCCTGCGCATGATCGACGTGATCTTCAGCGCCGCGGCCAAGGCCGATCCGACGCGCGCCGTGGCGCAGGCCTACGGCACCATCAATGCGCTTTCCATCGCAGGGCATCGCAGCGACAAGGGGCGCGAGGGCCAGCGCTGGGTGATGTTCAGCTTCTTCGGCGGCGGCCATGGCGGGCATTCGGGCGGGGACGGGCTTTCGCACGGCAACGCGCCGATTTCCACCGCGACGATTCCGCCGCTGGAGATTCTGGAAGCCGCGTATCCGGTGCGCTTCACCGAATGGTCGCTGCGCGCCGACTCCGGCGGCGACGGTCAGTACCGTGGCGGGCTCGGCGCGGTCTATGAAATCGAACTGCTCGAAAAGGATGCCGAAGTGTTCGTCTTCGGCGAACGCGGCACCTCGCCACCGAAGGGAATCGCGGGCGGCGGGTCGGGCGCGGTCAATGTCTTTCGCTATGAAAACGAAGGTGCCTGGCATGAACCGCCGATGGTCTCCAAGATGCGCGGAATCCAGCTTGCGCGCGGCGAACGCGTGCGGCTCGAAACGCCAGGCGGAGGCGGTTGGGGCAGTGCGGCCGAGCGCCGTCCTGAACAGCGAGAACAGGATCGGGCCTTGGGCTACGTGACCCACGACACCGCGACCACCCCCATCTCTCCGCAGAAGAAGGCTTCCGAATGATACCCACAGGCAAATCCAGCGAATCCCTTGTCGTGGGCGTCGACGTCGGCGGCACGTTCACTGATCTTTTCGTGCTCGACGAGGCAAGCGGCACGGCGCGCATCGTCAAGGTGCCGTCCACGCGCGGCGAAGAGGCACGCGGCTTCATGAACGGTGTGGCGCGCGTGGCCGACTCGGCTGCCGCCATTGCCACCATCGTGCATGGCACCACGGTCGGCACCAACGCGCTGCTGGAACGAAAGGTCGCGCGCACCGGCATCATCACCACGCGCGGCTTTCGCGATGTGCTCGAAATGCGCCGCCGCGACCGCCCTCAGACCTGGGGCCTGCGCGGCAGCTTCCTGCCAGTCGTGCCGCGCGACCTGCGGCGCGAAGTGGACGAACGCGTGCTGGCCGATGGCACGCTGCATACCCCCGTCGACCTCGATCAGATTCGGGCAGAGGCGCGAGCGTTGCTGTCCGAAGGCTGCGAGGCGGTTTGCGTGTTCTTCATCAACACCTACGCGAACCCGGAAAACGAACGGCTCGCAGTGGCGGCCGTGCGCGAGATCTGGCCCAACGCGCACGTGACGTCCGCCAGCGAAGTGCTGCCGGAGATCCGCGAGTTCGAGCGATGCTCGACTGCAACGCTCAACGCCGCACTGCAGCCTGTGGTGGGCAGCTATCTCTCCCGGCTTGAATCGGATCTGCGCAATCAGGGCTTCGCGGGCGAATTGCTGGTGGTGCAGAGCAACGGCGGCGTGATGTCCCGCCAGACGGCGAGCGACTTGCCCGTGCGCACGGCGCTATCGGGCCCCGCGGCGGGCGTGATTGCATGCGCGGCGATTGCGCGCGCGGCGGGCTTTCCGAATGCGATCACGGGCGACATGGGCGGGACATCGTTCGACGTCTCGCTGGTCGCCAATGGCGAGGCCGCGCTGGCCGCGCAGACGGCCATCGAATTCGGCATGGTGATTCGCTCGCCGATGATCCAGATCGAGACGATCGGCGCAGGCGGCGGTTCCATCGCATCCGTCGATGCGAGCGGCATGCTTCAGGTCGGCCCCGAGTCAGCGGGCAGCGTGCCGGGGCCGGCCTGCTATGGGCGGGGCAACATGCGCCCGACCGTGACGGATGCCAATGTGCTGCTCGGCCGGATCGCAGCCGATCGGCCACTCGGTGGTGGACTGCTTGCGGCGCTCGACGCCGAGAAGTCACGCCAGGCCATCGATGAACAAGTGGCGCAACCGCTGGGTCTCGACGTGTACGCGGCAGCAGAGGCGATCCTGACGGTTGCGAATGCGCGCATGGCGGGTGCGATCCGGCTGGTGTCGATCGAGCGCGGCCATGATCCGCGTCGTTTTGCCTACATGCCATTCGGTGGCGGCGGCGCCCTGCATGTGTGCGCCATGATGCGCGAGGTCGGCGTCGGCACAGGCATCGTGCCGCGCTACCCGGGAGTGACGTCGGCGCTGGGTTGCGTGATTGCAGACATGCGCCACGACGCCGTACAGACCATCAATCGACCGCTTGCCGAACTCGACGTGGGCGAACTGCAACGCCGCATCGACGAACTGGCGGCCAACTGCCAGCGACGGCTGGATTCGTCGGGCGTGCGCTTCGACGAAGTCCGCGAGATCGTCGCGCTGGACATGCTCTATGCGGGCCAGACGCACACACTGCCGGTGGAACTGCCCGATGCGCGCAGCAAGCCGCTGACGACCGTTTCGATCCGTGCGGCGTTCGAGGCGGCTTATGCGTCCGCCTTCGGCCGTGTGCTCGACGGCATTCCGATCCGCGTGATGAACCTGCGCTATGCCCGCATCGGCGTTCGGCCCAAGTTCGATCTTGCGGTGCTGGCGCCCGAAGGTGCTGGCAGCATAGAGCCGCTCGGCACGCAGCGCGTGTTCCACCACAAACAATGGCACGACGCGCTGCGCTATGCACGACTCGACTTGCCGGTCGGGACGCGCATCGACGGACCCGCGATCCTCGAACAAGCTGACACGACCGTGTGGCTGGAGCCCGGCTTCCATGGAGAGGTCGATGCGCACGGCAACCTGTTGGTGAGGCCTTCATGAGCAGCGGCGAACCGACCGCAGGGGCGAAGACGGCGCTGGTCATCATCGATCTGCAGAACGACTTCCTGGATCCGAACGGGGCCTATGCGCGCGGCGGTGACACCAATCCGCCTGCGCTGCTCTTGCCTACGCGGGTCGCCGAAGTCGCAGGCGCGCTGAAAGCCGCAGGCGGCATGGTGGTGGCGAGCCAGTTCACGCTGTGGCCCGATGCCAAAGGCGAGCCGATGGTGTCGCCCCACCTCAAGGCCCTGCGGCCGTACCTCCGCAAGGGCGATTTCGCGCCCGGCAGTTGGGGGCAGGCAAATGTCGACGCCCTGAAGGGACTGATCGACGTCACGGTCAGCAAGGTGGCCTATTCGGCTTTCTTCAACACTCAGCTCGACTGGGTGCTCCGCCGCGCCGGCATCGACACCGTGGCGGTCTGCGGCATCGTGACGAATGGCGGGGTCGCCAGCACCGTGCGCGATGCGCACATGCGCGACTACCGCACGCTGGTGCTCTCCGACGGCTGCGCGGCTTTCGGCGAAGAGCGGCATCAGACTTCGCTGGCCGACATGCGCAACGTGGCCGAGGTCACGGATTGCGCAGCTTTCGTGCATGCACTGCGATGACCATGGATGAATCTTCGCGGCGCATTCGGCGGGCGACCGCCATCGATGCGGATGTGCACGTCAGCGTGGCCATCGTCGGCGGCGGCGCGTGCGGACTCACTGCGGCGCTGATGCTGAGCGACGCCGGCGTCGACTGCGTGGTGCTTGAACGCGACGCTGCGCCAACCGGATCGACGGCCTTGTCCTCAGGCTTCATTCCCGCGCCCGCGACGCGTGTGCAGCGTGCGCATGGGGTGCCGGACGACAGCCCTGCGCGCTTTGCCGCGGACATCCAGGCCAAAGCGCATGGGCGAGCGGCGCCGGTGTTGGTCGAAGCGTACGCAAACGCCGTCGGGCCGGCCATCGACGCACTGCAGGAGCGGCACGGACTGAACTGGATCCTGCTCGATGGATTCCTGTACCCGGGCCACAGCGTGCATCGAATGCATGCGCTGCCGCAGAAGACGGGTGCCGCACTGATGGCGAGCTTGCAGGCCGCAGTGCAAGCGGCAGGCATCCCGGTCTTGACGCAGGCAGTCGTCGACACACTGGTGCTCGACAACGCCGAGCGCGTGATCGGCGTCGACTACCAGAGGCCCGATGGACATCGCGAATCGCTGGCTTGTGATGCACTGCTGCTCGCCTGCAATGGTTTTGGTGGCAATCCGGCGATGGTGCGATCGTTGCTGCCCGAGATGGCGGAGGCCAGCTTTGGCGGCCACGTCGGCAACGACGGCAGTGCGATCCAGTGGGGCGTCGGGTTGGGTGCTCGGTTGCGCGACCTTGGCGGCTATCAGGGGCACGGTTCGTGGGTGACGCCGCAGGGCGCGCTGATGTCATGGGCCGTGATGATGGAAGGCGGCGTGCAGATCAACCGCGAAGGCCGGCGCTTTCACGACGAGACGCAGGGGTATTCAGAGGCGGCCGTGCACGTGCTCGCGCAGCCGGGCGGCATTGCGTGGAACGTCTTCGATACGCCGCTGCTGGCACTTGCGCACGGCTTTCCGGATTTCTGCGAAGCGGAGGCAGCGGGAGCGCTTCGGCGTTGCGAGACGGTGGCCGATCTCGCGGCGTGCATCGGCTGCGAGGCTTCCGTAGTCGAACACACGCTGGCGACGTTGCAAGACAAGTCACCCCAGCCGGACGGGCGTGTCTTCAGCCGCCCGCTCACGGCGCCATTTTTCGCCGTCAAGGTGACGGGCGCGTTGTTCCACACCCAGGGCGGCCTGGACGTGGACGGCGATATGCGCGTGCTTCGGCAGGACGGTACTCCGTTCAGCAATCTGTTGGCGGCAGGCGGTGCCGCGGGCGGCGTCTCGGGCGACGAGGTCTGGGGCTATCTCTCCGGCAATGGGCTCCTGAGCGCCGTGGCCGGCGGGTACATCGCGGCGCATACGGCTGTTGCGCTCGTTCATTCAAGGGATTCATCCACATGACAAACAAGACATTGAGGGCACGCCTTGGCTCCAAGGACATCGTGCTGGCGCCAGGCGTCTATGACGCGCTGAGCGCGTTGATTGCCGAGCAGGCCGGGTTCGAGGCCTTGTACCTCTCCGGCGCCTCGATTGCCTACACGCGCCTGGGCCGGTCTGACATCGGGCTCACCACCTTTACCGAGGTCGCCGATACGCTGGCGCGCATCACCGAGCGCGTGAGTCTGCCCGTGATCGTCGATGCAGACACCGGCTTCGGCAATGCGCTCAATACCCAGCGGACCGTGCGCGGCTTCGAACGTGCCGGTGCGGCGATGGTGCAGATCGAGGACCAGACCTTTCCGAAGCGCTGCGGTCATCTGGACGGCAAGGCGGTCGTGCCCGAGCGCGAGATGGTCGGCAAGCTGAAGGCGGCGCTCGATGCGCGCACCTCGAGCGACACGCTCATCCTCGCGCGCACGGACGCAGTCGCGGTCGAGGGGCTGGACGCTGCGCTCGACCGGGCCGAGGCTTATCTGGCTTGCGGTGCAGACGCGCTCTTCATCGAAGCACTGCGCTCCCCCGAGCAGATGGATGCGGCCTGCGGACGCTTCGCGGAGCGGGTGCCATTGCTCGCCAACATGGTCGAAGGCGGCAAGACGCCCATTCAGGACGCGGACGCGCTGCAGGCGCACGGCTTCCGCATCGCGATCTTTCCCGGCGGGACCGCGCGGGCCGTCGCGCATACCTTGCAGGGCTACTACGCCAGCCTCCATGCGCACCGGACCACACAGCCCTGGCGCTCGCAGATGCTCGACTTCGATGCGCTGAACGAAGTCATCGGAACGCCGGAACTCATGCTGGCCGGCAAGAAGTACGAATAGCGCTCGGCGCTCGGCGCTCGGCGCTCGGCGCTCGGCGCCGGCCTCAGGCGCAGCGCTCGTACACCAGCGCGAGATAGTCCGCGTGCCTGCGCAGCGCTTCGAGCTGCTGAAGCGTGGTTCCGGTGACTCGATCGTTCGGGTCGAACTTCACGGTCCCATCCGGCAGGAGGACGAAGTGGGTCTTGCCATGGGGCGCGCCGGGGATGCTGGCGGCATTGACGTAGCCGCAACCGGCGCCTGTGGCCCGGTTGAACTTCACCCCGGAAAAGCTCGCGAAGCCGTCTGGAAGCTGCTTTCGGACGTTCGTCTCGACGTTCCAGACCGGCATGTAGAACCACCACACAGCGATCGAGCTGACGAAAAGCGCGACGCTGACCAGGATCGATACAAGGGCTCGCATGGGCAACTCTCCTTCCCACCCGGATGCAAAAGCTGTAGCGTATTAGTACTTTGGTTTCTTTTCAATACCTTTGGTCCGGTTGCTATCCGCGCGCAACCATGTAGGCGCCCAGCAGCGCAAGCCCGATGAAGAAGCAGCGCCTGAAGATCTGCATCGAAAGCCGCGAACGCACCCGTAGGCCCACCGCCATGCCGCAGAGCGCAGGCACCAGCATGGCCAGGGACGCGCCTGCAAGCGGCGCCGAATAGCCGTGCTGGCCAGCCAGGGCGACCGCAAGCGCGACGGTGGACGTCGTGAATGACAGGCCCATCGCCTGGATCAATTCATCGCGCGACAGGTCCAAGGCTTGCAGGTAGACCACCGCCGGGAGCACGAAGACGCCGGTGAGCGCTGTCACGGCACCGGTCAGCGCCCCCGTCACCGGGCCGAGCCAGCGTTGGCTTTGCTTCGACACATGGACACTGCGACCCAGCAGCCCCCATGCCGCATAGGCTGCGAGGGCCACTCCGAGCGCAATGGTTGCTCCCGCGCCCGCCGGTGCTCCGAACCACCACCCGCCTGCCAGCGTGCCAGCGACGATGCCCAGTTGCATTCCGCACAGGCGCCGCGCGACCGGCACCACGGACCGCCAGGGTCGCAGTTGCCATACGTTGGTCACCAGAGAAGGCACGATCAGCAACGCCGCGGCTTCGGCGGGCGGCATCCAGAGCGCGAGCAGCGCCATCGAGAGCGTCGGCAGCCCGAGGCCGATCACGCCCTTGACCACCCCCGCGAAGACGAAGACCGCAGCGACGAGCGCCCACACGGAAAGACTGTGAGGGGAGAACACGGACAACATGGAATGCATGGAGAGCATCGAGAACATGGTTGCGAGTCTCGCGAAAACGGCCGCTGCCGAAAATGCGGAACTCGCGGACGCATCCTCAGCCGTGGACTGAGGATGCTGTGCTAACTTGCTGCGCATGCGATTCGACCTCACCGACCTGCGGCTCTTCGTCAACATCATCGAGAGCGGCACCATCACCGGCGGCGCCGCGCAGACGCACATGACGCTGGCGTCGGCCAGCCAGCGCGTGATCGGCATGGAAGATTCGCTCGGCACGCCGTTGCTGCTCCGCGCCAAGCAAGGCGTGAAGCCGACCGAAGCCGGCCGCACGCTGGTGCACCATGCGCGGCTCGTGTTGCTGCAGACAGAGCGCTTGCGCGGCGAGCTGAGCGAATACGGCGCCGGTCTGCAAGGGCACGTGCGCTTGCTGTGCAACACCTCGGCGATCACCGAGCACCTGCCCGAGGCGCTCAGCGATTTTCTGGCGCGCAACCCTCGTGTCTCCGTCGACCTCGAAGAGCAGCCCAGCACCGACATCGTCGATGCGGTGCGAGCAGGGCTGTGCGACATCGGCATCGTCTCTGATGCCGCCGACGTCGAAGGCTTGCAGCACTTCGTATTCCGGCGCGACGACCTCGTTGTGGTGGTTCCACGCGGACACAAGCTGGCACGACGCCGCCGCGTGACCTTGGCCGAACTGGTCGACTGCGAATTCGTCGGCCTGGCGGAAGGCAGCCCGCTCGAGTCGCACATCGCGCTGCATGCCAGGCGACTCGGCAAGCGCCTTTTCTATCGCGTGCGCGTGCGCAGTTTCGAGGGAGTGTGCCGCATGGTCGAACAGGGCGTCGGCGTCGGCATCGTGCCGAAGCTTGCTGCCGAACGCTGCGCTGCGCCGACGAAGACAAGCCGAATCGCCATCACCGACGCGTGGGCGGCGCGGCATCTGCTGGCATGCGTGCGCCGTGAGGAAGAACTACCGCTGAACGCCCGAAGGATGTTGGCCCATCTGCTGGTGGATGCGCCTCAGGAAAGAAAGTGAACGTCGGCGATCCAGTTTCGCTTTCGGCGTTGGAGCCGCAACTCGACGCTCTCTCCGTCGAACGAGACAGGCGTGTGTCGAAGGAGGGACGGGGCCACGTTGTCGAACGCGTTCACGTTCACCACGGCATAAGTGTGTTCATCGATCGTGCTGGTCACCAAGGGCACGACGCCGCAGCGGGAACAGACATGGAAATCGGCCGTCCGCGTTCCGAAAGAATAGCTGGAGACCAGTGACCGATCGGCAATCGAAACCCGGAGCGCGCCGCCCGGGTTCGACGTCCAGATGCCGCCGTGCCGGACGCAGAAGGAGCAGCCGCATGCACGCGCCGGAATTTCAGCGGGGTCGGGCTGCCACGTAAGCTCGAAGGAAATGTTGCCGCAGTGGCACCCACCTTTGACGATCATCGCCTTGCCCTCCTGCCCTAGAGTGACATCGACGCGCGCTGTGCCAGTGCCGAACGCCAGCGCAGCAGGTGAGGGTGCTCTTCTCCGGGCTTGACCTTGATGACGCGCGCGAAGTCCACCGCGACCACGGCCGTGATGTCGGCGATGCTCAGCCGGTCCGTGGCGATGAATTCCCGTTGTGCCAGTCGCTCATTCAGGTTGATCAGGAACTGCTGCGCCTTGGCAAACCCACGCTGCGCCAGTTCAGGGATCTGCGGATAGTCCACCGGCCCGGGCAGCGCCCGATTGGCCATGGCGGGCGCGCTGTTGCGCAACCCCTCTGCGATCGACAGAAGCCCCTCGAATTCGACGCGCCAGTTCCAGCTTGCAATCTCGGCCTTTTCCTCGGGCGTGCGTCCCAGCAGAGGTGGTTCGGGGTAGCGAGCTTCGATGTAGGCCGTGATGGCGGCGTTGTCGGTCAGTCGCAATCCATCCTCCGTGAGCAGCACCGGCACCGTGCATTGCGGGTTGACGCGCCGGAAGGCGTCGCCGAACTGCTCGCCGCTTCTCAGGTCGACCTGGATCGTTTCGCAGGTGACGCCTTTCTCGGCCAGCAGGATCCGAGCCCTGCGCGGGCTCGGCGCAGTGGCGCAGTCGTAGAGGGTGATCATGTTTGTTTGTCCTGCGTGCGGGTGTCGAAGTCTGCGGCGTCGTGGCGCTCATGCAGTTGGCTTGTAGGTTGGCCCCAGGTGCGGTTGACCATTCGGCCTCGCTGCACGGCGGGCCGCCGGGCGATCTGGTCGGTCCAGCGCAGCACGTTCTTGTATTCGTGCACCTGAAGAAACTCGCCGGCCTCGTACAACTGGCCTTTGGCGAGCGTGCCGTACCAGGGCCAGATGGCCATGTCGGCGATCGAATAGTCGTCGCCGCCGAGGTATGCGCTCTCGGACAGCCGCCGGTCCAGCACGTCGAGCTGGCGCTTGACTTCCATGGCGTAGCGGTCGATGGCGTATTCGATCTTGGTCGGCGCGTAGGCATAGAAGTGGCCGAAGCCGCCTCCGAGAAAGGGCGCGCTTCCCATCTGCCAGAACAACCATGAAAGGCATTCGGCGCGCTTGGCTGTGTCGGTCGGGAGGAAGGCGCCGAACTTTTCGGCCAGGTGCATCAGGATGGCGCCGGATTCGAAGACGCGAACGGGCGTCGGCCCGCTGTGATCGATCAGTGCCGGAATCTTGGAATTCGGGTTGGCCGCCACGAAGCCGCTGCCGAACTGTTCGCCTTCATTGATGCGGATCAGCCAGGCGTCGTATTCGGCGCCCTTGTGGCCGAGTTCCAGCAATTCCTCCAGCATCACCGTCACCTTGACGCCGTTCGGAGTGGCGAGCGAGTAGAGCTGCAATGGATGGCGGCCGACCGGCAGATCCTTGTCATGGGTCGGGCCCGCGATCGGTCGGTTGATGTTGGCGAAGCGTCCGCCGCTTTCCTTGTTCCAGGTCCAGACGGTCGGCGGCGTGTAGGGCTTGTCGGGCGTGTTTGTTGTGTCGGGCGTATCGGTCGATTCATTCATGCGGTGATCTCCGGGAAAGCCTGAGGACTGTAGCGGCTAGTCCAAAAAAAAGCCCGCACGAGGCGGGCTTTCGGGTTGGGCCAAAGAGGCCGGTCAGATGGCAAGCATCAAGGCACGTTCGAGGTCGTGATCTGGAACGGCTTGCCGGGGACCGTCATGCCGCCGCCGTATTCCGCGGCTCCGCTGGTCGGGCATCCGCTGGGCTGCGGGCAAGCGCCGCCGTCAGAGAAGATCACCGGACCGTAGCGGTAGTTGCGAACCGCCTTGCCGCCGTAGTCGGTCACGCTCACCACGTTGTTCGCGTTGGCGAAGTTGTCGGCATCTTCCACGGCGATCAGGTCCGTCAGCTGGTTGTGCTGGATGGTCCGCACAATGCTGCCGCTGTTGCCGCCGGAGGCAAACCGTACCCAGGAGATCTTGTTGTCGCCGCGCGATCCTACGATCACCTGCTGATTCAGGAAATCTCCACCCCAGCCGCCCGGTTCACCCTTGGAGGTGGCCAGCGAGGTCGGATTCCGGCCGATGCCGCCGACCGTGCCCACTTCAGCGATCGCGCTTGCCGACCCGGTGGAAACCGAGGCGCCGGGTGCATAACCATCCAGGCTGTAGATGTGCAGCGTCCCGTCCTGCGTGGCAATCCAGGCGCGAGGCGAGCCGCCGAACAGCGTGGTCTTCACGGCCGTCGGGCGGTTGCCCAGCGACACGGTCTTAATCACGGTCGGCATCTGCGACGACACCTTGTCGAAGGTGTACGGCCACTGGTCGGCGCCTTGGCCGTAGTTGCTCGTGGCCCCCACGTTGGAGCTGAAGTACATGCTGTTGATGTAGCTGAAGAGTGGCTTCAGGTCGATGAAGGCCGCCTTCTGCTCCGACTTGGAAACCACCACCGCAACGCCGCCCTTGGCATAGCGGCCGTAATTGCCGCCGCCGCTCGCGAAGCTCTGCCAGTTGCTCGCCAGAGGCGAGTTGGGGGCGCCCATGAAGATGCCGCCGGGCAGGACGCTGCTGAACGGGTCCAGGCCGGTAGTGACCGCGATTTCGGTCGGTGCCGTCATTCCGGGAATGTCGACGTAGCCCAGCACCTTCATGAAGGCGGTGTTGCCCATGTTGGGCAGGCCCGGATAGACGCCGATCCAGTCGTTCCACCAGTTGTGCCAGGCCGAGTACGAGACGCCGTTGGACGTGTGGGCCGACGAATTCGATGCATCGCAGCCGTCGCACAATCCGGCCAGCGCCACGACGGCGACCTGGCCCTTGAGGGCGACCGTGTCCCACACCGTGACGAGTGCGAACTCGTTGCCGTTGGTCACTGCGACGCCCGTAGGCACCTTGTTGGCCGCCAGCTTGGTCGTGGCGTTGTTGCTGGCCGTGTTGCTGCCGACGGTGCCGAGCGTGCCGTTCTGGAACGCCACCACGCCTTCGGCACAGAAGCCGGCGCGACCCGAGCAGCGGCCGATGGCTACTGGATCACCAGTTGCGATGCCCGCCGCCTTGTAGTTCATGACGTTGGGCGAGTCGATGCCTTGGCCTGCCTGGTAGATCTGCCAGGGAAGCTGCGGCATCTGCGCGAACACGTTGTACATGTACCCGGAGACCTGCAGCAGGCTCACGCCGACGCGCTTGCTCGTGTCGTCGGCCGCGAACAGCATGTTGGCCTGGTTCGTGGAGAAAAGCCCCGCGTTGCCCGACACAGGTCCGCCCACCGACCAGAAGAAGGGAACGTTCTGTGCCGGAGCATTGAGCTGGGTATCCGGCCGCTTGATCAGGGAAGGACCGGAGTTGGCGGTGCCGTAGCTCGGCGCATCGGGACCGTAGCGATAGGCAATACCTGCATCCTTGCTGAGCTGGGCCGCCATCTGCACGTAGGAAGACGGATTGACCGCAAGGTTGGAATCGACGATGTCGCCGCTGGCGGCAGGAGCCGGTGCTGGGGCCGGAGCAGGCGCGGGGGCCGGAGCCGGCGCCGGTGCCGGTGCCGGTGCCGGTGCTGGAGCGGGCGCCGGGGCAGGTGCCGGTGCTGGAGCAGGCGCCGGTGCTGGTGCTGGTGCTGGTGCTGGTGCAGGCGCAGGCGCCGGAGCAGGTGCCGTCGAATTCCGGCGACGCCATTTCTCCAAATCGGTGTCTTTTGCATCCGGTGCGGTGCCATCTGCAGCGATCGTCGAACCGGCGTCTGCGACGACGGTTCCGCTTGCGTCTGTCGGCGCTGCAGCCACTGTGCCGGTGGTGCCGGTTCCGGCGAACGCGCCCATACCGCCACCACTCCCTCCACCCCCGCATCCCGCGAGTGTTCCTGCTGCAATAAGCAGCAGAAGCGAACTTTTATCTAAAGTTTTCAAGAAAAAGACCTAAAGATTGAGAAGAGCCCGGTTTGTACGTGGGACGCTTCCTACCCGGCAAGCTTTCTTGCAATTCCTTTCCTGATGTGTTTTGTGGACTGGGGAGCTTGTTACAACGGTATTGCTCAGTGACGACTTTGGTGGGAACCTCCTCATTAGATGCAGGTATTGCATGTAACAGCAGGCAAGTAGCTTCCATCATGCGAGATCGAAAATGGCAGCTTTGCGACCGCTGTTTTGCGCGCTCGGCCTACAGCGCGTTGAGGTCGCTTCGGCGCGTCGCGCGGCATGGCGGCGCCTAGATTGGGGTCGCGGGGCGCGTCCTCGTCGTGCAATCAACAGGAGTGATCCCAATGAGAAACAAGAGCTGGAGCAGGAAGCCAAGTCCGCTGGTGGCGCTGTTTGCGATTTTTTCGGCGACGTGGGTGCTGACGCTCGCCGCCTGCACCGATCGGTCGGCCAACGATCCCGCCAGCGGATCAGCCAATCAGCAACTCGATTCCGCCGTCGCCGAAACCAGGAAAGCCGCCGCCGCAGGTGCCGAAAAGGCTGCGGAGTTGGCGGACACCGCCCGCGACAAGACCAGGGCCTATTTCGAATCCCCCGAGGTGAAGCAAGATGCCAAAGCGGTGAAGAACGCGCTGGAGAACCTGGGAAGTTCCGCCGCATCGGCGACCGACGATGCGGCCATCACGACCTCGGTTTCATCGGCGCTTTCAAAGGACCCCGAACTGAACGCCGCCCGCATCGACGTGCAGACCAAAGGCGGCACGGTTCGCCTGGCTGGCGCCGCGCCCACCGCTTCCGCGAAAGCGCGCGCGGGGGAAATCGCCAAGGGTGTGAAGGGCGTCGGAACCGTCGACAACGAAATTGAAGTCAAGTCGATGTAATCGCCAGCACGGGCGCTGCCTCCTTGAGCTGCAGCCACTGCCGCGCCTGTTCGCGCAAAGCTTCAATCTGCAGTGCGACGAGCCCGAGTTCGGTTCGCACCAGATGCACGGTCGCTTCCGCCGCTTCGCCCGGTTCGCCCGGTTCAGCGGCTTCGGCAGCCGGGAGCGGCGCCAGCGTCGTGTGCGCGGAGAGCTTGGCCGCCGCTTCATCGGGATCGGACGCTGCGCGTTCCACCCCGGCGGCCAGCATCTCGAGCACGCTTGCCGTTTCGTCGGCGGCGACCTTCATGGCGGCGGCCTGCGCCGGGTCCTTCAGCGCCACGCGATGCGCTCCAAGGGCCGACAAATAGCTCAGAAGGGTGTGCGAGTGGATCAGGAACCGCAGCGCAAGCCCCGCTCGCGGCCGCACGAAGCCCGGTTCCCTAAACATCTCCGACACCGCAATCGCCAGCGTGGCGTCGGCGTTATGGGCATTCCGCCTCGCCAGCCGGTAAGGCAGGTCGTCGTGCGGACCTGCACGGTATTGGGAGGCGATCTCGCGCAGGTAACCCGCATGGTTGCGCAGGGCCGTGGCGGCGAGTTCGTTGAAGCGCCGCGCCTGCCAGTGCGGCAAGACCAGCAGCATCGCCAGGCCCGCAATCAGGCTGCCGATCGCGGTATCGATCAGCCTCGGAACGATCAGCATCCCGCCGTCGCCCACCTGGTTGAAGCACATCAGGACCAGCACCGTCATGCATGCGGTCGCGATGAGATAGCGCGTTCCGCGCGTGGCAAAGAAGAGCACGCCCGTCGCAACGGCAAGCAACGACTGAAGCCAATGCTGCGGAAACAGCCCCAACAGCGCCCATCCGGCGACCACGCCGACGGCAGTGCCTGCCATCCGCTGGCCCATCCGCGAAACGGTGTCGCCCCAGGTCTGCTGGCACACGAAGAGGGTGGTCAGCAAGATCCAATACCCGTGCATCGGGTGAATCAGGCGCATGACGCACCAACCAGCGAAAAGCGCAATGGCGAGCCGCGTCGCATGGCGGAACAGCGGCGACTGCGGCGTGAGTTGCCTCCGCACCCGCTCCACGACGTCGTGGGTGGAGCGCGGCGTTCGGTCGAGCAGGCCCATGTCGTTTCGTCCGGCGCTTGCCGACGGCTGCGTCGCGCCTGCGAGCTGCCCATCGAGTCGAGCAAGATTGCGCGCCAGCGCTTCGACCGACGCCAGCAGTGAAGTGCGACCCGGTTCCTGTGCGTGAATGCGCTCATGCTCGATGGCCCCGCGCAGTTCGGCCAGTGCCTGAACGGTCGCGGCGTCAGTGGTGAAGGGCTCGCGCCGCGCGATCGACTGCGCGAGCCGCAAGCACGACTGGCCCTGCAAATCGAGCACGCGCTGGCAGCGGTAGAGCAGGTCGCTGTGGAAGAAGGCGTCCGCCAGAGCGTTGTGGTCGCCGTGCGACGAACTCGCACGTTCGTGGATGTCCTGCGCGATCAGATAGAGGCCGCGATAGCGCGCGATGCGGCCGGTCGGCGCACGCTTGCCGAGGCGGCGAAAGATGGCTTCCTTCGCAGCGTTGAGTTCGCTCACGACTTCGGCATTGAGCTGCGACAGCGAAAGCCGCTTGCGCTCGAAGTCGATGCCCCGCAGCGGCTCGAACAGCGAAGCCTTGAAGCGCACGTAGTTTCCGAGCACCGAGAACAGCCGCACCAGGCGAGCCTGGACCGGTTGCGCCGGGAAAGCAGCACTCCACGCGACGGAGAAAACGCCATACCAGGCGGCGCCGGCCAGCAGCAGAACGATCTCCTGCTGCCTCCGGGTGGCGCCGGCGCCTTGATTTTCGATCCCCAGCGTGGTGTACATCGCGAGGATGAGCGTGGCGTAGCCGACGGCCTTGTAGCGCGCATCGACAGCGCCCAGCATCGTCAGCACGAACGCCGCGACGGCGAGGCCGATGATGAACAGGAGGGGTGTTCGGATCGATGCCTCCACCGCCGCCGCGGCGGCGGCGAAGCAGGCGAGCGTCACGATCTGCGCGCGAAGGCGCCCGCGCCCGCTGTCGTCAGTTTCAGCCAGCGCGCTGGCGATAGCGCCCAGGAAAAGCGGCGTGACCGCGTCCGGATGCCCGAGCAGCGCACAAGTCGCCATCAGGCTTCCAAGGGTGAGAAATACGCGCAAGGCTTGTGCGCGGCTGAGAACCTGGCGCAGCGCTTGGCGCAGTTTTTCGACGGTGGAGGAGACCATCGACAGGGTTGTGCACGATGCGTGCCACGGCAGTGTCAGGAAAAGTAGGCAACGCGCCTGGGCCGGTTCCCACGCCCGCCACCCGATCCTGGGTTCAGCGACCCTGGTTCAGGCGCTGGAGACCCTGTTCGGTCACGAATTTGCAGCCTTGCGGGTCCGACGACACGAGCCCGTTGGACCGCAGTCGCTCGGAAACCTTGATGGTGTGGGTCGGCTGCCGCTGCGTGTTCGCCTCCAGCAGCGTTTGCAGGGTCTTCCACTGTTCGTCATTGAGCTGGATCTTCTTGACCACCGGGGTCTCCGCCTTGTCATCAAGGGCGAAGTTTGAAACAAGCTTCTTGCGGGCGCCTCATCAAAACGATTCTTGCCTTTCGGTCGATTTCGGGTTATCAAAGCAGGTTTTGCCCTGGTCCATGACGACTTCCACGAATCTTTCAACCACCGCGCCTTCAGCGATGGCCACGGCATCAGCGGCCGTGCGCCCTGTGCGTTTCGCCGCCACGCTGATCGTGCTGCGTGACGGCCCCTCGGGGATGGAGGTGCTGATGCTGCGCCGCGCCGAAAAAGAAGCGGATCAGAACAGCGGCGCGGCAGTCTTTCCCGGCGGAACGCTCGATGTGGGCGACCGTGCACTGCGGACGCTGTGCGCTGGCGTCGACGACTTTGCCGCCAGCCAGTGTCTCTCCGTGTCGGCGAACGGGCTCGACTACTACGCCGCCGCCATTCGCGAGTGCTTCGAAGAAGCTGGATTGCTGTTCGCGAACGACGCGCACGATTCGGACGACCGGCTCGTGCCGCTGGTCGACATGCCGGCGCAGGAAGTTGCAGCAATGCGGCTCGCGGTGGAAGAGGGCGGCGACGCATTCCTGCGCCTCTGCGAGAGCCGGGGATGGCGGCTTGCTGTCGATCGCCTCGCCTATTTCAGCCACTGGCTCACGCCGCCGGGCATGCCGCGCCGCTTCGATACGCGTTTTTTCGTGGCCTTGGCGCCACCCGCGCAAAGTGCGCGACCCGATGGGCGCGAAACCGTCGAGCATCTGTGGCTTCGCCCGGCCGAGGCGCTGGAAGCCGCCCGGGGACTGCGTCTGATGAACGTGCAGCGGCGCATCCTGGAGCAGCTCGCGGCCTTCGGCAGCGCCGCCGAGTGCGTCGACCACGCGCGCGGGTTGCGCAAAGTCCCCATGGTCATGCCGCGCCTCGCGGACGGCCCGGCCGGTCGCAAGCCCGTGAATCCGGGCGAGGCGGCCTACGATGAGCTCTCGCGCATCGACCCGGACGGACAGGGCCACGGCCGCTATCAACTCACGCACGGCGTTGCCATGCGGCTTTCGCCCCGCGTGCTGCGGGTGACCGGGCACAGCGGCGGCGTGCTGGTCAACAGCTATTTCATTGGGGGCGAGCGGGACGAATGGGCGCTGATCGATGCGTCTCCCGACGACGAGGCTCATGCGGCAATGCTGCTCGCGTCGGCGCCGGGTCCGATCCGCCGGACGCTCGCATTGCATTCGCCCGATTCGGCACACGGCGAGCAAGTCGAAATCGGCGGGTGCGTCCTCCGCATGGTGCGCACGTCGCAGGCGCCCGATGCGTACCCGTGCTGGCTGCTGGAGGAGGAGAAGCTGCTCTTCGTCCGCGATGCGGATCAGCTTTCGGGATTGGCCGTGGATGACGTCGAATGGCTGGCGCCGGGCAGCGGCTTTCTCAGGCGCGTCTGAGCCGCGGCTTCATCTTGGGCGAGTTCGACGCGTTCTTCCAGATCGCGCGCCAGCACGCGGCAATCCAGCGAAGAGGCGTCATGGTCGCCTTGCCGGATTCGGACGTCCAGCAGGCATCGGCGAAGCAGGGCCATCGGTAGTGAGTCGGAACGAGCCGTCAGACAAAGCGGGCGATTTTCGGGCGCAGGGCGGGGCGAAACCTCCGCGCTGCACGGAAGGGCTGTTCACGCCGCTGAAACAATGAACTGCTAGGCATCCGGTGCGGCGATTATGGTCGAGCGTGGCTAACATGACGCCCATCGACTTGACGGAGACCCGGCATGGACTCATTGGCAAGGCAGGCAGCAGCGACGCAGGCGTGGCCCGCGCTGCCGCTCGAAGGGTGGCGCGACACTTATGCCACCCTGCACATGTGGACGCAGATCGTCGGCAAGACGCGTCTGGCGCTGTCGCCGGTGGAGAACCATTGGTGGCAGGTCGCTTTCTACGTCACTGCGCGCGGACTGACGACATCGGCCATGCCTTATGGTGAGCGGACCATCGAGGTCGAATTCGATTTCATCTCGCATGCGATCGCCATGCGCAACAGCGATGGTGCGACGCACGGATTTGCACTCGCGCCCTGCTGCGTTGCCGACTGGTTCGCGCAGTATCAGTCCGGGTTGCGGGCGCTTGGGGTCGAGCACGAGATCTGGGCTGCGCCGGTGGAAGTCGACCCGGCCGTTCCGTTTGCGCAAGATCGCGAACACGCGGCCTACGATGCTGATGCCGTGAACCGCTGGTGGCGCATTCTTGCAAGCACCGATCGGGTGCTGAAGCGCTTTCGGGGTGGTTTCAACGGCAAACAGAGCCCGGTGCATTTCTTCTGGGGCGCTTTCGACTTGGCGGCGACGCGGTTTTCCGGACGCACGGCGCCGGTACATCCGGGCGGTGTGCCCAATTGCCCGGACCGCGTGATGGTGGAGGCGTATTCGCATGAATGCGCCAGTTGCGGGTTCTGGCCTGGCGGCGGTGTAGTCGCGGAGCCTTCGTTCTATGCCTATTCATATCCGGAACCACCCGGCTATGCCGCACATGCAGTGTTGCCCGCAGCGGCGCGTTACGACCCGCAGTTGCGGGAGTTCGTGCTGCCGTATGAGGCTGTGCGCAACGATCCCGATCCGGAGGGGGTCTTGCTGGCGTTCTTTCAATCCGCTTTCGAGGCTGCCTCGGAGAACGGGCAGTGGAGCAAGGCCCCGCTCGAACGCAGCGCTCGCGATCTCAATTGACGATCTCGGCGATCAGCGGCACGTCGGCAATGCCCGTCGCCGGCAACGCGTGCGCGGCCTGGTATTGCCTGACGCACTTGAATGAGGCTTGCCCGAAGACGCCATCGGCCTTGATGTCTGCTCCAAGGTCCGACAAACCAAGCTGCAGCAGGCGCACGTCGAGCCCGCGGGCGAGCGGCGACTGAACTGCGAGGACGCGAGAACCGGGGAGGGGGCCGTCGTAGCAGCCCGGCGGCGTCGCCGAGAGCGTCGCCATCGAGATCTCCTGGCCGCGCACGACGAGCGGCAACGCCAGACCCCAGAAGCCCTGGTCGATCAAGCGCTGGAATGCGTCCATGCGGTAGACGGTCGCGCGGAGGTCGGGGCGTTTGTTGGTCGCCATCCAGTTGCGGCGTGCCGAAACATAGGCCTGGATCCACGCCTTCTCGCCTGCCGATTGAACGGTGCCCACCGCGGCGACGGCCTTGTCGCGAATGGGTGCCCATGAGCCATGCACGCTGCTGTCGTACACCACCGCCACACCGAGCGGCGAGACGATGCCGAGCTTGCCGGCCGTGGCGTAGGCAGGTCGCCAGTACGCATCTTCGAAGAAGGCGTCCTGGGTATCGCGCATCACGGGATCGTCGGCACATGCGCGCAGCACGTTCTGCAGCCTGGCATCCGCATCGAGCGTGAGGTCGCGCTTCGCAAATCGGGGCAGCGATTCGACCAGCCGCGGGCCGAACCGCGCGCCGTGGTTGGCGCAGTAACGCTGCAGCAGCGTCGCCAGGTTGCCGGAGCCGAGCGTCGTCTGAGACCGGCCATAAGTGAGGTGCCCGGTATCGCCTTCGATCAAGGTCACCTGGCCGTAGTCGCCCCGCACCGTGCCCGTCTCGAATAGGTTGACGATCGCCCGTGCGCTCTTGATCTGGGTCGAGGTGAGCAGTGGGCCCACCGCCTGGACATCGGTCATGGCGATCCCTCCTCTGGCGAGTTCTTGTCGCTGGCGATTGCAGCAGAAAGCATGCGGGCGGGCTATCTCTCTTTCAGTGGATGGCGTTCGACGGAGGGGGCGCGCAACATCGGCCTCCAGCCGACGCTTCCGGAGGGAGGACATCATGCTCGGGTCCGCGACGCTCGATCTCGCAGTAGGAATGGTCTTTATCTTCCTCATGCTGAGCCTGGTGGTGTCCGCGGTGCGCGAGGCAATTGAAGCTCGCCTGAAGGCGCGCGCCAAACACCTCGCGCACGGACTGCTGGAGCTGCTCGGAGATGCGCGACTGGTCGAGGCGGTGTATCGGCATCCGCTTGTGTCGGCGCTCTATAACGGCGAGTACGACCCGAAGACGGTGCACTACCGCGGGCTCAAGTTCTTCAGCTGGATCCCGGCCATCGTGGGCAGCTACTTTCGCGCGCCGACCAACATGCCTTCGTACATCCCTTCGCGCACCTTCGCGCTGGCACTGGTCGATCTGGCGCGCACCGGCAAGCTCGATGTTGCGCCGCCCGACGCGGCGCCAGGTGCCACCGCCGTACCGGCTCCGGTGCTTGGCGCTGGCAATCCGAATGCAGACGCGCACGCGAATGCGATGTCGATCCATGAACTTCGCGCAGCGCTGGCAAGGTCGAGGGGCACGCTGCCGGCGGGTGTCCTCGCCGCGCTTGCGCCTGTGGGCGACGACGTCGAGCAAGGGTTGGACGCAGTCCAGAAGTGGTACGACGCCGCGATGGATCGCGTCTCCGGCTGGTTCAAGCGCGACACGCAGCACATCCTGTTCTGGCTCGGCGTCATCATTGCGATGGCCCTGCACGTCGACACCATCTACCTCGCAAAATTCTTGGCGGCGAATCCAAATGCGAGGCAACAGCTCGCGGACAGTGCGGCGAAGGCATCTGCGGACAGTGGCATGACGCGTGCGGTGGATGCATTGCGCGCTCCACACAAGGCGCCCCAGGCCGCTCCGGCAGGCGCGTTGGAGCCGACCCCCGCCGAAATCGAAGCTGCGTTGCGCGAGGCGGACGTGAAAGTCGCCGATGCAATCCACGCCGTGACCGATCTCAATCTGCCGATCGGCTGGACCCACATGCGCTGGAACGATTTCCGCGTTTTCGACATGCGCAGCGTGCTGACGGTGTTCGGTTGGCTGATCACCGCTTTCGGCGTTTCGTTCGGCGCGCCGTTCTGGTTCGATCTGCTGAACAAGATGATGGTCATCCGCTCGACCGTGAAGCCGCACGAGAAGAGCCCGGAGGAAGGCTCCGAGGATCGCGGCAAGCTTTCGAAATGAGAGTGGCCGCGCCTGCGATGTGGAGACGCGATCGGGCAGGCCACGCATATACTCGACGAGTTTTTCGCCCTCCAACAAACTCGGCAGCCGCAGCATGAGTTTCGAGTCCGTCCTGGATGCCGTCGCCGAGTTTCTCAAGACCCGAAAGAGGGTCACCTACGGCCTGCTGCAACGCGAATTCCACCTCGATCGCGAGGCACTGGCCGACCTCAAGAACGAACTGATCCTGGGCCGACGCGTGGCTGTCGACG
Source organism: Variovorax sp. 10N420 (assembly GCF_056394705.1). NCBI lineage: Bacteria > Pseudomonadati > Pseudomonadota > Betaproteobacteria > Burkholderiales > Comamonadaceae > Variovorax > Variovorax sp. 10N420. Next base: position 612,605 of record NZ_JBFTIJ010000001.1, on the reverse strand, counting down.
AAGACGGTCTCGTGCTTGTCTGGCGCCCGCCGGTGGAAGAAGCGCCGGCCGAGCGCCGCCAGCTCACCGTGATGTTTTGCGACCTCGTCGGCTCGACGATGCTGTCGTCCCGCCTCGATCCCGAAGACCTGCGCGACATCGTGCGCAGCTATCACGACGAATGCGCCGCGGTCCTGCGTCCGCTCGGGGGCCATGTGGCGCAGTTCCTGGGCGACGGCATCCTGACCTATTTCGGCTACCCAGTGACCAACGAGGACGACGCAGAGCGTGCCGTGCAAGCGGGCTTGTCGATCGTGCAAACGGTGCTTCGTCTCAGCAACCGGCTCGGACCGCGCGTGGCGGGCGGTCTGGCGGTGCGGGTCGGTATTCATACCGGGCTCGTGGTGGTCGGCGGGCTCGGCGATGCACGCAATCCAAGCAGATTGGCTTTGGGCGAGGCGCCGAACCTTGCCGCTCACATTCAGGGCGTGGCCGAACCAAACACGGTGCTGGTGAGCCAGGCCACGCTCGATCTGTTGCCGTTGCGCTTTGTCATCGACGATCTCGGCCCTGTGGTTCTCAAGGACCCGGCGAATCCCGTGCGACTGGCCCGGGTCGTCGGCCAGCTCGACGCGAACAATCGACGCTTCGCTCGTCCGCAACTCGAAGATCCGGCCGGGCACCTGAGCACCTTGCAGGATGCGTGGAAGACCGTGTGCGGCGGCCAAGGGTATTCGATCAGCTTGATCGGAGAGGCCGGCCTTGGAAAGACGCGTCTGGCGGATGAACTCTGCGCCCATGTGGAGGCGAACGGAGGCAGCGTGCAAGTGTTGCGCTGCTCGGCCTTCCATCGTCAAAGCGCGCTGCATCCGGTGGCTCGTCAACTGCTGCTGCGCGCGGGGCTGAACCCCGACGCGCCCGGCGACGACGTGCTGCCTCGGCTCGATGTCCTGCTCAAGGCAGACGGCATCGACCGCCCCGACGCCATGAGACTGCTGGCCGCTTTGACGGGGCCGGGATTCTCCACCGCGGCGAATGCTCCGGAAACGGCGCCTCCGGTGCTCATGCGATCGCTGCAGACGCTGCTGCTCGATGCGTTGCGTGCCGCCGCTCGGGAACGCGCAGCCCTGATGGTCTGGGAAGACGTCCACTGGGCCGATCCCTCGACCCTCGCGGTATTGAAGCTGTTGCTGGAAGGGCCGCCGCAACCCGGCTTGCTGATCCTCCTGACGGCCCGGCCGGACTTCGTGCCGGCGTGGAGCGATTCGACCACCTCGGCCACTGTGACCCTCGATCGCATGGATGGCCCTCATATCCGCCATCTGATCGAGCAGGTGGCCGAAAACCATGCGTTGCCGCCTGCGCTGGTCGAACGCATTGCCGGCATCGCGGAGGGTGTTCCGCTGTACGCGGAGCAAATCACGCGTTCGGTGATCGATTCGGTCATCAGCACGATGAGCATCGAGGTTCCGGCGAGCCTGCATGCGTCGCTGATGGCTCGCCTGGATCGCATGGGCCCGGCGAAGTCGGTGGCACAGACTGCTGCGCTGCTCGGGCGCGAATTCTCGACCGACCTGCTGGGCGCCGTCTGCGGCATCAGCCCTGCGGACATGACGCGGGTGCTCGCGCATCTGACGGCAGGTGACATCCTGCAGGCCATACCGGACTCGGTGCCCCAGCGCTACACGTTCCGCCATGCGCTCTTGCAGGCGGAGGCTGGCGATTCGCTGCTGCGAAGTGCCCGGCAGGAGGTACATCGACGCATTGCCGAGGTGCTGCAGGAGCGTTTTGCGAACACCGTCGAGGTCGAGCCCGAGACCCTTGCCCGCCATCTCACGGGCGCCGGCCAGATCCGCCCGGCGATCGCGCAATGGCAGCTTGCAGGCGAACATTCGCTCGCGTGCTCGGCGGTGCGTGAAGGGTTGTCGCATCTGCAGGAAGGCATGAATCTGTTGTCGGCGCTGGAGCCTGGGCTGGAACGCGACAAGCTCGAATTGAAGCTGCAGATTCCGCTGGCCAGCGCCTTGCGTGCGTTGCAAGGCGTCGGCGCACCGGCGACGGGCGCGGCCTACGAGAGGGCGAGTGCGCTGGCGCGCCAGCTCGGCGACCAGCGCCGGCTGATTCCTGCGCTCAACGGTTTGTATTCATACCACCTGGTGAGCGCGCAGTACGTGGCCGCGCTCGATTCCGCACGGTCGCTCCTCGACGTGGCGCGCGCGAACGGCGATGGCATGTTCGAGATGATTGGTCTGCGTGCAGTGGGTGCGGTGGCCTTGCACGTCGGTGATCCGGCGACGGCTGCGACCCATCTTGAACGATCGCTGGCGCTGTACGAGCCTGAAAGGCATGCGTCGATCGCGATGCAACTCGGCATCGATCACAAGGTCATGACGTCGAACTTCCTGGCGCTCACGCGACTGGTGCAGGGGCACTCCGATGCCGCGCTTCAGGTGCAGCGCGAAGGGCTCGAGTGGGCCGACCACATCGATCATGCCCACAGCATCGCGCAAGCCCTTGTTTTCTATTGCCTGTTGCTGTCGGTGCACGAGGACTGGACCCATGTTCCGGCGCTTGCGGAGCGCACGATCGAGGTGGGCGTCAAGCGCGGCTTTCCGGTGATGGAAAGCGGCGGGCGTTTCTTCCTCGGTGCGGCGCGTGCCTTTGACGGCGATCTCGAAGCAGGGTTGAAAACCATGCGCGAAAGTTCGGTGCAATGGTGGGCCAGCGGTATTCGCAACTACCGGCCTTTCTCCGAACTGCTGCTTGCGCGAGCGCACGCCAAGTGCGGCGAGACGGATGCGGCGCGAACGTTCCTGGATGCTGCGCGCAGCGGTATCGAATCGACAGGCGAGCGCTGGATCGAAGCTGAAATGTGGCGCGTGCGGGGTGAACTGCTTCCCGACGCGCCCGAGTCGGATTTGAAACGCGCGCTCGCCGTGGCGCGAGCGCAGAAAGCGACGGCTTTCGAGCAGCGCGCGCTGCGCTCACTGGCCGCCTGCGGATTCGCTTGATCGCTCGCCCGCGGGCACGATCAGGCCCTGCCGCCAGAGCATCGGCCAGACCGTCGTCGTGCTGTTCTCTCCAAAGCGCCGATGCCATGTGTCGAGCAGATCGCGCAGCAGCGGCTTCGATGCCAGCGGTGAGAGCCAGTCTGTCACGGGTTGCCCGGCCAGGAAGGCGATCGGCGAATCCAGCGTTGGATGCTGCAAGGCGTCGGCCGGGCTGATCCAGCCGTCCACCAGCGCGGGCTCGCGGGCGCAGCGGGCGTGCGCATCGAGTGCGAGGCGTTCGTCGAGCCCTGGCCAGGGGCGTTTCGCTTCATACGTGGCGCGGGCCGGTGCGGCGCGGCTCGTCCAGAAGGCGTCCGGGTGCCGCTCGGCTGCTTCGGCGTAGTAGCCTCCTGCGAGCCGCGCATGCCAGCGCATCGCCCGCTGTGCCTGCACGCGATGAAAGGCCCACGCGATGGCCGCATCGTCGGGTCGCCGTAGCGCGGTCCGCACGCACGCGGCCGCTTGCACGGCAGAGCGCATTGCTGCAGCGACGCCTTGCGAAGACAGAGGATCGATCGTGAATGCGGCTTCGCCGATGCGCAGCAGTCCGGGCTCCGGTGCCGCATCGGCCGTCGCGCCGGGCGTCGCATCGCAGGCCGTCACCGCTGCGTGTTCGCGGGCGGCGAGCAGGTCCGCCAGGAGGGGCGAGGCGGCGATCAAGCGTCGATAAAGCTGCATGCGTTCCGCGGGGTGGAGTCCGGCGCATCGCCGCGCGTCGACGAACGCTGCGGCGGTGATGCTGCCGTCGGACAAGGGAAGAGCCCAGCACCATGACGATGCGCTCGCTTGCACGCGAGTGCGCGGATCCGCTGGCAGGGCGCCGGCCCAGTTGGCGCACAGGGCCACCGTGCGCGGGCTTTCGATCGAATGACGATGAGCCCGGCGCCCGCGCGCATCGATCACCACCGCGCATCGGACAACGCCACCTCCGCGCAACGGCACGTGCCAGTGTGAATCAACGCGAATGGGCGCCTCGGCAGTGGCAGGGATGACCTGCACACCGACCGCTCGGGCGCCGTCGAGCAGCAGCGCATCGAAGCGCTCGCGGTCTGCCTGGAGGCCGGGCTCTGCGGCTTGGCTCTGCGCCATTGGCGGTGCACTGTCGTCCCAATGAACGAGAGCGCCGCGCGTGCGGAGAAAGCCGGCATTTTCGATCCGGGTGTGCAACCCGAGCGAGGCGAGCAACGGCAGCACCGACGGCGGCAAGGATTCGCCGCGCCGCATCGGCAACCGGCTTTGCACTGGTCGATTCACGAGCACTACACGATGCCCCACCTGGGCCAGGCGCAGCGCAGCGGCCGACCCCGCAGGACCGCCGCCGATCACGCAGACCTCAGCGGAAAAAGCCGGGTCGTTGCTCTGAGATACGTACATACGCTCGCAGGCAGTGGTCGAGCCAGCCGCGAATGAAATCGCAGGCCACTCGTCCGCGATGCAGCACTTCATGATGGCAGCCGCCGCCGCACAGATAGCGCGCCCAGCAACTGCGACAGGGTTCCTGCCGATCGACGTGGCGCGTGGCCAGCCAGTGGCTGCGCGCCTCGTCGTCGACAACGTCGTAGACGCTGCCCATCGCCGCGCGCGGATCATCGACGAAGCGGTGGCACGCGCTCAGTTCGCCATCGGCCGCGACGCCGAGATAGCCCGCGCCGGCACCGCAGGGCAACGGTCGGTGCGTTCCGCGGTGGATTTCCTGCATGGCCGACAGCATGTTGGAGAACGGGTAGTGGTCGCCCGCCAGTGAGCGCCGCTCGAACTCGTCGGCACAGTCGATCATCTGCGCGAGCAGTGCATCGAGGTCGCCGGCACTCAGTTGCAATGAAGGGTCGCGTGCGCTCAGGCTCGGCGAGACACCGACGGTATGGAATCCGAGGGCCATCAGATGCTCGATCGTCGCGCGCAAGGCGTGATGCCGCGGCGTGACCGTCACGCGCGCCGTCACCTGCATGGGCGAACGACCGTGCAACGGCTTTTCACCCTGCCGTGCAAGCAGCGTCGGCAGGCGCGCCACGATGCGGTCGTAGCTGCCGGCGCCGCCCAGCGTGGGGCGCAATGCATCGTGCAGGTCTTTTTCGCCGTCGATGCTGACGGTCACCGCAAACCCGTGGGCGGCAAGGAAAGCGGCATCTTCGGCATTCAGCATTGTCGCATTGGTCGTGAGCGCGAGGCGCAGCGTTTGACCTTTTGCGGCAGTGCGCTCCGTCGCGTACTCCGTGGCTTGGCGTAGCACCGCGCGATTGAGCAGCGGCTCACCGCCGAGAAAGGCGATCTTGGCGGTCGCGCCTGGCGCCACGCCTTCGAGGAGTTGATCGATGGCGGCGCGCGCCGTCTCCCAGGGCATGTGCTTGGCTTCGCCGCCGAAGCTGCCGCCGTCGGCATAGCAGTAGCCGCAACCGAGGTTGCAGTGCTCCGAAACGGCGAGCGCGATCGCATTGACCGGTGGCGTGTCGATGGTGTCGGTGATGGCTTGGGGTTGTTCCAGTCCGTAGGCCGCGAGGAACCGGTGTTCGGCTGGCGCACCACCTTGCCGTGCCGCATCCATAAGCCTTGCGGCGAAATCCGCCGGCACATCGTAGACACGCGATGCGTCCACCACAAGGGCATGTGTGCCGTGCTCGGTCTCGAAGCAGTGCGCCTCGGCCGGCCCCGTCTGCGCGCGAGCGCGTCGGCCGATTGCGGACACGGGCACGGTGATGGTGGTCATGGCACGTCGAAGAAGGGAATGCCGATGCCGCGCGCCGCCAGTGCCAAGGCTTCGGTGCGCAGGTTGTCCATGGCCAGGCGTGATCGGTTGATTGCGCCTTGCGCTTCGTCGAATCGCCTGTCCGCCTCGGCGATGTAGGCGGTGCGCAGCTCGCTCAGCAAGGCAGCGAGCAAGTCCAGCGCCACGCGGGCTTCGTCACGTGTGCCTGTCCTGACATCCAGCAGGTAGGGCGACGGGCCGGATGCATTGCGATAGGTCTGCAGCGTCGACCGCACGTCGCGGAAGCGTGCGTAATGCTGTGTGCCGTCGGTATCGATTCGGACGGCGAGTTCGTACAGCTCGCGCGGGTAGATGTCCTGTTCTAGGGTCGCGACGCAGCGTGCGTAGGCGGTGTCCAGCGGCCCGCCCGGTCGTTCGATGCGGACGAAGTCGTCCAGTGCCTGCATGTCGAGCGGGCGCAGCGCCGGCAGCTCGATGCCGAGAATCCGGGTCGGCGACGCGAACGGTTCGAGAACGGGCTCGTAGTGCTCGCCTTGCGGGTAGAAGCCGGCTCGGTCGAGTTCCCAGAGCAACTGGTTGGCCCAGCGCAGATGGGTCATTTCGCTCACCGCGACGAGCGTGACGAACTGGCGTGCAGTGTTCAGGTCTGCAGCCAGCGTGGGCCAGGGTGCCTGCGGCGTGCCGGGCTTCGGCGCTGCAGGCGGGTCCTTCAGCGAGAAGAGGCCGTAGAGGTATTGGTAGGCGAGCGTCAGCTCCAGAGGCGCGAGCCGCGTGCGCAGGTCGGCGACCATCTCCTGCGGGGTGGCATAGGGCTTTGCGGCCGGGGCGATGGGCGGGTGGTATGAATCGCCCACTTCGCGGCCACCGATGACGTACGCGAGGTCTTGCCATCGATGGTTGATTTCGAAGTGATCGAGTTGCGCCGGCCGCGCCGCAGCGCGGGATGCCGGCGCGCCGACCGCCCCCGCCGGACTGCGATCGCGCCGCAGCCAGTCGAGCCAAAGCACTGAATCGGTCGCGCCCGTTGGCGAGCCGTCCGGCAGGCTTTGGCCGTCGCCTTCGCCGAGCACCACGTCCGGATGATTGGAGGCCCAGTAGTAGCAGGCGCAATCGCGGAAGTCGTGCTGCCAGGGATTGCACATTGCGCCGGTCAACTCGCCAGGCGGGTATGCGGCATCGATCACGCCGTTTTGCGTGGTGTAGCGGCGGCGATATCCCTCGAGTTCGACGGGTGCCTGGCCGGCCGGGCCGTCCCGCTGCACCAGCGCAATCTTCAATGGCTCGTCGGGTGCAAGGCAGCGGATAAAGCGCCAGATCAGTTCGCCGTCGTAGGCGTTGCCTTGTGCGTCGTGGCATGCGATGCGTGTGCCGCCCTGCTCGATCCAGTGCAGATACCAGCGTCCCGCGCTCAATGCGATGCCGGTGTCGCCCTGGTATGTGTCGAGCAGCTTTTGCACCCAGGGCTCGTCGCTGCGCTCCGGCAGCATCGGGTCGGCTTCGTAGTCCAGGTACTTCAGGTGGATGCCGGCCTGGTTGGGAATGGCGCCCGCCACGGGAGCGACGGGCGCCGCGACCACCCAGAAGAGCAGGCCGGGGAAGAAGCGTCCTTCAAGTGCGCGCACGTCCAGTTCGAGCCCTGGAAAGCAGTTGGCGACCGCCGAATCGATGCGAGAGGTCGCCGGGTTGCCAATCACGGCTGCACGGGCGGTGCGATTGCGGGGCTGGATGGAATCGCTCATGGGGTCGTCTCCTCAGCCGCAAGCAGATCGAGGAAGTCGATCATCATGTGGTACTGCCGCCGCGAGAGCGACAAGGGCACGTAGTAGGCGTCGCGCATGTACGGAGGCATGCGCATGTCATGCAGCACGTCGCGAAGCACGCGCGGGTCTCGGAACTCGGGATGGGGCTGGGGGCCGGGCGCTTCGTCCCATTGGGACAGAAGCCCGAAGGGCGGCCGCAGCAGTTTGCGAACATGGTCGTGGCGGCGGCGCAGGAAGTCGAGCAGCACGACCTCGTCCATCAACTGCCCATGCACGAACGGAACGACCTCGGTGTAGGTCAGCCGATCGCCCCGAACGCTGGTGGTGAACACCGAGACCGCCTGTCCGGGCGTCAGGTCCGGCACGCGATCGACGTAGGGCTTGTCTTCGCGCGTCATGCTTTCCTTGCCGACGGCGGGCAGTCCTTGCTTGGGGACATCCGTTGATCCGATCCTGGCCTGGTTGTCCTGCAAGGCCTCTGTGCGCGCGGCATCGAGGTTGAGCGAACTTGCCGTCTCGAAAACGCGCCGGAACAACTCGACGACTTCGGCCTTCACCGCATCGAAGTTCTCGCGAGTGACCTTCATCAAGGGGAGGTCACGGTCGGCGAGGTCTGACGCGACGTCGTAGAACGGCCGACGGTCAGGTGCGTATTGGGGTGGTCCGACGAACACGCGCGCCGCCGCTCCGTAGCGGGTGCCGCGCCATGCGACCGAGGCTGTGATCAGCGCATCGCAGGTGTCGTCCACCACGCCCCAGGCCACGCTGTCGCCTTCGTCCGCACCGTCGTAGCCGTCCTGCGGCTGAGGATCTTCGAACAGCCCATTGGTCATCTGATAGCGCGAGAAGACGGTGGCTCCGCTCAGGATGCGGTTCTTCGCCTTGACGATCATGTGAACCCGGCCGTCTTCCTTTTTGGAGAACTCTTCCACGTCGAGCGGCCCGGTCACAGTCTGGCGGTCGGGCCCGTAGGCTGCCTGTGGCGGTCCGTAGACCTCGCCGGTCGCGGGTGTGAAGCGCAGCCGCAAGGTCGACAGGTCGACCCCGTCGATCGCTTGTTCGATGGGCCGTATCCATTGCACCTTGCCGACGGGAATCGGCTTGTCGTGAAGCACCAGCGGTTGCTGGCCAGACGTATGGCGGCTGAAGGCGAGCAGCGCGCGTTCGCTGTGATCGCGTCCGGCGATCTCGACGCGGGCGGTGAATCCGCAGGCATCGTCGCCGGTGCGCCGGGCAGCCTTGAGGTTTGAGGCCGTCACTTCGAGCGCGAGGTGGTCCAAACCGATGCCGAGTTCTTTCAGCAAGCACAGGGTCAACGGGTGCTCTTCGAGTTCTCCATCGTCAGGGCGCATCAGCGTCGCCCACAACTCGAAGAAGGGAGCGACCGGACGAATAGAGCCATCCACCTCTCTGAAGCGAATTTCGCTGGGCATGTATGGGCGCAGGCTTCCGTCAGGGGCGATGTCGAAGCTCAGCGCGGGCTCAATGACCGTCTGCGTGCCGCCGTGCGCAGTCTTGGCCGTGGCCCATTCGAAGGCGGCCATCGGCGTCGGGCTGGCGCCAACGCGGGCGACTGCCATGGGTGGGTTGAAGAAGATCTTGACCAGGGTGCGCATCGCATGCTCCTTCGAGTCTCAAGTCGACGATGGCGGAATCGGTGGAGGCCCCCATGGCACCGGCACGATCGGACCGCCCGCCGGGGCAGGCCAGCGGCTGCCCGGCTCGGGGCTGACACTCTGCGCGTATCGGAACGTGTTGTCAGGATCGTACTTTCGCTTGATCGAAAGCAGACGCGGAAACTGCTCTGCCCAATAGCGTTGGCGGTAGTCGGTCTGGCTCAGGCGCGGATAGTTCTGGTAGGACTCTCCGTTGCCCATTGGGTCGAGCAGCGCCATGAAGTCGTCCAGATAAGGCTGCACCTTCAGACGCTGCGGCTCGTCCATCCAGAAAACGTCGACGAAGAGGTTCATGTCCGCCTGGCGATGCACGAAAGCCGTGGCGTCGCGGGCGACCCGGTTGATGGCACCGCCATAAGGCTCGATGGCGACTGCGGTCCACGGATTCGGGCTCTCGGTGAAGCGCTTGCAGATCCTGCGCCATTCCGCAATCGTGAGACGTCGCGCAATGTTGGTGGATTGCTTGTCCTCGCGCGCCAGATCGGGGCAGGGTGGGACGTTCTCGAACAGCCAGTCGTTGAGTTCGAAATAGCTGCCGACCTTCTGAAGCTTGAGCGTGGCACCCGTGTTGTCCAGCAGGGGCTTGAGCGCCTTCTTGCCCTGAGCCGCCGAGCCCCAGTAGGTGCCTCGCATCACCAGCACGGGGTCGAGTTTGGCGCCCAGGCGAACCAACGCGCCCATGTAGCCGAGCTCGGGCGGGGCGCCGCTTTGCATGTAGCCGTCCTGCAGTGCGGCCAGGGCGGCAGGCGCCTTGTCGATCGGCCATTCCAGGCCAAACCCCCATAGCGGCGGCAGGTCACGCAATTGATAGGTCACCTGAAGCAGGATGCCGAAGTTGTTGCCCGTCCCGCCGCGCATGGCCCAGAACAGATCGGGATTGCTATCGTCTGCCGCGCGCACGATGCGCCCGTCGGCCAGCATGACGAGCATCTCCAGCACGTTGTCGCAGTTCATCCCGAAGAGCCGCGAAGTCAACCCGAAGCCGCCGCCCTGCATGAAGCCCGCCACGCAGACATCGCCACAGATGCCGGTCGGCACGTGAAGCTTGTAGTCCGCCAACGTCGCGTTGAGATGCCCCCAGTTGGTGCCCGGCCCGACCACCGCAATCTTTCGATCGGGGTCGACGTAGATCCCGTTCAAGTGGCTGGTGTCGATGACCATGCCGTCGTTCATGCTGAAGCCAGCCGTGCTGTGGCCGCCTGAACGAGTGGTGGTCCACAAGCCGTATTTACGCGCGAATTGCAGGCATTCCCAGACGTCCTGGAACACCTCGCAATACGCGATCAGTTGTGGAAAGCTCTGGAATGCCAGGTTCGAAAGTTGCCTGGACGCCGCATAGGGCGAGTCGGACGGCAGCACGATCTGCCCCTGCAGCCTTGCCTGCAGTTCCTTCGCGGCGCTGCTGTCGAACGGGGCCGGATAGGCGGACATCGCCTCGGCCCAGCCATGAATTCGCTCTCGCCGAGCGACTTGCTTGCGACTCATTCGCCACATGGAATTCTCCTCGTCGGCCGGCGGGCGGCGCGATTGTGTTTATGTTCTTGCGCGTTTGTTGCGAAAAGGCTTGTAGCAGCGAAGCGGAGGGCAGGCAAGCTCCGCTTTGGGGTTGTCGTGGCGGCCACGTCCGAGCAATGGCAGAGCGCAGTAGTATTCCGCGCAGAGGAGTTTCGTGACCCACCGATGAGTTCCGCCAATGAACGCTTGCCGCAAGGCCTGCTCGACGCCATTTCCCCGCACGGATTGATCCGGGCCTTTCCGCCGCAGGCGATCCTGATCAACGAAGGGGACACCACCGATTCGCTCTATATCGTGCTGAGCGGTCGCGTGAAGGTCTACGCGAGTTCGGAGGACGGGCGCGAGGTCGTCCTGACGGAGTACGGGCCGGGTGAATACTTCGGCGAACTCGCGATCGACGGTGAGAAGCGTTCGGCGTCGATCAAGGCGCTGGAAGCCTGCACGTGTCGCGTGGTGCAAGGGACCGAGTTGCGACAGTTTCTGGCAGAGCACCCGGATTTCGCGCTGCACCTCACCCGCAAGCTCATCCGCATGGTGCGTCGCCTGACCGAACAGGTGCGCAGCATGGCGCTGCAGGATGTCTATGGACGGATGGTTCGCGTATTGACAGATCTTTCGGACGAACTCGGAGAAGAACGCGTGATGCGCCGCAAGCTGACCCAGCAGGACATCGCCGATCGCGTGGGTTCGTCGCGCGAGATGGTGAACCGTGTCATGAAGGAACTCACCGCCGGGGGCTACGTGGGGCAGCGCGACGGCCGGATCGTGATCTTGCGCAAGCTGCCGGCGGCCTGGTAGATGAGCATGTCGATTCTTGTTGCCGGCCTTGTTCTCTTTCTTGGCGTGCATTCGGTGTCCATCTTTGCGCCTGGCTGGCGCCAGGCGCGGATCGCACAGTTCGGCGAGCGCGCCTGGAAAGGTCTGTACGCGCTGGTCTCTCTCGCGGGTTTGCTGGTGCTCATCTACGGTTACGGTTTGGCCCGTCACTCGCCCGTGGTCTTGTACGCGCCACCTTTGGCACTGCGGCATGTGGCGCTCGTGCTGATGATTCCGGTGTTTCCGCTCTTCCTGGCGGCGTACCTGCCGGGCCGAATCCAGCGCACGGCCAAGCACCCCATGCTGCTTGCCGTAAAGCTCTGGGCCACGGCGCATCTGCTGGCCAATGGCACGCTCGCGGACGTGCTTCTATTCGGCGGCTTTCTGGTGTGGGCGGTGGCAGACCGGATTTCCGTCAAGCGACGCCCAATGCCGCATGCCGTGCCAACAGCTCCTTCGGGACCACTCAACGACGTCATCGCCGTCGTTGGTGGTCTTGCCGTCTATGTCGCTTTCCTGTTCTGGCTCCACGCCTGGATCACCGGCGTCTCACCGCTCGGCTAGCAAATTGCTGCAGGCCCGTCACTAGGCTCGCACGGCCTGCGCGCCATGTTCAGCCCGCTTGTCGTGACCGACAAGCAACACCAGCGCGAATGCCACCACCGACAAGAGCGCGAGGAAAAGCACCGCGTAGAAGTCGTTGCCCATCCGGTCCTTCAGGATGCCGAAGATCGTCGGGCCGATGTAGCCGCCGAGATTGCCGATCGAATTGATCCACGCGATACCGGCCGCTGCGGCAACACCGCTCAGCAATGCCGTCGGGACGGTCCAGAACACCGGCAGCGCCGTGAAGATGCCGAACGCGGCCACCGTGACGGCGGCCATTTTCGGAATTGGTGCGCTGAACTGCGCCGCAGCGACGAGGCCGAAGAAGATGCATGCAAGCGGGATCAGCAGAAACAGTTTTCGCTCACGCCGCGCATCGGACCAACGCGTCCAGAACACCATCGCGATCGCACCGACCAAGTAGGGGAACGCGTTGATGAATCCGATCTCCACATTGCTCAGGCCGCCGAAGCCCTTGATGATCTGCGGCAGGAAAAATCCCAACCCGTACAGCGGCACGGTGATGCCCATGTACACAATGCCCAGCGAAATGACCTTCCAGTTGAGCAGTGCCTGCTTCCACGAGATGTTGTGAATCGACTCGCGATGGCGTTGTTCGGCATTGAGCGTGGTCTGCAGCCAGTCGCGTTCTTCAGGCGTCAGCCACTTTGCGTCCTTGGGGCGGTCGGGCAGGTAGAACAGCACGAAGAAGGTCAACACAACTGCGGGCACCGCTTCAATGATGAAGAGCCATTGCCAGCCGTGCATGCCCCAAAAGCCGTCCATGTTGAGGATGTAGCCTGAGATGGGGGAGCCGATCACCGTCGAGATCGGAACGGCAAACATGAACCAGCCCACGATGCGGGCGCGGTAGGCGGCGGGAAACCAAAGGGTGAGATAGAAGATGACGCCGGGGAAGAAACCGGCCTCGGCCATCCCGAGCAGAAAGCGGACGACGTTGAAGCTCGTCGCACCGCCCACCCATGCCTGCGCCATGGAAAGCACGCCCCAACTCAGCATGATGCGAGCGATCCATCGACGGGCGCCGAAGCGTTCGAGCGCCAGATTGCTCGGCACTTCGAACAGGAAGTAGGCGATGAAGAAGATGCCCGCCGCGTTGCCGAAGACGGTGCTCGTGAACCCCAGGTCCTTGGACATCGAGGCCCCGGCAAAGCCCAGGTTCACCCGGTCGAGATAGGCAACGAAGTAACTGACCATCAGAAGCGGCAACAGCCGCCAGCTGATTTTCGAAATGGTTCTCTGCTCCAGGGATTCCACGTTGTCTCCAGATGTTGTTGTGATGGGGCGCATCGGTGCGCGCCCGATGTTTATACATCGTCGCGGATGCACGCACTGTCTCCGCAAAGCAATCGAAGTCTTTGCCGCAGCTTTGCGATGTTTCTCATGTACTGGGATTGACGCCGTCCCTAGGATTTCGGTCGAGCGCTTGCTGAGGGAGGGAATCCGCTAACGCTCGATTGGCGCCATCAAAACATCGTGCGATTCACATCGCACCGGAGGATTCATCATGACGGCCTTCAATGCCGTAGCCCTCTCCTTGGGCTGTTTGCTTTCGCGCGCTGACAAGCGTTTTCTGCTCACGCTGCGCGTCTCCCCTCAGATGCCGCAACTCGACCTTGGTCGCACAAAACCATGAATCGTTCAGTTCGGAGGAGACGAATCGGTGTGCTTGCGTACTCATCGGGGGAACGTGAATATGCCCGCCGCGTACTGCGCTCACTCGGCTACGCGCCGCTTGTTTTCACCAACCTCGATGAACTGGCGGAGATGGGTGTCGGCGCGACTACTCTCGATATGCTTTATCTCGGCAACATGCCTGTGACGGATAGCAAAGGCCGGGAAGTTCTAGAAGGCGTTCGTGCCTCCATCGGCCCTGATGTCCCCGTACTTCACGCGGGGTTGCACCAGGACATTCGCCCCAAGAGCCGAGGAGTCTCCGCGAGTCCGCCGCGCTCCTTCAGTGACTACTACCGGCTCATCCTTTCGTTTCTGAATGCTTGCAGGTTCGAAGGCGCCCGGTCTCATCTGTCCTGGGGGAGCTATGCGTTCGATCCCTTGGGGAGAACAGTAGCTTTTGCCGGTCGAACGGTGCGGCTGGAGCCCGCTGCCTTCGACGTCGCCCTCGAGTTCTTCTTCTATGCCGGCAGGACGTTGACGACCAAGCGGTTGAAGCAGGTGATGCACTTTGAAAAAGCTGCGCTCAGGCTGAAGGACGACTATCTCGCAGGCACCATCGCTATCCTGACTACCGAGCTGTGGCTGTCTGGAGCCCATGGATGGGCTTTGGAGACGGTTGAATCGGTCGGCTATCGGCTGATCCCAGTGGATCCCGCCTCGAGCACCCCGGCCACTGAAGCAAGCTCTCGTCCACTCGCCGGCGCTGAGCTTGAAAGCCAATAGTGATATTCGGCAGAGGCCAAGTCTGAAGAATCAGGGAGAACGACTTGAACGGAAAAGAGCCATATGCCGGTCTGAAGGCGCTGTGCGGTGGAAAGCCGGAACACATCGCGGAACTGATGGACGTATTCATCCTCTCGACTTCGGACGATTTGAAGGAGATGCACCTGGCGGTCCAAATGCGACGCTACGTCGAACTGCAGCGGTTGGCGCACCGCGTGAGTTCGGCGTGTCTTCAGCTTGGCGAAATGACTGGAGTAGCCGCTCTGCGGGCAATCGAATACCTGCCCGAGGTCGAGGGGGACGGCCCTGAAAAGGTTGTTCAGCTTTTGTTTGCTTTTGCAGAATCTGAGTTGTCGGCCGTGCTTGTCCGTGCATCGGAGTTCCATTCTTCTCTACGCCCCCTGCAGGACTGATTGGATGCTGCGAACGACGGTATCAATTTGCGAAACTGAAGCGGTGTAAGCTGCCGGCGTGAAACCCCTCCAGAAACTGATCCTCTCCGGTGCTGTTGCGGTTGCCGGCCTTTGCGCCTTCGCGCCTGCAATCGCGGCGGGAGATGCGCCAACCAAGGCCAGATCCTGCCATTGGGATCGGCAAACGGGTCGCATGATTTGTCAGCGCGCCCGTTCGCCCCGCACCAACGCGCCCGCACCGGCAACAAAGCCGAAAGAAGTTGGCGCTCCAGATTCTGTTTCTCCCACATAGACAAGCACAATGCACTAGCAGGCCGATAGGTTCTCGGCGGCGGTAGAGTTTCGCCTTGAACTGGATCACGGCCAGGAGGAAAAGATGGAACCGGAAGAAGTCAATGCTCGGCTGCGTGCCCTGGAACTGAGGGCAGTCGCCCAAACAGCGGCGATCGCGGTTCTGCTCCAGGAGCAGCCCAACGCCTCCGCGAAGCTGCACTTGGTTGCGGAGCACCTCGTCGACGCGCCACCGCTGCCCTTGTCTGATGAGGATCTCGTCAAGGTGGCAGCGTACATCCAGGCCATGCTGGGCGGCCCCTGGATCGACTGACCGCGCCGGATCTTGACGGCTACCACCGCGACACGACACGACGCGGCAGTTGGCAAGGTTTGCAGCAAATGTTGCGGATGGATGCGACCATCCCTTCACCCATCGCTCTATGGCGCACGCGGGGAAGCTTTTTTTTCACAGTATTCTCGGCATGCTTCCACGAAGCGGCGCGCTGCTTGTGCGTCCGGGTCCCCGTCCGTCCAACGCACCGTCACGGTGGCGTCAGCATCGCATGACGAGAGGGCGACGCCCAGCGATCGACGGAGCGGTTCAGGTACCTGTGGCTCATCGATGAGCAGGAACGCGGCAATGCGCGCGGCCTTTGGACTCAAGGCGACGGCCTGTTCATAAAGCGAACCCATCTTCATACCGATCCGTTGCAACATGCGTGCCGGACCGCCCTCAGTCGCACATGCGCCAACCACCCATCTCCAGATGGAAATGGTTCTGATGGGCGGTGTTGTAGTCCGGCCCGAGCACGCCCTCGAAGTACGTGCATGCGCTCGAATGGACGTCGCTCAAGAACGCCGTTGGGCCGGTGCGGGATTTGGAAATTCCCGACTCCCAATCCCGTCCGACAAGAATCCGACGCCCGTGGATGGTGACGAAGCCGGATACGTCCAGCGCATCGGCTGTCGCATGGCGGCTGCGCCGTCCGCTCGCGCCGTCCTTTTCGCCGGTGTTGATGTCGCGACATGCGTAGCTTCCAAGATGCTCCAAGGACGCGATGGTGGACTGAAGATCCTTGCGCGCCGCCGGCTGGACGCCGTGGCGCTCCCACATCGCAAAGGAGAGGGCGGCGCGGCAACTCAGGATCAGTGGCGAACTCAACTTGATCTCTCGACCTTGCCGCAGACGTAGGGCGTTGTGAAAGCCGCATTCGGGACCGGTCACTTGGTCGGGCACGCGCTCATAGCGCATGCCACTTCGGCCGAGCGCTGCGAAGCAGGCTGGCGCCGAGGCACCCGCCCGGCGCAATTTGAACCCGGTCAGGAAATTCGGCGGCGCGTCGACGTCCAGTTCAGCCCAGGGGTTGAATCGGTCTGGCACTGACACAAGACCGCGATAGAGCGCGAAGCCCGCCGCAACCAGCGCAGCGACGGCGACCACAGCAATCCAGCGCGCACCGCGTGGCCTTCCTTGCTTGCCGTTCATGGTTCAGCCGGGCGAGCACGCAGCGGCCTCACGTAGTCAGGCTGAAAACATCGCTGACTGCCATCTGCGAATTCGATCGTGACCGAGATCGCATCCGCGCTGACCACCATTCCCTTGCCGTACCGCGCCACGCGCGCCGGCGTGCGCGGCGAAAAGTTCGAGTGGTGCGACTGAGCCGACGACGACGCAGGCGCCGCGGAGTCGCTGGCGGAGAGGGCGCGCTCATGGGCGGCGATCCGCAGGCAGTTGTCGCAGGTGCCGCATCGCTCGGCCAGTTCATCGCTTGCCAGTTCACGAAGCAGCACTTGCCAGCGGCACAGTCCGGTCGTTGCATAGAAGACCATTTTTTCAAGGTCGATGCGCTCCTGCTCGCGTTTGTCGCGGTAGCCGCTGAGCAGTGCGTTCACGCCGGCCTCATCGAGCAGCGGCCTCTCGCCCCAGCGCAACGAACCGTCTTCGGAACTCGCCACGAGTTCGCTGGATTTCAGCAAGCCGAGCAGCACCCGCAGTTTGCCGCCCGAAAGGTGCGCCTCTTGCTGGAGTGCCGTCGGCGACCAACCCGGCGCTTCCGCAGGCGGCGCTGCAAGAACCCGCTGAAGCATGCGCAGTTCCCCAGCTTCCGGCCATGCGCCAGCCAGGAAGAATTGCTGCACGGCTTTGTCGCGCCGCAGGTACAGCAAGGTGCAGTTTGCGGGCTGCCCGTCGCGGCCTGCGCGTCCCGACTCCTGGTAATAGGCGTCGAGGCTCGAAGGCATCTGGAAGTGCAATACGAAGCGGATATCCGGCTTGTCGATGCCCATGCCGAATGCGTTCGTCGCGACCATGACGCGCACTTCGCCCGACATGAAAGCATCCTGTGCGGCGCGCCGCTCCGGGGCGCGGCGCCTGCCGTGATACAGACCCACCGACTCGCCGGCCTCCGAGAGCGCCACGAACAGTGCTTCGGCCGCCTTGACAGTTGCCGTGTAGACGATCCCGCTTCCGCTCAGCCGTGCGACGAGTTCCAGCGCGCGCTCCAGTTTTTCCGGTTCGCTCGTCGATGCGTGGACCGAATAGCGCAGGTTGGCTCGGTATGCGCCGGTGTCGACGAGGCCTGCCCGCGGAATGTCGAGCTTTTCCATGATCTCGGAAGCCACCTCGGGCTTCGCGGTAGCCGTCAAAGCCAGCACGACCGGTTGACCGAGTGCCCGCGCCGCCGCACCGATCTCCAGATAAGCAGGCCGAAAATCATGCCCCCATTGCGAAATGCAGTGAGCTTCGTCGACAACGAGCAGCGATGTCGGGCGCTTCTGCAGCAGAGCCACGAACGATGCATCGGCCAGGCGCTCGGGCGTGCTGAAAATCACGCGCGCTTTGCCGGATTCGATCGCCAACTCCGCTGCCTCGATCTCTGACGCGCTGCATTGGCTATTCAGTTGCACGGCATGTACCCCGTGATCTCCGAGCTTTTCGCACTGATCCTTCATCAGCGCGATCAATGGCGAGATCACGACTGTCTGGCCGGGAAGAAGCAGCGCCGGCAGTTGGTAGCAAAGGGACTTGCCCGCTCCGGTCGGCATGACGGCAAGCGTTGAAAGTCCCGCCATGACGCGGTCGATCACGAGGCGTTGCCCGAGGCGCAATCTCCGATGCCCGAATGTCTCGCGCAACGCTCGTTCAAGTCGATCGTCCGTGGTGCTTCGGCGAGGCCTGGACGCTGCAGGCTTGGGTCGCGTCTTGGCTTGCGTCTTGGCTCGGGTCGACATGGCGGTCAGTGTGCGCGCCGGCGCATCGCAACTTGTGAGAGCGCGTCGATGGGCCCTGTCGGTCGGCGGCCTCCTCAAGACTTGCGGCAATGGCGGCCGACCTGAAGACTTCCTCGGGTCTCCGAACGCGGAAGTCTCCTACGCGGGCAGCACGGACGGCGGGCGAATTTGGCGCGCTCACCAGACGGGATCACGACTGAATGAACTGGCTTGCCGCCGTTGAAGGACTTGCGCGACCACGCCGCCATGGGTCCTTGCGGCGCTGGAGTGGCTTTGCCATCGTGATCGGTGGCTTGTCGATATTCGCCTGGCAGGCGTTCGAAGCGGGGATGGGGCACGATCCGCGCTTGCGGGGCGCTTTGCTCGGCGGGTTGGTCGCCGCCCTGGCAACTGCTCTCGGGACGGTCCCCGTGCTGCTGTCGCAGCAGTTTTCCCAACGGGCCTACGACACGATGCTCGGGCGCCGGCGTGATGCTGGCGGCCAGCTCGTTTTCATTGGTCATTCCGGCGCTGGCGGCGGCCAAGTCCCAGGGAGCGAGCGGTTGGGGCGCGGGCAGCATCGTGGCTGCCGGGATATTGCTCGGTGCCCTGATGCTGCTTGGCATCGATCGGGCGGTGCCTCATGAGCACTTCGTGAAGGGCGTCGAAGGCCCGGAGGCGCGCAGTCTCAAGCGCGTCTGGCTCTTCGTCCTGGCCATCGTTCTTCACAACCTTCCCGAGGGTTTGGCGATCGGGGTTGCGTTTGCCGGCACGGACACCGTCGGCGCGGTAGCGCTGACCACCGGCATTTCAATTCAGGACGTACCAGAGGGCCTGGTCGTGGCGCTCGCGCTGCGGGGCGTCGGCTATGGGCGCCTCCTCTCGGTAGTCCTCGGGGTGCTGTCCGGGTTGGTGGAGCCCGTCATGGCCGTTCTGGGCGCCGCCGTGGTCGGCGTATCGGCAAGCATGCTGCCCTGGGGCCTTGCCATGGCAGCGGGTGCCATGCTCTACGTGATCAGCCACGAGATCATTCCAGAGTCCCATCGCAAGGGGCATGAGGCCTTTGCGACGGGTGGTCTCATGCTGGGCTTTGTCGTCATGATGCTGCTGGACACGGCCCTGAGTTGAAAGAGACTATTCGTGCGACTCTCCGCCTGAGTCCACCCCGAAAGCGCGGCGAATCTCGTCCAGGGCATGTTGCGCGATGCGAACTGCCTCGTCGAGCTGCGGTACATCCTCTGCAGGCATGTCGGGCCGCGGATGCAGCGCAAACGCCAGCCTCTCGCAGGCTGCCTCCCACCGCAACTTCGCTTGCAGTTTCGCCGGCTCTCTGTCCATCGTCTTCATCTAGTTGATAGAGAAACCATCCTACTGCGCCGTGTGCTCGCTGCCCACTGATATGACGGCGCGTCCGTCTACGCTTGGGCACAGCCAGTGGATGGGACATGCCTCTTACAGTTTTCTTGGTGGAAGACAACCCTGCAATCAGGGACGTCCTCATTCCCGCGCTGCGGGATCTCGGGCAATCCGATGTTCTCGCCTCTGCGGAGTCGCAAGGCGAGGCCATCGATTGGCTCGCGAGCCACAAGGGCTGCTGGAACCTGGCGATCGTCGATTTCTATCTCAAGGAAGGCTCGGGCCTCGGCGTCGTGCAATGGTGCAAGGAGCGTGATCGCGGTCAGCATGTGGTTGTGCTGACCAACTCCGCAACACCCGCCCGGCGCTCGGCTTGTGAACAAGCGGGTGCCGACGCAGTCTTCGACAAGGCGAACGAACTGGAAGAGTTCTTCGACTATTGCCTGGAACTGGCGGAACAATCGCAATGACCTATTCGTCCTCGCGGAGCGGAAGGCGCACGGCAAATGCGGCGCCTTTGCCCTTGCCGTCGCACTGCACCTCGATGAAGCCGTGGTGCGCATCGACGAGGTCCTTGACCAGCGACAGGCCCACCCCAAAGCCGCCCTCCGATTGATTCGGGTTCTCTTGCGTGAAGAGGTCGAAGATGACCGGCAGCAGCTCCGGGGCGATGCCCACACCCGTGTCCTCGATCTTGACGACCGCATAGTCGACTTCGACGGTGCAGTGCGCCCAGACCTGTCCTCCCTCTGGCGTGTACTTGATGGCGTTGTGGAGAAGATTGAAGATGATCTGATGCACCCGCTGCCGGTCCGCCCAGATCATGACGGGGGTTGAAGGAACCATGACGTCCAGTTCCTGCCGTTTCGCCTTGGCCTGGCTGCGGATGCTTTCGGTAATTTCGATCAGGTCTGCGCCGAGATCGAACTGCTCCTTGATGAGTTGAAGCTTGCCGGCGCCGAGCTTGGCGACGTCGGTCAGGTCGCGCATCATCCGTTCCATCTGGGCGACCTGCCTCCTGATGACGGCAAGGGGAAGCCGGGCATGTTCGTCCTTGCCCGAATGCTCCAGCAAGCTTGCGACATTGAGGATGGGCGCGAGTGCGTTGCGGACTTCGTGACTCAGCCTTGCAAAGAACACGTCCCGGGCCTGCAGGTCGCGCTTGGCGGCGTCGAGCCGGTTTTGCATGGTCTCGATCTGCGCTCGCTTGTTCGTCCTTTCGCTGATCACCTTGGCGAAGCCGGCGATCTCGCCGTCGCTCTGAAGGGCCACGAGAGAGCCGAACACCCAGATCTGCGCACCATCCTTTCGCACGTGCCAGCGGTTGTCCTCCGAGCGGCCGGCCGAAACTGCTACGTCGCGCTCGTGCTGCGGCATGCCGCGCGCGCGGTCCTGCTCTGTGAAAAGGAAGTCCAAGGATCGACCCAGCACCTCCTCTTCGGCATAGCCCAGCATCGCCTGCGATGCGCCACGCCAACTGATGATCTTGCTCGCCCTGTCCAACATGATGAAGGCGTGGTCCGGTGCCTGGTCCCACAGGAGATGCAAAAGACGCTCCGGGCGTTCCGGCTCCCTGTCCTCGGGTGCGTTGGCAGTGGCATTGCTTTGGTTCATGAGGTCATCGAACGAAGGATCGAACCGGAGGGTCCATGGCAGGCATGCAGGTGGCGCGGGTGTCGCGGGTGTGTTGACCATCGACCCGAGCTTGGGCGAGATCGCGTAGGAAGAAGCCCGGCGAGGCGAGGGGCGTTCACTGACAAGCGCCCCCAACAGGGCTCCGCCGTAGCTTGCGTCGGCCAATGCTCTCAAGGGAAGGTTGTGCCGACCGGCCCGGACGCCAAGGTGATCGCGGTAGCTTTGCTCTCGTGTGCGAGGCGGTGGCGCCGCGCACAAACCTGCAAGGAGAGCTGCATGCCGAAGCCGAAGCTGGAATGGGAGGTCCTCCCGCACGGGCCGCTCAGGGAAATCGATCGCGACATCCAAGTCGTCGAGGGCGAGATCCCGATGCCGCTGTTGGACCTTCCGCGACGAATGACGATCGTTCGCCTGGCCAATCGCGACTTGCTGATCTGGAGCGCCATTTGCCTGGACGAAGCAGAGATGGAAGCGATCGAAGGCTACGGTCGGCCCGCGTTCCTGGTGGTGCCGAGCGACCATCATCGCCTCGACGCCGGAGCCTGGAAGCACCGCTTTCCGGACCTGAAGGTGGTCACGCCACCCGGCTCGCGCGACAGGACCGAAAAGGTGGTGGAGGTCGATTCCACCGCACCCGACTTCGGCGACCCGGACGTCCGCCTGATCGCCGTGCCCGGCACGCGCGAGGAAGAAGCGGCCTTGATGGTGCGGCGCGCGAGCGGCATCACGCTGGTTCTGAACGATCTGATCGGGAACATCCGCCATTCGTCAGGCTTCAGCGGCTGGGTGCTTCGGACGATGGGGCTTGCCGGCGACAAGGCTCAAGTGCCCAAGTCGGTCGAGCTCATGATCATCGAGAGCAAGAAGGCTTTGAGCGCCCAGCTCAGCGAATGGGCCGCGCTTCCGGACCTGAAGCGCATCATCGTTTCCCACGGCGACATCATCGATGAGTCGCCGCAAGCCGTATTGAGGGAACTCGCCTCGTCGCTGCTCGAGTGAAGCATCGCGCAGGCGTCGGCTCAGCCGCGTGATCGCCGCGCCGGCCCGAAATCGACCGGCAGGCTTCCTTCCGACTTCACTTCGCGCAGCACGATGGCCGATCGCACGTGGGTGACGCCGGCTTGGTCGAACAAGGTCGTGTGCAGGAATTTGTCGTAGTGCTTGATGTCCGGGACGAGCACCGTGAGGATGTAATCGGCTGGGCCGGTGGCCGACACGCAGCGCACGATCTCCGGGCTCGCCTCAACGGCCTTTTCGAAATCGCGCACCTTCGATTCATTGTGGCGGTCCAGATTCACCTCCGTCACGGCTGCGAGGTTGAGCCCGACCTTCTCGCGGTCAATGACGACCGTGTAGCCGCGGATCACGCCGGCCGCTTCCATTTCCTTGATGCGGCGCCAGCAGGGCGTCGACGACAGGCCGACCTTGTCGGCAATTTGCTGCACGGTCTGACGCGCATCGCGCTGCAATTCCAGCAGGATCTGGAGCGAGTAGTTGTCTAGAGGAATGGAATCGTCGTTCATGGCGCTTTGTGAGGAGGAAATTCTTGGAATCAGGGTCGGTGGGGGTACATTGAAGAGGATATTCCTCTTGATTGCGAAGAACAATCCTCGGATGAACTCGCCAGCAGTCTCCTCTTCCGTCGCGCCCATCCAGCGGCCTGCCTATCAGCTTTCCGACAGCCTCTGGGCCGGGTCCGGCGCCGTCTTTCTCACGGGAACGCAAGCGCTGGTGCGCATCATGCTGATGCAGCGCCAACGCGATGCCGCTCGGGGCTTCAATACGCAGGGCTTCGTCAGTGGCTATCGCGGCTCGCCGCTCGGCATGGTCGACCAGGCGATCTGGAAAGCCGGACCTGGTTTCAAGGATGCGGGCATCCGCTTCGTGCCAGCGATCAACGAGGAGCTTGCCGCCACGCAGGTGCTCGGCACGCAAAGGGTGGAGTCGGACCCCGAACGCACGGTCGAAGGCGTCTTCGCGATGTGGTACGGCAAGGGCCCGGGCGTAGACCGTGCCGGCGATGCGCTCAAGCATGGCAACGCATACGGCTCATCGCCACACGGCGGTGTGCTGGTGGTGGCGGGCGACGACCACGGCTGCGTCTCGTCATCGATGCCGCACCAGAGCGACCACGCATTCGTCGCCTGGAGCATGCCCGTCATGCAGCCGGCCAGCGTGGCGGAGTACCTGGAATTCGGCTTGTATGCCTACGAACTCTCGCGCTTCTCGGGTGCGTGGGTCGGCATGGCGGCACTGTCGGAGGTGGTCGAAAGCGCGGGCACGGTGGATCTCGACCTGATCGAGGCGCGCATCGCCCGGTGGGCCGATGCCGACGCTGTGCGTGCAGCCACGGGCCATCGCGCGCCGGCAGACGGATTGCACTACCGCTGGCCCGATCTGCCTTCGTTGCGCATCGAATCGCGCCTGGCCGACAAGCTCGAAGCCGTGGCCGCGTTCGCGCGCGTCAACAGCATCGACCGCCACGTCATCGAGAGCCCGCATGCCAAGGTGGGCATCGTGACCTGCGGCAAGGCGCACTACGACTTGATGGAAGTGCTCCGCCGTCTTGAAGTAACGCCAGAAAGCCTCGCCCGGGTCGGCGTCAGGCTCTACAAGGTCGGCCTGAGCTTTCCCGTCGAGCAGACGCGCATCAAGGCCTTTGCTGAAGGGCTGCAAGAGATCCTGATCGTGGAGGAGAAGGGCGGAGTGGTCGAGAGTCAATTGCGCGACATCTTCTACAACGCGCCGGCCGGTGCACGGCCCGCACTCGTGGGCAAGCACGATCGAGACGGCCGCCCGCTGGTATCCGCGCTTGGCGAGCTGCGGCCGTCGCGCCTGATTGAACTGGTGGCCCATTGGCTGTCTGTGCACTTTCCCGACAACGCCGGTCTTGGTGATCACTTCCAGCACGTGCGCGACTTCACGCTGCCGGAGCTGTTGAGCAACGATGGCGACTCCGTCAAGCGACTGCCGTATTTCTGCGCCGGGTGCCCGCACAACACCAGCACGAAGGTGCCGGAAGGCTCGACCGCCCGAGCCGGAATCGGCTGCCATTTCATGGCTAACTGGATGGACCGGAGCACGGCCGGCCTGATCCAGATGGGTGGTGAGGGCGTCGACTGGGTTTCGCATTCGATGTTCACGCGGACGCCGCATGTTTTCCAGAACCTCGGCGACGGCACCTACTACCACTCGGGCTATCTGGCGATTCGCCAGGCTGTCGCGGCCAAGGCGACGCTGACCTACAAAATCCTCTTCAACGACGCCGTGGCGATGACCGGCGGGCAGCCGGTCGACGGCATCATCAGCGTCGATGCGATTGCGCGACAAGTCGAATCCGAAGGCGTGAAGCAGGTGGTGGTCGTCAGCGACGCGATCGACAAATACGCGCAAATCAAGAACAAGTTTCCGGCCGGCACTGAGTTCCACGACCGAAGCGAACTCGATGCGGTGCAGCGCCGCTTGCGCGAAGTCCCCGGCGTGACGGTGCTGATCTACGAACAGACCTGCGCGGCCGAAAAGCGCCGGCGCCGCAAGAAGGGCGAGATGGTCGATCCACCCAAGCGCCTGTTCATCAACGAGGCAGTGTGCGAAGGCTGCGGCGATTGCAGCGTTCAGAGCAACTGCGTGGCGGTGCTGCCGCACGAAACCGACCTGGGCCGCAAGCGCAAGATCGACCAGACGAGCTGCAACAAGGACTATTCGTGCGCCAAGGGCTTCTGCCCCAGCTTCGTCGGCGTGACCGGCGGCGCGCTGCGCAAGAAGAGCGGCGCACTGGCCGCTGGGCGCGATGCCTTTCTTCAGCATGTGGGGGCGTTGCCGCTCCCGGCGCCACGCACGTGGAACGCGCCCTATGACCTGCTCGTTACCGGCGTTGGCGGCACGGGCGTGGTGACCGTCGGCGCCATCATCGCAATGGCCGCACACCTGGAAGGCAAGTCGGCGAGCGTGCTGGACTTCATGGGTTTTGCGCAGAAGGGCGGGGCGGTGCTGAGCTTCGTGCGGCTGGCCGACACGCCCGAGCGTCTGAACCAGGTGCGCATCGACACCCAGCAGGCCGACGCAATCCTGGCCTGCGACATCGTGGTGGGCGCTTCACCCGACGCTTTGCAGACGGTGCGACATGGACGCACCCGCATCCTCGCGAACATGCACGAGATACCCGTCGCAGAGTCGCTGCGCAATCCCGATGCGGACCTGAAAGTCGAACTGCTGCTGGAGAAGATGCGCTTCGTCGCTGGCAGGAATCAGGTCGAAACTTTCGACGCGCAGACGATGGCGGAGGAATTCCTCGGCGATACGCTGGCGTCGAACATCCTCGCGACTGGCTACGCATGGCAGCGCGGGTTGATCCCGCTGAGCCTCGAGGCGCTGACGCGCGCGATTGAACTCAATGGGGTCGCGGTTGCTGCGAACCTGATGGCCTTCTCGCTCGGCCGGCTCGCTGCAGGCGCACCGCAAGCCATCGAGGGTCTGCGCGATTCAACGGCGACGCCTGTGCAGGACGACTCGCTCGATGCCTTGATCGCGCGCGGACGCAAGCATCTTTCCGCCTACCAGAACGCGGCCTGGGCGCAGCGTTTCGAGGCTCGCGTACGCGCGGTGCAGCAGCGCGAAGAGAAACTCGTCGGCGGCGATGCGAGCTTGCCGGTCACGCGCAATGCGGCCAGCAGCTTGCTCAAGCTCATGAGCTACAAGGATGAGTACGAAGTCGCGCGGCTCTACAGCGATGGCACCTTCCGCGAAAGGCTCGCCGAGCAGTTCGAAGGAGACATCAAGCTTGAGTTTCATATGGCCCCGCCCATGCTGTCGCGTCCGAAGAACGGGCAGCCGCCCGCCAAGGTTCGGCTCGGCGCCTGGATGCTGCCGGCCATGAAGTGGCTGGCGCACGGCAAGCGCGTGCGCGGCACCGTTTTCGACGTGTTCGGCCACACCGCGGAGCGCCGGCTGGAGCGCTCGCTCATCGAGCAGTTCGACGCGCGGCTGCAGGAGCTGACGGCCGAACTGACGCCCGACAACCAGAAGCTCGCTGCGCAGATCGCCGCAGTGCCGCTCACGATCCGCGGCTATGGGCATGTGAAGCTCGCCAACCTCGCGTTGGCGCGTGGCCGCGAAGCCGAATTGCTGCACCGCTTTTCGCCCAGCCGCTACCCACGGCCGGCCGCGGAACCGAAGGCCGGGCAGATTCGCGGCATTGCGGTCGTTGCGACGCACTGAGGCGGTCGGCGGTTGAAAGAAAGGGCGTTGCGCTACGGCGACATCGCCTCGAAGCCGGGTAGCGACCGAAGCAGCGCCGTCATCGACTTGGCCGCATGTGCGGGTATGTCCACGACATCCACCCACTTGAATCGGTCGACTTCGGGCGTCATCGCGCCTGAGGCATGGTGAGGAAAGAAGCTCGTGCATTTGCAACTCGCGATCTCGCAGTCGCGTGTGTGCAGGGTGACTCGAAAAAGGTGGAGATCCTTGGCAGGCAGATACCGCATCCGACCGACTTCCGCCAGTGAATCCGGCGCCAATTCGATGCCCGTCTCCTCACGCACTTCTCGCACTGCGGCATCGCGCGCCGACTCGCCTTCTTCAGCACCACCCTTGGGAATGTCCCAGTGCTTGCGGCCCGTCGCGTGCGCCATCAGCAGTTGACCCTGCTCGTTGGTGATCAGCACGCCGTAGGACGTCGTCTTCATGCCTCGGCACCGATCACGACACCTTCGTAGGGGCCCAGCACCAATGGGCCTTGGATGGATTTGGCGCGTGCGGGATCGGTCGAAGCCAGGACGATAGGTCGGCTGGGCATCAAGGCCGCTGCCGGCGTTGCCGTGGTGCCGCTGAAATTCAAAAGAATCAGCAGCCGCTGGTCGTCGGCGTTGCGCGCATAGGCAAGCACGTGGTCTTGGCATCCAAGCGCTTCATAGTCGCCCTGGTTCAGCGCCGGGTGCGCACCGCGCAGCGCGATGAGGCTCCGATAGAGTGCCAGCATCGAGCCTGGGTCGCGCGACTGCGTTTCCACGTTGTGCTTTTGCCAGTCGGCTGCGAGGCGCAGCCATGGGGCGCCCGTCGTGAAGCCAGCGTGCGCCGCGGCACTCCATTGCATGGGCGTTCGCTGCGGGTCTCGCCCCAGGCCCTTGCCGGGCTCGTTCTTCTCGAACGGGTCTTGCACTTCATCGGCGGGAATGGGCACGTCGGTCATGCCGATCTCGTCACCGTAGTAGAGCGTCGGCGTGCCGCGCAGCGTGAGCAGAAGCATGCCCGCAAGCCGTGCCATCTGCGGTCCGATGCGGCTCGCGATGCGCGGCTTGTCGTGATTGCCGAGCACCCAGTTTGGCGCAGCGCCAGGGGGTAGCGCGGCTTCATAGTCGCGCACCAGGCTGTCGATGCGCTCGGCGTTCCACTCGGCCGCGATCAACTGGAAGTTGAAAGGCAACTGCACGCCTTCGAGCACCCCTTCGGCGTTGAGCCCGTAGTAGGCAACCAGGCGCGAGAGCGGCAGGTAGAGCTCGCCGATCAGCACGCGGGAGGACCGGGCGTCGCTGAATGCATCGACCACGCGGCGCATTTCGGCGACGATCTGCTGCATCTCGGGACGATCGGTCGTGTAGAGGGGCAACCAGCGGTGGGCCGGATCCTGGCCTTCGACGAAGGCCGGGTTCGGCGGGTTGTCCCGAAACTCCGCATCCTTGATGAGGTGATAAAGCACGTCGATGCGAAAACCATCGACGCCGCGCCGAAGCCAGAAGCGCAGCACGTCGTACATCGCGGCGCGCACGTCCGGGTTGCGCCAGTTGAGATCGGGTTGCTCCTTCAGGAATGAATGGCAGTAGTACTGGCCCGTGGTCTCATCGAAGGTCCATGCCGGCCCTCCGAAGTTGCTGAGCCAGTTGTTGGGCGGGCCGCCGCCGGGCGCCGGGTCGTGCCATAGATACCAGTCGCGGCGAGGGCTGTCGCGACCCTTGCGGCTCTGCACAAACCAGGGGTGCTGGTCGGACGTATGGTTCGGCACGAAGTCCAGGATGACCTTGAGCCCCCGCGCATGGGCGTCATGCACCAAGGCGTCGAACCCGGCCAGCGTGCCGAAGCGCGGATCGATGTCACAAAAATCGGAAATGTCGTACCCGAAATCCGCCATTGGCGACGGATAAATCGGCGAGATCCAGATGGCGTCGATGCCGAGCGAGACAAGGTAGTCCAGCCGGCTGCGAATTCCGTCGAGGTCGCCGATTCCATCGCCATTGCTGTCCTGGAACGAACGCGGATAGATCTGATAAACGATTCCGTTCTTCCACCAAAAGTCGGCTGACATGCCGTTCCTTTCAACGTTGAGCGCGTCCAACATTTTGTACAAGAAAGCGCCCCTGCATGATCAAAGACCTTTGGTACAAGAACGCCGTCGTGTACTGCCTGGCAGTGGAAACTTTCATGGATTCCAATGGCGACGGCTGCGGTGATTTCGAAGGGCTGACACGAAGGCTCGATTACCTGCACGGGCTCGGCATCACCACCTTGTGGCTGATGCCGTTTCAGACCTCGCCCGGCCGTGATGATGGCTACGACGTCTCGGACTACTACAGCATCGATCCGCGATACGGCACGCTCGGCGACTTCGTCGAGTTCACGCACGCGGCCGAGGAGCGTGGCATGCGGGTGCTGATCGATCTGGTCGTCAATCACACGTCCGATCAACATCCGTGGTTCAAGGCGGCGAGGTCCGACCCCGACTCACCTTATCGCGACTGGTACGTCTGGGCCGACAAGAAGCCGGCCAACGCGGACGAGGGCATGGTCTTTCCGGGCGTGCAGAAGTCCACCTGGAGCTTCGACAAGGTGGCCAGGCGCTGGTACTTTCATCGCTTCTACGACTTTCAGCCGGACCTGAACACCAGCCACCCGCAGGTGCAAGCCGAGATACTGAAGATCATGGGCTTCTGGACGCAGCTCGGCGTCTCGGGATTCCGCATGGACGCCGTGCCATTCGTGATCTCCACCAAGGGGGCCGACGTCGCCAGGCCGAGGCTGCAATACGACATGCTGCGCGAGTTTCGGGAGCTCCTGCAATGGCGCCAGGGCCAGGCCATCATCCTCGGCGAAGCCAACGTGATGCCTCGCACGAACATGCATTACTTCGGCCATGCGGGCGAGCGCATTCACATGATGTTCAACTTTCATTTGAACCAGCATCTGTTCTATGCGCTCGCAAGTGGGGACAGTCGCACATTGGCCAAGGCGCTGGAAGACACCCGCTCGCGGCCTTCGACGTCGCAATGGGGCGTGTTCCTGCGAAACCACGATGAGCTCGACCTGGGCCGGCTGACACCAGCACAACGAGCCGAGGTCTTCGCCGAGTTCGCTCCGGACAAGGACATGCAACTCTATAACCGGGGCATCCGCCGCCGGCTTGCTCCGATGCTCGCGAGCGACCGGCGGCGCCTCGAACTTGCCTACAGCTTGCTGCTGACCTTGCCTGGGACGCCGGTGCTGCGTTACGGCGATGAAATCGGCATGGGCGACGATCTTTCGCTGCCAGAGCGCAACTGCACTCGCACACCGATGCAATGGTCAACCGAGCCGCACGCCGGTTTCACCGTCGCCAAAAAGCCCGTGCGGCCCGTCATTTCCGGCGGAGCCTATGGGTTCGAGCATGTCAACGTCGCCGCGCAGCGCAGGGATCCGGATTCGCTGCTCAACTGGACGGAACGCACGCTGCGCATGCGCCAGGAGATTCCCGAAGTCGGCTGGGGCGATTTCAAGGTGCTGCCGCAAGCGCAGCCGTGCGTGTTCGTGGTGCGCTATGAATGGCGCAACAACACGGTGGTGTTCGTGCACAACTTGGTGGCGGATCCTCAGGAACTCGAACTCGTTGCCAGCGCGATGGGTGAAGGCGGCGAGCAGTTGACGAACGTGCTGTCGGAAGACCACAGCGTGGCCGGTGCCGACGGGCGGCATTGCTTCTTGCTGGAGCCGTATGGGTATCGGTGGTTCCGGGTGGGGGGGCTTGACTATTTGCTGAAGCGCAGTCGCGCTTGAGAGATGGCCGGGCGTGCACGTCGTGTGCAGTACGGAGTTGACGTCAAACCGGCGCGTAGGCCCCTGTGCCTCTTGGCCAACGCGTAAGCACTTCATACCCCTCGGGTGTGACAGCCACCATGTGTTCCCACTGGGCGGACAGAGACCTGTCCTTTGTCACGACTGTCCACCCGTCGGCCAGTTGCCTGGTTTCGCGCTTGCCTGCATTGAGCATCGGCTCGATGGTGAAAACCATTCCCGGTTCCAGCTTGAGTCCTTCCCCGCGCTGTCCGTAGTGCAGCACGTCTGGTTTCTCGTGGTAGACCTGCCCGATGCCGTGCCCACAGTATTCGCGCACGACGCTGAAGTGTTCCCGGTGAGCAACCGACTGGATGGCATGGCCAATATCGCCAAGAGTCGCGCCGGGCTTGACCTGCCGGATTCCTGCCAACATGGCTTCGTAGGTCGTCTCCACCAAGCGCCGAGCCAGCACACTGGGGGCTCCGACGAAGTACATGCGACTGGTGTCGCCGAACCAGCCATCCTTGATGACGGCGACATCGATGTTGACGATGTCGCCCTTCTTCAGAATCTTGTCGGGGGAGGGGATGCCGTGACAAACAACCTGGTTGACGGACGTGAGGATGGTCTTCGGATACCCGAGATACCCCACATTGGCCGGAATGGCACCTTGGACATTCACGATATGGTGGTGGCACATTCGGTCGAGCGCCTCCGTGCTCACCCCGGGCACCACATAGGGCTCGATCATGCTGAGAACCTCTGCGGCAAGCCCGCCGGCCCGCCGCGCCATCGCTATGTCCTCGGCGGACTTGATTGAAGGGCCGCGCGCCACTAGCGTTTTCCGGTGGAGGAAGCGCGAGGCTTGCCAAGTTGCGCTGTGACAGCCCCGGCGATGTCCAGCCCGCCCGCAAGTTCAGCGCGGATCAGGAGCTGGCAGATTTCTCGGTGATCCAACTCCGGATGCATCTCGGTCAGCATGCCGACTCGCATCCAGTGCTCTGCCTGTGCATTGATGGACCTGCTCAGGGCGTTTCCTGCCACTCGCAGGTTCTCATGCATCAGGTCCGAAATCTTGACGATACCCATCAGTGTCTCTCTTATACGAAATGTGCGCGAAGTATATATGTTCCGTATCACCCTGTGCCGTGTAGATCCCGCGTCTGCAAGAACACTACTGCCGGTGCCAAAGGAGGGTTTCGCTTGAAGTCCGCCCCCACCACCGGCGAGCATCGAATGCATCGCTGGTATGCCAGTCGCCCGCGACCCTCTCTTTCAAGCCTCACTCGTTGTGGCGTTGAATTCGTCCGGCATCTATCTGGGCATGTCGATCGATACGATGATCGGCAGTCAAGCCATCGGGCAAGGTGCGGCCGTGCTCTTGTGGCACGGCGCCGGCCTTGCCGGCCTCTCGCTTCTCTATCTCCTGATGACAGTCTCGCGAGCCCAGGTGGTAGTCAAATACTGGAAGGAGCGTAGCCAACGATGGAAGAGAGACTCATGAACGACATTGACGACATTGCCTTGGCTCCCGCGCCTGTGCCCGCGCCGATCCTGGAGCGGCTGATGGCGCTCACCATGGACGAAGTGCTGTCCAAGGAATATGCCTGCATCTGCGCGACGCGCGAGCACGGCGTGCGATCGGCGGACATCGACCAGCCGACTTTCGGTGTGGTGCTGCGTGGTCGCAAGCGCCTTCGAGGCGAGGGCAGCGAGGTCTCGCTCGTCGCGGGGGACATGTTCGTGATCACGCGACCCTGCCAGCTCGATGCCTTCAACTGGCCGGACGAAGCCGGCCTGTACCTCACCATCACCATGCCGATCTGTGACGAGGTGATAGCCGCGGCGCGCATGCTGTGGGCCCAACCGGTGGCGAAGGGCGGCCCACCTGTAGTGGGGCTGCCAGCGCAGCGCATGGGCACGCAACTGGCCGCCTGGGGCGATTCGTTGCGTTCAGGCGCTTATGGGCCCGCACGTGCAGCCTTGGCCGACATGGCCGTGCAACTGTGCGAGATGGGGCACACAGCGATGTTGGCTCCGCCACCGCCCACCCTGGCTGCACAGATCCGCTCGCTGGTGGCCGCGCACCCGGAACGTGCCTGGCGCTCGCGCGACTTCGAGGATGAGCTGGGCCTGAGCGGTGCCACGCTGCGCCGCCGGCTGGCTCTCGAGGGGCGCTCGCTGCTGGACGTGATCACCGATGCGCGACTGGCCTGCGCGATGCAACTTCTCTACACCACGCGCTGGCCGGTGAAGACGGTGGCGGCACGGGTCGGCTACCAGTCTGCACCCACCTTCGCGCGGCGCTTTGCCCAGCGCTACGGCCTCGAACCGGCGCAGATCGGCAACGGTAGCTGAGAACTCCGACGCAGCGAGCGGATCGCGCAATGAATTGAGCGATTCGCGCAGGCACATGGGAAGAAGATGAAAGGGCACTGCGGCCACTCAAGGCCGCAGGGGCAACAAGTTCATCAACCAGAAGAAGTCTCCATGCCTGCAATCACCTTGATCCATTCCCGTCCCGGCGTCGTCCTTCGCCGCCTCGCGCTGCTCGCAACTGCGCTTGTCATCGGTACCGGTCACGCAATGGCACAACAACCGCAACCAACGAAATCACCTGCCTTGCAGCAGGTGCCGGGCTACTACCACCAGGCCATCGGCTCTCTGCGCGTCACGGCTCTCTTCGATGGGGTGGTGCAGCTGCCGCGCGCGCAGATCGCCGGCCTCACACCTGCTCATGTCGACGCGCTGCTGAGCCGGCGTTACGTGCCCGAGAACAAGGCAGGCCTGCAGACGGCCATCAACGCCTACCTGGTGCAGCTTCAGGGCCGCCTCGTGATGATCGACGCCGGCACGGCCGACTGCTTCGGGGCCGGCTTGGGGCACGTGGCGGAGAACCTCAGGGCCGCCGGCTTCCAACCTGAACGAGTCGACGACGTGCTGCTGACGCACGCCCATCCCGATCATCTGTGCGGCGTGCTCACCACCGACGGCAAGCAGGCCTTCCCCAACGCCACAGTGTGGGTGGATCGCACTGAGGCTGAGTACTGGCAGAGCCCCGAGGCCGAGTCCCGCACGCCCAAGGACTTGCGCTTCGTCGTCGGTCAGGCGCGCCGCGCGCTCGATGCCTACGCATCAACGGGTCGCCTCAAGACCTTCACGCCGGGAGACGGCAGCCTGCCGGCAGGCATCGACGCCGTGGCAACGCATGGCCATACGCCAGGTCACACTTCGTACCTCGTCTCCGGCGGCGTCAACCCGCAGGACAAGCTGCTCGTGTGGGGCGATCTGGTGCACTACCACGTCGTGCAGTTCGCGCGGCCCACGGCCAGCTATGAAGTCGACGTGGATCGTGCCGAGGCCATCCAGGCACGCCGCGCCATGCTGCAGCGCTCGGCGGCGGGCGGGTGGTGGGTGGCCGGTGCGCACCTTCCTTTCCCGGGGCTGGGCCATGTGAGGCCCGAGGGCAAGGCTTATGCGTGGGTGCCAGCAGAGTATTCGCCGCTGCCGGCATCCGCGCCTTGATGGAGGCGAATTCAAGGAGCAGGAAGACCCGCGGGCAGGCTGCTTCGTCGCACCTGGCGCTTTCGATCATTCCGCGACCATGTCGAGGTCCTTCGCCATCTTGCCCAAGCGAGCGGTCTCGCCGTCTACGAAGGCGGTGAACTGAGGGCGGTTGCCGAGCATGGGCTCCGAGTTGCGGGCGGCCATGTTGGCGCGCTCGGAGGGCGAATTGATGAACGATTGCGCCGCGGCATTGATTTTGTCGAGCACCGCGGGCGGCGTGCCCTTGGGCGCGAACAACCCCAGCCAATGGATCATGCGGATCGAGGGAAAGCCGGCCTCGGCCGTGGTCGGGACATCTGGCAGTTGTGGCATTCGCTTGTCCGAGGCGACGGCCAGCATGCGCACCTTGCCGGCCTTGCCGAGGTTCGCGAGCGTCACACTGGGCACATCGGAAATCAGCTGCACCTGGTGCGAGCTGAGCGCCAGGCTGGTTTCGCCGCTGCCCTTGTACTGGACGAAGGTGAACGGCACGCCGAGCGCCGCCTTGATCATTTCGCCCGAGAAGTGTCCCGTGCTGCCGATGCCCGTGGTGCCGAAGAAGATGCCGTTGCGATCCGCCTTGGCGCGGGCCTGCAACTCCGCCAGAGTGCTCACGTTGATGGCGGGATCGGCCACGATCAGCGAGGGCGAGAAGGACACGCCGGTCACTGGCGCGAGGTCACGGGCTGCATAGGGCAGCTTGCGGTGGATCAGTGGGTTGATCAACGTGCCGTTGGCACCTGCCAGCAGTGTGTAGCCGTCCGCGGGCGACTTGGCGACGATGTCGGCGCCGATCACGCCCCCGGCGCCTGGCTTGTTGTCCACCACCACAGGCTGGCCCAGGGCTTTCGAGAGGCCATCGGCGATAGCGCGTGCGCTTTCGTCCCCTGCGCCGCCTGCCGCATAGGGCGCCACGATGCGGATCGGCTTGGTCGGCCAATCGCCCTGCGCCAGGGCAGGGGTACCCAGCGCCAGACCGGCGAGGGCCGCGATGCTCCATTGTTGGAAGGCTTGCATGTCTCGTCTCCTGATTTCGCTTTTGAATGAAGGGCGCTCAGTCGAACGCGGGGCGAACCACCGGCGCAAGCAGCGCCATCAACTCGCGCACGTCGGGCAAGTCTTCCACGCCAAGCGCCATCTCCTCGATGGCGCGCTGGCGAGGCGCATCGATCAGCCCGTCTGTGAGGCTGCGGAACTTGGCGGCCACGCCGGCGGTGTCCTGCGGCTTCTCGATCACGGGCGAGCTGGCACGCTCGGCCACGATGCGCTGCCCGTCGGTGAAGGTCACGGCGACGCGGGTCTGGCCGCGCTTGAGCATCCCGCCGGCATCGAAAGCTGGGTCGTGCCTCACCTCGACCCTGGGCAGCAGGGCCCAGACGTCATCAGCGTCGATGCGTGCGGGCGAGAACTGCCGCACCATCGCGGCG
Source organism: Variovorax sp. 10N420 (assembly GCF_056394705.1). NCBI lineage: Bacteria > Pseudomonadati > Pseudomonadota > Betaproteobacteria > Burkholderiales > Comamonadaceae > Variovorax > Variovorax sp. 10N420. Next base: position 577,197 of record NZ_JBFTIJ010000001.1, on the reverse strand, counting down.
CCGTCGATGGCCGCCACCGCAAGGGCATAGCCGATGTTCATCTGCGCGCCGATGGGCGTGAGCGGCCGCTCGGGGACCCACCAGCCATGGTGGTACACGGCGTGCGACACATCGCATTCGATCCTGGCGATTTCATCGGGCCTGAGCGGGCGCTGCGCCGACACGTCGAAGAGCGCGTCCAGCGGCGAATGGATGCCGCCCATGGCCGCGTAGGGCTTGATGACAATGCGCTCCACCTCCCAGCGCTGGCCAAGGCCGCTGGTGATCTGCGAAGCGTCGGGCTCATGCCCTTCACCGAACGTGGAAAGAAAGCCGCCGTAGGGCCGCTCGAACACGCGCTTGATGCCTGTGTAGCCGCCCTCGGCCAGTACCGCGGCGTACAGACCGTTGCGGGCCGCGAAGCCGTGGTGCATGCGTTTGGACATGGCCTCGTACTGCGCCGCCATCAGGCCGGCCGACTGCGTGCCGGCCAGGCCCAGCGCATCTTCGAAGCGGGCACGGTCCAGGCCCATGAGCTTGCCCACTGCCGCGGCCGCCGCATGCGTGCCGAACACCGACCCCGAGTGCCAGCCGCGCGACAGCATCTGCGCACCATGCAGCGCCATGCCCACGCGCGGGCCCACCTCATAGCCTGCCAGCGCGGCTTCGATGAACTGCCGCCCGTTCACCTTCCTGCCTTCGCCCTCGGCCGCGGCCCACAAGGCGGGCAGCACGATGGACGCACTGTGCAGCGGACCCAGCGGGTGATAGTCGTCCAGCTCGAAGCCCTGGATGAAGGTGCCGTTGAGCAGCGCAGCGGCGGGCGCGCTGGTGGTCATGCCCCATCCGACGATGCTGCGCTCGCCCGCGCCCTCGAAGCGCCGCACGATCTCCACCGCGGTGCGGGACCAGGGCAGTTGCGCGCCGACGATGGCGCAGCCGATGCCATCCAGGGTCAGCGCCCTGGCACGCTCGCGGGCCGATGCCGGCGCCTGATCGAGGGAGAAGCCGGCGAGCCAGTCGCACAGCTGGCCGGTAGGACCGCCGGGGTCCGTGGGCAGCGCTGGGTGTGTCATTTGCAGTGAACCTTTCTCGTCGCTTTCTCAGTCGATCTGAACGCCGGCGTCGTTGACCGCCTGACCCCACTTGCGGATCTCGCTTTGCAGGAAGCGCCCGAATTCCGCCGGCGTGGTGACGGCGAGCTCACTGCCGGTGGCGCGAATGGATTCCTGGATTTCGGGGCTGGCTGAGGCCCGTTGGATGGCGTCGTGCAGCGCGTTCACCGTGGCTGGCGGCGTGCCGGCCGGCGCCAGGAAGCCGACCCAGGAACTGATGTCGAAGCCCTTCAGACCCTGCTCGTCGACGGTGGCCACCTCCGGCAGCTGCGGGTTGCGCTTCGGACTGGAGATGGCGAGCGGCTTGAGCCTGCCGGCCTTGACCTGCGGCAGGGTTGCAGCGAGAGCGTCGAACATGATCGGTACCTGGCCGCCGATCACGTCATTGATAGCAGCCGGCGAGCCCTTGTATGGGATGTGATTGAGCTGCAGGCCGGCCTGGCGTTCCAGCACCACCATCGCCAGATGGGCCGTGATGCCGTTGCCGCCGGAAGCGAAGTCCACCTTGCCTGGACGTGCCTTGGCGTAGTCGATCAGCTCCTTCAGGTTGTTGGGGCCGAAGGACGGCGAGGCCACCAGCAGCAGCGCGCCGGTGCTGACCTGGGCGATCGGCGCGAAGTCCTTCAGCGTGTCGTAGGGCAGCTTCTTGTAAAGCGTGGGGTTGATGGTCATCTGGCCCAGGGTGCCCAGGAGAATCGTGGTGCCGTCGGGCGCGCTCTTCTTCACTTCCTGTGCGCCCAGGCTGCCGTTGGCCCCCGGCCGGTTGTCGACGATGACCGGCTGGCCGATCTCTCTGCTGAGAGCCGCGGCGAAGTTGCGCGCGACGATGTCGACCGTCTGGCCGGCGGGATAGCCGACGACGATGCGCATCGGCTTGGCGGGCAAGGCGTTCTGCGCGAAGGCAAAGGTGGGGGCGGCCAGCGCCAGGCCGGCCAAGGCTGCGCAGGCGCGGCGGCGCGTAGAGGTTGCGGGCATGTCTGTCTCCGTCGTTCTTGAAATCGTCTGAGCGTTCAGGCCGAGTCGCGCGGCACGTACACGGTGCCATCCATCAGGCGGCGTGCGGTGCGCTGCAGGCCCAGTGCATCGAAGCGTGTGGAAGCGGCTGTGTCGCCGGAGCGCGCAACCACCTTCACCGTCATGACGCCCAGGGGATGACCGATGCGCAGCGTGTCAGTGCCGGCACGCGCGCCCACGGCAATGTTCACCAGCGTGCCGGGCACGCGCGAGGCCGCGGCGGTGCACATCGATCCGGTGCCGGCCATGCTGTCGTGGCACTTGCCGAGGAATACGAGCCGCGCACGCAGGTCGCAGTCGCCGACCTTCACGCTTTGGTGGTTCGTATCGATGTAGTCGGCCGGCGGCGCCACCATCACGGCCAGCGGCAGCCCGGGCAGGTGCACTTCCTTCCAGTGCTTGTAAAGGCCAATGCGCTCACCTGCCTTGGACTGGATCTCGCCGATGGTCTCGATCAAGGCGCGGTCGGCGCTGATGGCTGGCGGCAGCTCGCTGCCGGTCAAGCCCAAGGCGCCGGCGGCAATGAACACGCAAGGCGTGGCGGCCTCGACGATCGAGACCTCGATGCGACGCCCGTCTTCGAGCTCGATCTTGTCCACCGGTTGGCCGGTTGGGAGCAGCCTTCCGGTCTTGGCGCCCAGCGTGTCGGTGTAGTCCATCAGGATTTCGGCACCGGTGCCCGGAACGCCGGCGATGGCGCAGTCGCCTTTGATCCGCGCCTTCCCGTTCTTCACCTGCACCTTCGACACCAGCAGAGTGCCGGTGTTGGTGTTGTGGATGCGCACGGTGGTCACCGGCTCGACCGCCGTGACCAGGCCCTCGTCGATGGCAAAGGGCGCGACCGCCGAGGAGATGTTGCCGCAGTTGGCGTCATACCCGATGCGGTCACGCTCCACATCGGCTTGCGCGAAGGTGTAGTCCACATCCGCATCGCCGCGTTCGGACTTCTTGATGAGCGCGATCTTCGAAGTGACGAGGCGCGAGCCGCCCATGCCATCGATCTGCAGCACGTCGGGCGTGCCCATCGCGCGCTTGAGCACGCGGTCGCGCGCCGGACCGGGCGGAGGTACATCGGCTTCGTGGAAGAAGAGGGCCTTGCTGGTGCCGCCGCGCATCAGCACGCAGCGGATGCCGACCTGTTCGCTTTCGTCGTCGCCCTGCTGCTGGTAGGCGGCGGTGGGTGCCAGTGTCATCGTTCGCCTCCCTTCATTCGAGTGGGTAGAGCTTCACAAGCGCATCCATGCGCTCGCTGTCTTCGCGGATCTGCGCGGCGAACTCGGCAGGCGTGTTCACCAGCGGTTCGGCGCCTGCGGCGGCAATGGTCTTCTGGACCTCGGGGTCCTTCACCGCTTCGCGCATCGCACTGACAATGCCTTGCGTCACATGGGCCGGCGTGCCCTGGGGCGCAAACAGGCCATACCAGGTGACCGACTGGAATTGGGGGTAGCCGGCCTCCGCGGTGGTGGGCACATCGGGCAGTGCGGCTGCGCGCTTCTTGCCTTGCGTGGCGAAGATCCTGAGCGTGCCCGCTTTGTAGTGCGGCAGCGCGGCGGTGATGCCCGTGAAGGCCATGTTCACGTTGTTGGCGATCATGTCCGTCACGATCGCGCCTGTGCCCTTGTAGTTGACGACGATGAGATTCGGAATGCCAGTCTCTGCCGCCAACTGCTTGGCTGACACACGCGCCAGGTTTTCGCCGCTGGCCAGCGAGCAGGGCGTGCTCGCGGTCTTGCAGTAGCTGATGAATTCGCCGAGCGTCTTCGCCGGCAGCTTGGCGCTGGCCACGATGGCAGCGGGCGAGATCGAAACAGCCGTGACCGGTGTCAGGCGCGCGAGCGGATCCACGCCCTTCAGGCCGGGCACATGCTTGGTGACCACGATGGAAGGCACCTGCAGCAGAAGCGTGTAGCCGTCCGGCCTGGCCTCCATCACCCTGCGCGTGCCGATCAGGCCGTCGGCGCCGGCCATGTTCTCCACCACCACCGGCTGACCCCACAGTTCGCCCAGGCGGCGCGCCACGGCCCGCGCAGTGGCGTCGGTGCCGCCGCCAGGCGTATAGGGCACCACGAGTGAAACCGCATGCTCGGGCTTCCATGCGGCCTGCGCGTGGGCCAAGGGGCTGGCAAGCATCGCCGCTACGGCGAGTGCCGCTATTGCGATGGACGTCGGTGGATGTGTTCGTGCCTTGCTTCCTGCTTTCATTCGTGTGTCTCCATGTCTTGTGTTTTCTTTGTTCCCGAGGCCTTGGCTCAAGGTGCTACCGGTGCTATCGGCCCGGCGCTGATAGCGGCCAAGCCCAGGGCCTGCGCTGCCGGTCGGCTGACTGCCAGGCGCGGATCAAAGCGTCGTCCTTGAGCGTGAGACCGATGTCGTCCAGGCCAAGCAGCAGGGCTTCGCGCCGCAGCGGATCGACGGTGAAGGTCTGCGTCCCGACGGCCTCGTGCCTGAGCGTGCAGCCCTGCAGGTCCACGGTGAGCGACGAGCCGTCCGCGCACGCTGCGGCGAGCGCGTCGATCTCCGAGGCCGGCAGGCGAAGCGCGAGCACCCCGTTCTGATAGCAGTTGTTGAAGAAGATGTCGCCGAAGCTGGGCGCGATCACGCAGCGGATGCCCATCCCCATCAGCGCCCACACCGCGCCTTCGCGCGACGAACCGCAGCCGAAGTTCTCTCCGGCCAGCAGGATGGGCGCGCCGCGGAAGGGGGAGCGGTTGAGCACGAAGCCGGGGTCTTCGCTGCCGTCCTCCAGGTAGCGCAGCGCCTCCAGTGCATAGGGACCGAGCTGGTCGCGCGTGAGCGTGGTCAGACGCTCGATGCGGACGATCACGTCGGTATCGACATTGGCGCGCGGCAGGTGCGCAGCGGCGCCGTTGATGCGGACAAAGGGTTGCATGCTCATGCAGCCTCCAACGATCCGACGTCGCAGATGGCGCCCGCGATCGCGGCTGCGGCGGCCATCGCCGGGCTGGCGAGGTGGGTACGCGCACCGGGCCCCTGGCGGCCGACGAAGTTGCGATTGGAGGTGGAGACCGAGCGCTGCTGAGGCGGCACCTGCTCGCCATTGGCCGCGACGCACATGCTGCAGCCGGGTTCGCGCCAGGAGAAGCCGGCGGCCTCGAACACTTCGCGCAGGCCTTCGGCCTCCGCTTCACGCTTCACGTTCTCGGAGCCGGGCACGATCCACGCATTCACACCCGGTGCAATCCTGCGGCCACGCACCACCTCGGCGGCAGCGCGCAGGTCCGACAGACGCGCGTTGGCGCAGGAGCCGATGAAGACCCAGTCCACGGGCGTGCCGGCGATCTTCTGTCCCGGCGCAAGTCCCATGTAGTCCAGCGCGGCGCGGATGTTGTCGCGCTGCGCATCGCTGCCGGCGGTCTGCGGGTCGGGCACGCATCCGTCGACGGCGATGGCGTGTTCAGGACTCGTGCCCCATGTGATGGTGGGACGTACCGCGTCCGCGTCGATCACTACCTCGCGGTCGAAGCGTGCGTCCTGGTCGCTGTGCAGCTCGCGCCACTGCGCGACGGCCGCGTCGAAATCGGCGCCTTGCGGTGCGAATGGGCGGCCGCGCAGATAGTCGAAGGTGCGCTCGTCAGGCGCCACCAGCCCGAAGCGCGCACCGAGTTCCACCGACAGGTTGCACAGGGTCAGCCGCGCCTCCACTTCCATCGCCTCGATCGCCGGACCGGCGAACTCGATGGCGTGGGCCACGCCCGCAGCTGCGCCGAGCCTGCCGATGATGTGCAGCCCGAGATCCTTGGCACTGACGAGTGCGCGCAATCGACCTTCGACGTGCACGCGCATCTGCCGAGGCTTCTGCTGGCGCAGCGTCTGGGTTGTCAGCGCGTGCGTGCTTTCGGAAGAACCCACGCCGAAGGCCATCGCGCCCAGGCCGCCATTGGTGCATGTATGGCTGTCGCCGCAGATCACGGTGAGGCCGGGCAGCACGATGCCCAGTTCCGGTCCCATGACATGCACGATCCCTTGGCCGCGCTCGCCCAGATCGAACATGCGCACCTGCATCTTGTGGCTGAGCTGCTTGAGCGCGCCATGCAGCCGCCCGCCGAGCGGAAATGTGGTCGCAACCCGGCCGGGCTGGCTGGAGACGGCGTGATCCGGCGTGGCAAAGACCAACTCGGGGTTGTGCAGGGCCAGGCCGCGCGCAGCGACCTCGCCCAACGCGGGCGGTCCCGAGAGGTCGTGCAGCAGATGGCGGTCGATGTGCAGCAGAGCCCAGCCGTCGCCCAGGTCGCGCACCACATGCGCGTCCCAGAGTTTGTCGAACAGGGTGCGCGCGGTCATTTCTGCTGCTCCATGGTGGCGCCGGCGTTGAAGCGGGTTCGCAGCGCGTCCCACTCGTCGGCGCCGAACCGGCGGAAGGTCTGGGCCACGCTCTGCGTTACAGCAGGCGCCTGATGGGTACGCTTGAGTTCGGCCAGCGCTGCGTCACCGGCCTCGATGGCCGCCTTGAGCATTAGTCCCGGAAGGATCGCGAGCTTGTAGCCCATCTCTTGCGCTTGCCGCAGGTCGAAGATGGGCGTGCGGCCGCCGGGCACCACGTTGAGCAGGCAAGGGCCTTTTACCTGCCTCGGCACCGCGGCGACTTCCTCGATCGTCTGCGTGGCTTCGACGAAGGCCATGTCGGCGCCGGCGTCGAGCGCCGCGTTGGCGCGCCACACCGCTTCGTCCAGCGACAACACGGCCCGCGCGTCGGTGCGGGCAATGACGATGAAGTACTTGGTGCTTCGTGCCTCTACGGCGGCGCGGATCTTGGAGATGAAGTCTTCACGCGAGACCACCTCCTTGCCGGCGAGATGGCCGCAACGCTTGGGCGAGACCTGGTCCTCGATGTGGATGGCAGCCACACCCCGCGACTCGTATTCGCGCACCGTGCGCGTGACGTTCAGCTCGTTGCCATAGCCAGTGTCGGCATCGGCGATGAGCGGCACCGAGATGGAGCGCGCGATCGTGGCGGCATTGCCGACCATCTCGCTCATGTCCAGCAGGCCGAAGTCGGGAAAGCCGCGCGCTGCGGAAGTGCCGGCTCCGGTCATGTAGACCGCCTGGAACCCTGCCTGCTCGATCAGCCGCGCGCCGATGCCGTCGTAGGCACCAGGGGCAATCACCATGCCGGGGGCGGCCAGCAGTTGTCGAAGAAGCGAGGCGGGATGGCTCATGGGTCGTCTTGTGTCGTTCTAGTTGTATTGAGAATATCACAACATAACGACAAGTCAACAGGCTATGCTCGCGCCTCATGAACACCGAGACGGCGGCAAACCCCATGAACAGCGCACGCGGCACGGCGCTGCACCGGCAAATCTTCCTGGTACTGCGTGACGAGATTTCCCGAGGTCTGTTCGCCAGTGGCGCACTGCCGGGCGAGGAGCAGTTGTGCGAGCGTTTCGGTGTCTCCCGCATCACAGTGCGGCGTGCGCTGAGTGACTTGGCCGCGCTCGGGCTGGTGGAGCGACGCCACGGCCGCGGTACCTTCGTGCGGGGAGGCGCTGGCGCGTCGTGGCGGCCGGCGCCGAGCCTGGGCGTGATCGACAGTCTGCGCAAGACGGCGATCGAGACGGTGGTGCGCGTGTTGGACGTGGTGCAGACCGTGCCGCCAGCCGACGTGGCGCGGCTCCTCGAACTGGTACCCGCCGAGAAGGCGGTGCATGCGCTGCGCGTGCGCTCCAACCGCGACGGCATGCCTGCGATGCTGACCGATGCCTGGGTGCCCGTGGCCATTGGCCGCCGCGCGACCGAGGCCGCGCTGAAGAAACGTGCGCTCTACGAGATCCTGATGGCCCAGGGCGTGAAGTTCGGCCGAGTGGTGCAGGAGATCAGTGCCACCGTGGCCGACCCTCAGCGTGCCGCGCTGCTACAGACCGAGGTGGGCGGCCCCTTGCTCAAGCTGGTGCGGCTGATGCACGACCTGGAGGAGCGCCCGGTGCTGCATCTCACGGCGCACATGGTGGCCGAGCGGGCGACCATCCTCATGGAGATACCGGCCGCCACTGTCAACACGCTCACGGCCGGGCGCATCGTGCTGGATGCGCCAGGCTCGGGCACTGCGGATTGAGGCAGCCACAGCGGTGGCTGCGGGTTCCTACACATCCGCCAAGCCAGCGTCCGACTCGGAGCGGCTGGCGGAATGCGTTTCCAAATTCAGAGAGGCATCCTTTTTGACTATCAAAACCGCCATTTACAGTTTGGTTGTCGCCAGCCGTGTGTAGGATCTCTGAGCTTGTTTAAAAAGCTCTCATGAAGCCAAAAATATTCATTGGATCCTCCAGGGAGGGTCTTGCAATTGCCAACGCGATTCACTCGAATCTCACCTCCGAGACTGAATGCACCGTTTGGAAAGACGGAGTGTTTCAGCCATCGTCCTCCACGCTCATTGACTTGATGCGGATATTGCGAACGTCCGATTTCGCGATCTTCGTGTTTAGTCCGGACGATGTCTCGATGATGCGAGACAACACAGACAAGGTCGTCAGGGACAACGTCCTTTTTGAGCTTGGCTTGTTCATCGGTCGACTCGGCCCGGAGCGTTGCTTTTTCCTCGTGCCCGATCTGGAGAAGATGCGGCTGCCTACCGATCTTTTCGGTGTGAATCCGACAAAGTATGAGTCTGGCCGGAGCGATTCGAATTGGGAAGCAGCGGTAAATCCGGCCTGTATGCAGATTCTTCGGCTAATTAATCAGCTGAAATCATTTCAGGACAGCGTCGAAGAAGTCGAACCGGAGCACGTGCCGATTGCAAAAGCTTCTGCAGTTGCACGCAGCCGCAAAGCGCCGAAGCCTTCGCAAACGGCGGATGCCGCCAAGTTGACCCTTGAGCCGTATAAAAGATCGTTTCTGCTGAAGGGCAACTCAGATCCGCACCGCGCTCGCCTGCTGGGCTTGGGCTATCTGTCTTTCAACGGGACTTTGCAAGCCTGGGTCATTCCCTGGTCGAGGGAAGAAGAAGCTCGGGCTGATCTTGCCGATCTCTTGTGATCGGAAGCGGAGGCTGTGAGATGTGGAGCGGGCGAAGGGAATCGAACCCTCGTATGAAGCTTGGGAAGCTGCCGTTCTGCCATTGAACTACGCCCGCAGCGGCGTGGATTCTACAGTCGGTCTGGGTCGAAATATGCCGCTTCGGGTTGTTCGCGCCAAGCTCAGGGAGTCAGCGCATAACGCCCCAGCACCTCGTGCTGCACAGGGTAGGGCGGCAACCACGATCGCACGAACAAGAACTCCCGCACGTGCCAGCGCACAGGGGCCATCGGCGGGGCCTCCGCGCCCTGAGCGCGCCGGGCGATCGTGATGTGCGGCTTCCATGCAGCGGGCCGCGCCCAAGGCGAGATGGCCTGGCCGACGGCAGCATGCAGCTGCATCAATCCCGCATGCTCGGCAGGACAAACCACGACGATGCCGCGCGACCACACGGCCGGCCTGTCGAGCGTGAGTTCAAGGCTGCTCTCCTGCAGGCCAGCCAGTGCTTTGCCGATGTCCTCGATCTCGTCGGCGGTGCGTGTGCCGAGCAAGGACAACGTGAGGTGCATGCGATGCGACTTGGGCAGGCGACTTCCCTGGGGCGACGTCCATTGATGCCGATAGGCGTCCAGCGCAGCCTGCACTGCGGCATCTGGCGCGAGCCAGACGTACAGCTCCGGCGCTTGGCGGATCACACGATGGTCGGGCGCGCCGCCGAGCGGGCGTTCAGGTAGACGGCGTAAAGCGAGGTCGTCGCGCAAATGAACAAGCGGTTGAGCTTGCGCCCGCCAAAGCAAACGTTGGCGACGGCTTCGGGCAGGTGGATTTTTCCGATCAGTTCGCCATCGGGTGTGTAGCAGTGCACGCCGGCACCCGCGCTGGTCCACAGGTTGCCGTTCGTGTCCACTCTGAAGCCGTCGAAAAGGCCGTCCTCGCATTGCGCGAACACGTCGCCTCCGGTCACGGTGCGGCCGTCGTCCCGGACGCGAAAACGCCGGATGTGACGCGGTCCGTCCGGCACGTGCGTGGCGCCTGTGTCGGCGACATACAGCCATTGTTCGTCCGGCGAGAAAGCCAATCCGTTGGGCTGCACGAAGCCATCGGCGACGCGTGTGATGGCGCTGAGGTCGGCTTCGATGCGATAGATGCAGCGGTCGCCGATCTCGCTTGGCGCGGCATCGCCTTCGTAGTCGCTGTCGATGCCGTAGCTCGGGTCGGAAAACCAGATGCTGCCGTCCGATTTGACGACCACGTCGTTGGGCGAGTTGAAGCGCTTGCCCTCGAAATGCGAAGCGAGCACGGTGCGCGTGCCGTCGTGCTCGGTGCGCGACACGCAGCGTCCGCGGTGCTCGCACGAGACGAGGCGTCCCTGCTGATCGACGGTGTGGCCGTTGGTGTTCATCGCGGGTTGGCGGAAGACCGACACGGAGCCGTCCGTTTCGTCCCAGCGCATCATGCGGTCGTTGGGGATGTCTGACCACACGAGGTAGCGGCCCGCCGCGAACCATGCCGGCCCTTCGGACCATCGGCAGCCGGTGTAGAGCTTTTCGATCTGTGCGTTGGGAAAAACGAGCTTGCGGAATCGAGGGTCGATCATCTCGACGCCGGGTGCGATTTCGATGGTCATGTGGCGCTCCTCTGTTTGATTGCGGGTCTGGTCAGTTCGATTGGCGGCGGCCGCGTCCGTACACCAGCAGCATCGCGATGATCACCACGCCATAGGTGACCTGGCGGCCCATCTCAGGAATCTGCATCACCGACAGAATGGATTGCAGCAGGGTAATGAGTATGACGCCGACGACGGTCCCGAGATACGAGCCTTGGCCGCCCAGGATGTTCGTGCCGCCGAGCACGACCGCGGCGATGGCGGGCAGCTGATAGGCATCGCCCATGGCCTGATAAGCCTTGGTCGAATAGCCGGTCAGCAGCACGCCGCACGCGGCCGAGCAGGCGCCGGCAATGACGAAGCACAGCAGGGTCACGCGGCGCGTGTCGATGCCCGACAGGTACGCGGCACGCTCGCGATTGCCGACGGCATAGATCGCCCGGCCCAGCGTCGTGCGATGCAGCATGAACATCGTGGCTGCACCAACGGCGATCCACACCAGCAGTGCGTTCGGAATGCCGAGCAGCGATCGGCCCGTGGCGATCAGGTGCATGGCAGGCGTCGCGCGGTCCTGCGGCGCGAAGCCGCCGGTCTGCACCACGATCAGGCCTTGCGCGACCGCGTTGATGCCGAGCGTGAAGATCATCGACGGCACGCGCAGGTAGGCCACGCCGATGCCGTTGAGCAACCCGAGCGCGGCACCACACAGAATGCCGAAGGGAATCGCAAGCACCTCACCCGCGCCGCCCCACCAGCCTGCCGCGGCCGCCGACATCATTCCGCCCACGGTGACCAGCCATGGCACCGAAAGATCGATACCGCCCAAGAGGATGACCAGCATGGCGCCCGTCGCGATCACGCCGAGGAACGATGCGATCTGCAACTGCAGCAGCAGGTAGTCGACCGACAGGAAGTTCTTCGAATAGAGACTCCCGATCAGCAGCAGCGCGACCGTACACAAGGCACCCGCCAGCACCGGAAGATGCCCTGAACGCCTGAGTCGAACCGCCAGCGTCGTCATAGCCTCGTCGGGAAATACCGCGGAACCGGCTTTGCCGGGCCGCTGGTATTGCCCCCTGCAAGGGGGTGTGCGGCCACACGAAGTGGGCAAGCCTGGGGGTGTTTCATGGCTATTTGAAGAGATCGAGCCGGTTGTTGATCTTGAGCAGGCGAATCGATCCGAAGCTCACGGCCGTCAGCAGGATGACACCCTGGAAGAGCGGCTGCCAGAGCGGCTCGAGGTCGAAGACGAACAGAAGATCGCCGATGGTGCGGAGCACGAAGGCGCCGAAGATCGAGCCGATGGCGCTGCCCGCACCCCCTGAAAGCACCGTGCCGCCAATGACGACGGCCGCGATCGAGTTCAGCGTATAGACGCCGCCGATGGCCGAAGACGCTTCTCCCGAATAGGTCACGAAGGTCAGCAGCAGCCCACCGATCGCCGCCAGAAGGCTCGCGAGCGTGTAGGTGACGATCTTCGTGCGGCCGATCGCCACGCCCGACATGTAGCTTGCGTTCTCCGACGATCCGATCGCCATGGCTGCGCGGCCAGTGGCCGAGTGCCGATAAGGCACCCATATCAACAACACGACACCCACGAGCACGACCAGCATGGTGGGGATACCGCCCGGCAATGCGCCGGTCAGTGCGTCGGCGAGGTCGGCTTGCACGTCGCCGCCGGGCACCGGACGCAGGCCCAGCGCAAGCCCGAAGTACACGATGCCCGTGGCCAGCGTCGTGATGATCGGCTGCAAGCGCCCGTACACGATGATGACGCCGTTGATGAAGCCGCACAGCGCGCCGCTCGCCAGCACCGCCACGATGCCCATCCCCGCCTGCAGCGGCGTCCCGATCACGAGATGCGACGCCAGGCAGTTGGCAAGAACGAACACCATTCCGACCGAGAGATCGATGCCCGCGGTGAGCACCGGCAGTGTCTGCGCCATTGCGACGATGGCGAGCAGCACGCCCTTGTTTGCCGCCGTGGTCAGGACCGCCGCATTCCAGCCGACCGGATGCTTGGTGATGTACAGCGCAAAGATCACGACGAACATCGCCATCGTCGCGAAGGTGGCGCGGTGTTCGCGCAGATGAAAGTGCCAGTCAGGACGCATCATGCCGCCGCCGTTTCGAGGTTGAGGGCGCTCGACACCAGCGCCCGTTCGGTCAGCTCGGCACCCGCCAGCCAACGCACGATGCGGCCGTCGAAGAACACGGCGACCCGATCGCAGCAGCCGATCAGCTCGGCGTAGTCGGTCGAATAGAGCACCACCGCCGCGCCCTCATCGGCGAGATTGCGAATCAGCGCGTACATCTCCTGCTTCGTGCCGACGTCGATGCCACGGGTCGGATCGCTCAGCAGCAGGATGCGCGGGGAGTTGATCAGCCATTTGCCGATCACCACCTTCTGCTGGTTGCCACCGGACAGATTGCCGACGGCGTCGCCCGTCTCGGCCACCTTGATCGACAGGCGCCGCACCATGCCCGAAACGGCCTTGTCTTCTTCCGCCGGCAGCAGCACGCCGACGCGGCTGAGCCGATCGAGCGCAGCAAGGCTCAGGTTGTCATTGACCGACATGGGCAGCATGAGCCCATCGGTCTTGCGGTCTTCCGGCACCAGCGCCAAGCCCAGCTCCCGGCTCTTGGCTTGGCGCGGGTCACGCACCCGAACCGGCTTGCCGTCGAGCAGGACTTCACCGCTCACTCCGCGAAGCACGCCGAAGAGCGCGAGAAAGAGTTCGCGCTGGCCTTGGCCGTCCAGCCCACCGAGCCCGACGATCTCGCCAGGCCAGACCTTGAGGTCGATGTCGTGCAGCTTCGAACTCCACGAAAGGCCGCGTGTTTCCAGCGCCGGGGGACCGGTCGCGGTCACTGCGCGCGGCGGCGGTTTGGGCGGGAACGCATGCTCGATGTCCCGGCCGATCATCATCTCGATCGTCTCGGCATTGCTGCGCGTGCCGGCCTCGAAGGTCGCGACGTGGCTGCCGTTGCGAAACACCGAGCAATCGTCCGCCAGCTCGGTGATCTCGTTCATGCGGTGCGAGATATAGACGATCGCCAGTCCCTCGCTGCGCAGCCGCTTGAGCAGCGTGAACACGCGCCGGACGTCGGCCGCGGTCAGCGCTGAAGTCGCTTCGTCGAGGATCAGGATCTTCGGGTCGCGAGCCAGCGCCTTCGAGATCTCCACCATCTGCCGCCGCGACAAGGTCAGGCTCTCGACCGGCGCGAGTGGATGAATGTCCTCGGCCCCGGCACGCGCCAGCGCCGCTTCGGCAATGCGCCGTTGCGCGGCGCGGTCGATGAGGCCGAGCCGCCGCGGTGGGTTGGTGATGCAGATGTTGTCGGCCACGCTCAGGTCGGGCATCAACGACAGCTCCTGGAAGATGCACGCGATGCCCGCCGAGACCGCTTCTTGCGGATGCGCGAAACGGCGCTCCACGCCCTCCAGCACGATGCGGCCTTCGTCGGGCCGCACCACGCCCGCCATCATCTTGATCAGCGTCGACTTGCCCGCGCCGTTTTCGCCGAGCACCGCATGAATGCGCCCCGGCGCGCAGGAAAAACTCGCGTGCTCCAGCGCTCGCACGCCGCCGTAGCGCTTCGAGACGTCGATCAGGCGAAGGATCGGTTCCAAGGCGGAATCAGTTGTTCTTCTCGTCCTTGGACATGATGTCGGTCGCCTTCAGGTTCACATCGCAAGGCGGGAAGTCGTTGGTGGTGAAGAAGTTGTCCGTCAGGTCGGGGAAGTAGTTCTGGCCGGCCTTGAAATTCGGGTGCGTCGCCACCGGGATCGGCACCGAGATCATCTGCGGCATCACCTTGCCTTGCAGCGCTGCCACAGCCGCCTTCATCGAAATAGCGACCAGGCCCGGGGACTGCCCGAGCGAGGCGCAGAGCAGGCCTTCCTTGGCGTGCTCCACGCACAGCTTGCGGAAGCCGTTCTCGGCCTCGCCAGCGACCGGAATCATCTTGTGCTTCGCGTCGATCAGCGCGCGCACCGCGCCGGTCGATCCGCCCTGCACGAACATCCCGTCGAAGTTCTTGTGGACTGCCACGGCATCCGCCACGGCCTTCTGGGCGGTGCCGTCGTCCCAGTTGCCGACCACCTCGACGACCTCGAACTTGTTGCCGGGCGCCTCCACCACCTTGCGGAACCCGAGGTGGCGGTCACGGTCCACCGAATTGCCCGGCACGCCGCGCACTTCAAGCAGCTTGCCGCTCTTGCTCGGGATGTTCTTTACCAGCCATTCTCCGGATTGCTGGCCGATCGCGAGCTGGTCTTCGTTGACCATCATGACCTGATCGCTGTCGAGCACGTTGTCGAAAGGCACGACCACAACGCCCGCCGCGTTGGCGCGCTTGATGACTGGCGCGAAAGCCGTTGGATTGACCGCGATCGTCACGATGGCGTCGTAGCCCGAGTTGATGAAGTTGTCGATCGCAGCGATCTGTGCGGCCACGTCCGTGCCGGTCGAGACGATCTTGAATTCCTTGATCTGCGATTTCATCTCCGGCGTCGCCGCGTAGGCCTTTGCCATCTTGATCATCTGGATGCGCCAGGTGTTGCCGACGAAGCCGTTCGCAAGAGCGATCCGATACGGCCCTTTCTTGGCGGGCCACTGGAAGTACTTCGTGTTGGCGTCCCATGGTTTGAAGCACGCCGGGTTCTCGCCAGGCCCGCTGACGACCGAAGGGCCGGCCGCGAGCGCGGAAGTTGCAACCAATGCCGCAGCCGCGGCCACCATGCCAAAGCGTAAAGTCATTGCCGTCTCCTGTTGTATCGGATCTGGGCCTGGTTGCGCGGTACCGGCCACGGGCATCACAACGCCGCGCATACCCGCGCACCGGGCGGTGCGCGAGTTGCCCGATCATCATATGAATTCGTTGCCTTTTGACCGGCTTGGGACATACCCTTGCACGCACCGAAGTAACCTCTGCTTGCAGGTTGCGGCAGAATTCAGCGATGAAGAAACTTCCTGTCGAAGCGAGCTTGCTTCTCGTCGATGACGATCCTTCCGTCATCCAGGTTTTGAGTCGGATACTTTCGGATTACACGACCGTCCGGTTCGCGACCTGCGGTACCGATGCGCTGTTGCTCAGCAAGCAGGCACGGCCCGATCTGATCCTGCTGGACGCGCAGATGGGCGACATGAGCGGCCTTCAAGTCTGCGAGGCCCTGAAGGCCGATCCTTCGCTCGCCGATGTGCCCGTGATCTTCGTGAGCAGCCACCAGGAATCGGCGCTCGAAGTCGCCGTCCTGGAAATGGGCGCCGTCGATTTCATCCGCAAGCCTTTCAACGCCCAGCAGGTGCTCGCGCGCGTGAACACGCAGCTCAAGCTGAAGCGGCTTTCAGACGACTTGCGCCGTCTTTCGCGCGTCGATGCGCTCACGGGATTGCCCAACGAGCGTGCCTTTGCGGAGACCATGGCACGCGAGATCGCCCGCGCGGAAGAGGCCGGGAAGGACATCGCGCTGGTGCTGTTCGAAGCCGATTTCTTCCAGTCCTTCGAGGCCCTGTACGACCGCAAGGCGGCGGACGCTTGTCTCGCCGCGATCGGCGACGCATTGCGACGCAGCGTGCGCCGTCCCGGCGACTTCGCGATGAAGCTCGATCGCGAACGATTCGCGCTGGTTCTTCCCGATTCATCGGCCAAGGATGCGCTGCACGTCGCCAACCGCGTCCTGCGCGCGGTGGAAGTGCTGGACATCAGCCACCAGGGCTCCGCGGTGTCGCGGCATGTGACCTGCAGTGCAGGCGCGGCATGCCTCGACGCTGCTGCCCGAGGCGCGCTCTCCGCGGCAGGTGCGGCCCCCGGAGAAGCGCTGGCGGCCGCAGCCGGCGCTGCGCTCGCAGCGGCGGCAAGCGCAGGGCGCGCACAAGCCGCTTTGCAGGCGCCGGCGGCCGCGCCAGAGCCAGGCGCCGAGGCGGACTGAGCCTCGCTGTGGGCCTTCGCCACTCCGCTCGATCGCTGATCTGGCTTGTCGTCGGCCTTTGCGGGGCAGGGGGCGCCGCGCTGTGGCAGGCCAACTACAACGAAACACTGTCGCAGGAGCGCTTCGATGCGCTCTCGCGCCGTGCCGTCGAGCAGGTGAGTTCGCGCATGCATGCCTATGAGACCGGCCTGCTGGGTGTGCGCGGTGCCGTCATTGCGGCGGGCGGCGAGACCGGCATTGCCCGGCTGCGCTTTGCGCAGTCCATAGCCTCGCGCGACCTGGGGCGGGAATTTCCCGGTTCGGGCGGCTTCGGATTCATCCGCCGTGTGCCCGTCGCCCAGGAAGCTGCATTCGTCGCCGCCGCGCGCCTGGACGGCAAGCCCGATTTCCAGATCCGGCAGTTGGGCACGAACGATGGCGAGCGCTTCGTCATCCAGTATCTCGAACCTCTCGATGCATCGAGCCCCGCAATCGGACTCGACATCGCGTCCGAGCCGCACCGGCGCGCAGCGGCAGAGGGTGCCATGCGCAGCGGCGAGATGACGCTGACCGCGCCGATCACATTGGTGCAGGCGCCGAATGCGCCTCGTGTGGAGCGCTCGGTCGCACTGCTGCTGCCGGTCTATCGCGCCGATGCGCAACTTGGAAGGCTCCAGCAGCGCCAGCGCCGTTCCGCCGCCGCGCGCGGAGGACCGGATGACGTGATCGGCTGGGTCTACTCGCCGCTGCTGATCAATGAAGTGTTGAAGGGGTTCGATTACCAGGACGGCGAATTCGCGATGACCTTGGTCGACGCGACGCCCGGCGCCACGCCCGAGCGCTTCTTCATGTCGCCGGGGCGGATCGGTGCGCAGCCCGAAGCGCTCAAGCGCGCGCTCCCGCTGCAGCTTTATGGCAGAACGTGGATGGTGGAGGTGAGCGCGCAACCGCCGTTCGTCACGGCACTGAACCTGCGCAGTCCCTTGGCTGTCTTCCTGATCGGCGCGATGCTGGCGCTGCTTCTGGCGCTCGTGTCTTTCATCGAGCAGTTGAACCGGCGCCGCAGCGCGCTCGCCGGCGTGCAGCAGTCACGGCTCGCGGCCATCGTGACCAGTTCGAACGACGCTGTCATCGGGCTGCGCCTCGACGGCACGATCACCGACTGGAACGCCGCCGCCAGCAAGATCTTCGGCTACAGCATCGAGGAAGCCCTGGGCAAACCCATACAGGCGCTGCTGCTGCCGCCCGATCATGTCGGAGAAGAAGAGACGCTGCTGCGCCATATGGCGGAAGGCAAGTCGGTTGCCGCGTTCGAGACCTTCCGGCGCCACCGTGACGGCTCCCCCGTGGCGGTCTCTGTCGCGGCGGCGCCGATCCGCTCGGCGCGAGGCCACGTCGTGGGCGCGGCCGAAACGGTGCGCGACATCACGCACGAGAAGGCGAGCAAGGCGCACATCCTCGAACTCAATGCGACGCTCGAACAGCAGGTGCTCGAACGCACCGCGCAGCTGGTGGCGCTGTCGACGCGCGAGCGCGCGATCCTCGAAGGCGCGGCCAGCGCGATCATCGCAACCGACGTCAAGGGCATGGTGACGCTGTTCAACCCCGCCGCGGAGGCACTGCTGGGCTATTCGGCTGCCGAGGTGGTCGATCGCATGGAGATGAACAGCTTCCATGACGCGATCGAAATCCATGGACGCTCCGTTGCGCTCACCACCGAACTGGGCCGTCCGCTGGAAGTGTGCGAGGTGTTCGCGCCGGCAGCGGGCACGGGCCGCGCACAGCCGAGGGAGTGGACCTATGTGCGCAAGGACCGCACCCGCGTCCTTGTGCATCTGAACGTGAGCCCGCTGCGGGATGCCGCCGGCACGGTGATCGGCTTCATCGCCATCGCGACCGATCTCTCCCAGCGCAAGGCCGCCGAAGAAAGAGTGCGCAACAACGAGCGCTTCATGCGCATCGTGACCGACAACATCCCTGGTGTCGTCGCCTACTGGACGCGCGACCTGCGCTGTACCTTCGCCAACAGTGCGCATCTGCGATGGATGGGGCACACGGCGAGGCAGATGATCGGCATGACGTGGACCGAATTGCTCGGGCCGGAAATCTCCCGCATCAACGAGCCCTATGTGCGCTCGGCACTTGCCGGAAAGGACCAGCGCGTGATGCGCACGCGCACGGTGGCTGATGGCTCGCTCCTGCACTACTGGCTGCATTTCGTGCCAGACCGCGACGATCAAGGCGTCGTGCAGGGCTTCATTACCGTCGCCGTGGATGTCACTGACATGCGCGAGGCGCAGGAGCAATTGGAGCGACTGAATCTGGCGCTGAACGAGCGCAGCGCGCAGGCGGAGTCGGCGAGCAAGGCGAAGAGCGAGTTCCTGGCGAACATGAGCCATGAAATCCGCTCGCCGCTCAATACCGTCATCGGATTGGCGTACCTGCTGCGGCAGACGGAACTGGACGATCGGCAGCGCGATTTCCTGCAGAAGATCGACACCGCGGGCAATGCGCTGCTGGGCGTCATCAACGACATCCTGGACATCTCGAAGATCGAAGCCGGCGAGATGGTGCTGGACCAGTCCGACTTCGGCTTGCGCGGACTGCTCGAAGACGTGATCGCCATGACGACGATGGGCGCCGCCAGCAAGGGGATCGCGCTGCAGCTGAATGGGGAACCCGATCTGCCGGCATGCCTGCATGGCGACGTCACGCGCATCCGGCAGATTCTCGTCAACCTGCTGAGCAACGCCGTCAAGTTCACCGCCAAGGGGACGGTGCGGCTTTCCGCGAGCGTGCAAGAAGGATTGCAGGACGGAGTGCCGGACCGAGTGCGCCTGCGGCTTGCCGTCACGGACACAGGCATCGGTATCGAGCCCGAGGTTCTCGACCGGCTCTTCATGCCTTTCACGCAGGCCGACACATCGACGACACGGCGCTTCGGCGGCACGGGGCTCGGCTTGTCGATCGTCAAGCAACTCACCGAACTGATGGGCGGCGAGTTCGGCGTGGAGAGCATGCCGGGAAGTGGAAGCACGTTCTGGGTGGTCCTGCCGCTGGACGTCGTGAGTGAAGACGCCATGGCGCCAGCTGCATCGGGCGGCGGCCTGCAAGAGCGGCGGCTTTCGGGAATGCGCATCCTCGTCGTGGACGACAGTCCTGTCAACCTGGAGGTATGCCAGCACATCCTCGAACGCGAAGGCGCTCGCATCGGCGTTGCATCGGACGGTCGCGAGGCGGTCGAGCGGCTGCGCATGGAGCCGCACGGATTCGATGCGGTGCTGATGGACGTCCACATGCCGATCCTCGATGGCAACGAGGCCACGCGGCTGATTCGCGGCGAACTCGGCCTGCATGCGCTGCCGGTGATTGCGCTGACGGCGAGTGCGCTCATCGCGGACAGAGAGCGTGTGCTGGAAGCCGGCATGAATGACTTTGTGACCAAACCCTTCGATGTCGACGCCTTGGTGCGCACGGTGCGTCGTTGCGCAGGGTGGGGCAATGCCGCTTCTGCACCGGCGACGCGAGCAACGGCGGTCGCGGCCCCACTGCCCTCGGATTGGCCCGCGATCGAAGGCGTCGATGCGGCGGATGCTTTTCGCCGCCTGGGCGGTGACCGGGCGCTTTTTCTCAGCGTCTTGCGCGGCCTGCTGGGCGAGTTCCGGGACTTGGCGGGCGAGACGATCGCGCTGCCGGCCGGCCAGGCGGAGGCGTTGGCCGCGCGGCTGCACAAGCTGCAGGGCAGCGCCGGGCTGATCGGCATCGACCGCGTGCGCCAATCGGCCAGTGCGGGCGAGGCGGCGTTGAAGTCCGGTGACGCCGATCGGGCCGAGCAGGCGCTTCGCGACTTGGGCGCTGCGCTGCGGAGGGTCGATGCATCCGCGCGGCCCTATCTCGAGTCGGCAGAAGCGGACGAAGTCGACGGACCCGACGAAGCCGATGTCACGGACGCACCGCCAGTCGACCCGGAAGGACTCGCGCGGCTGACCGACACCCTGGAAAGTCAGGACTTCGCGGCCATGACCTGCTTCGAGGAGGTGGGCCCGTCGCTGCGTGCCGCGCTAGGGGCGGAACGCTTCGCGGAACTGGACGGCGCGGTCAAGACGCTCCAGTTCAAGAGAGCGGTCGAGATCCTGCGCGCACACGCTGGCGATTTCATGCCCAAACCTATAATCGAATGTTCAAGCAGATCAAGCAGTTAGGTGGGTTCGATGCAGGGGCTGCCCGCAACCGGCCGCCTTAGCAAAAAGCCAAATTCAAGATGAGCCAGCCCACCTTCAGCGTCGCCGACATCCGCAAGTCGTTCCTCGATTTCTTCGCGACCAAGGGCCACACCGTGGTGCCTTCCAGTTCGCTGGTGCCGGGCAACGATCCGACCCTGATGTTCACCAACTCCGGCATGGTGCAGTTCAAGGACGTGTTCCTCGGCAGCGACAAGCGCCCCTATGTGCGCGCCGCATCCGTCCAGGCCTGCCTCCGAGCCGGCGGCAAGCACAACGACCTCGAGAACGTCGGCTACACCGCCCGGCATCACACCTTCTTCGAGATGCTGGGCAACTGGAGCTTCGGCGACTACTTCAAGCGCGAGTCGCTCAAATGGGCATTCGAGCTGCTCACCCAGGTCTACAAGCTGCCGGCCGAGAAGCTCTGGGCCACCGTCTATATCGAAGACGACGAGGCCTACGACATCTGGACCAAGGACATCGGCCTGCCGCCCGAGCGCGTCGTGCGCATCGGCGACAACAAGGGCGGCCGCTATATGTCCGACAACTTCTGGATGATGGCGGACACCGGCCCCTGCGGCCCGTGCAGCGAGATCTTCTACGACCACGGCCCCGGAATCGCAGGCGGCCCGCCCGGCAGCCCCGATGAAGACGGCGACCGCTACATCGAGATCTGGAACAACGTGTTCATGCAGTTCGACATGCAGCCGGACGGCAGCGTCATCCCGCTGCCCGCGCCCTGCGTCGACACCGGCATGGGGCTCGAACGGCTCGCCGCGATCCTGCAGCACGTTCATAGCAACTACGAAATCGATCTGTTCGATGCGCTCATCAAGGCCGCATCGCGCGAGACCGGCGAAAAAGACCTCGGCAACAAGAGCTTGCGCGTGATTGCCGACCATATTCGCGCCACTGCTTTCCTGGTGGCGGACGGCGTGATTCCGTCGAACGAAGGGCGGGGCTACGTGCAGCGCCGCATCGTTCGCCGTGCCATTCGCCACGGCTACAAGCTCGGCCAGAAGAAGCCTTTCTTCCACAAGCTGGTGCCGGATCTGGTCGCGCTGATGGGCGATGCCTATCCCAAGCTGCGCGCGGACGAAACGCGCATCACAGACACCCTGAAGGCCGAGGAAGAGCGCTTCTTCGAGACGCTCGCCAACGGCATGGAAATCCTCGACGCGGCCTTGGCGGACAACGCCAAGGTTCTGCCGGGCGAAGTAGCGTTCAAGCTGCACGACACCTACGGCTTTCCGCTCGATCTTTCGGCCGACGTGTGCCGCGAACGCGGCGTGGCGGTCGATGAGGCGGGCTTCAATGCCGCCATGGAAAAGCAGAAGGCGGCAGGCCGCGCGGCGGGCAAGTTCAAGATGGAGCGCGCCGTCGACTACAGCGGCGCGGCCAATGCCTTCACCGGCTACGAGCATCTCGAAGAGAAGGCGACCGTCGTCGCCTTGTACTTCGAAGGCGCACCGGTCCAGCAGCTGAACGAGGGCCAGCCGGGCATCGTCGTGCTCGACACCACGCCTTTCTATTCCGAGAGCGGCGGCCAGGTGGGCGACCAGGGCGTGATCGTCGCCGAGGGCGTGCAGTTCGGGGTCGACGACACCCAGAAGATCAAGGCGGACGTCTACGGCCACCACGGCGCGCAGACGCAGGGCACGCTCAAGATCGGCGACAAGGTCACGGCGCGCGTCGACACCGAGCGCCGTGCTGCCACCATGCGCAATCACAGCGTCACCCACTTGATGCACAAGGCACTGCGTGAAGTGCTCGGCGGCCATGTGCAGCAGAAGGGCTCGCTGGTCGATGCCGACAAGACGCGCTTCGACTTTGCGCACAACGCGCCCGTGACGGCCGAGCAGATCGTCGAGATCGAACGGCGCGTGAACGCTGAAATCCTCGCCAACGAGGCCACGCAGGCGCGCGTGATGGACATGGAGTCGGCTCAGAAGACCGGCGCCGTGATGCTCTTCGGCGAGAAGTACGGCGAAACCGTTCGCGTGCTCGACATCGGCAGCAGCCGCGAGCTTTGCGGCGGCACGCACGTTTCGCGCACGGGTGACATCGGTGTCTTCAAGATCGTGAGCGAAGGCGGCGTGGCTGCCGGCGTTCGGCGCATCGAAGCGGTGACCGGTGCCAATGCGCTGGCCTACCTGCAGCAGCTCGAATCCACGGTTCACAGTGCGGCGGCGACGCTGAAGGCGCCGGCCTCGGAGCTGCAGGCGCGTCTGGCGCAGGTGCTCGAACAGGTGCGCGCGCTGGAGCGCGAAGTGGGCTCGCTCAAAGGCAAGCTGGCTTCGTCGAAGGGCGACGAGCTCCTGGCGCAGGCGGTCGATGTCAATGGCGTCAAGGTGCTTGCGGCAAAGCTCGACGGCGCCGACGCCAAGACGCTGCGCGACACCATGGACAAGCTCAAGGACAAGCTCAAGTCGGCGGCCATCGTGCTCGCAGCGGTCGACGGTTCCAAGGTGCAGATCGCTGCCGGCGTCACGGCCGACGCCATGGCCAAGGTCAAGGCCGGCGAGCTGGTCAACTTTGTCGCCCAACAGGTTGGCGGCAAGGGCGGCGGCAAACCCGACATGGCGATGGCCGGCGGCACCGATGCGGCCGGCGTGCCCGCGGCGCTCAAATCGGTGCAAGCCTGGGTCGCCGAACGCCTGCAAGCGAAGGGATGAAGGGCGACGAACTGCCCGTCGATGTCCTCGTGATGGGGGCCGGCACCATCGGGTGTTTCATCGGGGGCAGTTTGGCGGCAGCCGGCGTGCGCGTCGCATTGGTTGGGCGCCCCCGGGTGCTGGGCGCGCTGGCGTCACGCGGCATCACGCTGACGGATCTGGATGGCGCCAGCCGCCACGTCTCGCCGGACATGATCCAGCTTGCCGAGGCGGTACCGCCCGGCATTCGTCCGGGGCTGGTGCTGCTGACAGTGAAAAGCGGCGCGACCGCAGACGCCGCGGCCGAACTTGCCACGCGGCTTCCGGTGAACACCACAGTGCTTTCCCTGCAGAACGGCATCTCGAACGCGGCCGTGGCATTGGAGGCTGCGCCTTCACTCAACATCCTGCCGGCGATGGTGCCCTACAACGTCGCGCAAATCGGACCGGGCGAATTCCATCGCGGAACCGTGGGCCGGCTCGCTGCCAAGGACGACCTGGCGCTTCGACGCTGGGTTGCGGTGTTCGAGCAAGCCGGCGTTCCGATCGATCTGCACGCCAATCTCCTGCCGATCCAGTGGGGCAAGCTGCTGCTCAACCTGAACAATCCGATCAACGCCTTGTCCGGGCTCCCTCTGCGCGAAGAGTTGCTTCAGCGGGGTTATCGCCGCTGCCTCGCCGCGCTGATGGATGAAGCGCTCGCCGAACTCGCGAGGGCCGGCATTCAACCGGCGCAGTTGGCCGCTGTCCCTGCGGCCAAGCTGCCGGGCATCCTGCGGCTGCCGACACCGCTTTTTCGCATCGTCGCAGCCCGCATGTTGCGCATCGACGCGAAGGCGCGTTCGAGCATGGCGGACGATCTGGCGCTGGGCCGCCGCACGGAAATCGATGCGCTGTGCGGCGAGGTCGTGCGGCTCGCCGCTTCGAACAAGTCAAACGCGTCTCGCAACGCAAAGATGGTCGAACTGCTCGAAGCATGGCCGGAGCGCAAGGAGCGCTGGCCGGCTTCACGGCTGATGGCAGAGCTCGGGTTGTAGCCGGGCCAAACCTGTTTCTAGGCGCCTCGGCCGGCCGGCGCGACGCTCGCGCCCTGGATACGATGCCGCGCGAGCGCCTCGGCCACGAATCCGCTGGCCTTCATCTCTTCAACAAACGCCGCGAGCGCCGCGCCGGCCTCGGCGCCGCGCGAAGCGGGCGTCCCCATCGCCTGCTGGATCACCATGAACCGGCCAGGTAGCAGGCGAAGACCTCCGACACGTGCCGCTTCCGTTTCGAGCACTTGCCGGATGCCCGCGGCAACATCGGCCTGGCCTGCATGAAGACTTTCCATGACTCCCTTGGCGCCTTGCACGCGCACGATCTGCGCCTGCTTGATCTCGCGCGTCAGAAAGAGGTCGTACGCGCTGCCTGTGCCGACGGCGATGCGGTGTGTATCGCGGTCCACCTCCTCGTTGCGCGTGACGGGCGACGCCTCCGCGACCAGGTAGCTGCCTTCGATCAGCACATACGGCGCGGTGAACTGCATGCCTTCGCTGCGCAATGGGTCGATCGCGAAGAAGCCGATGTCCGCCTGTTCGTTGCGCACCGCGTCAACCGAGGCGGCGGCCTTTTCGGAGACGACGAGTTCCGCGGAAACGCCGAGCCGCCGTGCGAATTCATGGGCCAGATCGATCGACACGCCAACCGGCTCTCCGGTGGCGACATCCCGGTTCGCGAGGATGGGATTGCCGAGATTGATCGAGGCGCGCAGCGCGCCGGTGGGTGCGAAGGCCGAAACCACGGCCACGGGGAGGGTGGTGCTCATTCCGCGATTCTGCCGCGGGATGGCTTTTCAGCCGCATCCGGCAGGGTCGCCGTCTGACATCGCCAGTCCGGATCGCGCCCTAGCGTTGGATGACATCTTCCGAGCGGAGTCATCCAATGGCCACACAGAATGACACGACACCAAAGCGCCCCTTCCGACTGATGGCAGTGCTGCTGGCCATATTTATAGTCGGCGGCATTGTTCTGGTGCTGATCTGGAAAGAAAAGCCGGTCGAGCCCGCTTCGTCGTCACCGGCTGCCCAGCAGCCGATGCACAACTCGAACGCGTCTCCCACCGCTGGCAAACCTTGATGCGGCGGGCGTGCGGTGACGACATAATTCGCGCCTCATCCACTTGAGAGCTGCCGAACGGCGCCCGCTGCCGTCACTTGCTCCCGCCATGACTGCCTTTGCTCAATATCCCAGCCTTGTCGACAGAACAGTCCTCATCACCGGCGGTGCCACGGGCATCGGTGCCTGCCTCGTCGAACGCTTCGTCGCGCAAGGCGCGAAGGTCGGCTTCATCGATATCGATGCTTCCGCCGGAGCCACGCTGGCGCAAACGCTCGCCGGCGCGCGCCATCCGCCGTTGTTCGTCGCGGCGGACCTGACCGACATCGCGGCGCTCGAGGCCGCCATTGCGTCGGTACGCCAGCGCTTCGGCCCCATCACCGGGCTGCTGAACAATGCCGCCAACGATCGCCGCCACCGCATCGAGGACACCACGCCGGAGTCGTGGGACGCCGGCGTCGGCGTGAACCTCAAGCACCAGTTCTTTGCGGCACGCAACGTGATGGACGACATGCGCGCGGCTGGCGGCGGATCGATCGTGAATTTCGGCTCGATCAGCTGGAAGCTCAAGCAGGGCGGCATGCCGGTCTACACCACCTCCAAGGCAGCGGTGCAGGGGCTGACGCGCAGCCTGGCGCGGGATCTCGGTGCATTCAACATCCGCGTCAACACACTGGTGCCGGGTTGGGTCATGACCGACAAGCAACTGCGCATGTGGGTGGACGACCAGGCACGTGTGGACATCGCGCGGGGCCAGTGCATCGACAAGCCGCTCATGGCCGATCACATCGCCAGCATGGCGCTTTTTCTCGTCGCGGACGAGAGCGCAATGTGTACCGCGCAGGATTTCATCGTCGACGGAGGCTGGACGTGAGGGCAGGGCGCTCGCGATTCCTCACGACCCATTCATCTGAAAGCACGACATGACCGCAACCTCCACAACTTCCAAGACACCCACCAAGACCGCTCGTTACCAGGGCCTTTTTCCGGTGGTGCCGACCACATTCGATGAGCAAGGCAATCTCGATATCGCCAGCCAGAAGCGCTGCATCGATTTCATGATCGACGCCGGCTCCGAAGGGCTGTGCATCCTGGCCAATTTTTCAGAGCAGTTCTTGCTGTCCGACGATGAACGCGAGGTGCTCACGCGCACGATCCTCGAACACGTCGCCGGCCGCGTTCCGGTGATCGTCACCACTACGCATTTCAGCACCAAAGTCTGCGCCGAACGCAGCCGCCGCGCGCAGGACATGGGGGCCGCGATGCTGATGGTAATGCCGCCCTATCACGGTGCCACCTTCCGCGTCTCCGAGCCGCAGGCCCACGAGTTCTATGCGCAGTTGTCGGACGCGGTGGGCATCCCGATCATGATCCAGGACGCTCCCGCCGCCGGCACGCCGTTGTCGGCCGCCTTCCTCGCGCGCATGGCCAAGGAGATCGAGCATGTGGCGTACTTCAAGATCGAAACGGCGGGCGCCGCGGCCAAGCTGCGAGAACTGATCCGCCTCGGCGGCGATGCGATCGAAGGACCGTGGGACGGCGAAGAAGCCATCACGCTGCTGCCGGACCTCGAAGCGGGTGCGACCGGTTCGATGACCGGCGGCGGCTTTCCGGACGGCATTCGCCCGATCCTCGATGCCTATCGCGCGGGTCGGCGCGACGAAGCCATTGCCGCATACGAGCGGTGGCTGCCGCTCATCAACCTCGAAAACCGGCAGTGCGGCCTTCTCGCGGCCAAGTCGCTGATGAAGGAAGGCGGCGTGATCGCCTGCGAGGCGCCGCGCCATCCGTTCCCTGCGATCCATCCTGCGAGCCGGTCGCTCTTGATCGAGACTGCGCGCCGCCTCGACGCGCTGGTCCTGCGCTGGGGGCGCTGAGGCCGGCTATGCCACTGCGGGCTGGCGACCCTTGCGATAGAGCGCCAGGGTGGCGCCCAGTCCGCACACGGCTGCCACGCTCAGCCAGTAGGCCGGCGCCGCCTTGTCGCCGGTAGTCTCGATCAGCCAAGTCGAGATCGCCGGTGTGAAGCCGCCGAACACGGCGGTTGCGAGACTGTAGGCCAGCGAGAAGCCGACGACGCGCACTTCGACCGGCATCACTTCGGTCAGCGCCACGACCATGGCGCCGTTGTACATGCCGAACAGGAACGAGAACCACAGCAGCACGTCGAGCATGCGGCCGAAGCTCGGCGCCGCCGCGAGCCAGTGCATGGCCGGATAGGCGCTCACGATGGCGAGGATCGTCACGGCCAGCAGCAGGGGCTTGCGGCCGATGCGGTCCGAAATCGCACCGCCTATCGGAAGCCAGATGAAGTTGGTCATGGCCACCAGCAGTGTGACGATCAGGCTGTCTCGCGCGCTCAGGTGCAGCACGGTCTTGCCGAAAGTCGGCGTGTAGACCGTGATCAGGTAGAAGGTCGTGGTGGTCATCGCCACCAGCAGCATGCCGGCAAGGACGATGCGCCAATTGCGCGCCATCGACTGGAACACCTCGCGCGTGGTCGGATGGTGCTTGCGCGCCTGGAAGGCTTCGGTCTCCTGCAGCGAGCGACGCAGCACGAAGATGCACGGGATGATCATGCAGCCGACGAAGAACGGAATGCGCCATCCCCAGGCTGCGAGCGCGGCCGGGTCGAGCATTTCGTTGAGTGCGAAGCCGAGCGCAGCGGCGAGCACGATCGCGACTTGCTGGCTCGCCGATTGCCAAGAGGTGTAGAAGCCCTTGTGCCCGGGCGTCGCCATCTCCGACAGATAGACCGACACGCCACCCAGCTCGGCGCCCGCCGAGAAGCCCTGCAGCAGACGGCCCAGCAGCACGAGCAACGGTGCAATGACGCCGATGCTTGCGTAGCCCGGCACGAAAGCGATCAGTACGGTGCCGCTCGCCATGATTCCGAGCGTCACGATCAGGCCCTTGCGGCGACCCACTTCATCGATATAGGCACCGAGCACGATCGCGCCCAGCGGACGCATCAGGAAGCCTGCGCCGAACACCGCGAAGGTCAGCATCAACGAGGCGAAATCGCTGCTCGCGGGAAAGAAGGCCTTCGAGATGTAGGTCGCGTAGAAGCCGAAGAGAAAGAAGTCGAACTGCTCGAGGAAATTGCCACTCGTCACGCGCAGCACGGCGCCGAGCTTGGAGGTGCTTCGCGGCGGCGCCGTTTGGCTGGGGGCAAGGGTGGCAGTGGTCATGGTGCGTCTCCAGGTGATGGCCAGGGCCGCGGGTGCGGGTGTCCTCATCGTAGGGAGCGAAGCTGTCGAACGGCCGTCCGCGGCGTCGGGGTATGTCCCGGGCGTCGGAGTCAGGCGCCGTTCAGCGTGGTGGGTGTTGAGCGCCCCGGAGCCGCGCACTGAAGGAGCACTGAAGTCGTACGGCGTGTGCTTACAAAAGACTAGGGTTTGTACCTATCTTTGATGACAAGTTTGCGAATATTCTTCATAGATCGTTCCATTAATAAACCAGTGTTTAATTAGTGGAACGAACCAGCCAGAATCCGAACCTCGATTCCACCCTTGCACGGATCGCAACCACCATGACGAAGCAGACTCGCCGCCAAGCCCTCGCTCTTGCCCTGTCTCTCGCAAGCGCCGTTTGCGCAGGCCCCACGTGGGCGCAAGCCTTTCCGAGCAAGCCTGTGACGATCGTGGTGGCCTATCCGGCCGGCGGCGATACCGATGCGCTGGCCCGGCTCTTCGCTGAAAAGCTCTCCACACGCATCGGCCAGCCGGTGGTGGTCGACAACCGCCCGGGCGCAAGTGGCGTCATCGGCAGCAACTACGTCTCCAAGGCGTCTGCCGACGGCTACACCTTGCTGCTGGCGCCGAGCACCTTCTCGATCGCCCAACTGGTGCTCAAGACCAACGGTTCGGCCGGTTATGACGTGCTGAACGGCTTCACGCCGATCATCGAGACCGGCACCTTGCCGCTCGCACTCGTCGCGAGTTCCGCGTCCGGCATCAAGTCCTTCAAGGACGTTGCGGTCGCCGCCAAGGCGCAGCCGTTGACCTTCGCGAGCCCGGGCAGCGGCTCGCCCATGCACATCCTGGGCGAGATGGTCAACAAGGCGACCGGCACGGACATTCGCCACGTGCCGTATCGCGGCGTCGCGCCGGCCGTCAACGACGTGCTTGGCGGCCACGTGCCGCTGACCTACATCACGCTCGGCCCGGTCGAGCCCTACCTGCCGAACGGCAAGATGGTGGTGCTTGCGGTCGCAGACCAAAAGCGCTCGCCGCTCGCGCCCAACGTGCCGACTTTCCAGGAACTGGGCGTCAAGGGCGTTGAAGTGACGGCGTGGCACGGCCTCTTCGGACCCAAGGGCATGCAGCCGGAGACCGTGAAGATGCTCAATGCCCACTTCAACGAAATCCTGAAGATGCCGGACGTCGCGTCGCGCATGGCAACGCTGGGCGCGGTGCCGCTGGGCGGCTCGCCGGACGTGCTCGCCAAGACCAACGCCGCGGACTTCGAGCGCTTCGGCCGGATCATCAAGGAATTGGGCATTCAGGCCGACTGACACCGGAAACGACGCCATGACCTCAGTGAACACCACCGCCGACCCCGCCAGCCTGCAGGCGCTGCTTGCCGAACTGCCCGCCAATCTGCTCGCCGGCCGCCGCGTGCTCGTGACCGGCGCCGCCCGCGGACTGGGGCTGGCCTTTGCGAAGTGCATCGCGAAATCCGGCGCGAGCGTCGTGCTGGCCGACATCCTGTCGGACCTGGCCGAGACCGAGGCGCACGCCATGCGCGAGGCCGGCTTCACGGCGCACGCGCTCGCGATCGACCTGTCCGACCCGGCTTCGATCGAAAAGGGCGGCGCCGAAGCCGCCCGGCTGCTCGGCGGGCTCGATGGACTGGTCAACAACGCCGCCATTACCAACTCGGGCGGCCGCGACGCGCATGCCCTCGAAATCGACATGTGGGACCGCGTGATGAACGTCAACGTGCGCGGCACCTGGCTCGTGAGCCGCGCCTGCCAGCCTGCGCTCGCCAAGAGCGGCCGTGGCGCGATCGTCAATCTCGCGTCTGACACCGCGCTGTGGGGCGCGCCCAACCTGCTGGCCTATGCGTCCAGCAAAGGCGCGGTCATTTCGATGACGCGTTCGCTTTCGCGCGAGTGGGGCGGCGACGGCATCACGGTCAATGCCGTGGCGCCCGGCCTCACGCTCGTCGAAGCGACCGAATACGTGCCCATGGCGCGCCACCAGAAATACCTCGAAGGCCGCGCCATTCCGCGCGAACAGCAGGCGGTCGACGTCTGCGGCGCGGTGCTGTTTGCGCTCTCGGGCCTTTCGCGCTTCGTGACCGGCCAGTTGCTCGCCGTCAACGGCGGCTTCGTGATGCATTGATTTTTTCGAACCCATTTTTCGACCAAGGAGAACCCATGAGCGATCTGTCCGAACAAAAGAACATCGATGAAGCGCCAAGCTGGGCGCAGCCCGAAGGCGCGAGTCTCGAAGCGTGGATGAACACCCGCATCGCGCGCTATTCGACCCGCAAGTACGACTGGGATGCTCTCAAGTTCCAGGCCGACCTGGACCCCAAGTTCCGCCGCGCGCAGATGCGCTACGTGGGCACCGGCGGTACCGGCGTCGCCGCTGACATGAACACCGTGCCGGCCGAGAACTTCACCTTCTCGACCATGGTGATCCCGGCCGGCCATGAAGGCCCGCCGCATTTGCACACCGATGTGGAAGAAGTCTTCTTCCT
Source organism: Variovorax sp. 10N420 (assembly GCF_056394705.1). Classification (NCBI taxonomy): domain Bacteria; kingdom Pseudomonadati; phylum Pseudomonadota; class Betaproteobacteria; order Burkholderiales; family Comamonadaceae; genus Variovorax; species Variovorax sp. 10N420. The sequence goes on along the minus strand of NZ_JBFTIJ010000001.1, from coordinate 545,920 downwards.
CATCCGCGGCAAGCTCAAGGTGGTCATCGAGAAGGATGGCGAGCGCTTCGAAACCATCATGACCGACCGTGACCTGATCTCGGTTCCGCCTGGCGTTTATCGCGAGGAGATCAACATCGGCGATGAGGATGCGCTGATGTGCGTGATGCTGGGCGCGAAGAAGCCTGTGACGCCGACCTATCCGGCCGATCACCCCCTCGCAAAGATCAAGAGGTAGGCACTCCCCCAGGCTTGCCCACTTCGTGTGGCCGCCTACCCCCTCGCCGGGGGCAATACCGGCGGCCCGGCAGAGCCGGTTCCGCGGTATTTCTGGAACAAGACCCCTATGAACAACGATTCCGCCACTGATATGCAGAGCTTGCCGTCCTCCGAAGTCGCCCGGTTGAACGCGCGGTTTCCGGCGCGGAATGTGTCGGTGAATGGCGGCGTCATTTCTGTGCGGGAGTGCGGCCGGGGGCCTGCGCTGGTTTGTCTGCACGGCATTGGCTCGGGTGCGGCGTCCTGGCTCGATACGGCGCTGCTGTTGGCGCCGCATGCGCGCTTGGTTGCGTGGGACGCACCGGGGTACGGGGAATCGACGCCGGTGGATGCTCTCGTTCCGACTGCGGCCGACTACGCGCAGCGCCTGCATGCATTGCTGGATGCGCTGGAGATCGATTCCTGCGTGCTGGTGGGGCATTCGCTGGGTGCGCTGACGGCTGCTTCGGCAGCGCGTGCGGATTCGCCGATGGCCTCTCGCATCGATCGGCTCGTTCTCATCAGCCCGGCTGCCGGATATGGAGCGCCGGCGCGCGCCGATGCCCGTCAGCGCGTTCACACGGAGCGACTCGACACGCTCGCAAAGCTCGGCATCGCCGGCATGGCGGCGCAGCGTTCGGGGCGCCTCGTTTCTGAAAACGCCAGCGAACTCGCGCGGCAGTGGGTCCGCTGGAACATGGCGCGTCTCAATGACCACGGCTACCGGCAAGCGGTCGAGTTGCTTTGCGGCGGCGACCTGATGGCCGACCTGCCACCCGCGATGCCGGTGCGCGTGGCTTGCGGCGCGCTCGACGTCGTCACCACGCCCGCTGCATGCGAAGAGGTTGCGCGCCACTGCGGGGTTGCGCTCGAACTGATCGCAGGTGCCGGACACGCAAGCTATGTCGAACAGCCCGCGACCGTCGCCGCAATGCTGCGCGACGTGCTGTCGGTCTGAATCGACGTCGATCCACAAGCAATCAACAACAAGCAACAAGCAACAAACAACGGGAAGCAGAGACATGACCACCCCTGGCAATGAAGTGATCGAAGAGGGCGCGGACCGCTACAACGTTCCGGCACTGGAGCGTGGGCTGCGCGTGCTGTGCGAATTCAGCCGCGAGAACCGCACGCTGTCAGCGCCCGAACTGGCGCGCCGCTTCGAGCTGCCGCGCTCGACGGTGTTTCGTCTGCTGACGACCCTGGAGAGCATGGGATTCCTGGAGCGCACCGAAGGCGGCCGTGACTACCGCCTGGGCCTTGCCGTGCTGCGCCTGGGCTTCGAATATCTGGCTTCACTGGAGCTGACGCAACTCGGCACGCCGCTGTTGCAGCGCCTGTGCGAAGAGCTGCGCACGCCTTGCAACCTGGTGGTGCGCGACGGCCGCTCCATCGTCTATGTCGCGAAGGTCGCGCCGCCCACGCCTTTTGCCAGCTCGGTCACCGTCGGCACACGCCTGCCAGCGCATGCGACGGTGCTCGGCCGCATCCTGCTCGAAGACCTGAGCCTCGTGCAGTTGCGCGCGCTGTACCCGGAAGGCAAGCTCGAAACCTTCTCGCCGAGCACACCCAAGACCGTCGACGAGTTGTTCGAGATGGTCCAGAGCGACCGCGAGCGCGGCTACGTGCTGAGCGAAGGCTTCTTCGAATCGAACATCTCCACCATCGCAGCGCCGGTGCGCGACCACAGCGGCCATATCGTGGCTGCGCTGGGTGCCACCATCACCTCGGGCCACATCGAGGAAGTCCGCATGGAAGAGATGGTGCGGCGGGTGCGCGAGACGGCGGACGGCATCTCCAGCTTGCTGAACTACTCGCCCGCCTCCAAGGTGGTTCCGCTGCACGGCGGCAAGCGTGCCTGAAGCGCAGGGGATGACGGTCATGACGACGCCCGCGATTTCCACCTCGTTCTTCTCGTCCGACGCACTGGCGGGCCGCGTGGCCGTGGTCACGGGCGGCTCCTCGGGCATTGGCCTCGCGACGGTCGAGCTGTTGCTGGACTGCGGCGCAGCCGTGGCGCTGTGCGGCCGCAATGCCGAACGGCTCGATGCCGCCGTGGCGGGCCTGCAAGCCAGGCGTCCGCACGCCAAGCTCTTCGCGCGCGTCTGCGACGTGCTCGACCCTGCCGCCGTGGAGAGCTTCGCCGCCGAGAGTGAAGCTGCGCTCGGGCCGGCCTCGATGCTCATCAACAACGCCGGCCAAGGTCGCGTGTCGACGTTTGCCGACACCGAAGACAAGGCCTGGACCGAAGAGCTGAACTTGAAGTTCTTCTCGGTCATCCATCCCACGCGCGCCTTCCTGCCGCAGCTTGCGGCGCAGCGCGTGGTGCTCGGAGACGCGGCCATCGTCTGTGCCAATTCGCTGCTCGCGCGCCAACCCGAGCCGCACATGGTGGCGACGTCGGCCGCACGTGCCGGCCTGCTCAACCTCGTGCGCTCCATGGCCACGGAGTTCGCACCGCAAGGTGTGCGCGTCAACGGAATCCTCATCGGGCTGGTCGAGTCCGGCCAATGGCGCCGCCGCTTCGAGGCGCGCGAAGACAAATCGCTCGACTGGTCCGCCTGGAGCAGCCAGCTCGCGCAGAGCAAACACATTCCCCTCGGCCGTCTCGGACTTCCCGTCGAAGCCGCGCGCGCCATTCTCTTCCTCGCTTCGCCACTCGCTTCGTACACGACGGGTGCCCACATCGACATCTCCGGAGGCCATTCCCGCCATGCATAACCCCACCAACACCGTGACCGTCGGCGCTGTCGTCGCGGCCTTTCTCGAACAGTGCGGCGTGAAGGCTGCATTCGGTGTGATCTCGATCCACAACATGCCGATCCTGGACGCGTTCGCGCAGCGCGGTGCCATCCGCTTCATCTCGGCGCGCGGCGAGGCGGGTGCGGGCAACATGGCCGATGCCTATGCACGCTCCACCGCCAGCCTGGGGGTGTGTGTGACCAGCACCGGGCCGGCAGCGGGCAATATCGCGGGCAGCATGGTCGAGGCGCTGACGGCGGGTGCGCCCCTGTTGCACATCACGGGCCAGATCGAGACGCCCTACATCGACAAGGGCATGTCGTACATCCACGAGGCGCCCGACCAGCTCACCATGCTGAAAGCCATCTCCAAGGCCGCCTTTCGCGTGCGCAGCGTCGAGACCGTGCTCGGCACGCTCAAGCGCGCGGTGCAGGTCGCGATGACCGCGCCGACAGGTCCGGTGAGCATCGAGATCCCGATCGACATCCAGTCGGCGCTCATCACGATGCCGGCGGATCTGTCGCCGCTGCCCATCGACGCGGCCGTGCCTTCGAAGGCGGGTCTCGATGCGCTGGCCGCCAGCCTTGCCAAGGCCAAGCGCCCGATGCTGTGGGTCGGCGGCGGCGCACGCAATGCCGGTGCGGCGATCAAGCGCCTGCAGAAGCTCGGCTTCGGCGTCGTCACTACCACGCAGGGTCGCGGTATCGTGCCCGAGGACGATACCGGCTCGCTCGGCGCCTACAACATCCAGAAGCCGGTCGAGGAGCTCTACCAGACCTGCGACGCGATGCTTGTGGTGGGCTCGCGCCTGCGCGGCAACGAGACGCTCAAGTACGAACTGAAGCTGCCGCGCCCGCTTTACCGCATCGACGCCGACGCCGCAGTCGAAGGTCGCTGCTACGCCACCGACGCGTTCGTTTGCGGCGACTCGGCGTTGGCGCTCGATGGCTTGGCCGACCGCCTCGAAGCGATCGAGTACAAGGCCGATCCGAAGCTGCTGAGCGATCTGCGCGCCGCCCATGACCTGGCGGTGGCCACTCTGCGCGATGGCCTCGGCCCTTACGCCGAACTCGTGCGCCAGCTGCAAGCGGTGGCCGGCCGCAACTTCAACTGGGTGCGCGACGTGACTGTGTCCAACAGCACCTGGGGAAATCGCGAACTGCGTGTGTTCGAACCCAGCGCCGGCGTGCACGCCACGGGCGGCGGCATCGGGCAGGGCATGCCGATGGCGATCGGTGCGGCCATCGGCGCTGCCGTGACAGGCTCGGGCCGCAAGACCTTCTGCCTGGCCGGCGACGGCGGCTTCATCCTCAACCTGGGCGAACTCGCCTGCATGGTGCAGGAGAAGGCTCCGATGGTGATCGTGCTCATGAACGACAAGAGCTACGGCGTCATCAAGAACATTCAGGACGTGCAGTACGGCGGGCGCCGCTGCTACGCCGAACTGCACACGCCTGACTACGACCTGCTGTGCAAGTCGCTCGCGCTGCCGCACGCTCGCGTGCAGAGCCTGGACGACCTCCCCGCGCGATTGGACGAAGCGCTTTCGACCGACGGACCCTTCCTGCTGGAGATCGACATGCTGTCCATCGGCGGCTTCAAGAGCGCGTTCGCGGGCCCGCCGACCAACAAGATCACTCAGATCCCCGCGCTCGGCGTGCTGGGCAAGTGAGAGAGGGCATGAGCATGTCCGTGCTTCGTATCGCACTCATCGGCTGTGGCGCCATCGGCACTGCCGCGCTCGAATTGCTGCGCGGCGATGGCGACATCTCGGTCGCGGCGATCGTCGTGCCGGCGGATGGGCTGGAGGCAGCGCGTGCCGTCGCAGAGCGCCTCGCGCCGGGCGCGCAGGTCGTGTCTTCGGTGCCTGCGGTTGGCATCGACCTCGTGATCGAAGCCGCAGGCCATGCGGCGATCGAAGCGCATGTTCTCCCGGCGCTGCAACGCGGCACGCCATGCATCGTGGCCTCGGTGGGCGCTTTGTCGGCGCCGGGGTTGGCGGAGCAACTCGAAGCCGCGGCAACCGCCGGCAAGACGCAGGTGCAGCTGATCGCAGGCGCGATTGGCGCCATCGACGCGCTCGCAGCGGCTCGCATCGGCGGCCTCGACAACGTGCGCTACACCGGCCGCAAGCCGCCGCATGCGTGGAAGGGAACGCCCGCAGAGCAGGGCCGCGACCTCGCCGCGCTGAAGGGCGAAGCGGTGATCTTTGAAGGCAGCGCCCGCGAGGCTGCGACGCTTTATCCGAAGAACGCCAATGTGGCCGCGACGGTGTCACTGGCGGGCCTCGGTCTTGACCGCACGCACGTGCGCCTCATCGCCGATCCATCGATCGTCGAAAACGTGCACACGGTCGAGGCGACCGGTGCGTTCGGCAGCTTCGAGCTGACGATGCGCAATAAGGCGCTGGCGGCCAACCCCAAGACATCCGCATTGACGGTGTACAGCGCGGTGCGCGCGCTACGCAACCGCGTCGCCTCCCTCTCGATTTGAAACGAGACCCCCATGATTTCTTCTGAACTGCTCCCTCTCAATATCGCTGGCGAATGGCGCCTGGGCGGTGGCGAGACCTACGAGAGCCTTTATCCGGCGACCGGCGAACCCATCGCACGCCTGTGCGCCGCAAGCCTCGCTGATGTCGAAGAAGCGATCCAGCGCGCCGACCATGCCTTCCGCACGAGCGGGTGGGCGCAGAAGCTGCCGCACGAACGCGCCACAGTGCTGCATCGCGTCGCCCATCTGATCCGGGAACAGGCCGAGAGCCTGGCGCAGAAGCAGCGCCTGGACAACGGCAAGCCCATCAGCGAGACGCGCGCGCTGGTGGCGAGCGCCGCGGGCACCTTCCAGTTTTTCGCGGCCGCGCTGGAGACGCTCGAAGAAGCCATCACGCCTTCGCGCGGCGCCTTCGTGACGATGAGCGTGCACGAGCCGATGGGCGTCGTTGCAGCCATCACGCCGTGGAATTCACCCATCGCGAGCGAAGCACAGAAGCTCGCGCCTGCTCTGGCGGCAGGCAATGCAGTGGTCGTCAAGCCTGCGGAAGTCACGCCGCTGATGGCGCTCGAACTCGCACGCATCTGCGAAGAAGCCGGCGTGCCGAAGGGCATCGTCAGCGTGCTGCCGGGCAAAGGTTCGGTCATCGGCGATGCGATCACCAAGCATCCGCTGGTCAAGCGCGTGTCGTTCACCGGCGGCACGACGACCGGCAAGCACATCGCGCACATTGCCGCGGACAAGATGATGCCGGTGTCGCTCGAACTCGGCGGCAAGTCGCCGACGATGGTGCTGGAAGATGCCGACCTCGACCATGCGGTCAACGGCGTGCTCTACGGCATCTTCAGTTCGTCGGGCGAATCGTGCATCGCGGGCTCGCGTCTGTTTGTTGCGCGCTCGATCTACGACGAGTTCTTGACGCGGTTGGCAGAAGGAGCCAACGCATTGCGTGTGGGCGACCCGGCTTCGGAGCGCACGCAGATGGGCCCGCTGATCACGGCGCGTCATCGCGAAGGCATCGAACGCTACGTGGAGCTGGGCGTGCACGAAGGCGGCCGCATTCGGACCGGCGGCGTGCGTCCGCATGGCAACGGCCTGGACAAGGGCTACTTCTACACGCCGACCATCCTCGAAGGGCTCACCAACAGCGCGCGAATCAGCCAGGAAGAAATCTTCGGGCCGGTGCTCGTCGCGATGCCCTTCGACAACGAAGAAGAGCTGATCGCGCAGGCCAACGACAGCATCTATGCGCTGGCCGCAGGCGTGTGGAGTCGCGATTTCAAGCGCGCATGGCGCCTGGGCCGCGCGGTGCAGGCCGGCACGGTCTGGGTCAACACGTACAAGCAGTTCTCGGTGTCGACGCCATTCGGCGGCTGGCGCGACAGCGGCCTGGGCCGCGAGAAGGGCCGCGAAGGCATCTTCCAGTACATGGAGCAGAAGAGCATGTACTGGGGCACGAACGAACAACCCCTGCCATGGGTGGACCTATGAACACCCCCAGGCTTGAAGGTACGAACACCCCCAGGCTTGCCCACTTCGTGTGGCCGCCTACCCCCTCTAGGGGGCAATACCAGCGGCCCGGCGAAGCCGGTTCCGCGGTATTTCTGGAACTGGAAGGAGACTGAGATGAGTGTTTTGGGTATTGATCAGATTACTTATGGGGCGGATGACCTCGCTACGTGCCGCACGTTTTTTCTGGACTGGGGGCTGAGTCTCAAGTCGGAGGCGATGGATGAACTTGTCTTTGAATGCCTTAATGGGTGCCGCGTTATCGTTGCGGCGTTGGACAAAGCTGGGCTGCCACCTGCGATCGAAGAGGGGCCGACGGTGCGTGAGGTGGTCTGGGGTGTCGAGAGCGACGCCGATCTCGACCGCTACGCTGCAGCGATCGCCAAAGATGAAGGCTTCGTCGACGGCATGGTCGAAGGCGCACGGCGCATTGGCTGCACTGATCCGAACGGGCTCGCGGTGCGCCTGCAGGTCAGCCGCAAGCACGCGGTCGATATCGACTGCGGCGCGATGAACACCTGGAATGCGAAGCCGCGTGTGAACCAGGCTGCGCCGGTTTATGAGCACGGCACGCCGATCGAAGTCGGACACGTCGTGTTCTTCGTCAGCGACGTTCAGGCGACGAGCGCGTTCTATGGCGATCGCTTTGGCTTCGTTGCTTCCGACAGCTATCCCAATCGTGGGTCGTTCATGCGCTGCGCACCGAGCGGCGGTCATCACGATCTCTTCCTGCTGCAGTTGCCGTCGGGCAAGCGCGGGATCAATCACGTGGCTTTCACCGTGCGCGACATCCACGAAGTGTTCGGCGGTGGTCTGCACTTCTCGCGCAAGGGTTGGGAAACGCAGTTGGGGCCGGGACGGCATCCGGTGTCCTCCGCGTACTTCTGGTACTTCAAGAACCCGGCTGGGGGCTTGATCGAGTACTACGCCGATGAAGACCAACTCACCGCCGACTGGCAACCGCGCGAGTTCGAGCCGGGCCCGACCGTGTTCGCCGAATGGGCCGTCGATGGCGGACTCGATGGCAACACGCGTCGCCAAAAGAACGTCGAAGGCCCGCAGGGCAAGTTCCTCACTGAAAAGAAATGAACACACTGAACATGAATCGCCGCGTCTCCCTTGTCCGTGTTTTCGGCACGGCGCTCCTTTCCATCGCCGCCGTGATGTCAGCCCATGCACAGACCGATGCGCAGAAGCAGCTTGCGAGCAATCGCTTCACCATCATTTCGCCGTTTCCGCCCGGCGGGCCGGTCGACACGCTGGCGCGGATGCTTTCCGAAGGGCTCGGCAAGCGCTACGGGCAGGCAGCGGTGGTGGAGAACGATGCGGGCGCTGCCGGCAACATCGGCATGGACAAGGTCAAGCGCGCCAAGGCCGATGGGCACACGCTGCTGGTGGTGCCCGCGGGCAATCTCACGATCAACCCGACGCTGATGCCGAACTTCCCGTTCAACATCGAGAAGGACTTTGCGCCCATCACGATGCTCGCGAAGGCGCCGAACGTGCTGGTGGCTTCGCCGGCCTCGGGCATCAAGAGCGCGAAGGATCTCGTCGCGATGGCGAAGGCCAAGCCGAACACGCTGTCGTACGCATCGCCTGGTGTGGGCAGCGGCCTGCATCTCGCGGGCGAGCTATTCAAGCAGCAAGCGGGTGTCGATCTGCTGCACGTGCCATACAAGGGCACGGGGCCTGCGCTCAATGACGTGCTCGGTGGCGTGGTACCGCTGATGTTCAGCAACCTGCCCGCGACGCTGCCCTTCATCAAGAGCGGAAAGCTGATTGCGCTGGGCGTGACCGAAGCCAAGCGCACGCCTGTCGCGCCGGAAATCCCGACGCTGGCGGAGCAGGGCATCCAGGGCGTGAACGTGACTTCGTGGTACGGCTTGCTGGCGCCTGCCGGCACGCCGCAGGCGGTCATCGACCAACTGGCGAAGGACGCGGCCGAAATCCTGGCGGAGCCGCAAGCGCGCGAACGCCTGCAGACGCAGGGCATGACCACCGCAGCGATGAAGCCGGCCGAGTTTGCCGCCGCGATGCGTGATGAGACGGCCGTGTGGGCCAAGATCATCAAGGCTCGCAACATCGTCGCCGAATAACGAGAACAAGAAGAGGAGACGCACATGTCAACGAAGCAATCCACCAGCAGCACCGTCGACACCATCGGCATCGTCGGCGCCGGCATCGGCGGCCTGGTCGCTGCCATCGCACTGCGCCGTGCAGGGCACGACGTCATCGTGTTCGAGCAGGCGAAGGAATTCGCCCGCGTCGGCGCCGACATCAACCTGACGCCCAACGCTGTGCGGGCCCTCGACGGCCTCGGCGTGGGCGAAGCCGCCCGCGTGACGGCGGCGCGCCCTTCGCACCGCATCAGCCGGACCTACGACACGGGCGAGGAAACGTCGCGCCTCGAGATGGCCGACTCGGCCGAGCAACGCTATGGCGCGCCACAACTCACCATCCACCGCGCGGACCTGCTGGCGGCTCTGGCAGAGATGGTGCCTGCCGAATGCGTCGCGCTCGGCAAGCGCGCCAAGTCGATCGCGCCCGATGACAACGGTGTGAGCCTGAGCTTCGAAGACGGCACCAGCGCGCGCGTCGGTGTGTTGATCGGCGCGGACGGAATCCACTCGGCGGTGCGCACTGCCATGTTCGGTGCCGAGAGTCCACGTTTCACCGGCATCGTTGCCTACCGGGCCGTCGTGCCAGCCGAGCGTGTGGCCGCCGTGCCGAACCTGGGCGCCTTCACCAAGTGGTGGGGCCCGAATCCGCAGAGCCAGATCGTGACCTTCCCGCTGAACCGCGGCAAGGACATCTTCATCTTCGCGACCACGCCCCAAGACACCTGGCACCTCGAATCGTGGACCGCACCGGGCAGCGTCGATGAGCTGCGCGAGCAATACGTGGCTTATCACCCCGAAGCGCGCGCCTTGCTTGACGCTTGCGACACGGTGCTCAAGACCGCCTTGTATGAACGCGATCCGATGCAAGCCTGGGCCTCCGGCCGCATGGTGCTGCTCGGCGACGCGGCGCATCCCATGCTGCCCTTCATGGCGCAGGGCGCCGGCATGGCGATCGAAGACGCGGTGGTGCTGGCGCGCCATCTCGAAGGCGTGCTCGCCAGCGAGGCTCCCGAAGCGCTCAAGCGCTATGAGCAGGCCCGAATCGAGCGCGCCAGCAAGATCCAGCTCGGCTCGCGCGGCAACAACTGGTTGCGCGAAGGCGGCAACGCCGACTGGGTGTATGCCTACGACGCCTGGGCCGTTCCTGTGGCTGTCGATGCCACGAGCGCGAGCGTGCAATGAACACCACGCCCGTCGCTTCGCCGAGCATGCTTCTCACCATCGTGATGAAGCACCACCCCGGCCTCACGCTGGACGACGTGCAGTCGCGCATGAAGGCCAGCGACTGGTGGGAATCGTTCCCGCCCGAGGGCACGCGGGTGGTTTCGTGGACGGTGGCGATGGGCCTGGGTCAGATCCTCACCCTGGAGCTTCCGCCCGAGAAGCTGCCGTTGGTGAACCTCGAACTCGAACGTCGTGCGTGGGGCGTGTTCAGCACCGAGTGCTATGCGACCTACGACTTCGTTCCGGTGCGCGAACGCATCCGCGAGCGCGTACGCAACGGCGGCCAGTGAGGCCGCGACAACCGACCTCTGTTTTTTCCGCACGTCCAACCTACCTCGATGGAGCGAACCATGACTGACCGAAACCTCGACCCGCACCAGGCGCGCACGCGTACCCCCACCACTTATGAAGACCTGCTCGGCGACGCGATCGAGCGCGCCTTCGCGGCAGGCATCCATGACCTTCCGGGCCTCGTGGAGGCGCTGAACGGCAGCGGCCTGAGCAGCCCCAGCGGCAAGCTCTGGACCGAGGCCATCTACCGCGAAGAGATCGCCGCCCTGGGCGCCTGATTTCGCCCCGACCCCATTTCTTCCTTTCAAGAGGAACCATCATGACAACCACCCACGGTGACCCGGTCGATCAAGTGCTCGAAGCCGGTCTCAAGGATCTCTGGTATCCGATCTGCCCGTCGAGCTACATCAAGGAATCGCCTGTTTCGCTTCGCCGCCTCGGCCGCAAGTTCGCCTTCTGGCGCGATCACGCCGGCAAGCTGCATGCGCTCGAAGACCGCTGCCCGCACCGCGGCGCTCCGCTGTCGCAGGGCGTGATCCTCGGCGATCGCCTGTCGTGTCCCTATCACGGCGTCGAAGTACGCTGCGACGGCGTCGTGACCAAGGTGCCCGGCAGCCCCGGCTGCAAGCTCGAAGGCTCGCAGGCCACGCGCTTCTTCCATGTGGAAGAGAAGGCCGGCGCAGTCTGGCTCTACAACGGCAAGGAATCGGTCGATACGCCGCCGCCGCTGGTGCTGCCCGAGCAGCTGACCAATGACGATGAATACTCTTCCTTCCTCTGCTATGCGGAGTGGAAGGGCGACTACCGCTACGTGCTCGACAACGTGATGGACCCGATGCACGGCACCTTCCTGCACAAGCAGTCGCACTCGATGGCCGAAGGCGATTCGACCGCCAAGTTCGGCATCCGCCAGACCGACACCGGCTTCGTGTTCGAAAAGGAAGGCCAGCGCAACGTCAACTTCGACTGGACCGAATGGGCGGACACCGGCGTGCACTGGATGCGCCTGGAAATTCCCTATCCGAAGACTGGCGGCCCTGGCGGCAACTTCATCATCATCGGCAGCTACACGCCGGTTTCGCCGACGCTGTCGTGCGCCTTCCATTGGCGCGTGCGCAAGCTGCCGAAGGGCTGGGAACGCGACACCTGGCGCTTCCTCTACAAGAACCGCCTCGAAGCGCGCCACTGGCACGTGCTCGAACAGGACCGCGTGCTGATCGAGAACATGGAGCCCGATGCCAACCAGCACGAGCAGCTCTATCAGCACGACCTGGGCATCGTCCGCCTGCGCCGCCACATGCGCGGCCTGGCGACGCAGCAGCTCGAAGCCAGCGCGCAAGCCGCATGACCTCGCAAGCCGCCATGCCGGTCCGTCGCGTCGCTTGCGAAGCGGTGCCCGATCTGCCACACGCCACCTGGTCCAACGCGCTGGTCGTCGGGCAAGAGGTGGTGCTGTCCGGCCAGACCGCGCATCCCGCGACTCGCGATGCTGCGCAGGCTGGCGCGCCGCTCGGCGCCTATGAGCAGACGCTCGTGGTGCTTCGGAAGATCCAGCAGTTGCTGCAAGCGGCAGGCGGGGGCGTGCACAACATCGTCAAGCTCGTCGTGTACGTGACCGACATCGCGGACAAGGACGAAGTCGGGCGCGCGCGGCGCGAGTTCTTCGCGCAGGCGCCCGGATCGCCTTACCCGGCCTCCACGCTGCTGGCGGTGCAGGCGCTGGTCTTTCCTGAACTCCGCGTCGAGATCGACGCATTCGCGCGGCTCGACGTCGACCTGCGCGCCGCCCAATGAATTGAATCGCTTTTCCGAGGTTCCGCCATGTCATCCCCCACGCTGAACGCCCTGGTGCACACCATGCGCTATGAAGCCGACGGCATCGTCAGCGTCGAATTCCGCCCGGCCTCACCGGACGTGGATTTCCCCGCCTTCGAGGCCGGCTCGCACATCGATCTTCATCTGCCGAACGGGCTGGTTCGCAGCTATTCGCTGTGCAACCCGTCGACCGACCGGCAGCGCTATGTAGTCGGCGTGCTCAATGATCGCAAGAGCCGTGGCGGTTCGCGCTACGTGCACCAGCAGTTGCGCGTCGGCATGACGCTGCCGATCTCGGCGCCGCGCAACAACTTCAAGCTGGAAGAGGGCGCGGAGCGTTCCGTGCTGGTGGCCGGTGGCATCGGCGTGACGCCCATCTGGTGCATGCTGCAGCGCCTCGTGGCGATCGGCAAGCCGGTCGAAATGCTCTATTGCGCGCGCAATCGCAAGGAAGCCGCCTTCTGCGAAGCGATCGGCGCCTTGGCCGCCGAGAAGGGCGTGCCGCTGACCTGGCATTTCGATGAAGAGAAGGGCGGCCCGCCAGACCTGGCGGGGCTGCTGGCGGACAAGGGCGCCGACAGCCACTACTACTGCTGCGGCCCCACACCGATGCTCGACGGCTTCGAGAAGACTTGCGAGAAGCTCGGCTATCCGCACGCGCACATCGAGCGCTTTGCGGCTGTGCACGTCGAAGCGCCGAGCGCAACCCAGACCTACATGGTCGAGTGCGTAAAGAGCGGCAAGACCGTCGAAGTGCCGCCGGGCAAGTCCATCCTCGACAGCCTGATCGATGCCGGCCTGAACCCCGACCACAGCTGCAAGGAAGGCGTTTGCGGCGCCTGTGAAACAAGGGTCATCTCGGGAGAGATCGACCACCACGACGGCATCCTCAGCAAGCAGGAACGCGCGTCGAACAAGACCATGATGATTTGTGTCTCGGCATGCAAGCGCGGTCCGCTTGTGCTGGACATCTGAGTCCACTCGCCAGCTTTCCTCAACTCCCTGCAAACTCCATGAAGAAGAAAATTGTGGCCGTGGCCGCATGCACGGTCGCGTCCCTGGCCTGCGCGCAATCGAGCGTGACCCTCTTCGGCGTCGTCGACGCCGCGGTGACCTACACGACGGGTTCGGGACCGGTTTCGACCAGCAAATGGCAGCTGACCAACAGCGCCAACACCTTCAGCCGGCTGGGCTTTCGCGGCACGGAAGACCTGGGCGGCGGATATGCCGCCGGCTTCTGGCTCGAAGCCGGCCTGCAGAACGACACCGGCAGTGGCTTTTCGACCAACACCAACAACCAGGCGAGCGGCAACACACAGCCCGGCGGCCTGACTTTCAACCGCCGCTCGACGGTCAGCTTCCTGGGCCCCTTCGGCGAAGTGCGTCTGGGCCGTGACTACACGCCCACCTTCTGGAACACCGCGCTGTTCGATCCCTTCGGCACCGGCGGCGGCATCGGAGCGAACCAGATCTACTTCTCGGCCCTTGGCGGCCTCGTTTCGCCGACCGGCACGCGCGCATCGAACAGCGTCGGCTATTTCCTGCCGCCTGTGCTCGGTGGCTTCTATGGGCAGCTGATGTACGCGATGGGCGAGAACGACTCGAACGCGGTGCTGCCGGGCCCCGTGCCGCTTTCCACGAAGAACGACGGCGACTACGCCGGCGCGCGCGTGGGCTACCTCAACGGCCCGTTCAACATCGCACTGTCGACGGGCAAGACCCGCTACGCAATTGGCGACCTGCGCGTGACGAACCTCGGCGCCTACTACATCTTCGAGCCGCTGATGAGCCTGAAGCTAATGGCCGAGTACTACGAGGAGTCGCAAGGCTCCGTGGACGGCAAGGGGGCGCTCGTGGGCTTCATCCTGCCGATCGGTGCGAGCGAGATCAAGGTCTCGTACGCACGCTACAAGCGCGAGCCCGCGGGCAATCTGCCGGAGCCCACTTCTTCGAAGATCGCGCTGGGCTACATCTACAACCTGTCGAAGCGAAGCGCGGTCTACGCGACCGTCGCACGACTGACGAACAGCAACGGTGCATCGCAGGCGCTCGGCGGAGTGATGACTTCGCCGAACCACGCGTCGACCGGGACCGAATTCGGAATCCGCCACGCGTTCTAGCGCGGCTACCCAAGGAGCAATGCAATGCAAGCGAAACAGTTTCGTTGGTACGGCGTCATCACGTTGTTCGTGATCGTCGCGATCTCCTACATCGACCGGATCAACATCGCCGTGCTGATCACCGACGCCGGTTTCCTCGATCACGTCGGGATCGCCAGGAGCGATCGCGTCAGCCAGGGACTCCTCGCGACGGCGTTCATGGTCGGCTACGGTGTTTCGGCATTCGTGCTGACGCCGTTCTGCGCGGCGCTCTTCGGGGTACGCAAAAGCCTGATCTTCGGCTTGCTGCTTTGGGGGGTGGTCACCTTCATCACGCCCTGGTTCAGCGGCTACGGAATGTTGTTGGCGTCGCGCGTGCTGCTGGGTGTGTCCGAAGGGCCGTTGTTCTCGCTGGCTTCGTCCTACATCAAGGCGCATTTCGAGTCGCACGAGAACGGAAAGCCCAACTCCTTCGTCAACATGGGCACGGGGCTCGGCCTGGCGCTCGGCTATCCGATGATCGGCCTGCTGCTCGCCAGCTTCCATTGGGAAATGTCGTTCTATGCGCTGGGCTTGCTCAACATCGCCCTCGGGATTCCGCTGGTGATCGCCTTCGTTCGCATGCCCGCTTCATACGCCGACATGCGCAAGCCGGCTTCTTTCGGCGAGGCCATGTCGAAGGTGGGCGACATCGTGAAAGGTGCGCTGCACACGCGTTACCTGGTGCTGATCACCGTGCTGACTTCGGCCACGCTCGCCTATCTCTGGGGCAGCAGCAACTGGCTGCCGACCTACCTGAAGGAGGCGCGCGGTTTCTCGCTGCGCGAGATGGGCTGGCTCGCCTCGTTGCCGCAGTACGCCACGGTGGTTGCGGTGATGGTGGGCGGCATGCTCATCGACAAAATCGAGCGGCGGCGCGTGCCGTTCATCTTCATGGGGGCGAGCCTGGGCGTTGCATTGGCGGTGCTGTGGGCGATCAATGCGCAGGACCGCTACACGGCCGCCTACGCACTCATTGCGGCCAACTTCTGCTGGGGTCTTGCGAGCCCGGCGATTCCGAGCACGGTGCAGTATTGCTCGCGCCCCGAACACGTGGCCAGCGCATTCGGCGTTGTCAACGGAACCGGCAGCCTGGTTGCCGGCTTCATGCCGGCGGTGATGGGCGGCGTGATCAGCGCGGTCACTGCCGGCCAAGGCACTTCCGGCGGAGCGGCTTCGGGCTTCTTCGCGGGGTTCTCGCTGCTGATCGGCACGCAGGCGATCGTGTTCATCTGCGGCTTCATCCTTTGGCTCAGGGAGCGCCACGTGCCGATGTCCAGGGTGAGCGCCACGCCCGCCTGAGAGCCTAGAGACCGAGATAGGCACGGCGCACTCGATCGTCTTCGAGCAGCTCCGCGCCGGTCCCTTCGAGCGTCATCGATCCGTTTTCCAGGACGTACGCCCGCTGGCAGAGTTCGAGCGATTCGACGACGTTCTGCTCGACCAGCACCACGCTCAGGCCGCTTTGGTGCAGCGATGCGACGACATCGAACATCTGCCCCGTGAGCGCCGGTGAGAGTCCGAGCGAGGGCTCGTCGAACATGATCAGCGAGGGGTTCGCCATCAATGCGCGGCCGATGGCGAGCATCTGCTGCTCGCCGCCCGACAGCGTCCCCGCACTCTGGGTGCGACGTTCGGCAAGCTTTGGAAAACTGGCGTAGACACGCTCGAAATTGCGTGCCTTGTCCGCGCGCGCACGATTCAGCACGGCGCCGAGCCGCAGGTTCTCTTCGACCGAGAGGCTGGGGAAGATCTGCCGTCCTTCAGGCACCTGCGCAATGCCCAGCTCACAGACTGCCGGGCTCGATGAGCCGGCGATCTCCCGTCCATTGAATCGGATGCTGCCCGAGCGCACCGGCGTCATGGCGGCAATGGCGCGGATCAACGTCGTCTTGCCCGCGCCGTTGGCGCCGACGATGGAGACGATCTCGCCGGGCAGAATGTGGAAGCTGACGCCGCTGAGCGCCTGGGCCTCGCCATAGAAGGCTTGCAGGTCGGTGACTTCGAGCAGGGGTGCGGGACTGCTAGTGGTGCTCACGCTGAGCCTTTCGTCCGAGATAGCTTTCGATGACACGCGGGTCCTGCGTGACTTCGTCGGGTTTGCCTTGCGTGACCAGTTCGCCGTGATGCAGCACCACGACATGGCTCGCCACCGACATGAGGATGCGCATGACGTGCTCGACCAGCATGATCGTGAGCCCGCCTGCATTGAGTTCGCGCAGTACGTCGATGATGGCGTTGGCTTCGCTGGGACGCAGCCCCGCCATCACTTCGTCGAGCAGCAGAAGCTTGGGTTTCGTCGCCAGCGCCTTCGCGAGTTCGAGCATCTTGCGATCCGGCAGCGTGAGGTGAACCGCCAGCACGTCGAGCTTGCGGCCGAGTCCGACGCGCCGCAGTGTCTGCGCGGCGACTTCGCGCGCTTCGTTCAAGGTCGGCGCGTGCAGAAGTGCGCCCACGGTGGCGTTCTCCAGCACAGTCATCTCCAAAAGCGGGCGCACGACCTGGAAGGTGCGCGCCACGCCGCGTTTGCAGACCTGCTCCGGCACGAGCCCGGTGAGGCCCTGGCCTTCGAATAGGACCGAACCTGCAGTGGGAGCCTGTGCGCCCGCGATCATGCTGAAGCAGGTCGTCTTGCCGGCGCCGTTCGGACCGATGAGGCCGACGATAGAGCCGGGCTGGACGTCGAAGCTGACGTCGTTGACCGCAGTCAGCCCCGTGAAGCGCTTGGTGAGCCCGCGCACGCTCAGGAGTGCGTCGCTCATTGCGTGGCCTCCGCGGCTGCGGCAGGCGCTGCCGGCGCTGCCGGAATCTTGGCGCTCTGCGCATCGCGCCCGCTCAGGCGCCGCGCCAGCGATGCAATGGCCGGCGACATGCCGTTGGGCAAAAGCCCGATGACCACCAGCACCAGCACGCCATAGATCAGCGTGTTGAAGCCGAAGATGTTCATGTTCTGCGCCAGCTGGTTCGAGAATTCGGTGACCGGGATCACGAAAATCGCTCCAAGGATCGGACCCAGCAAAGTGCCGAGCCCGCCGAGGATCGGCCCGACGATCATTTCGATCGAGAAGTGCATGCCCATGATGGTTTCCGGGAACAGGCTGCCGTTGAAGAGGGCATAGAAGGAACCCCCGACGCTGGTCATTGCCGCGCTGATCATCACCGCGACGATCTTCAGGCGAAGCGCCGGCACGCCGATGGCACGCGCGGCATCCTCGTCTTCGCGGATGGCACGCCAGAGGTAACCCAGTCGCGAGCGCGTCAGGGCGGTGCACAGCGCCAGCGCGAGGGCGCACAGCGCCAGGAAGGCGAAGTAGTAGAAGGTCGTGCCGCCGCGCAGCGTCAGCAGCGGATGGCCATCACCCACGGTCTTCAGAAAGTACCCGCCGTTGCCGCCGACGAAGCTCCAGTTCTCGAACACCATGCGGCCCATTTCCGCAAAGGCGATCGTCAGCAGCGTGAAGTAGATGCCGCGCACCGCGAATCTGAAGCCGAGCCAGGCGACGATGGCGCCGGCTGCCGAGCTCAGCACGATGCCCACTGCAATGCCCAGCCAGGGCGATACGCCGAAGGTGCCGATGGCGACGGCTGCCGAATATGCGCCAATGCCCGCGTAGAGCGCATGGCCGAGTGATAGCTGGCCGACGAAGCCCATCATGAGATTCCATGCCTGTCCGAAGAATGCGCACATCAGCACGAGGGTCAGGAGCGACAGGTGCGAGTCGCCCACCACCAGCGGCAGCAGCGCGAGCGCGACAAAGCACAGCGCCACGGGCAGCAATGCGCGAAGGTGCCAGCGATTCATCGACGCCTCCCGCCGAAAAGGCCTTCAGGACGGACGAGCAGCATGACGATCAGCAGTCCATAGGAGATCATGGATTTCATGGCCGGGTTGATGAGCAATGCGGCCAGGCTTTCCGACACGCCGATGAGAATGCCGCCGACCAGCGCCCCGACCAGGCTACCGAGGCCGCCGATGATCACGGTGATGAAGGCCACCATCGTGAAGCCCTGTGCCAACGTGGGTTGCACGTCGAAGATGGGCGCCACGAGCGCGCCCGCTGCACCGGCGCAGGCGAGCCCGATGCCCGCGGTGACCGCGTAGACATGCTTGACCCGAAGACCGATCGCCTGCGCGCCCACCTGGTTGTCGGCCGCGGCGCGGATCGATGCGCCCGTGAGCGAGAAGCGCAGGTAGGCCAGCAGCAGCGCGATCAGCAACAGCGCCGCGGCGCCGCCCTGCAGCCGCACCATGTCCAGCCGCAGCGCACCGAGCTTGACCACTTCGAAGTTGGCCGGCGAACTGATGCTGCGTGTATCCGGACCGAAGACCATCAGGTGAATGCCCGTGATGACGAACGCCAGGCCGATGAAGAGGATGAACTGCACATGGTGCGGCCTGCGGATGAAGCGATTCACGAAGGTCGCCTGGAGCAGGTAGCCCAGTCCGAACATCGCCACCGCCGCGATGGGCATCGCGACCCACGGCGGCAGCGCGAACGCAGTCCACAGCGCATAGCCGAGGTACATGCCGATGACGACCATTTCGCCGTGCGCGAAATTCACGATCTTCATCACGCCGAACATGATGGTCAGCCCCAGCGCGACGAGCGCGTAGATGAGGCCGATGAGCACGCCGCCGGCCACGACGTTTGCATAGAGGTCGAACATGGGGCTTGCCGCGGGATCAGCGCTGGTCGAAAGGCCGCATCGGGAAGTTCGGCGCTGCGACGGCGATCTCCTTCGGGCCGACGACGATCGGCGCGCCATTGCGGTTCTGCAGCATCACGACGCCGATGTTCGGGTTCTGCCCCTTTTCGTTGAAAACGATCGGGCCGCCGAACATCACGTGATCGGTGATGTTCGTCGTCTTGAGTGCCGCATGCAGGGCGGCCGGCTCCGAGGACTTCGCGCGCTTGACTGCATCGGCGACGATCTCGACCGCTTCGAAGGAGAAGCCCACGTTGAGTTCGAAGCGCTGGCCCTTCTCGGTACGCTCGTAGCGCTCGACCAGCGCCTTGGCGCGCGGGTTCTGCGGGTTGTACCAGGGGACACAGATCATGTAGTCGTCGCCGTACTTGCCCACTGCATCCGTGAAGGCGCGCTCATAGGGGCCGGCGCTGCCCGGGCCGATGATCGCCATCGGATTGAAGCTCTGCTTGACGGCTTCGCGCACGATCATGATGGCGTCGTTCACGCGAGTGAGCGGCAGCAGCAGGTCCGCGCCGGTTGCCTTCGCCTTGGCGACTTCGACGGACAGGTCCTTGGCTTTGACGTCGTAGCCGATCTTGGCAACGATCTGGATCGGCACGCTCTGCTTTTCCCAGAGCGCGGAGACGCCTGCCAGCGCGGCCTGGCCGTAGGTGTCGTTCACATAGAGCAGCACGGCTGTCTTCGGCGGCTTGGCCGAGGAAGCGGCGAGTTCCTTGATGCGCACCACCGCGTTCTCGATCAGCGAGGTCACCGGGGTGAAGTTGCGAAAGACTTGCGTGAAGCCCTGCTCGGTGATCTGCGGCGCCGATCCGATGTTGATCACCAGCGGCACCTTTGCGGCTTCGGCGGCCTGAGCGGCGGAGATCGTAGCGCCGGTGTCCCATGCGCCGATGAGCACCGAGCAGCCGGCACGGATCAGCTTTTCAGCCGCGACCCGGCCGTTCTCCGGCTTGGATTCGGTGTCGGCGAACATCAGTTCGAGCTCCGGCCCGCCTTGCTCCTTGTTGATGAGCGCGCCGAACTCGATCCCCTTGCGCGCAGCCTGGCCTGAGGACGCGTAGACACCGCTGGTCGGGAGCAGTACGCCGACCTTCGTGGGGGTCGCGGCGCGTGCCGAAAGAATGGGCAGCGCGCCCGCGGCGGCCGTGGCGGCCGTCAACTGGACGACTTTTCTGCGGGTGAAGAGGGGAGCAGTCATTGGGGCTTTCTTGGGGCTGGGGGTTGAGGGGAGGGGGAAGGGGAGGGGCGTTGCGGCAGTGGCTTGCCGCCGTTTCACTTGAGGAGGTCGCGCAGCCAGGCCTGGCACTGGTCTGCACCTTCGAGGGGCCAGTCGACGCTGATCGTCCTGTCGGGCTGGCGCACCTCGATGCGGATGAAGCGGCCGGGGCCCGCGAGGGGGGCCGAACGATTTGGTTTGTTGCCAGTCAGGCGTGACCACCATGTCGATTCGTTGCGGGGCTGTGATTCGGCTGCTGCTACTGGCTCGCTGGCGAAACCGGGAGCCGGCTTTGCGGCCGACGTGACGGCTGCCGGTGCTGGTGTTGCAACCGATGCTGCTGTGGGTGCCTTTGCCACTACAGGCGCCGGCGAAACCCCGCCGTCGATTCGCGCGGCGAGATTGGCGCCGAACTCTTCCCACATGCGGTCGGCCTTGGTCTTCATCACGCTCAGGCCGAACGTGCCCAGACGGCCAAGCACGTCGACCTGCACCTTGGTGCGCAACTCCGTGCCGCCCTCGGCCGTCGGTGTCAGGAATATCTCGCTCTGCTGCTTCAGCGAACTCGCGACCGATGCGTCTTCGCCAGTGCCCTCGGCGCGCAGATAGGTCGGCGCGCGCTGTTCGACGATGGTGGTGCGCAGCTTGAACTTGGCGTTGATGAACGCGATCTTCACGTGCATCAGCGCCACGTATTCGACGTCGCTCACGACATCGATGGACTTCATGCCCGGCACGCAGCCGCCCATGACTTGCGGATCGAGCAGCAGCGCCCATACGCGCTGCGGCGATGCCGCAACGGTCAGTGTCTTTTCAATTTCCACGCATCTTCTCCGCGGCGGTCAGGATGGATTCGACGATCTGCGTGTAGCCCGTGCAGCGGCAGAGATTGCCGTTGAGGCCATGCCGCACTTCGTCGGAAGTTGGGTCGGGGTTGTTCTTCAGCATGGCGCACGAGGTCATGAGAAAGCCCGGCGTGCAGTAGCCGCACTGCAGGCCGCCGCATTGCATGAAGCTCTCCTGCAGCGGGTGCAATGGCGCGTCCTTGCCGTTCCCTCCGATATCTCCGGTGCCTCCGAGGCCCTCGACCGTGCTGATCTCGCGCCCCCGGACTTGCACCGCAAGCATCAGGCAGGACTTGACGACTTCGCCATCGACCAGAACGGAGCAGGCACCGCAGATACCGGTCTCGCAACCGCGCTTGGTGCCGGTCAGGTGGAGGTCGTCGCGCAGAAAGTCAGAGAGCAGCCGGCGTGCGGGAACGTCGACGCTGCAGGCCTCGCCATTGACGGTGCATTCGATGCGGTGCTGGCTCATTGCATGGCCCCTTCATGAAGATCGATGCCGAAGAGTTCGGCGACGGTGCGGCGCGCGACGACCCGCACCATGTCGCGGCGGAATTCCGCCGAGCCGCGCGCGTCGGACACGGGTTCGATGTCGCTGGCCACGATGTCCGCGACTTCGGCCGCGATGTCGGACGTGACCGTGCGGCCTTCCAGGAAAGCCTCCGCGCGACGCAACCGCGTCGGGATGGGCGTCGATGCACCCACGGCGATTCGCGCTTCGCGGCACAGAGCACCATCGCGCTGCGCTACGAAGGCGACGCTGGCAAGCGGCCGATGCTCGGCTGCCGTGCGAAGGAAGCGCGAGTACACGCCGGAGCTGTCCGCCACGAGCGGCGGCACACGAATTTCGACGACCATTTCGTCGGGCTCCAGTGCGGTCACGTAATAGTCGACAAGGAATTCCTCGATGCTGAGAACGCGCTCGCCGCGCGCGCTGCCCAGCACCACCTTGGCGTCGAGCGCCATCAGGCAGCCGGGCGGATCGGTCGAAGGATCGGCATAGCAGAGGTTGCCGCCGATGGTTCCCTGGTTGCGCACCTGCGGATTCGCGACGCGCGACGCCATGCTCGCGAGCATCGGAAAGTGCGCGCGCACGAGGGCCGAGTTGGCGACATCCGTGTGCCGCGAGAGGGCGCCGATGCGCAGGCCGTTCCGCTCATCGAAGGCGATGCCGCGGAGCTGCTCGATGCCGGCGAGCGAGACCAGGTGCGTAGGCGTCAGCATGCGCTGGCGCATGCCGAGCATCAGCGCGGTGCCGCCCGCAATCGCGCGGCAGTCGTCGCCGAGGTCGGCGAGCATGCGGCTGGCCTCCTCGACGGAGGCCGGTTCGAGGTAATCGAAATCACGCATGGCTGATTTCCTCCCTTGGGGTTTGTGCGCGCAGTGCGGCCAGGATCTTCTGGGGGGTGATGGGCAGATCGGTGATACGCACGCCGACAGCGTCGAAGACAGCGTTCGCAATGGCCGGTGCGCCGGGGAGGATGGCGGTCTCGCTCGCACCCTTGGCGCCGTAGGGCCCGTTCGGGTCGTTCGATTCGACGAAGCCGCCTCGCAGCAGCGGCACCGCGTCGGCCGTCGCCATCGTGTAGTCGGCGAAGTTGCCGTTCATCAAACGGCCGCCATCGAGCTGCATCTGTTCGTACAGCGTCCAGCCGATGGCCTGCGCCGTCGCTCCGTTGGTCTGGCCGTGGACGGCGATCGGGTTGAGCGCCTTGCCGCAGTCGTCGGCGACATAGCTGTCGACCACGGTGACCTGACCCGTCTCGGTGTCGACTTCGACTTCGACGGCTTGGGCAGCGAACGAATAGGCGGGGGCGATGTTGCCGTACACCTTGTCGTCGTGCATGACGGTCTTGGCGTCCCAGGTGCCGCTGACCTGGATGCCTTCGCCACCATGCGTCCAGACGTGGAGCTTGGCGAGTTCGGCAATGGTCGCGCGGCGCTCGGGTGCATCCGCGACGAACACGGCGCCGCCGGCGATCTTCAGTTGTTCAATGGGCACGCCCCATTTCTTCGATGCCAGCGCGAAGAGCTTGTCGCGTGCCATGCGGGCGGCGACGATGGCCGCGTTGCCCGCCGCAATGGTCACGCGTGAAGCGAGCGATCCGATGGCGATGGGCGATGTGTCGGTGTCCGGCGGCACCACGTACATATGGGCCAGCGGCAAATCCAGTTCGTGCGCGACCACCTGGCTCAACATGGTCATCGCGCCTTGGCCCATGTCGCACTCGCCGCTCATGATGAAGACGCGACCGTCCTCGTTGACTTTGACGATGACCGTCGAGCCGTCCCAGTTGCCGATGGTGCGGTTGCCGCTGACGTGCATCGCCGCCGCCATGCCGACGCCTCGGCGTTTCGGTCCGTTCGGTTTCGGTGCCGCACGCTTGGCTTCCCAGCCGATCGCCTGCGTCGCCTGGTCGATGCACTCCACGAGCCCGGTGCTGCCGATGTGCCAACCATGGACGGACACTTCGCCCGCGCCGATGGCGTTGCGCTTGTGAATGGCCACCGGGTCGAGACCCAGCATGCCGGCCATGGTGTGGATGTGGCTGTTGAGCGCGAACTGCATCTGCGTGCCGCCGAATCCGCGGAAGGCTCCGTGCGGCGGGTTGTTGGTGTAAACCAGCGTGGCATGCGAGCGCACATTGGGGTTGCGGTGCATGTTGTCGCTGCGCATGGCGCTCACGTGCATCACTTCGCCGGAGAGCCCGCTGTAGGCGCCGCATTCCGCGACGATGCGCACGTCCTTGGCCACGATCAGGCCGTCGCGGTCCATGCCCAGCTTGAGCGTGATGCGCTCCGGCACGCTCGAACAGGCCGCGAGGAAATCTTCGAGACGGTTGTTGACCACCCGCACCGGTTTGCCCGTCTTCACGGCCAGCAGTCCGGCGATGAGGTTGTTGGCGTCTTCGACCATCTTTCCGCCGAAGCCACCGCCCGTGGTCGCCTGGATCACGCGGATGCTGGAAATCGGGCGCTCCAGCGCGGCGGCCAATCGAAGACGCGCCTGCGTGATCGATTGCGTGGAAGTCAACACCACGAGGCGTCCGTCAGGATCGACGCTGGCGACGGTGCCCATCGGCTCCAGGTAGCCGGGGTACTGCGCGTGCGTGTCGTAGGTGGCTTCGTGGGTCACATGCGCTGCCGCGAAGCCGGCTTCGATGTCGCCGCGCTCGAAGCGGATCTCGTGGGCGATGTTGTCGCGGCCCGGATGCACGCCAGGGGCTTCTTCGTCCATCGCCTCTTCGGGCGTGAGGATCGCGGGCAGCTCTTCGTATTCGACGCGGATCAAGTCCAGCGCATCGCGAGCGATCTCCTCGCTCGTTGCCGCGACTGCAGCCACTTCCTCTCCCGCAAAGCGCACGATGCCTTCGGCCAGAATGCGTCGCTCCTTGTGATGGACGCCCCACATGGCGCGTGGCGCGTCGGCGCCGGTCAGTACAGCCTTTACGCCCGGCAACGCAAGCGCTGGGGAGGCGTCGACCGAGACGATGCGCGCATGGGGGTAGGGACTTCGAAGCACCGCACCGTGCAGCATGCCGGCCAGCTTGATGTCGCCCGCGTACATCGCCCGGCCCAGCACCTTGGAGCGCGCCGTCACCTGCGGAATATCGGTTCCGAGTGTCGATGCGCCGGAGGCGGAAAGATCAGGAGGATTGCGCATGGTGAAGGTCCTCGGACGTGGCGGGCCTGCACCTCGAACAGCGCAGATGGATTCATTAGTGAAACAGTGATTCGCTAATGAATGGATATTGTCCGGGAACGTGTTGACGCATCAACTTGCTGTAAACGCCGATTGACGTTAGAAAATAAAGTGGTATGGCAGATAACACGTGACGGTCCGCCGCCAGGCCGCTGCACTTGGACCACAATGCGCGCCACATGACAGAAGAAAGCAAGACCATTCCAGCTCCCCCTGCCGATCGCTCGGCCGTTCCCGACGCGCAGCCCACCCCTTGGACCGACGTCGACGAAGCCGGCACCACCCTTACGGTGGACGCCTTCATCACAACCATGATGAGTCAGGTGGGCAATGCCCTGAGGCGCACGATCACGCTGCCGTACGCCGATCAGTTCGGCTTGTCGGTGTCCGAATGGCGCGTGCTGGCGCTCGTCGCGCACGCAGGCACTGTGGCCTTCAGCGACCTCGTCGTTCAGTCGACTTCAGACAAGGCACTTGTCAGCCGCACCCTCAAGCTCCTGGAGAGCCGGGCCTTGGTTCAGCTGAGTTCAGAGGGAAACACGCCGCGCAAGAAAGTCTTCTGCGCGATCACCCCCGAGGGCAAGAAACTGCACGCAGAGGCCATCCCCCTCGCGCGCAAACGCCAAGCCGCCGCCCTCCGCGTGCTGGCGCCGCCGGAGCGCGACGCCATGTACCGCGCCCTCATCAAGCTGCGCGATTACTGCCGCCAGGAAGAACAGGGAAAAGCCCCCCCCGACCGCCGCAAAGACGACACCCCCGACACCGATATTTAGAGGAACAGGCCGCCGGCCAAAGTCGTGAGCCGCCACGGAACCGGCTCAGCCGGGCCGTCAGCGGCGCCCCCCTTAGAGGGGGGTAGGCGAAGCGACACGAAGTGCGCGCAGCCTGGGGGGTTAGCTCCTGTATGTGTTGTCAGTCCGATCCAGCTTCCGAATCAGCGAAGGCCAGACGAAGGCACCGCCCATTCCCCCTGTCTGCACCTTCATCGCATGACCGACGCCTTCGACGATGCGCGGATCGACCTGCGTCAACTCACCGCCGCCAGCCTGCGCGGCGATCTGGATCTGGCATGTGTTCTCGAACGTGTACATGCTCAGGAATGCATCGGCGATGGTCTTGCCTACCGTCAGCAGACCGTGGTTGCGCAGCAGGAGGAAGTTGGCGTCGCCCATGTCGGCCTGCAGGCGCGGCTTCTCGTCGTCGCGGAAGGCCACGCCTTCGTAGTTGTGATAGGCCAGTGAGGCCAGCACGAAGGTGGACTGCTGGCTGATCGGCAGCACGCCGTTCTTTTGCGCGCTCACTGCAATGCCGGCGCGTGTGTGGGTATGCAGCACGCACTGGATATCTTCACGCGCCGCATGCACGGCGCTGTGAATCACGAAGCCCGCCGGATTGACGGGGTAGGGCGAGTCGATCACCTTGTTGCAGCTCTGGTCGACCTTGACCAGGCTCGACGCAGTGATCTCGTCGAACATCAGCCCATACGGATTGATGAGGAAGTGGTGTTCCGGGCCCGGCACACGCGCGCTGATGTGCGTGAAGACGAGATCGCTCCAGCCGTACAGCGCAACCAGCCGATAGCAGGCGGCAAGGTCGACGCGCAGCTGCCATTCTTCGGCGCTGACGAGCTTCTGGACTTCGGAGGGGGAGGTGGCGTTCATGGTGAGTCTCCTGGCGGGATCGGGTGACGTTGTGGAAATGGGTGCGGAGCTGCGCGATGTGCTCAGGCAGCGGCGGGCTCGGCCGACTTGTAGATGCTCTGGCGCGGCTGCGCCATCACACGCCGGAGCATCGGCTCGAATTCGCTGATCGGCAAGGTCTCGGCCTTGGCGTCGAACGCCGGGTTGTCATAGAGCTCGCAGAATTCGGCGGTGCGATCGAAATTCGGATGGCTGCGAAAGCTCTCGCGCATGTCGCGATCCAGCCCGATGTGATGGAAAAAGTAGTGGCCCTGGAAGATGCCGTGGTGCTGCACCATCCAGTGGTTTTCATCGCTCACGAAAGGCTTGAGGATGGCCGCGGCGATGTCGGGATGATTCATGGTCCCGAGCGTGTCGCCGATGTCGTGCAACAGCGCGCACACCACGTATTCATCGTCGCGGCCATCGCGCAGGGCGCGCGTGGCGGTTTGCAGAGAGTGCGAATAACGGTCGATCGGAAAGCCGCCGTAGTCCCCTTCGAGAATCTGCAGGTGCTTGATCACGCGACCCGGCAATCCGCCCGCGAACTGCATGAATTCGCCGCCGATCAGTTGCCAGTCTTCCCGCGTGCTGTCTTGCATGCGGGTGAAATTCGCTCTTGCGTTCATCGTGTCGTCTCCAGTGGTGTGCAGCGTGTGTGAGGCACTGTAGACCTCGGCTTGCCGCCAAACTGTCGTAAATTTGACAGTCGAAGCCCCTGGTAAACCCCTTACGCCTGAACTCCTGACGTCCTGAACTCTCCCCATGCCTTCGAAAGCCCGTCCGCGCGCAGCAGTCGGAGATCGCTCCGCCATCGAAGCCAACCCATGGTTCGCATCGATGCCTCGGGCGCAGCGGGACGCGCTGCTCGGCGCGGCCGAACTGATCCACCTCCGGCGCGGCGCGATGGTGATACGCCAGGGCGACCCGGTGCATGTCGCGGGCGCGGGCTTCTATGGGCTGGTGTCCGGCACGATCAAGATTTCGACACTGCGGCAAGACGGCCGCGAAGCCATTCTTGCGGTGCTCGAACCGGGCAACTGGTTCGGCGAAATCAGCTTGATCGACGGCTCCCCGCGCACCCACGATGCGACGGCGCTTTCTGCCATCGATCTGCTCGTGGTGCCTTATGAGACCTTCGCGCGGCTGATGCAGGGCGCCGTCTTTGCAGGCGCGATCGCCGCATTGCTCGCAAGCCGCGTGCGGGGGCTTTACGCGCTGATGGAAGACGCCACGTTACGCGGCCTGCGTGCGCGTGTGGCGCGGCGGTTGGTGGCGTTCGCGCACGGCGACGCCACGCAGTCGCCCATCGCGCGGCGGCATTTGACGCTGCCTCAGGAGGCTTTCGCGATGATGCTGGGCGTCACGCGGCAGACGCTGTCGAAAGAACTCAACGCCCTGGCGCGCGACGGCGTGATCGCGCTGGGCTACGGCCGCATCGAACTGCTCTCGCTCGACGAACTGCAAAGGCTCGCCGGCAGCGTCTGAGCGCCTGAGCGTTTCTCGGCATCAACGCAGGATGCGGCCTTCTTTCGTGATGCTCACGAGATCGATGTTGCGCGCCGTGTCGTGCAATGCCGGGCGCAGGTTGATGCGGAAGCCGCCGACGTCGTAGTCGGTCATGCCGGCCATCACGCGCTGCAAGGTCGCGGGCGTGAAGCCCTTGCCGGCGCGGCGAACTGCCTCGCCCGCGGCCTTCGCGGCAATGAACCCTTCAAGCCCTTCGTAGGACGGCGACTGGTCCGAGTTGTCGACCGCGTCCAGGTACTCCTTGACAATCGGGATGGCCGAGGGGCGCGGCGACGGCACGACCTGGGAAATCACGATGCCGCTCACGTCCTTGCCGAGCGCCGTGTAGAGCGGGTCGATGCCGACGATCGAGAAGGCCATGAAGGTGCCGAAGTAGGAGCTCTTTCGCAGCTTGCGAACCACGTTGGCGGTGGTGCCCGAAAGCGATACCAGCACGATGGCTTGCGGCGTCTGCTTCTGCACCGCCTGGAGTCCCGCGTCGAGGTTATCGCCGTTCGGGTGTACCAGCGCGCTCGCGACCAGCGGAGGAAGCTTGAGATCGGCCAAAGCCTGCTGCACGGCGGCCAATCCGGCACGGCCCATCGCGTCGTCATCGCCGATCAGCGCAATGCGCGACTGTCCGACCGCGCCGCATTGACGCACGATCTTCACGGCCTCGTCGGCCATGCTGGGTCGGACATGAAAGACGTTGGGGAAGCTCGATCCGCGCAGGTTGTCGGCGGCGGCAAAGGGCGCGAAAAGCACCGCGCCTTGCTGGGTCGCGACGGCGGCTGCGGCGTCGCTGCTGGCCGTCCCGACGAAGCCGAAGAGCATGTCGGCCTTTTCGGTGGAGAGCAGCGTTTTGGCATTCGCGGCGGCGCGCGTGGCGTCGTAGCCGTCGTCCAGCTGGAGCAACTTGATCTGCAATCCGCTTGCCGCGTTGTTGTCGTTGAACTGATTCGCGTAGAGCTTGGACCCCGCAGCGAATGCCAGTCCGATCTCGTTGGCGGCGCCCGTCAGCGGAACCGATTGCCCAAGGATCACGGTGCGTGGCGCCGTGGCAGGAGCGGGAGGGCGCTGGCCCGCCTGCTGCGCGTGGCTTGCGCCCGCGGCCCAGACGCCGGAACCGAGCCAAAGCGTGGCGCCGGCCTTGCCTATCCAACTCCTGCGCGTGAGTGCCATGTGAAACCCTTTGTTGTAAGTCCTCGAAAAATGTAGCAATGTGTCTGTCGCATCCAAAGGGATTACTTCACGGGATTTGCCTCCGTTCAGACACCGGGCGCACCTGCGCGTCCAAATGTCCATAAGAACCGTCGGATGCTGTTAACTTTTGTATCGCTCCTGTGGCTTTTTGCACAGGGGTAAACAAGGCCCCGCTGTCAAGATTCGCAGTGGACCGGAATGCATCCGGCAAGACGAAATGAAGCCAAAGCTCACTGAGAATTCAGCAAACCCAACGGATGTCGCCCTGCTCGAAAGCGCGCTTCTTGCCATCGAGAAAGTCCTTGCGCATGCCGACAGCAACTCGCAAGAAGCCCCGTACGAAGCTGACGGCTCGCAAGCCGCGGCCAACGTCTGCCTGAGCGCCGCCGCAGCGCTCGTCGATGTGAGCCGCACGCTGATCAACGCGCGCCGCCAAAGCGTGTCGCAAGACAGCGAGCGCGAGTGGGAAGCGATGATCACCTACACCAAGATCGCCAGCCGATCGGCGCACCGCGCCGCGTTGATGATGGCGGCGCAGCAAAGCGCCCAGGCGGCGCACTATGCGGAATCTGCTGAACCTGGGGAACCTGCCGAGCCGGCAGACACCGGGGAGCATTCGGTGTTCGCCGCATTGAGCGGCTGAAAGACTTCGCTCAGACGCGCTCGAACACCACGTCCCAAACGCCATGGCCCAGCTTGAGGCCGCGGTTCTCGAATTTGGTCAGCGGGCGATAAACCGGCTTCGGCGCATAGGCTTGAGCCGTATTGCGCAGGAGCGGCTCTTGGGAGAGCACTTCGAGCATCTGCTCGGCATAGGGTTGCCAATCGGTGGCGCAATGCAGATAGCCGCCGGGCGCCAGCCGATCCGCCAGCTTGCGGACAAACGGCGGTTGAATCAGCCGTCGCTTGTTGTGCCGCGTCTTGTGCCATGGGTCCGGAAAGAACACATGCACACCGGCAAGCGTCGCTGGAGGCAGCATGTGGTCGATCACGTCGACAGCATCGTGCGCGCAGATGCGAATGTTTTGCAGGCCGTGCTCGCCGATGCGCTTGAGCAGCGCGCCGATCCCGGGCTCGTGCACTTCGCAGCACAGGAAGTTCTTCTCGGGCATCAGGCCGGCGATGTGCGCGGTGGCCTCGCCCATGCCGAAGCCGATCTCGAGGATGGTCGGTGCCTTGCGGCCGAAAGCGGCTTCGAAATCCAGCGGCTCTGCCTTGTACGGCAGCAGGAACTGCGGGCCGAACTGCTCGTACGCGCGCGCCTGGCCTTCCGTCGTGCGGCCGCCCCGCTTGACGAAGCTTTTGAGGCGGCGGTGCAGCGGGTGCGCTTCGCCAGTGGGTTTGTCGCCAGCGTTGTCGTCGGGCGAGTCGGGGGGGAGGTCGATGGAGGGGCTGATCACGGCCGCGCATTGTAGAGATCGCGCCACTGCGGGATCCAGAGCGCGAGCGCGACGGCCGGGGACGAGGCTGCCGTCGCGCGCAGGCCGAGCACGCGTGCTGCCGCATCCAGAGCTGCCAACGCATCTGCGGGCGTGTCGGTCCGCAGCGGCGCCGCACCGTTCTGCTTGGAGAGCTTGTCGCCGTCGGCACCGCGCACCAGCGGCGTGTGCAGATAGGTGGGCGTCGGCACGCCGAGTGCCCGCTGCAGCAGGATCTGGCGCGCCGTGTTGTCCGCAAGATCTTCGCCGCGCACGACGTCCGTCACGCCTTGGTCGGCATCGTCGACGACGACCGCGAGCTGATAGGCCCAGGGTCCGTCCGCTCGCTTGAGGACGAAGTCGCCTACTTCGCGCGTCACGTCCTGCTGCTGTGTGCCGAGGCGACGATCGCGCCAGCGCATGGGTTCGTGCGCGGGCGATCCCTCGAACTTGGCGGTCGCGAAGCGCCATGCGCGCGCCGGCTTTCCATGCAGGCTGCCGCGGCACGTGCCAGGGTAGACGCGCTCTGCATGGCGCGCATGCACGACGCCACGCCGCGCCAGCGCATCGTCGATGTCCTTTCGGGAGCAGCCGCACGGGTACACCAGGCCCGCTGCCTGCAACTGCTCGAACGCCCGTTGGTAAAGCGCCGTTCGCCGTGTCTGCCACACCGGAGGCTCGTCCGGCAGCAGGGCGCAGGCAGCCAGTTGCGACAGGATGACTTCGCCCACGCCCGGGAGACACCGCTCGGTGTCGGCGTCCTCGATGCGCACCAGCCAGCGCGCCTGCGGCCCGCGCGCTCGCACGTCGAGCCAGCTCGCGAGCGCGGCCACCAGTGAGCCGGCGTGCAAGGGTCCGGTGGGAGATGGGGCGAACCGGCCGATCCGGGTCATGACCTCGGCACGAGGATCAGGCCAGCTTCAGCGCCAGGGTGAGCCCCGACAGGAATGCATCTTCGACGCGATGGCCCGTGCACCAGTCGCCGGCCACGCCGATGCCGGCCTTGGCATCCCACAGGTGCGGCTTGCCCACTGGGACCTGGGTCTGTGCCTCGGGCCAGCAACGGGCTTGCGCATGCGAAGGCTCGGCGCGGATGCCGGTGATTTCGGCAAAGGCGCGAAGCAGCTTGGCTTCGACGCGCGAGGGTTCGTCTCGCAAATGCTCTTGCGACCACGCCGCGCTCGCCTGGACGGTCCAGCGCTCGATGCGGTCGCGGCCGGGCTTGGACGATTCGCGTGCCAGCCAGGCCACGCGATGGTGGTTGCTGCGCGCAGCATTCCACTGGGGGCCGAGGTGCGACAGCGTGGGCTGGTTGGCCTGCGGGAAAGCGATCATCAGCGTCCAGCACGGCGCGATGCGAACCGGGTCGATCTTCTGGCTCAGCTCGGAGGAGAGCCGGCCGTCGCTCAGCAACTCGCGAGCGCGGGCCGGCGGCACCGCCAGCAGCACCGCATCGAATCCGGAGTAAACGTGCTGCGAATCGTCGCTGCCCGAGGTCCGGAGCTGCCAGCGCTTCGCGTCCAGCGCGTCACGTTCGATGCGCGTGACCTGCGTCTGCGAGATGAGCGAGTCTCCCAGCGGCGCGGCCCAAGCGCTGGCGAGGGCGTCCATGCCGGGCTGCGCGACCCAGTGCTTTTCCATGCCGGGGAGGGCGGCTTCGGCGACGCGGCCGTGCGGATCGAGTACGCGCACGAGGTTGGCGCTCCAGGGCTTGCAGATCTTGGGCGCCGTCTCGAGCGCGCGCGCAAAACGCGGATCGCGCACGGTGAAGTACTGCGCGCCGCTGTCGAAGCGGCCGAAGGGCGTCGACACGCTCGCCATGCGGCCCCCGGCTCCTGCTTCTCGTTCGAAGAGGGTGACGCGGTGGCCCGCCTGCAGCAGCGTGCGGGCGCACGCCACGCCGGCAATGCCCGCGCCGACGATGGCGAAGTGGCGCGGTGTGGGTCGGTGGCGGTCGGCAATGGGTCGGATGGTCATGACAGTCTCATTGATGTGTGGCAGGCAAGGCACTCTAACCGGGTTGGCGGCCTCATCAGCGGGCGCCTTTCATTTGCTGCGATGGCGCTCGAGGAGCGCGACCCGGCTGCCTTCGTGTTCGAACTGTTCGAGCCACCATTGCAGCGCGCGCCCGGGCTTGCCGGCCGTGCGGACGCGCCAGGCGCAATGCATGGTGGCAAGCGGCGGGACGCGCTCGGTCTTTCGTTCGACCAGATGCCCGGCTTCGATGTAAGGCCGGGCCATCGGCTCGGGCAGAAAGCCTCCGCCCAACCCATGCAACTGGGCTGCCAGTTTGGCTTGCATGGTCGGCACGGTCAGTACGTCCTGCCCTCCGACCAGGTTGACGGTCATGCTCGGCCCGGCGCGCGACGAATCCGCAGCGGCCACGGCGCGGTGCTGGCGCAGCACCTCATCGCTCAAGGGCACTTCGATGCGCGCCAGCGGATGATGCGGAG
Source organism: Variovorax sp. 10N420 (assembly GCF_056394705.1). Taxonomy (NCBI): domain Bacteria; kingdom Pseudomonadati; phylum Pseudomonadota; class Betaproteobacteria; order Burkholderiales; family Comamonadaceae; genus Variovorax; species Variovorax sp. 10N420. Next base: position 512,615 of record NZ_JBFTIJ010000001.1, on the reverse strand, counting down.
CCACCGCATAGACGAATGGAAGCTCGCCCAACGGCCGACTGCGAATGCCCGTCGCCGTGAACGCGAGGCTCGCCGCATCGAGCACGGCGCCGACGGCGAGATCGGCTTCTCCGCTCGTCAGCGCTTCGATCGTGCCCAACAGCGTTTCGTCCCGCAGCTTCAGCCGTGTGGGCGGCTCGAGTGCATAGAAGGCGCCGACGAGGTCGAGCAGTGGATCACGCGCGATGACGCTGTCGACCGCAATCGTGAGCATCGGCTCCCAGCCTGTCGCGACCCGCTTGACGCGATTGGCGACGGCATCGATCTCGCCAAGCAGACGGGTGCCTTCGCGCAGCAACTCGACGCCGGCTTCAGTCACGCGGGCCTGGCGGGCGCTGCGGTCGAAAAGCAGCACATCGAGCGCGTCTTCGATCAGGCGCACCCGGTAGCTCAACGCGCTCGGAACCAGGTTGAGGGACCGCGCCGCTGCGGCGAAGCTCCCGGTGCTCGCCACCGTCTGCAGCATGGACAGCGCGTCGGGTGTCAGGACGTCACGGGCGGTAGGCATGATGGCCGATCGATCAAAAAAATTGAATGATGCCATCAAACGCCATTGCTTTTGGCCGCCATCGCGAGCCCTAAAGTTCTTCACATCCGCTGCGCACAGGGCGCGGCATGAAGAAGGCCCTTCAAGGGCAGGAGTCAAGCAAATGTTGCAAGTCCGTAAATCCCAGGAACGCGGTTATGCCGACCATGGCTGGCTGCGCTCCTTTCACAGTTTTTCGTTCGCCGGCTATTACGATCCCGAGCACATGGGCTTCGGCAACCTGCGTGTGATCAACGAAGACCGCGTGGCGGCCGGCGCCGGGTTCGGCACCCATGGTCACAAGGACATGGAAATCATCAGCTACGTGCTTTCAGGCGAGCTCGCACACAAGGACAGCATGGGGAACGTCGAGTCCATCCCGCCGGGCGATGTCCAGCGCATGAGCGCCGGACGCGGTGTGATGCACAGCGAGTTCAATCACAAGGCCGACGAGACGACGCACTTCCTGCAGATCTGGATCGAGCCGAACGTGCGCGGCATTGAACCGGCCTATGAGCAGAAGACATTCACGGAAGCGGAAAAGCGCGGCAAGCTGCGCCTGGTCGCTTCGCCGGATGGCGCGGAAGGTTCGGTGCTCGTGCATGCCGATGCGCGGCTGTTCGCAGGCCTGCTCGATGGCGAAGAAAAAGCAGGCCTGGCGCTCGACCCGAAGCGCAAGAGCTACGTGCACCTGGTGCGCGGCGAACTCGAAGCCAACGGCACGAAACTGACCACCGGCGATGCCGCTCTCATCCAGGGCGAATCGCAACTCACGCTCAGCGCTGGCAAGGACGCCGAAGTGCTGGTGTTCGATCTCGCAGCCTGAGCCGGCGAGTTTTCAGTCTCTCGATTTATCTTTCAGTTTTTCAACAGAGGAGTCTTCCGATGAATACCACCACCGCATCCACCTACGCCGCTCCGGCCTCCACGGCCGCCGCGCAAGACACGCTGGCGCTGATCGGCCGCGTGCTGATGGCGCTGCTTTTCATTCCGGCCGGCTTCGGCAAGCTCACTGGCTTTGCAGGCGCCGCCGGCTACATCGCTTCGGCCGGATTGCCGTTGCCGCAACTGGGCGCGGCAATTGCGATCGTGGTTGAACTTGGCTTGGGCATCATGCTGCTGGTCGGCTTCAAGTCTCGGCTTGCGGCGATCGTGATTGCTGTGTTCACCGTCGCGGCCGCGATCTTCTTTCACAACTACTGGGCCATGCCTGCCGAGAAGGCTTACGTGAACCAGCTGATGTTCTTCAAGAACCTCTCGATTGCCGGTGGCCTGCTGCTCATCGCCGCCTTCGGCCCGGGCCGTTTCAGCATCGACAAGCGCTGATCGGAGCTGCCCAGATGCCCGATATCGTCGTTGTCTTCCATTCGGGCTACGGCCACACGCAGCGCGTCGCGCAAGCGGTGGCCGACGGCGCTGGCGCGCACCTGCTCGCCATCGATGCCGACGGCAATCTCCCGGCCCAGGGCTGGGAAATGCTGGCCGCGGCGGACGCGATCATCATGGGATCGCCGACCTACATGGGCGGCGTCAGCTGGCAGTTCAAGAAGTTCGCGGATGCGTCGTCCAAGGTCTGGTACGTCCAGGGCTGGAAGGACAAGCTCTTCGCGGGCTTTACCAACAGCGGCACCATGAACGGCGACAAGGACGCCACGCTGACCTACCTGTGGCACCTTGCCATGCAACATGGCGGCTTGTGGGTCAGCCTCGGCATCATGCCCAGCAGCGACAAAGCCGCCAAGCGCGATTCGATCAACTATGTCGGCGGTTACAACGGCTTGCTGACGACTTCGCCCACCGACGCAAGCCCGGCTGAAATGGCGCGCGGCGATCTCGAAACCGCGATCAAGTTTGGCGAACGCGTGGCGGAAGTGGCAACATCACGCCGCTGAACAACCGCCCGAACCTGGAGAACTTTCGATGACCGCCACGCTGCTGCTGCAACCCCATGACAAGGATTTGGGCGGGGGCTTCAAGGTCCGGCGCCTGTTGCCGGCGGCAAAGCAACGGTCGGTCGGGCCTTTTGTGTTCTTCGATCATTTCGGTCCCGCGACCGAAGTGCCGGGTTCCGAGCACGATGTGCGGCCGCATCCGCATATCGGGCTGTCGACCGTCACCTATCTCTTCGAGGGCGCGATGATGCATCGCGACAGCCTCGGCAGCGTCCAGGAGATTCGCCCCGGCGCGATCAACTGGATGACGGCGGGGCGGGGCATCGTCCACTCCGAACGCAAGCCCGAGCGACTGCTCGGATCGACCTACGAAAACCACGGCCTGCAACTGTGGGCCGCGTTGCCGCAGGCCCACGAAGAAGTCGAGCCAAGCTTTGCGCACACGGCGGCGGAAGACATTCCTTCGCTCCATGTGCAAGGGGTGAAGGTCCGTGTGCTGGTGGGTGAGGCGTTCGGCGCACGTTCGCCCGTTGCGACTTTGTCGAAGACCATCTATCTCGATCTGGCATTGCCTGCTGGGGCGCGCTTCGAGTTGCCCGCTCTCGCGCCTGAACTTGCGATCTACCCGGTCGACGGCGACGTCTCCATCGATGGCGAACCGGTGGAGCAACACACCATGGCCAAGTTGGCTGAAGGCGAAGGCGCCGTGCTGACGACGCAGGGTGCCGTCCGCGTGATGGTTATCGGCGGCGAGCCACTCGACGGGCCGCGCTTCATCACCTGGAACTTCGTGTCGAGCCGGCGCGAGCGCATTCTCGAAGCGGGCGCGGACTGGGCGGCTCAACGCATGGGCCACGTACCGGGCGAGACTGAATTCATTCCGCTGCCCGGCCATCCGTTCCAGGTGCAGGCGCCGCCGGATACCGGCACGACGCCGGTCTGATAGGCCTCAGCGCTTGTTTGCGATGTCCGGGTCTTCAGCGGCTCGGGCGCTCGCGCCGCTTGCGCGCGCCTTCAGATCCGGCGACAACGATTCACGGCCATCGAAGACGAAGCACTCGCCCTGGTAGTGCGCGCCGCCCACCTGCTCGAAATACTTGAGGATGCCGCCTTCCAGCTGCAGCACATCGGCGACGCCGACTTCCCGCATCAGGATCGCCGCCTTCTCGCAGCGAATGCCGCCGGTGCAGAAGCTGACCACGGTCTTGCCCGCGAGCTCTTCGCGGTGCTTCTGCAAGGCCTTCGGAAATTCGGTGAACTTGTGAATGCGCCAGTCGATGGCGCCTTCGAAGCTGCCGTAGTCGACCTCGAAGGCATTGCGCGTATCGAGCAGCGCGACCGGCTTGCCCGCATCGTCGTGCCCCTGGTCGAGCCATCGCTTGAGCGTCGGCGCGTCCACCCCCGGCGCGCGACCGGCGGCGGGCTGGATGGCAGGGTGGTCCATGCGGATGATTTCGCGCTTGAGCTTGACCAGCATTCGGCGAAAAGGCTGGCTGGCGGACCAGCTTTCCTTGGCCTCCAGATCGGCAAAGCGCGAATCGGCTCGCATCGACGCCAAAAATTCGTGCACCGAATCCGGCGCCCCCGCGAGAAAAAGGTTGATCCCTTCGGGCGCGATCAGGATCGTGCCCTTGAGCCCGAGCGCGTGGGTGCTCGTCCGAAGTTTTTCACGCAGTTCTGCGGCGTCGTCAATCGGTACGAACTTGTAGGCCGCGATATTCAAAATCTCTTGCACGGGGCGGGATTGTAGGGAGGTAGCGCTTTCTACAATGCACGGATGTTCGTTCACCTGCGCCTGCACACCGAGTTTTCCGTCGTCGACGGCACCAACCGCATCGACGAAGTCGTCAAGGCCGCCGCCAAGGATGGTCAGCCTGCACTGGCGATCACCGACCTCAATAATCTGTTCGGCGGGGTCAAGTTCTACAAGGAAGCGCGCGGCAAGGGCGTCAAGCCCGTGCTGGGCGCCGAGGTTTTCGTCGAAGGTTTCGGCGCCGATCCTGGCGCGCTCACACGCATCGTCCTGCTGGTGCAAAACAAGCAGGGCTACCTCAATCTCTCCGAACTGCTCGCGCGGGCCTGGACGCAGAACGTCGGTCGCGGGCAAGCGCAGGCCGCCTGCAAGCTGGCGTGGCTGGAGGAACTGCAGGGCGGTTTGATCGCGCTTTCAGGCGCGTTGGCCGGGCCGCTCGGTGCGCCGCTGCTGCAGGGCAAGGCCGAACGCGCGGCGGAGGTCGCGCTTCAATTGGCCGGCTTGTTTCCGCATCGCTTCTACATCGAGATTCAGCGTGCCGGCCGGCCCGAGGACGAGCCGCACGTGGTGGCCGCAGTGCAACTCGCCGCGCGGCTCAAGCTGCCGGTGGTCGCCACGCATCCCGTGCAATTCGCGACGGCCGAAGACTACGAGGCGCATGAGGCGCGCGTCTGCATTTCCGAAGGCGAGATCCTGGGAAATCCGCGCCGGGTGCGCAAGTTCACGCGCGAGCAGTATTTCAAGTCGTCGGCGGAGATGGAGAAGCTCTTCGCCGACGTGCCGAGCGCCATTGCCAATACGGTCGAGATTGCCAAGCGCTGCAATCTGACGCTCGTGCTCGGTAAGCCGCAACTGCCGAATTTCCCGACGCCGAACGGCATGCCCATCGAGGAATACTTTCGGGTCGCTTCGTTCGAAGGCCTGGAAGAGCGGCTCGCGCATTTGTACCCCGACGCCGGCAAGCGCGATGCCGAGCGGCCGCGCTATGTGGAGCGCCTCGAATTCGAGATCAACACCATCCTGAAGATGGGGTTCCCCGGCTACTTCCTGATCGTGGGCGACTTCATCAACTGGGCCAAGAACAACGGCTGCCCGGTCGGGCCAGGCCGCGGTTCGGGTGCCGGCTCGCTCGTCGCCTACGCGCTGAAGATCACCGACCTCGACCCGCTCGAATACAAGCTGCTGTTCGAACGTTTCCTGAATCCCGAGCGCGTCTCGATGCCTGACTTCGACATCGACTTCTGCCAAGGCAATCGCGACCGGGTCATCGACTACGTCAAGGACAAATACGGCCGCGATGCCGTGAGCCAGATCGCCACGTTCGGAACCATGGCCGCCCGCGCCGCCATCCGCGACGTGGGCCGCGTGCTCGACATGAGCTACATGTTCTGCGATGGCATCAGCAAGCTCATCCCGAACAAGCCGGGCATGTCGGTCACGCTGCAATACCCGCCGAGCCCGAAGGTGGAGGGCGACAAGAACAACTACGCCATCGAGATGGAGCCGCAACTCGCCGCACGCATCGAGAAGGAAGAAGAAGTCCGCACGCTGGTCGAGCTGGCGCAGAAGCTCGAAGGCATGACCCGCAACATCGGTATGCACGCAGGCGGCGTGCTGATCGCGCCGGGCAAGCTCACCGACTTTTGCCCGCTGTACCAGCAGCCCGGCAGCGATTCGGCCGTGAGCCAGTACGACAAGGACGATGTCGAGGCTGTCGGCTTGGTGAAGTTCGACTTCCTGGGGTTGGCGACGCTCACGATCCTGGAGATTGCGAAGGAATTCATCATCAGGCGCCACAAGGGCCAGGAAAACTTCGCCTACGAGAACATCCGGCTGGACGACGCGCACACCTACAAGCTGTTTGCGGACGGTTTGACCGAGGCCGTGTTCCAGTTCGAATCGCGCGGCATGCAGGGCATGCTGAAGGACGCGCGGCCGACGCGTCTTGAAGACCTGATCGCGTTGAACGCGCTGTACCGTCCGGGCCCGATGGACCTGATTCCGAGCTTCGTCGCGCGCAAGCACGGGCGCGAGCCGGTCGAATATCCGCATCCGCTGGTGGCGGACATGCTCTCCGAGACCTACGGGATCATGGTCTACCAGGAACAGGTGATGCAGACCGCGCAGATCCTCGGCGGCTACTCGCTTGGCGGCGCCGACTTGCTTCGCCGCGCGATGGGCAAGAAGAAGGCCGAGGAAATGGCCGAGCACCGCGAGATCTTCCGCAAGGGTGCCGCCAAGAATGGCATCGACCAGAAGAAGGCCGACGAAATCTTCGACTTGATGGAGAAGTTCGCGGGGTATGGCTTCAACAAGTCGCACGCGGCCGCCTACTCGCTGCTGGCCTATCACACGGGTTGGCTCAAGGTGCACTACACCGCCGAGTTCTTCTGCGCCAACATGACTGTCGAAATGGACAACACCGACAAGCTCAAGGTGTTGTTCGAGGACGCGCAGAAGAATTTCGGCATGACCTTCGAGCCGCCGGACGTGAATCGCGGCAACTACCGCTTCGAGCCGGTCAACGACAAGGTGATCCGCTATGGGCTCGGTGCCGTCAAGGGCACGGGCCAACTGGCCGTCGAGTCGGTCGTCAGGGCGCGTGAAGAAGGCGGGCCGTTCAAGAGCCTCTTCGACTTCTGCGTTCGCGTGGACCGGCAACGCATCAACAAGCGCACGGTCGAGGCGCTGATCAAGGCCGGCGCCTTCGATTCATTGCAGCAGAACCGCGCTTCGCTGATTGCTTCGCTCGACCGCGCCTTCGAGTTTTCCGCTGCGACCGAGGCCAATTCGGCGCAGGTGGACATCTTCGGAGACAGCGAGCACGGCTCGGCAACGCAAGAGCCCGATCTGATCGACGCCACGCCGTGGGGCGTGAAGGAGCGGCTGACCTACGAGAAGACGGCAATCGGCTTCTACTTGTCGGGGCATCTTTTCGATGAGGTCGCGCATGAAGTGCGGCGCTTCTGCAAGCGGCAGATCGACGACCTCATCGACAGCCGCGAGCAGCAGGTGATCGCGGGCATCGTGAGCGACTTCCGCGTGATCAACGGCCAGCGCGGCCGGCTGGCGATCTTCAAGCTGGACGACAAGTCGGGCTCGATCGAAGCAACGGCCGACGAGGCACTCTGCAACAACAACCGCAACGTTCTCAAGGAAGACGAGCTGGTCATCGTGAGCGGGCGCCTTCAGCCCGGCCGCGGTGGCTTCGAGGCGCGCTTCCAGGTCATGCAGGTGTGGGACTTGGCGGCGGCGCGCTGCCGCTTCGGAAAATATCTGCGCGTGGCAGTCAATGGCAAGGCGCCGGACATCGCGCGGCTGGTACGGGAGTTTCCGCCGCGCACCGAGCAGAGCGAGCACGGGGAACTGCAGCAAGGGCTGGGGGTTCGGCTGTCGATGGCGCGCGGCGGCGCGCAGGTCGAACTGCAATTGGGCGAGCGCGCGAAGTTCTTTCCGACCGACGCGGCGCTTGCGAGCTGGATGGCGCAGGCCGAGGCCGGCAAGGCGGCCGTCGTGTACGAATAAGAGACCAGTGCGGGATCAGTGGCCTTCGTGGCCGCTGTGAGCTCCATGACCGCCGTGGTCCTGATTGCCTTGATGACCTTGGTGGGTGGTTGGCTCGCGTGCGTTGACCGCACGTGAGTCTGCCGTCGGGGCCCGACTGCGCACAGCCTCTGGGAGCTCGCCCGTGTATTCCCTGGCAAGCGTGCCGGCGGGATGCTTGAACCACCCTGGATCGCGATAGTCGCCCGGCTTCTGGTTGTCGCGGACCTTGACCACGCTGAACATGCCGCCCATGCCGATGGCACCGAATGGACCGGTGCCGGTCATCATCGGCAACGTGTTGTCCGGCAGCGGCATTTGCATCTGCGCCATGTCGTGCATTCCGCGGTCGCCCATGTGCATGTAGTCAGGGATGAGCCGCGTGATCTTCTCGGCGACGCCGCGGCCGTGGACACCGAGCATGGTGGGCACGTCGTGGCCCATGGCGTTCATCGTGTGATGCGACTTGTGGCAGTGGAAGGCCCAATCCCCGGCGGTTGCATTGAATTCGAAGGCTCTCATCTGCCCGACCGCTACGTCAGTCGTCACCTCGGGCCAGCGGGCAGACGGCGGCACCCAGCCGCCATCGGTGCCGGTGACCTCGAAATGGTGTCCGTGGAGGTGCATCGGATGGTTGGTCATCGTGAGATTCCCGACGCGGATGCGCACCCGGTCGCCCGTCCTGGCGACCAGCGGATCGATGCCCGGAAACACGCGGCTGTTCCAGGTCCAGAGGTTGAAATCGAGCATGGTGTTCACCCTCGGCGTCGCGGCGCCGGGATCGATGTCGTAGGCGGCGAGCAGGAAGACGAAATCGCGATCGACCTTGAACATGTCCGGCTCCTTGGGGTGCACGATGAACATGCCCATCATTCCCATCGCGATCTGCAGGGTTTCGTCGGCGTGAGGGTGGTACATGAAGGTGCCTGGCTTCTGCAGGACGAACTCATAGACGAAGGTCTTGCCGGGTGCGATCGCCGGTTGCGTCAGCCCGGTCACCCCGTCCATCCCCGACGGCAGCAGCATCCCGTGCCAATGGATGCTCGTCGGCTCCGGCAGCCGGTTGGTCAGGAAGATGCGAACACGATCGCCTTCGACGGCTTCGATGGTCGGGCCGACGCTCGTGCCGTTGTAGCCCCAGAGATTCGCGTTCATGCCCGGCGCCAGTTCACGCACCACGGGCTCGGCGACGAGGTGAAACTCCTTGACGCCGCCTTTCATTCGCCATGGCAGCGACCAGCCGTTGAGGGTGACAACGGGGTTGTAGGGGCGGCCTGTTTTCGGGACCAGCGGCGGCTGCGTGGCCGGCGACGGCTGGACGGGAGCTTCCGGCAGGGAGGCAGCACCGATGCGGCTCACGGCGCCCGTGCCCAGCGCCGTCGCGCCGGCGGTGCGGAGAAAGTTTCTGCGGTTGTTCATTGGGTGGTCTTTCAGTTCTGGCCCGGCGATCGGCCCGGCGATTGCCCCGTCAGTGCCGTCTGAAGGTTCGTTTCGGCAATCCAGTAATCACGCAGCGCATCGATGTACGCCGTGACGCTGGTGATCTGCTCTCGCGCATCGGCCAGAAGCTCGAAGACGCTGATGAGCATGCCGTTGTAGCGAAGCAGGTTCTCGTCGGAGATGCGCTTCTTCAGCGGCACCACCTCGTCGCGGTAATGCCTGGCGAGGTCGTAGGCCGTGCGATAGGCGGCGTACGTTTCCCGCACTTCCGATTGCGCATTGAGCGCCACTTCCGAGGCGCGCTGCATCGACTGCATGTAGATCGCTTCGGCGCGTGCGGTGCGCGTCGTTCCGAAATCGAAGAGCGGCAGTTCGAGTTCGATGTCATACCCGTTCTCTCGCGCTTCGCCCGTCTGGCTCTTGTTGGCATAGCCCAGTTGCAGGACGTTGACCCATCGCGTCGCCTGCGTCAGGCCGAGTGCCTTCGCGCTGGCTTCGGATCTTCGCTTGGCAAGCTGAACGTCAAGCCGCTTGTCCATCGCCGTCTGTTCTGCGTCCTTGGACTGCATCTGCTCTTTCGGCAGATCCGGCAGGCGCTCGGGAAGCTGCAAGGCGTTCGGACCGCCCGGCAGGCCGAGCAGCCGGACGAGACGCTCCCGATCGGCAGTCGCCTGATGTTGGGCACGCGCCAGCTGCGAAATCGCGTCCGCATGGAAGGACTGCTCGCGCATCTGCGACAACTTGTTGAAGTTGCCGGCCTCGGCCATGCGCCGTGCCAGTTCATTGGAAGCGTCCGCGGCTTCCTTGACGCGCTCGTAGTACCTGACGAGGTCCTGCGAGGCCACTGCGCCGAAGAACGTCTTGCGCGTGTCGGCGGCAAGCGCCACGGTGCTGGAAGCCGCTTGGTACTGGGCTTGTTCGAAGCGGCGTTGCTCCACCTCCTGGGCGAGAGGCATCGTCAGCAGGCCCAGGATGTTGAACAGGATGGAGCGGTCGATTTCGGTGACACCGCCGCCGCTCAGCCGCCCGAAGCTGAATGATGGATTGGCGAGGCGCCCGGCCCGCACGAGGTCGGATTCGGCGATGCCGAGATCGGCATAGCTGGCCTGCAATCCGGGGTTGTTGAGAAGCGCGAGTTCAACCGCGCGGTCCGCCGTAAGCGGCTCACCCAGGATTTCGCTGGTGCGCCTCTGGACGGAGTCGGCGTCCGAAGGCGTGCGCTGCCATTTGGCAATTTGCCCGGTGCGCTCCTTCGTCAGTTCGGCGACCTTGTCAAAGCCGCCGTCTTTCGAGAAGGAGGCGCAGCCAGCAAGAACGAGCAGCGTCGCGCCCGCAAATGTCTTGACGTAGATTTTCATTTTGGAAGCATCTGAATCGTTGGCGCGGGCGCGGGCCCGGCCAACCATGGCCCGCGCGATGGACGCGCGAGCGCCTTGTGGCCTCGCGTAGGAGGCCCTGTCAGGTCAGATGCTTCGTGGAGGGCGTTCCTGGCGCTCCGGGAGATAGCCCGGAGAGGGAACGCTAAGGGCCGGAAAGACGACCGGCGCAAGGTCCTGCGGCGCTGGCACGCTGGGCCAACTGCTCGCGAGCGGGGTCAGGGAGCACAGGTCGCAGCAGAGGTTGCATTGCTGGGACGTCTCTAAGGAATTGCCGTGCTGATCGTGAGCATGTTTCGCATGTTTCGCATGTTCGGCGTGATCGCCATGGGCGTCATGGTCGCCATGATCGGCTGCAGCGGCCGATGCGTGCGCCTGCACAGGCGCGTGCATCTGCGGTTCGGCCATCGCACCCCGCAGCGGTAGCGACACGGCGAGCAGAAGCAGCAGGAAGATGCGAAGGAATTTCACTGGAACGATGGGAGCGCAGGGCCGCAAATCTAAAGCTTGCCACTGTGGCAAGGTCAAGGACTCGCTGGCCTACGTCCGATCAGGACAACGGTTGATTTCGATAGTGGCATGCACGACCTCCTCATGCACCGACAGCCAGCTGCGAACCGCATCGGGAGTCAGCTCTTCATCGTGAGTGACCACGCTCACGGCGCAGGCGTAGGTCGCCTTGCCGACGCGCCAGACGTGGAGGTCGGTCACGCGAGTCTCGGTCGCGTGACCCTGTTCTTCGATGACTTCGCGGATTTCGTCGACCACCGGATGATCCATTTCGCGGTCGAGCAGTACCTTGCTCGTATCGGCGATCAGCCGCTTGGCCCAGAGCGCCACGACGATCGCACCCACGATGCCCATGACAGGGTCGAGCCAGGACCAGCCGTAGAGCCAGCCGCCCACGAGGGCGACGATGGCGAGCACCGATGTTGCGGCATCGGCAACCACGTGGACGTACGCCGACTTGAGATTGAGGTCGTGATGGTGTTCATGACCGTGCTCGTGCCCGTGCCCGTGCGCAGGTGCGTGAGCGTGATGGTCATGATGCTCACCGCCGTGATGATGGGCAGCCCCCAGAATGAATGCCGACACGATGTTCACCAGCAGCCCGAGCGCACCAATGACGATGGCCTCGCGGTAGTGGATCGCGGCAGGGGAAATGAGCCGCTCGACCGAGCCGGCGACCATCAGCGCGGCAACCACCAGAAGAAAGATCGCACTGGCGAATCCGCCCAGCACTTCGATCTTCCAGGTGCCGAAAGCGAAGCGTCGGTCCCTGGCGTGGCGCCGGGCGGCGGCGTAGGCGAAGGCGCTCAGCCCAATCGCGACCGCATGCGAACTCATGTGGAAGCCGTCGGCCAATAGCGCCATCGAGTTGTAGGCCCAGCCGGCAGTAATTTCGGCCACCATCATGATGGCCGTGATCCACATCACGAGCTTCGTGCCGCGTTCGCCGGCGGCGTTGCCTTGATCGAACTGGTGGTCGTGTTGCCACGGGCTCAGGTCGTGGGTGTGCATGGCAATCGTCCTTCCGTCAGCGCTTCGGCCTCAACGTGATGGTGAGCCGCGCTGGAACCGTGCCGTCGACGTCTCGGGGGAGTTTCTCGGTTTTTTGCAGGGCTCGCAACGCAGCCTCGTCCCAGTTCGGCAAACCGCTCGACTTGTTGAGCGTCGGTGTTCCGACGATGGTTCCGTCGGGCGCAAGTCGAACGTCGAACTCGGCTGCTGGATTGCCGCTGACCAGATCCGCATCAGGAAATACCACGTTCGGACGTACTGCCGCGTTGACCTTGCCGCCATAGCTTCCAGAGGGGCCCGAAGCCTTTGCCGCCGCACCTTCGCCACCGGTACCGGCCATCGCCTGCATGCGCTTGAGCGTCGCCGCGCGATCCGCAGCGGCTTGGGCCGCTTGCTTGGCTTCGGCTTCCTTCTTCTTCGCGGCTTCGGCCTGCTTGGCCTCGGCTTCTTGCTTGCGCTTCAGTTCGGCCTGCTTCTGTTGTTCTTCCTTCTTGCGCTCGGCTTCGTCTTCTGCGCGCTGCTTCGCTTCGGCCTCTTTCTTTTCCTGCGCTGCCTTCTTGGCGGCGTCGAGCTTCTTCTGCTGCTGTGCCTGCTGCTCCAGTTCGCGCTCCTTCTGCTCTTTTTGTTCCTTGAGTTTCTTCTCGCGTTCGAGGGCGATGTCAGGCGCGCGCGGCGTCGGCGTGGGCTCCGGCGGCTTCACCGCTTGCGGCGGCGGAGGCGGGGGCGGCGGCGGAGGAGGGGCGGGAGTCGGCGTCGGCACCGGTGGCGTAGGTGTTGGCGCGACAGCTCGCGGCGCAGCCTGCTGAACCGTCGATGACCACAGCTCGGCTTCCACCGCGTCGTTCTCGGCCTCCCGGCGCCAGTTGACGCCCCAGGTCAGGGCGGCGATGAGCAGCGCATGCGCGATCAGCGCCAGCACCACCGCGCGCAACGTGCCGCGCTGCGGCGGCGGCGCGAATTCGGGGCGATCTGAGGCGAGCGACATGCCTTACTTCGCGCCCGTGGTCTGCACCGACAGGCCGACGCGCTCGATACCGCTGCGCTTGAGCTGGTTCATCGCCTTGACGACGGTCTCGTACTTGACGGTCTTGTCGGCGCTGATGACCACCGGGCGTTCCGCGTCGCCGCCTTGCGCCGTCTTGGCCGCCGCGCCGATCTGTGTCATCGGGATCGAGCTGCCACCGCTGCCGGTGGACGGGTCTTTCTTGATCTGCACTTCGTCGTCGCTCTTGATGACGATCTCGATCGGCTTGTCGGGCTGCTTGTTGGCGCGATCGACCGTGGGCAGGTTGATCACGCTCGGCGTGATCAGTGGCGCGGTGACCATGAAGATGATCAGCAGCACCAGCATCACGTCGATGAACGGGACCATGTTGATCTCGTTGATCGTTCGGCGGCCGCGGCCGCGGGAGGACATGGCTGGCATGGCGAGGTGCTCCGCTTCAGCGGCCGGTGGCCGCGGTGACGGATGCCGGATGCACGTGCGCCGTCAGGTTGCGCTGAAGGATGTTCGAGAACTCTTCGATGAAGGTCTCGAGTGCGATGGCGATCTTGTCGATTTCGCGCGCAAAGCGGTTGTAGGCGACCACCGCCGGAATGGCCGCGAAGAGCCCGATGGCAGTCGCGACCAGCGCTTCGGCGATGCCGGGTGCGACCGTCGAAAGCGTGACCTGCGCAAGCGCGGCGAGCCCTGTGAAGGCATGCATGATCCCCCACACGGTGCCGAAGAGGCCGACGTAAGGCGAGACAGAGCCGACGGTTGCGAGAAAGGAGAGGTTCTGTTCGACAGCGTCGAGTTCTCGCTGGAAGCTCGCGCGCATCGCGCGGCGTGCGCCGTCGAGCAGCGTGCCCGTGTCCGACACGTGGCGCTCGCGCAGCTTTTGGTATTCGCGCATGCCGGACGCGAAGATGCGTTCCATCGGGCCGGCGAACTTGGCGTTCTGCGCGGCCGAGGAGAACAGTTCGTTCAGGCTCGTGCCGGACCAGAAGTCGCGCTCGAAATCTTCGTTGAGCGATCGGGTTCTCTTCAGCGCAAAGTACTTGCGGAAGATCGCGGCCCAGCTCGCGACGGAAACGACGATGAGCAGCAGCACGACGAGCTGCACGGGGATGCTGGCGTGCAGCAGCAGGGAGATGATCGAGAGGTCTTGATTCATGGCTTGAGAGGTTGAGACATGGAGCGCGCGTAGCGCTCGAGGGTTCCCGAAACTTGAGGGGGGATGCGCGCGGGCCGCAGTGTGTCGGCCAGGACCCAGCCGATGCGGATCGTGCCTTCGCACAGGAGCGTGGCGTGCGCCATCTCGCCCTCATCGGCGTCTTGCTCTGTTTTTGATAGCACGCGCTGGGCGATTATGAGTGACGCGGAGCCGATCTGGCGAAGCTCGGCTGTAACGAGCAGTTCATCATCGAGCCGTGCCGGGCGGTGGTATTTGAGCTGCGTTTCGCTCACGACGAAGATGCCGCCGGTTTCCTCGCGCAAACGCCCTTGGGCAACGCCGAGCGAGCGCAGCCATTCGGTGCGCGCGCGTTCCATGAACTTGAGGTAGTTGGCATAGAACACGATGCCGCCCGCATCGGTGTCTTCCCAATAGACGCGGATGGGCAGCGCAAAGCTCATGCGGGAATGGCGGCGCCCGCCCAGGCTCGCAGCCGCGCAATCGATTCTTCGAGGTGCGCCATCGAGCTGGCCGTCGAAAAACGGATGAAGCGCGACGTATCGGCAGCGCCGAAGTCGCGGCCCGGAGTGACGGCGACGTGGGCCTGCTTCATGGCTTCGAAGGCGAAGTCCCAACTGCCGGAGATGCCGAGCTTCTCGGCAAAATCGCTGCAGTCGGCCCAGGCGTAGAAGGCGCCGTCGGGCACCACGGGCACCTTGAGGCCGAGCGCGTCGAGTTGCGGAATGAACCAGTCGCGCCGCGCTTTGAACTCGGCACGGCGGCGTTCGTATTCGGTGATGCTCTCGGGCTCGAAGCAGGCAAGCGCGGCGTATTGCGACACCGTGCTCGCGCAGATG
Organism: Variovorax sp. 10N420; assembly: GCF_056394705.1. Taxonomy (NCBI): domain Bacteria; kingdom Pseudomonadati; phylum Pseudomonadota; class Betaproteobacteria; order Burkholderiales; family Comamonadaceae; genus Variovorax; species Variovorax sp. 10N420. The sequence continues at coordinate 497,512 of NZ_JBFTIJ010000001.1, read as the reverse complement.
AAAAGGTTCTGCGCCAGGCGTTCGATGGCAGGCACCAGCGAGTCCGGCACCACCATCCAGCCAAGACGCCAGCCGGTCATGTTGAAGTACTTGCTGAAGCTGTTGATGCTGATGACCTGATCATCGATGGCGAGCGCGGTCTGCCCGAAGGCGTCGTCGTATGAAAGTCCCAGGTAGATCTCGTCGACGAGCGTGATGCCGCCGCGACGGCTGACGACCTCATGAATGCGGCGAAGTTCGTCGGGTGCGATCGATGTGCCCGTCGGATTCGAAGGCGATGCCAGCAGCACGCCGCGCGTGCGGTCGGTCCATGCTTCTTCGACCTTGGCGGCGCTGAGCTGAAAGCGCTCGGCGGCGGTGGTCGGCACCAGCACCGCGCGGCCGTCGGCGGCGGTGACGAAATGGCGGTTACAGGGATAGCTCGGATCAGGCAACAGCATCTCGTCGCCGGCTTCGATCAGGGCAAGGCAGGCCAACTGCAGCGCGGCCGAAGCGCCAGCCGTGATGACGATCCGGCGTGCCGGCACTTCGACGCCAAATCGTTGGGTGTACCAGTGGCTGATGCGCTCGCGCAGGTGGTCGAGGCCAGTGGCCTGCGTGTACTGCGTTGCCCCGGCGCGCACTGCGCGGGCGGCGTGTTCCTGCACCAGCGGAGGTGCCGTGAAATCCGGCTCGCCGATGTTGAGGAAGATCATCGGCCGGTCGGTGAGAGCCACTTCGCGAGCGAGCTTGGACGCCGCCTTGGCGACCTCCATCACATAGAAAGGTTCGATGCGCTCCGCGCGCTTCGAAATCCTCATGGCTTTGCCTTTCCGCTCGCGCGATCGGCCTCGACTTCAAGCGCGCGCAATTGCGGTGCAACGCCGTTGAGCACGGCATTCACATACTTGTGGCCGTCGGTACCGCCAAACTCCTTGGCGAGCTCAATGCATTCGTTCAGGACCACGCGCCAGGGCACGTCGGGGCAGTTCTGAAACTCATACACGCCGATCCACATCACGGCATGCTCGACCGGCGAAATCTCCTCGAGCTTGCGGTCGAGCAGCGGCACGATCAGTGCGTCGAGCTGTTGCGCAGTCTCGATCGATCCATGCAGAAGCGCGTCGTAGTGCGCAGCGTCCGCCTTGTGAAAGCCGGCCAGATCACGCGTGAATTCGTCGATCGCCGCCGGTTCGTTGTGGCCTACCAGATGCTGATAAAGCGCTTGCAATGCGAACTCGCGAGCGCGGCTGCGCGTGGATTTGGCCGAAGCCTTTCGCGCGCCGGTGCTGGTGAGGCCCGTGCGGGTTTGGCGTGGCTTGCCGCCCGGGCTTTTGGTGTCTTCGGTCATGAGAGGGTGGCGAGCAGTCGCGCCATTTCGACGGCGACGCGCGCAGCGTCGCGGCCTTTGTCGGTCTGGCGCGCGATCGCCTGTTCGAGGTTTTCGGTCGTGAGGATCGCGTTGGCGATCGGAAGGCGATAGTCGAGCGCCAGGCGGCTCACGCTGGCGCCTGATTCGTTCGCGACCAGCTCGAAGTGATAGGTCTCGCCACGAATGATGCAGCCCAGCGCAACGAGCGCGTGATAGCGGTTGCGCTCGGCCATGGCCTGCAGCGCGACTGGGACTTCGAGCGCACCGGGCACGCTCACGTGGTCGATGTCGGACTTGGCGACGCCCAGCGCGGCGAGTTCGCCCAGACAGGCTTTGGCAAGCGCATTGGTGATGTCTTCATTGAAGCGCGCCTGAACGATGCCGATGCGCAGCCCCTTGCCGTCCACTTCGAGGTCGGCGCCCTTGTTCGCGTGCTGCATCAGGCGGTCCGCCTTGTGTGTGGGTGGTTCATTGTTCGTCGTCCTTGGAGAGGTAGCCGGCGATTTCGAGCCCATAGCCCGCCGCCATGCTGGGCATGCGACGCGGCGTGCCCAGAAGATTCATCTTGTGCACGCCGCATTCACGCAGGATTTGCGCGCCGATGCCGTAGCTGCGCAGGTCCATGCGACCGCGCTCGGGCGCCTGCGCCGGGCGCGCGGTGCCGTCGAACTGCGACAGCAACTCGGCGCCGGTTTCTCCGCAGTTCAGCAGCACGGCAACGCCTTTGCCTTCTGCCGCCAGGTGCGCGAGGCTGGCATCGAGGCTCCAGGAGTGCAGGGCGCGATTGCGTTCGAGCGCGTCGAGCACCGAAAGCGGCTCGTGTACGCGCACGTCCACGGTGTCGCTGGCGTTCCATTTGCCGCGGACCAGCGCCAGGTGCACGCCGTTGCTCGGCTTGTCCTTGAACGCGTGAGCGGTGAAGGGGCCCCAGGCGGTCTCGATTTCGCGGCATCCCACTTTTTCGACCAGCGATTCCGTGCGGCTGCGGTGTTCGATCAGGGCAGCGATGGTGCCGATCTTGATGCCGTGCTCGGCCGCGAAGAGCTGCAGGTCGGGCAGGCGGGCCATCGTGCCGTCTTCGTTCATCACCTCGCAAATCACCGCGGCTGGTGAGCACCCCGCCATGCTGGCGAGATCGCAGCCCGCTTCGGTATGGCCGGCTCGCATGAGCACGCCGCCGTCGACGGCCTGCAGCGGAAAGATGTGCCCCGGCTGGACGAGGTCGGCAGCGACGGCATTCGGCGCGACCGCGGCCTGCACGGTTCGAGCACGGTCCGCCGCCGAGATGCCGGTCGTCACGCCTTCGGCCGCTTCGATCGACACGGTGAACGCGGTGGAATGCTTGGCGCCATTGCGAGCCACCATGGGCGGCAGCTGGAGCCGCTCGCACATTTCGCGCGAGAGCGTGAGGCAGATCAGCCCCCGGGCATGGCGCGCCATGAAGTTGATGGCCTCGGGCGTCACGTGGTCGGCCGCCAGGACGATGTCGCCTTCGTTCTCCCGGTCTTCCTCGTCGACGAGGATCACCATGCGGCCAGCGCGCAGCTCGGCGACGATGTCCTCGACCGGCGAGATGGATGCCGGGGCGCGGACGCCCCGCGGGGCTCCGATGGGCGTGACGGAGGCGTTCATGGCGCGTTGTCTTTCTTTGGGAGGGGAAGGGCGCCCGCCTGGAGCATGCGCTCCACGTAGCGCGCGACAGTATCGATTTCGAGGTTGACGCGGCTGCCCTTCCTAAGGCTGCCGAGGGCAGTGTTTTCGACCGTATGGGGGATCAGGTTGATGCTGACTTCGCTTCCGTCCGGGCCGTCGCTCACGCTGTTGACCGTGAGGCTGACGCCGTTCACGGTGATCGAGCCCTTGTAGGCGAGGAAGCGGGCGAGGGCCGGCGGAGCCAGTACGCGAAGCTCCCAGCTTTCGCCGACCGGCGCGAAATGGCTGACCGTGCCGATGCCATCGACGTGGCCGGACACGATATGGCCCCCCAGCCGGTCATTGGCGCGCAGAGCCTTCTCGAGATTGACCCGCGCGGCTTCTTCCGACAGCCCGGCCGTCTTGTCGAGCGATTCGGCCGAGATGTCGATGGTGAAGAGTTGCTGCGGAGGATCGAGCGTGGTGACGGTCATGCAGGCGCCGTTGAGCGCGATGCTGTCACCGAGGCCCACGTCGTCGAGATAGCCGTCAGGCACCGCGATGCTGAGCCGCTTGCCGTGGGATGAAGAACTGCCGAGGTCGTGGACTGCGGCGATGCGCCCCACGCCGGTGATGATTCCGGTGAACATCGCGGCATTTTCGCAGAGATGTGGGGCGCGGCGGCGGGCACGCCTTAGAAAGCGTCCCGGCCTGCGATTCGGGCCAGGATCCGGATGTCGGCTCCGAAGCGATCGACGGAGCGGAAATCCAGCGCGAGGGCCCCCGACAGCGCGGTCAGTGGTCCTTCGGCAAAGGGGTGGCTTGCCATTTCCAGGCCGTCGCCAAGAAATTTGGGCGCCAGGTACAGCAGCATTTCATCGACCAGTCCTTCGCGGATCAACGAGCCGTTGAGCTTGTGACCGGCTTCCACATGCAGTTCATTGATTTCGCGAACGGCGAGATCGCGCAGCATGGCGGAAAGATCCACCTTGCCATCGGCGTTGGGCAGGACCGTGATCGTGGCACCCCGCGCCTCCAGGGCTCGGGCTTTGGGCTCGTCCCTGCTCGCGGCGTAGATCCAGATCTTGCGGCCCGGGACGCCGAAGATCTTCGCCTCGGGCGGCGTTTGCAGGCGGCTGTCCACCACCACCAGATGCGGTTGTCGGGATGTTTCGACCAGGCGCACGTCCAGGCGCGGGTCGTCGTCGATCAGCGTGCCGACACCGGTCAGCACGGCGCTCGCTCGCGCCCGCCATGCATGGCCGTCAGCGCGGGCGGGTTCCGAAGTGATCCATTGGCTCACGCCATTGGTGAGCGCCGTCTTGCCGTCGAGCGAGGCCGCAACCTTGAGGCGCACCCACGGCGTCTTGCGCACCATGCGGCTGAAAAAACCGATGTTGAGTTCGCGCGATTCCGCGGCGCCAGGCCCGACCACGACTTCCACGCCGGCGGCGCGAAGACGCTCGAAGCCCTTGCCACCGACGAGAGGGTTCGGGTCCGAGACGGAAGCAACCACACGGCGAATGCCCGCCGAGACCAAGGCGTCACAGCAAGGGGCGGTGCGGCCGTGATGCGAGCAAGGCTCCAGCGTGACGTAAGCCGTCGCGCCCGCGACCGAATGACCTCTTGCAGCAGCGTTCTGCAAGGCCATCACCTCGGCATGCGGGCCTCCCGTGCGCTGCGTATGGCCGATCCCGATGACCTCGCCTGCGGCGTCCGTCAGGACGCAACCCACGCGCGGATTGGGATCGGTGAGATAGCGCGCTTCGAACGCGAGTTGTTGCGCAGCGGCGATCTGCTGTTCATCGGCATTGAGTGGGGGCACGGAAGCAACCATGTAGTCGAACGGAGTACCGCGGAGCGAGAGTCTGAGGGACATCGCGGGACGCACCGGCCGAATCATACGAGCGGTAGAAAAACCGGGATAAACGGCGAAGGCTCGTCATTAGACTGCGCGGCCAAAGAGGGAGAGGAAAAATCATGGCGTTAAGCAAACGTCCGGCCGGAGGCTTTTCGCTGATCGAGGTGCTCGTCTCGATCGTCGTTCTCAGCCTTGGATTGCTGGGCATGGTGGGGATGTTGTTGACATCCGTGAGGAGCACCAGCGAATCGGCGTCGTTCACCGAAGCGGTCAACCTCGTGCGTGAGCTTTCGGAGAAGACGCGCGTCAACAAGAATGTCGCGGCGCGAAATGCCCGGGCCAATCCTTATCTGGTCGACCTCAAGAGCACGGATGTGCTTCCGGGGCAGGGCGGCACCTGCGTCGGCATGGATGCCGCATGCGACGAGGCGAGCCTGGCGGCATGGGACATGGAGCAGTGGGTCGAACGTGCCAGACTTGCTCTCCCGCGGGCCCACGTGGTCGTGTGCTTCGATGACGCCGTGGTGAGCGAAGAAGGGGAAGATTTCCGATACGTGTGGAACTGCAGCGACCAGGGCCGCAACCTCGTCGTCAAGCTGGGCTGGGTGCCCCGAATCGGCAGCGAAGACGAAATGGCCCAGCGAGAGCCTCGCATCGTCATGCAGCTGATTCCGGGGCATAACTACGGCGATACCGAGAGCGACGGCGGGAGTTCCTGAATGGAGTCTCGATTGCGGCAACGCGGCGTGACGTTGATCGAGCTGATGATCGCCATGGCGGTCGGCTTGGTCATCGTGCTCGCTGCCTCGACGGCTTTTCTCGCAGGAAAGAGGCTGTTCAACACCAGCGCCGACGCCCAGGCGGTCCACGAATCGCTTCGCTTTGCGCGTCATGTGGTGCAGGGGCAGCTTCGTCAGGCGGGCTACTCGGACTATGCGCCTGACCACCTGACGGAGGGTGTTGTCGTCGGCGGCGGCGACGCAGCGCCGCTCGATGGTGCCGATGGTCTTTTCGACCTTCCTGTCGTGGGTGCCAGCAACACGGCAGTCGGCAAGAACGGCAACAGCTTCGGAGAGGACGACACCGACCTGAGCGCGGGCAACGACTCGCTTGTCGTTCGCTTCTTCGGCCGCAGCAGCGCCAACGATGCCGGCAAGGACGACGGGACCATCATCGACTGCCTGGGTGTGGCTCACGCTGGACCTGCCGAGGCTTCTCCCACCGGTGGCCGTGTGTCCAGCTTCTTCTTCGTGGCTCGCGCGGACGATGGAGAGCCCGAGCTCTACTGCAAGGCGCCATCCAGCACGGGGTCCTTGTATTCGCAGCCCTTGGCGCGCGGTGTCGAAAAATTCAAGGTCGTCTACGGGCATGACGGCGACGGCGACGGCGTGCCTGATGCGTGGCTCGAGGCCAGGGAGATTTCGGCCAAAGCTGCGGGCGGGGGGAGCGTCAATGGCGAGTGGCGCAAGGTCGTGGCAGTTCGCGTGGGCGTGGTGGCTCGGAGCAATCGCCGGAACGGTGACCTGAGACGAGTCAGCGACGAAGACTATCGGCTCTACCCCCTAGGCAAGGGTTTTGAAAAGATCTACTTCGATCCGCCGGACGACGGCCGCTTTCGTGCCGTTGCGACATTCACGGTCAAGCTGCGAAACGCAGCGAGGAATCCCGCATGAGTCGCGAATCGGGCTTCTCGCTGATCGTCGTGCTGCTCCTGTTGATCGTCGTCACCGTGTTGGGATTGGGTGCGGCGCAGCTTTCGGTCGTCGATGAAGTTGCGGCAAGGAATGATCGAGACAGGGAGATCGCCTTCCAGGCCGCGGAGGCGGCATTGATCGATGCCGAACTCGATGTTCTGGGACCGAACAAGCACACCTCTTCGCGTCTTTGCCTGTTCAACAGCAAGGATGTGGCGGCGTTCGTCCCGGGGTGCGGCAGCGCCGGAAATAACCAAGGCCTTTGCGCTCCCGCGCAAAGCGGCGCAACGCCGGCGTGGATGCGCGCCGATCTCTCGCCTGAAAGCCGCACATCGGTTGAATACGGCGCCTTCACTGGACAGAAATACGTGACCGGCACAGGCGCGACACCCGCTGCTCCGCCACGCTACGTCATAGAGGCCATGCGCAACAACGGGGGGTGGGAGTCCGATCGCCTTCAAAGCGCGAGTGCCGGCAAGACGACTTATCTATTTCGGGTCACGGCCATCGGGTTTGGTGTCAGGAAAGAAACGCAGGTGGTTCTACAGACGAGTTTGCACAAGCCAATCGTCAGTAGCGGTTGCCCATAAGAAGATCAGCAAGGGAGTTGAAATTGTTCGGGATTAGAGAAAATGATTTGAGAAGGGCCGCCTTCGCTATGGCCCTTTATGTCGCCGGCATGTCCACATGGGCCGCTAGTGTTCAGGCTCCGCCAGACGCTGTCCTTCCGGATCTGCCGCTTTACGCCGCGTCATTGCCGGTCAAGCCCAACATGGTGTTGGACCTCTCCGTCACATCCTCGACAACAGGAGCTGCGTATCGAACCCCTTTCGACATCAAGGCGGCCTATGTCGGCTATTGGGACCCGATGGGGTGCTACGACTATTCGACGGCGGACGGGTATTTCAAGCGGACCGCGACGGCGAGCATCTCGAATGGGGCCATCGCCTGTTCGGATCAATGGAGCGGCAACCTGTTGAACTGGGCCGCCTCGTCCGCCGTGGACATGTTGCGATACGCGTTGACAGGCGGCGATCGTGTGAAAGACACACCGAGCGCCACCGTGCTCCAACGCGCGGTGCTTCCGTCCGACTTCTATAACTCGAGCCATTTTTCCCAACGGTCTGTGGAGGGCCATCTCGACAAGTTGACGCCATTGGTCGCGAAGGGGGGCGTCGAGAAAGACGGCACTTTGCACTTTTCCAATTGCAGCAATCTTTTGTTCGTGGGGCCGACGTCGTCCGGAACATGCAGCAACCCCGGAACGGATCAGAGTTTTGGACCTGATGGATCTGGGCCGTATTTGGCGCGCGTCGAGGTTTGCTCGACGTCGGAAGGCCCCGTTCGCAGCGGCCTTTGCGTGAGATATCCAAATGGCGAATTCAAGCCAGCGGGCACGATCCAGGCGTTTGCAGAAAAGATGCGCTTCGCGGCTTTCGGCTATTTGATGGAGCAGGGCAATGCCCGTTACGGCGGTGCCCTGCGTGCGCCCATGAAATTCGTGGGCCCGACGACGGAGAGCGACAAGTTCGAGAAGCTCGCCAACGCCGAAGCCGAATGGGATGCCGATAGCGGGGTGTTCCTGGCAAACCCCCTGTCGAGCAGCGAAGGGACCAGCGGCGTCGTTAACTACATCAATCAATACGGACGCACCGGTTCTGCAATCGCCAACTACAAGGATCTCGATCCGGCCGGCGAGATGTATTACGAGTCTCTCCGGTATTTGCAGGGGCTGGAACCGACGACCGCTGCCACCAGAAACATCACTGCAGCCATGGGAGACGGATTTCCTGTTTACAACGGGACGAGCCGCTGGGGCGCAGGTGCAAAGAGCGGTTGGGACCCTGTAGTCTCAAGCTGCCAGCGCAATCATGTTGTCGTGATCGGAAGTCCTTACACGGACCATGACGGCTCTCTTCCAGGGCTGATGACGGATGGACTGGACGGATGGGCCGGGCTTCGCCAGGTAGAGGCCGCGGATCCTGACACTGCTTTCTGGTCGAGGATCGTCGGGGCATTCGAGAACAATGAGGCTCTTTCATACCCTGGTCCTTCGGGAAGCAATGCCACTTTGATGACGCGCGGCAATGATGCGGGGCCGCGCGCTATTGCCTATACCGACCATCTTGCGAACAGGCAAACAATCACCTCTGCAAACATCGACACCTTGGATGTCGGGGCCGACCAAGGATCATTGGGATGGGCAGGATTGGCTTATTGGGCCAACACGCAATCCATTCGGGGCGATTACCCGGGCGTGCGCGTCAAGACCTACGCCGTCGACATGGACGAATCGGGCTCGGGCACCATGGGTGAGAAGCAACGCGGCAGTTCGTTCTACTTGGCCGCAAAGTACGGCGGCTTCGACGACAAGAACAACGATGGCAATCCATTCGTGACTTCCATCGGAGCGGGCGCCGATGAATCCTTTTCGAATGCCGAATGGCAATCCGGTGTCGACAACGACGCAAAGCCCAAGCCGGCCAAATATTTCCTCGCCGACGAGCCTCGGAAGATGGTCGCGGCCGTTCGCAGGATTTTTGCGAGTGCAAGTGCCGGCGCGTCGAGCGTGAGCAGCGGGAGCCCTGCAGGGGGTGCATTGTCGAATTCGCGCATTGCGTCCACCGGGGGGACGCTTTACGTTCCTCAAGCGGACAGCACGCGATGGTCTGGCTCGGTGCTCGCCTATAAGTTGCGCCATGAAAACGGTGCAGCAGGCCAGGACGCCACGCCGATCTGGAATGCTGGCGATCGACTGACCGGCAACCTTCAGGCGAATCCGCCGATCCAGGCTCGCGACCCTGATACACGGCGCATCTTCACCATGCTCAGTTCCGGCGCCGGCGCTGAATTCACCTGGAATGCGCTGAAAGAAGACGCCACGTTGAAGGGCCGCCTGGACACGGAACCCTATTCCGCGACAGGTACAAAAGACAATCTCGGCGAGGCCCGCGTCGACTATCTCCGCGGCGATCGTTCGAAGGAAGCCGAAGGCGGCAATGGCCAGTTCAGAACACGTGATTCGGTCATGGGCGACATCGCGAATGCTGCGCCACTGTGGGTCGAAAACGCCGCTGCGCAGGCTGTGTACGTCGGCTCGAACGACGGCATGCTCCACGCTTTCGCAGCCGATAGCGGCGACGAATTGTTTGCCTACGTGCCACGTGCGTTGCACGCAAGGCTCGGCGCCTACACGTCACCTGACTATGGGCACCAGTCCTATGTCGACGGCAATTCCGTCTCAGGTGAAATCCAATCGGCAAACGGATCGGCGAAGACGGTGCTCGTCTCAGGTATGGGCGGCGGCGCACGCGGCGTCTTCGCACTGGACATCTCCGACCCGGCGCGCTTTTCTGAAGATCGGGTGATGTGGGAATTCACGGGGGCGGATGACTCGGACATGGGACACGTCACTCAGGCGCCGCGCATCATGAAGTTTCGGACAGAGGCGGCCGCGGCTGGCCAGGCCGGCGTCTATCGATGGTTTGCCGTGGTGCCCTCGGGCTTCAACAACGGCAATCCGAACAAGGCAGCGGCTCTGTTCCTGCTGGCCTTGGACAAGCAAGCCAACACGCCATGGGTGATCGAGAAGGATTATTTCAAGATCGTGCTGCCTGATCCGGTCGATGCGACTGTCGTCAATGCGTTGGGTCCGGTGGGCGACTACACAAGCGCAGACAACACGACCCTTCTGCTCTTTGCCGGCGACACCCAAGGCAATTTGTGGAAGTTCGATTTCACCAAGAGTGCGCCGTGGAACGAGTCGGCCAAGTCTGGCGCGCTGGCACTGAGCGGTGCACCGCTCATGGTCGCGAAAGACGATGCGGGCAAACGGCAGCCCATCACAATTGCGCCGGAGGTGGGTGCAGGGCCGAACGGTGGTGCGATCGTGCTCTTCGGCACCGGCAAATTCGTCGAAATCGATGACCTGACCAGCCGCAACACGCAGACGCTCTACAGCGTATACGACACCGGCATGGCCATCTCCGACAGCGAGACTCGCACGCACTTGCAGCAGCGACAGGTGAAGGCCGATATCGAGCACGCGGGTCAGTTCACCATCTCCGGCGATGCCTTCGTCTACGGCAACTACAACGCCAAGACGCCGCACCGTCGAGGCTGGTACTTCGATCTGCCGGACGCGGAGAGCCAAGGAGAGCGCCAAGTTTCCCAAATGGTGCTGAGCGATGGCTATTTGGTGTTCAACACGTTGATTCCGGACTCGAACGTTTGCGGCCTGGAAGGCAACGGGGGCGGCGGGCACAGCTGCGCGGTGAATGCGATGACCGGACTGTCATCGGGCAGCACCTGCATTCCGTCCACCGTTGGTGTGCTCGGGGCGCCGCTGTTGATCCAGGAAGGCGAGGGCGCTTTCAGCTCGACCGATACCTTTGGCCGGCGCATCGAGCGCAAGAAGGTTTCTGTCATCAACCTCGGTTCGGGAGAGGGCTCCCGTCCGGGGAGTGCAATCGTCAGCCCTATCGCAGGCGATGCAGGCGGCGTGATCTCGCAAATTGCCGGCCGTCTCAACTGGCGCGAAGTGCTCAACTTCAAGGACATCCGCAAATGAAGCACTCGGCTACCGAACGGCCGTGCTTGTCTGGCGGCTTTACGCTGATCGAAATGCTGATCGTGGTGGCGCTGGTTGCCATCCTTGGCGCTATCGCCTATCCGTCGTACATGGATTCCGTCCGAAAGGGTTGGCGCGCTGAAGCTCGTACCGCACTCATGCAGGAAATGCAGCAGCAGGAGCGCGTCTACACGCAGCGCGCAAGGTACAACAAGGCGCTTTACAAGACAGGCTCGGGCGACAGCGAAGGCGACAGCAAGTACGAGATCGCTCTCGGCGCATGCGACGGACGCGATGATCCTGGCCATTGCATCCGGCTGACTGCCACTTTGAGGGCCGGCTTCTCCGATCCTGCCGTAGGCAACATCTGGCTCGAAAGCACCGGAGTCAAGGGATGCGACGGCGACGACCAAAGCAGGTGCTGGCAATGAACGCACGCGTCTTTCGCCCTGCATATCGCTGCGGTGCCCGCGGGTTCACATTGATAGAGATGATGATCGTTGTTGCGCTCGTCGCAATCCTGAGCGCAGTCGCCGTTCCCAGCTTCAGGGATCTGCTGCTCAATCAACGTCTCGCCTCGACCGCGAGCGATTTCATTGCTGCATTGAGTCTTGCGCGATCGGAGGCCATGAAGCGTTCGCAAAAGACAACGCTGACCGCAACGAGTCGCGACTGGAACAATGGATGGGAGGTGACCACTGCGGTGGATGACGAGTCGGCAGTGCTGCGCACATTCGAAGCGCTCAGGACTGGAATCGAAGTCGATACCAGCACCGGCAACGGCTTCGACAAATCGATTGCCTTCGATGCCAATGGCTTTTCGCGGGCGAGCGCCGGGTGCGTGACATTCAGGGCATCGACGGGACGACGCAGTGCCGTCGTTCTGTCCGTATCGGGCCGGGCACGGATTTGTGACCCCGACAAAAAAGGTGACTGCGGCGGGGGCAGTTGCGGCAAGGGATAACCTGCTCCGCGGCCCTGCGCCCCCTTGGGACTGCAGGGTTGAGGTTGATTCTCGCTAGATGTCTCTCAGCAACTGCCTGAACTCGTCCACATCCTCGAAGCTGCGGTAGACCGAAGCAAAACGGACGTAGGCGACCTTGTCCAGTCGCTTGAGCTCGCGCATCACGAGCTCGCCCACTTTCGTCGATTCGATCTCGCGCAAGCCGCTGGAAAGCAGCTTCTGCTCGATGCGCAGCAACGCCGTGTCGATCTGCTCGATGCTGACCGGGCGCTTGCGCAACGCCAGCATCATCGAGGCGCGGACCTTCGCGGCCACGAAGTCGGCGCGGCTGCCGTCCTTCTTGACCACGACCGGAAAGTTCACGTCCGGCCGCTCGTAGGTGGTGAAGCGCTTGTCGCAAGCGCTGCACTGCCGGCGGCGGCGGACGAAGTCGCCGTCCTCCGAAACGCGCGTCTCGACGACCTGCGTTTCGAGGTGGCCGCAGAAAGGGCATTTCATGCGGCGGCTCCGCCGGGCACGGCAGTCATGGGATCAGCGATAGACCGGGAAGCGGCTGGTCAGCGCGTTCACCTTGGCGCGCACCGCCTCGATGTTGGCCGCATCGCGCGGGTTTTCGAGCACGTCGGCGATCAGGTTGGCGGTCATTCGCGCTTCTTCGTCCTTGAAGCCGCGGGTCGTCATCGCCGGCGTGCCGATGCGCACGCCGCTGGTGACCATCGGCTTTTCCGGGTCATGCGGGATGGCGTTCTTGTTGATCGTCATATGGGCGGCACCCAGCACGGCTTCGGCTTCCTTGCCCGTAATGCCCTTGGCGCGCAAGTCGACGAGCATGACGTGGCTTTCGGTGCGGCCGCTCACGATGCGCAGGCCTCGCCCGGTGAGCGTCTCGGCGACGATCTGAGCGTTCTTGACCACCTGCTGCTGGTACGCCTTGAATTCGGGGGAGAGCGCCTCCTTGAAGGCGACCGCCTTGGCGGCAATCACATGCATCAGCGGGCCACCCTGCAGTCCCGGGAAGATCGCGCTGTTGATGGCCTTTTCGTGCTGCGACTTCATCAGGATGATGCCGCCGCGCGGGCCGCGCAGGCTCTTGTGCGTGGTGGAAGTGACGACGTCCGCGTGAGGCACGGGGTTGGGGTACACGCCCGCGGCGACCAGTCCGGCGTAGTGGGCGATGTCGACCATGAAGATCGCGCCGACATCCTTGGCCACTTTGGCGAAGCGCTCGAAGTCGATGCGCAGCGAATAGGCCGACGCGCCCGCGATGATGAGCTTGGGCATTGCGTCATGCGCCTTGCGTTCCATCGCGTCGTAGTCGATTTCTTCCTTGTCATTCAGGCCATAGCTCACGACGTTGAACCACTTGCCGCTCATGTTGAGCGGCATGCCGTGCGTCAGGTGCCCCCCTTCTGCCAGGCTCATGCCCATGATGGTGTCGCCGGGCTTCAGGAAGGCCAGCATGACGGCTTCGTTGGCGGAGGCGCCGCAATGCGCCTGGACGTTGGCCGCGTCGGCGCCGAAGAGTTGCTTCGCGCGATCGATGGCCAACTGCTCGGCCACGTCCACGTGCTCGCAACCGCCGTAATAGCGCTTGCCCGGATAGCCTTCGGCGTACTTGTTGGTGAGTTGCGAGCCCTGGGCGGCCATGACAGCCGGCGACGCGTAGTTTTCGCTCGCGATGAGCTCGATGTGGTGTTCCTGGCGGGCGTTTTCGGCCTGGATGGCAGCCCAGATTTCAGGATCGGTCTGTTCGACCAGATGATTGCGGTTGTACATGGCAGTCCTTCAAGACGATGGTCCTTGTTCTTCAACCAAACAAGGGCTGCCCAGGCGAACGGCGGAACGCCTGCTCGAGACTGCAGGCGGCACGCTTCCCAGTGGTAGTCCACGTCAGCGCAAAGCACCTGAAAAGGGTTGCGCCTATCGCCAGTCGCGTGCTGGCCGAGTGTAGCTGACGACGGTCGCCGTCGTCTCGAAAAGCCTACGAATCCCCAAGCAAGGCGACGCGCTCGGGATCAGTCGCCGGCTGCTTGGCGGGCGCTGGGCCCACGACGGGAACAGGATTCGGGCGCGCTGCCGGCGACGGAGCCATGATCGAGGGTGCGCGCCCCGCGACGACCTGGCGCAGACGCTCGTGCTCGGCCAGGACCTTGGAGGCGTAGCCGCCATCGTCGGTGAGATTCGCTGCCCCGACGTAGAAGCGCAGGCCGCCCTCGAGAGAGCCGGCGCGGGCGATGCATTCCTGCAGCACCTTGACCCCGACGCGCATGTTGGTGACGGGATCGAAAGCAGTCAACGTGCCGCCGGCGCTTTCGTATTTTTCGCCGTGGACGCGGGTCATGACCTGCATCAGGCCCTGAGCGCCGACATGGCTCTGGGCGAAAGGATTGAAGCTGGATTCGACGGCCATGATCGCCAGAATGAGCGTCGGATCGAGCTTCGTGCGTTTGCCGAGCTCGAAAGCTTCGCCGACCAGGACGGTCAGGGGCTCGACGGCCACGCGGTATTTCTTGCTCAGCCAGTACGCGACGGCGGCTTGCTGCTTGGGCAATTCCTGAGGGCTGGCGGCCGTGGTCCGCTCAATGGCTGTGGGTTCGAGATCGGTCGTTGCAGCGACTTCGGGGGCCGGCTTGCGTGACTGGAGCCAGCCCATGAGTTGTTCTTCACCCGATTGGCGAAGATCGGGCCGAGCGACCATGGCAATGGCGGCAAAGACGATCGCGAGCCCGACAAGGGCAAACCCGTTGTGGGTGATTTCGAAAAAGCCGTCGACAACGTCGGACGCGAAGGTACGTAGCCCTCGGGCGGTGGCATCAAGCACCTGCTTCATCGCTTTTTTTCCTTTCTGGCGGCGCCTGTTCGCAATGCCCTTGGGCTAAGCAAAACGCAGCAGCGCTTGGATTGGTACGAATCAGGTCCGCGCATGGCGGAGGAGCGCGGTCGCCTGATCAAAGCCGGGGAAAGTCGGCAGCGGAGTTGTGAGAGTCCTGGGCCGTCCGGCGCCAGGGCTGCGGCATTCTAGGAGCGGCTAAATACCCGGTCAAGAATAAGGAATGCAATCGATATTCTAAAACTTGGCCGTTCATGTAAACGTTAGTTCACGCATCGGGCACCAATTTTCGATTGAAAACCTCACTTGAAAATTTTCCGCGAGGCGCCTACGCTCAAGAGGCCTCGAATTGAGGCGTATCACCAAGGTCCAGCAGCCGAAGGAGGAATCCCGCGGTTCAGCGACTGAGGCCAAATGGTGGCAATCCCTTGCTGCCAGCCTGGCCGGAACATTGAACTTCCGGTCGCGCGAAACGATGGCATGGGCGTTACGCCCGCCATCAAGCCCGGTGTCTCGGCTCAGCGTCGAGACACCGGGCTTTCTTCTTTGGCAACTCAATGTCAACACCGTTTCGCCTTCAATTGTTTCGGGCACACTCCCGGTCGATGAATGCAGCTTGGCTGAAACAAAACAAATGGGTGCGGCGTGGGATCGTCGCTTTGCTGGTCCTTCTGGGCGTCTGGGCTATCGCGTGGCTGGCGGTTCCGCCGATTGCCAAGAGCCAGATCCAGAAGATCGCGAGCGAGAAATTGGGCCGACAGGTCACGGTCGGCAAGATCGATTTCAAACCCTGGACGCTCGAACTCGCCGTCAACGACTTGAAGATCGCCACGGCCGATGGCGCGCGCTCGCAGTTGGCCATCAAGCGCATCTATATGGATGGGGAGTTGCAGTCCATTCTCCGGTTTGCACCGGTGATCGATGCAGTGACCATCGACTCGCCGGCGATCCTCCTGACTCATCTTGAGGACGGCAAGTACGACATCGACGACATCCTGCAAAAACTGGCCCCCGCGCCGGACGCTCCCAAGGGCGCTCCTCCGCGCTTTGCCATCTACAACATCGGAATCTCGGGCGGGTCTTTCGATTTTGACGACCAGAAGGTCAAGCGCAAGCACGAACTGCGCGACTTCGTGCTCAACGTGCCCTTCCTGAGCAATCTGGCCTCTCAGCGGGAAGTCAAGACCGAGCCCAAGCTCGCTTTCGTGCTCAACGGCAGCAAGTTCGATTCGTCCGCATCGTCCACGCCTTTCGCCGAAAGCCACAAGACTGATGCGCAACTGAGCTTCCAGGAGCTCGACCTCGTTCCTTATCTGGCGTACATGCCGGGCGGTCTTCCCGTGTCGGTGCAAGCCGGCAAGCTCGATGCCGACCTGAAGGTGGATTTCGAGCAGGCGGCTACGGCGGGGCTCAAGATCACAGGCACCATCGCCGCGAACGGCATCAAAGTCGCGGACACCAAAGGCAAGGATCTTCTGGGTTTCGACTCGCTGAAGATCGCCCTGGCTGACGTCAGGCCGCTGGAGCGGGTCGTTCACCTCAGTGAAGTTGCTCTGGCAGGGCCGCAACTTGCGGTGGCGCGAGACCCGGGCGGCCAGATCAACCTCCTGGCGATCAACCCCAGCACCGGCGCAAAGGAAAAAGTCGTCGCGGTGCCGGCCCCGCCACAAGACGGAGAGGGCGCTGCCAAGGCCGCCGAGCCCCCCAAATGGCGCGTTCAGGTCGACAAGGTCGCACTGACACAGGGCGCTATCGGCTGGCGTGACGAGACCACGCAACCTGCAGCGGCCATCGACGTCAAGGACCTGGCGGTCGAAGTCAATGCGGTGACCTGGCCCATGGAAAAACCCGCGACGTTCAACGGCTCGACTTCCGTCGGCGGCGCGGCCGTCAAATTCAATGGTGAAGCGACCGACAAGGTGGCGCACGTCCAGACTCAGGTCGACGCGCTCCCGTTGTCGCTGGCCGCTCCTTATCTGGCGCAAAGCCTTGAACCGACGCTGGACGGAAAGCTGACCGGGCATGTCGAGATTGCGTGGACGCAACCCGAGCTCAAGCTCAAGGCGAGCAGCGTCGTTGCCGAAGGGCTGGCGCTCACGCAACAAAAGACCGCGCTGGCGAGCCTGGGACGTTTCGAGATCAAGGATGCCGAAGTCGACATGACCGCGCACACGCTCGCGATCGGTTCGTTGACGGCTGGCAGCCCCAAGATTCGTGTCGAACGGGACAACGAGAAGCGATGGATGTTCGAGCGCTGGCTGAAGGCTCCTGCCGGCGGCAGCCGCGGCGGCACTGTGGACGCGAAGGTGGCCGCGCCCAAGAATCCCCAGCCGTCCGAGGCCCCCGAGGGATCCACGCCAGCGGCGAACACCAAGCCATGGGCTCTTTCCATTGGCACGGTGGCAGTGGAAGATGGCGCAGTGTCCTATGCGGACAACGCGAGCGCGACGCCCGTCGCCTTCGAGATCAGCGCCTTGAAGGTGAACGCGCAAAAGATCGCGCCCAATACGCCGACTGTCTCGCCGCTCAAGCTGTCTGGCCGAATCGGGTCGGGCCGAGCAGAGCCGGGGCGCTTCGAATATGACGGCAATCTGGCGCTGAAGCCGTTGGCAGCCGAGGGCCGGCTCCTGGTCGCTTCTCTTCCAGCTCACGCTTTCAAGGCGTACTACGCCGACGCGCTGAACATCGACATCCGCCGCGCATTCGCGAGCTATCGAGGCACCGTCAAATATTCCGACACCGGTAAGGGCATGAATGTCCGGTTGGCCGGGGACACCGCTGTCGATGATTTCCGCGCCAACAGCGCCGCCCTCACGCAAACCGCAGGCTCGTCCAGCAGCAACCAGCTGCTGAGTTGGAAGACCTTGGGTTTGCGCGGCGTGCAGGTCAACATGGTTCCCGGTTCGCCGCTGACGCTCGACGTGCGAGAGACCACGCTGAGCGATTTTTTCGCGCGCGTCATCATCGATCCGACCGGGCGCCTCAATCTGCTGGACTTGACCAAGAAGCCGGGGCAGCCGACGCCGACTGCAGCCGCGAGCGCTCCGTCAACGGAAATCAAGACGCAGCGCAGTTGGCGGGGGACGAATACGACGACTGCCGCGAAGAAGGAGAAGGCACCGCTTTCGGGCGCGGAACTGGTGGTCGGCGGCGCGCCTTCGGCCCCTTCGGCTTCACCCGCGGCGGGTGCGCAGCCCGCGGAACCGGCCGATCCAATGGCCCCGATCATCAATTTCGGGCCGATGGCGCTGGTCAACGGCAAGATCGACTTCTCCGATCTGTTCATCAAGCCCAACTATTCGGCTGATCTGACGGAGCTCACGGGCAAGCTGAGCGCTTTCTCGTCCAAGCCCCAGGGCGACAGGCCCGCACTGGCGGACCTCGAGCTTCGAGGAAAAGCCCAGCAGACGGCATCGCTGGAGATCAACGGCAAGCTGAATCCGCTCGCCAAGCCGCTCGAACTCGACATCACAGCCAAGATGCGCGAGCTCGACTTGCCGCCTCTGTCGCCGTATTCAATCCGGTTCGCGGGACACGGCATCGAGCGCGGCAAGCTCAGCATGGACGTGACGTACAAGATCGCTCCGGACGGCAGCTTGACGGCGTCGAATCGGCTGATCCTCAATCAACTCCAGTTCGGCGAGCAAGTGGAGGGCGCCCCGGCCAGCCTGCCGGTTCGCCTGGCAGTGGCGCTTCTGGCCGATCGCAACGGCGTGATCGACGTCGATCTGCCGCTGAAGGGATCGATCAACGACCCGGAATTCAGCATAGGACCGCTGATCCTCAAGGCTATCGTCAACCTGATTGCTAAGGCCGCGACGGCGCCCTTCGCCTTGCTGACCGGCGGAGGCGGGGGCGGCGAATCGAGCTCCATCGTATTTGCATTGGGCAATTCCGACCTGTCTGCCGAAGCCAAGGAAAGCCTGGACAAGGTCGCAAAAGCCATCGTCGACCGGCCGGCCCTGCAGATGACGGTCGTGGGCACGGCCAGCCTGGAGCGCGAGCGCGAGGCCTACCAGCGCCAGCGAGTTCGCGCTCTTGCGCAGACTGAGAAGCGGAGAGCCGCCGTCCGGGCGGGCAAGAATGCGGCCGACGTCGAGCCGCTCACGGAGGCCGAGTACCCGGCGCTGCTGGCCGCTGCCTACAAACGTTCGGAGATCACCAAGCCCCGGAACATGGTGGGATTGGCCAAGGATCTGCCAACCGAGGAAATGGAGAAGCTGCTTGCCGCCAACGTCGCCGTCGATGAAGAGTCGATGCGGCAACTGGCCGTGGATCGCGGCGCGGCCGTGCGCGATTACCTGCTGGCCCAAAAGGTGCCGAGTGAGCGTCTTTTCCTCGGCGCGGTGCGGACCAAGGCCGAGGGCGACAATTGGAAACCGGTCGCCGAGCTGAAACTCGCAACCCGCTGAGCCGGGCGGCAGCAAGTCGGTGAAAATGGAGCGGTGCGCCGGCAATTGCCGGCGCCTTCGCTTTTCTTCTACAGATAACGATATTCGCGCAGTGACATCAACTTCTTCCAAGCCTCACGACCTCCAGTCCCTCGACACCCTGACCGGCGGCGCATTCACGGCGTCCACCTCCGGCGAGCGTGCGCAGCGCATTCGCGAGTGGATCGCCGGCAATCCGTCGCCCGAGCAAATGCAGGACGTGTTCAAGGAACTCAGCGGACGCGACAAGGGTGCTGCGCGGTTGCTGCGAGAAAAGCTCGACGAACTCAAGCGCGCCAAAGGCCAGGAGGCGATCGCCGTCGAATGGACGCACAAGGCCGAAGCGCTGCTCGCCCAGCCCAAGCTGAACATCGCCGATGCCCTGGCGTGGCAGCGCGACGCCGCCAAGGCCGGTGCTCCGCTGTCGCGTGAACCGCTCGCGGGCTTCAAGGCGCGCCTGTCCGAGCGCGTGAAGGGCATCGAAGACCTTCAGCATCGCGCACAAGTGCATCGTGAGGCGGCGGTGCTTCTGGCGCAGCGCTTCGAAGTGCTGTCGACAAAGAGCTGGCGCGACGCGCAGGCCGCCGAAGAAGCCTTGCGCGCGGATGTCGCGCACTGGCAGCAACAGGCCGCCGAGATTGCAGCCGACAGCAACTGGAGCAGCCTTGATGCCAAGTTTGCGCCGCAACTCGAGTCCTCCAAGGCACAACTCCTGGTGGTCTCGGATGCATTCCATGCGGCGCTGGCGCAGGCGCTCGCCGCTGCGGCGGATCCTGCCGCGCCGCTCCCGCCGGTGCCGGTTTGGGCCGACGAGCTGCGCATCGCGCGCGGCGGTGCTCCGGAGGCAGCGGCTCCCGCTCCGCAGAAGCCAGCCGGCCCGAGGGTCGACCCTGAAAAACGGGCTATCGCTCAAGAGGCGGTTCAAGCCGCGCTCGCGAAGCTCGAGCAGGAAACGGCTGAAGGTCATGGCAAGGGGAGTGCCGGCGCGGCGGCGGCCCTTCGCGCGGTGCTCAAGGAGCACGGCCGGTTGGTCGACGCACCCCTGGAGGCCCGTGTTCATGCTGCGCTGGTGGCCGCTGGCGAACTCGAAGGCTGGCAGCGCTGGAGCGCCGACAA
Organism: Variovorax sp. 10N420; assembly: GCF_056394705.1. Lineage (NCBI taxonomy): Bacteria > Pseudomonadati > Pseudomonadota > Betaproteobacteria > Burkholderiales > Comamonadaceae > Variovorax > Variovorax sp. 10N420. Next base: position 477,064 of record NZ_JBFTIJ010000001.1, on the reverse strand, counting down.
GGTCCGGGAAGAACTCGTTGCCAAGGCCGAAGGCTTGTTGAAGCGCCCCGAAGGCCAGGCCCTGGGCGGCCGCAAGATGCAGGAGACGCTCCGCGCGCTGCGCGAGCAGTGGAAGCAGTCCGACCAGGGCGGCGTCCCCAATCACGCGCTCTGGAAGCGATTCGATGAGGCATGCAACGAAGCCCACAAGGTGGTCGAGGCCTGGCTCGAAAAAGTCCGCGCCGACGCCGCCGAGCATCGTGCCCAGCGCCTCGCCCTGATCGAAGAGCTCAAGGCCTGGACCGCGGAACACGCCCAGACTTCCGATCTCAAGGCGGTCAATCGTGCGCTGCATCAGTTCGCCGATCGCTGGCGCGATGCGGGACACGTTGGCGAAAAGGTGTTCGCCGATCTGCAAGCGCAGTGGAGCGAGGCTTTCGGCGCCGCGCGTGCGCCGTTCGAGGCCCAGCAGAAGGCGAGCGTCGAGCGTCGCCAGGCCATGATTGCGGAAGCCGCCGAACTCGGCGCCACGCCGGTGCTGCGCATCGATGCGGTCAAGGCGCTCCAGCAGCGTTGGCAAGCCGAAGCTCAAGCCGTGCCATTGGACCGCCGTCAAGAGCAGAAGCTCTGGGACGCATTCCGCGCGCCGATCGACGAAGCCTTCAACCGAAAGACTGCCGAGCGCGAAAAGGCATCCGCAGCGATGAGCGAGCACGACCGCAACGTGCTGAATGCGTCGAAGGCGCTCGAGGCCGCGAACGCGACCGGCGACGCGCAGAAGATCCGCCTCGCAGTCGCCCAGCTCGAAGCCGCCATCCGCGGCGAGGCCCCTGCACCCACGCCGGCGCCCGCGCCCAAGACTGCGCCCGCAGACTCCGCCGCAGCGGATGGCCCTTCGGTGGGGGCGACGGAAGTGGTCGCACCCGGTCAAGCTGCTGCCGAGTTCAGCGAAAGCGCCGAACAGGCGCCTTCCCCGGAAGATGCTGACGCCGTGTCCGCGGAGCCGGCAGCCGCCGAGCCGGGCACGCCAGATCTGGTCGCGCCTGCCGATGGCGCCGATGCATCCGCGCGCGCGGACGCCCAAGCCACCCCTCCGGCGGCACCGCCGAAGCCGGCACCCAAGCCGGTGATCGCCGTGCGAGGCGATGACCGACCCGGCAACAAGAAGGGTGAAGGCGTTCCGGCCGCGCGCGGCGGAAGGTTCGGCGATCGCCGCGACAGCCGTGGGGCTCCTGGCGGCCCGGGCGGTCGTTCCGGCCCCGGCAGCGACCGACCGCAGCGTGGCGCCGAGCGCGGTGCCCCCGCGGGCGCTGGTCGCTTCGGCGACCGCCCGCCGCGGTTCGAAGACCGCGGCCCCCGCTTGGGCGACGCCGCCTTCCGCGCGCAACGCGATGCGCTCGAACGTGCAGAACTCGCGTTGCGCAAGCTTGCGGCGCAAGCACATGGTGAGGCACTCACGCAGGTTCTTGGCGCCTGGGAAAAGCGCGATCCGGCGCAGTTGCCGAGCGCGCAGGAGTTGGGTCGTGCCGTAACGCCTGCGGTGCGAACCAGTTGGTCGCAGGCAGTGGGATCGGCACCTTCAGTGCAAGCTGTCGAGGCCGCCGAAGCGCTGCTGCGCCTTGAGATGGCCGCCGAGGTACCGACGCCGGCGGAGCAACTCGACGCTCGCCGCGCATTGCAACTCAAGCTCCTGACGCGACGCGGCGACCCCACGCCTGCGCAAACCTGGGGCCAGGATGCCGGCAAAGTGCTGGCGGCACCGCACGATGCGGCCACCGCGCGCCGACTGCAGAACGCGCTCAAGGCGCTGCTTCGCAAGTAAGGGAGATCGGCCGGTTTTGCGCCGGCCGATTCCTGAGGATCAAGCCCCGGTTGGCGGCAGGAAGAAATCGTCGAACAAGGCGGCCAGCGCGGGGAAGTCACCCGCAAGCTGGATGCGATTCACGAAATAGGCCTCGCAAGCGACCGCGAAAAATTCGCCCGGTGACTGGGCGCCGTACCCGTCGAGCCAAGGGGGCTCCCCGCCAAAGCGCTCCGCCACGATGGTTTTCTCCCTGAAGGCATCGAAGGCGGGTTGCAGTACTGCCATCCACGCGGCACGCGCTTCGCGCGCATTCGAGGTCCCTCGGAAGTTGGGCGGCAAGGGCGGGCACCCGTCGACCGAACCGCCTCGCATGTCGATCTTGTGGGCGAATTCGTGGATCACGACGTTGTAGCCCTCGGCTTGAGTTGCGCCGCTGGCGAGCACGTCTTGCCAGCTCAACATCACGGGCCCTCGGTCCATGGCCTCGCCGGCGACGATCTCTTCATATTGATGGACTACGCCGGCCGCATCAATGGTCGTTCGTTGGGCCACGACTTCGGACGGATGCACGACGACGCCGACAAAATCGTCATACCAGTTGAGGCCGCCCTTCAGGTGCAGCACCGGGAGAACAGCCTGAGCGGCGATCGCCAGGGCGACTTCATCGGAGATGACGAAACCGTGCGCGCCATGGAAGCGCTTGTCGCGGAGAAATTCGGCCGCCAATTCGCGAAGGCGTTCCATGTCGGCTGCGGGACGTTCTGCAAGGAAGCGATAGCGCGCGAGCGTTGCCCGCCAAGCCGGATCGGGTATGCGGAGCGGCGCGCGCAGCTTGCGCAGCCATGCAAGCATCAGCGGAGATCGACGCGTTGGGCGCCGGCGCTGGAGATGCACAGCAACTGAGCGCGCGGAGGATGGGCGGCGACGTCCCAGTCGCTCAGGACGATGCGTTGGAGCCCTTCGCCCAGCGGGTGGACTGCGGGTTTGTGAGTGTGGCCATGCACCAGCGTTGCGGCGCCCGCCTTGTGCAACCAGTCGCGCGCTGCATCGGCATCAACATCAGCCCAGACCATGTCGGGACTGTGCTTGCGGTCTTCACTCTGCGCGCGAACCGATCGGGCGAGCGTGCGGCGTTCCTCGATGGGCCGCGCAAGCACGGCGTCTTTCCAGGCGGGCGTCCGCACCTGTGCCCTGAACCGCAGGTACTCGGTGTCTTCAAGGCACAGAAGATCGCCGTGGCTCAGGAGCCAACGCTTGCCGTGGAGGACCAGCACCGTCGGATCGTCGATGAGCGTCATGCCGCTTTGCGCCGCGAAGGCGGGGCCGAGCAGGAAGTCCCGATTGCCATGCATGAAGTAGACGGGCCGACGTGCCGTTGCGACGCGGAGCACGTCGGCGCACTGAGCTTCGAAGCCGGGGAGGGTGGCCGCGTCGTCGCCGACCCACACCTCGAAAAGATCGCCGAGGATGAAGATCGCATCGGCCGGCGAGGTTTCGAGGTAGCCGCGCCAGACGTCGAAAGTGGCCTGTTCCGCGGCCTGCAGGTGGAGGTCGGAGATGAGATCGACCGTGCGCCAGGTCACCGGCGCCACGATCTCTGCAAACGCCTCCATGGGAACGTCAGGCCTTGACGACGGCCTTTTCGATCACGACGTCGTCGAGCGGCACGTCGTCATGGAAGCCTTTGCGGCCCGTTTTCACGGCCTTGATCTTGTCCACGACTTCCTTGCCTGCAACGACCTTGCCGAAGACCGCATAGCCCCAGCCCTGGGCCGACGGTGCGGTGTGATTCAGGAAGCCGTTGTCGGCCACGTTGATGAAGAACTGCGCCGTGGCCGAGTGCGGCGCGCTGGTGCGTGCCATTGCCACGGTGTAGTTGTCATTCTTGAGGCCATTGTTGGCCTCGTTCTGGATTTCGGCGCCTGTCGGCTTTTGCGACATGCCGGGTTCGAATCCGCCGCCCTGAACCATGAAGCCAGGGATGACGCGGTGGAACACCGTGTTGTCGTAGTGGCCCTTGTTGACGTAGTCGAGAAAATTCTCGACCGTCTTTGGCGCCTTGTCCTGGTCGAGTTCGAGCGTGATGACGCCCTGGTCCTTGATGTGCAGTTCGACTTGGGGATTGCTCATGAGGGCTCCTTTGATTACTTCGCCACGGTGGCGGACTGGATGGTGATGGTTTCGACGGGGACGTCAGGCATGCCGCCCTTGTTGCCCGTGCGGGCGGTGCGGATTTTGTCGACGACCTCGGTGCCGGAGACGACCTTGCCGAACACCGCATAGCCATAGCCATCGGGGTTTGGCGCATTGAGGTTGGCGTTGTCCTTCACGTTGATGAAGAACTGCGCGGTCGCCGAATTCGGGTCGGACGTGCGGGCCATCGCGATCGTGTACTTGTCGTTCTTGAGGCCGTTCTTGGCTTCGAGCGGAATTGGAGCCCGCGTCGGCTTCTGCTTCATGTCAGGCGTGAAGCCGCCGCCCTGGATCATGAATCCGTCGATGACGCGGTGAAACACCGTGCCGTCATATTGCTTGTCCTTGACGTACTGAAGGAAGTTCTCGACGGTCTTCGGCGCCTTGTCGGGGTAGAGCTCGACGACGATGTCGCCGGCCGACGTGCTCAGCTTGACTCGCGGCGCGTTCTGCGCCTGCGCCCAAGCAGATCCGGTGATGGCCAGCGTGGCGGCCGCAATCAGCGCCGCACGGCGCGAGATGGCTTGAAGAGTCACGGGAGAGTCGCTTTCCGAAAGTTGCGCCGAAGCGCGTTGGAGAAGTGGCCTACCGGCGCACGGGCTTGCGGCCGTCGGCGGGTGCCGGCGGGAGGTCACCGGCGTTTGGCGCGCTGAACATCTGGCGGATCAGTGCGAGCTTTGGCGGCACCGTGGTGTTGGCGGGTTCGAGTTGCTTTGCGCGGCTATAGGACTGCGCCGCGAGTCGGACATACACGTCGCCGAGGTTCTCATGCGCGGTCGCGTAGTCGGGGTTGAGCTTGGTCGCCATTTCGAGCGCCGCGCGCGCCTTGTCGAACTGGCTTTGCGCCGCATACAGCGCGGCGAGGTTGTTGTACGGCTCAGGCAGCTCCGGGAAGTCTTGCGTGAGCTGCGTGAAGGCGGCGATCGCCTCCGTCTGCTTGCCTTGCTCGGTGAGGATCACGCCGCGCAGGAAGCGCATTTGCGGATCGCGAGGCTTGCCGGCGATGTAGGCATCGGCCTTGGCAAGTGCTTCGTCAGGCTTGCCTTGGCGGAGAAGCGCGTTGACATCGCCATAGTCGTCGGCATGTGCCACGCTCAAGGTCAGCGCCAGGGTCAGCGCCAGAAGGGCAGGGAAAAGGCGAAAAAGCGATGAGGTGAAGGTAGCGGCGCTCTGCATGAAGCCTCGAGTATTGGGGAGGACACGGGCCTCGTAAACACGCGGAAAATATCCGTCGGTGGCCGTTTATACTGCGAGGAATTGTAGCCGAGGGGCCACCTCCAACCCCTCGTCCCAACAGTACATTCACCCCTGAAAAACCCGCTGTCTTTCGCCCGTTTTGGCGCGCGCGAACCGACGCTTTTCGAGCTTCATGAGTCTTCGCATCTACAACACGCTTTCGCGTGAACTGGAGGAATTTTCTCCTCTGCAACCAGGCAGGGTGCGCATGTACGTGTGCGGGATGACTGTCTACGACTACTGCCACCTGGGCCATGCGCGTTCGATGATCGCGTTCGATGTCGTGCAGCGATGGCTCAAGGTGTCGGGTCTCATGGTGGACTACGTTCGCAACATCACCGACATCGACGACAAGATCATCCGACGCGCCGTCGAGAACGGCGAGAGCATTCGCGCGCTCACGGATCGGATGATCAACGCGCTGCATGAGGACGCCGACGCGCTCGGAATCGAACGGCCGACGCACGAACCCCGTGCGACGGACTACATCCCGCAAATGCTGTCGATGATCACCACGCTCGAACAAAAGGGGCTGGCCTACCGCGCGCCCAATGGCGACGTGAACTATGCCGTGCGCAAGTTCCCGGGCTACGGCAAGTTGAGCGGCAAGTCGCTGGATGAACTGCACGCCGGTGAACGCGTTGCGGTGCTTGACGGCAAGGATGATCCGCTCGATCCGGTCTTGTGGAAGAGCGCCAAGCCGGCCGAACCCGACGAAGTGAAGTGGCCGAGCGCGTTCGGTCCTGGTCGGCCGGGCTGGCATATCGAGTGCTCGGCGATGGCGTGCGAACTGCTCGGCGAAACCCTCGACATTCACGGCGGTGGCGCGGATCTGCAGTTTCCCCACCATGAGAACGAGATCGCTCAAAGCGAAGGCGCCAACGGCAAGCCCTTGTCTCGCATTTGGATGCACAACGGCTTCATCAACATCGACGATGAAAAGATGTCCAAGAGTTTGGGCAACTTCTTTCTCATTCGCGATGTGCTGAAGGAATTCGACGCCGAGACGATCCGATTCTTTGTGCTGCGAGCGCACTATCGCAGCCCGCTCAACTACAGCGATGCCCACCTGAGCGATGCGCGTGCCTCGCTCAAGCGGCTGTACAACGCGTTGCTTGCGGTGGCGCCTGCGCCGCTGGCAAGCATCGATTGGAGCAATACGTATGCCGCGCGCTTCAAGGCGGCGATGGATGAAGACTTCGGTACGCCCGAGGCGGTGGCGGTCCTTTTCGACCTTGCCGGCGAAGTCAACCGCACGCGATCGGCGGAATCGGCAGGGCTCTTGAAGGCGCTGGGCGGTTGCCTCGGTATTCTTCATTCAGATCCGCAAACATTCCTGCAAGCTGGTACGGTGCTTGACGATGCCTCGATCCAGGCGCTGATTCAGCAGCGTGCCGAAGCCAAGGCAGCGAAGAATTTTGCTGAAGCCGACCGAATTCGTAGCGATTTGCTGGCGCAAGGCATCGTCCTGAAAGACTCCCTGACCGGCACGACATGGACGTCGGCTCAGTGAACGCGACAAGAACGATGCCGTCTGCGAAGCAGCCAGAAATCCAGGTTTTCACCCCCGACTACTGGGAAGAGGCCTGCAAGCACCTCGCCAGGAAAGACCGCGTGATGAAGCGGCTGATTCCGCGCTTCGGCGACGCTTGCCTGGAGTCGCGCGGTGACGCATTCACGACCCTGGCGCGAAGCATCGTCGGGCAGCAGATCTCGGTGAAGGCGGCGCAATCGGTCTGGGACCGTTTCGCGGAACTGCCTCGCAAGATGGCGCCGGCCAGCGTGCTCAAGCTCAAGGTCGACGACATGCGCGCGGCCGGGCTTTCGGCGCGCAAGGTGGAGTATTTGGTCGACCTCGCGCTGCATTTCGATTCGGGCGCCGTGCACGTCGACTCGTGGAAGGACATGTCCGATGAGATGATCATCGCGGAACTGGTCGCAATCCGTGGCATCGGCCGCTGGACCGCCGAAATGTTCCTGATCTTCCATTTGATGCGACCCAACGTGCTGCCACTGGACGACCTCGGCCTGATCAACGGGATCAGCCAGAACTACTTCTCGGGCGACCCCGTCAGCCGCAGCGATGCGCGCGAGGTGGCTGTTGCCTGGGCCCCTTATTGCAGCGTGGCGACTTGGTATATTTGGCGATCGCTCGACCCGCTACCGGTCGCATACTGAATAACAGGAGAAGACGTTGGCGAAACGAACCTTTCTCGACTTCGAGCAGCCCGTCGCTGAACTCGAAAGCAAGATCGAAGAACTGCGCTATGTGCAAACAGAGTCGGCAGTCGACATCTCGGAAGAAATCGATCAGCTTGGCAAGAAGAGCCTTCAGCTCACCAAGGATATCTACAGCGACCTGACGCCTTGGCAGATCACGAAGATCGCCCGGCATCCGGAGCGTCCCTACACGCTGGATTACATCAACGAAATCTTCACCGATTTCGTCGAACTGCACGGCGACCGTCACTTTGCCGACGACCTGTCGATCGTCGGCGGTCTGGCGCGATTCAATGGCACGCCCTGCATGGTGCTCGGCCACCAGAAGGGTCGCGACACCAAGGAACGCACCGCACGCAATTTCGGCATGAGCAAGCCGGAAGGCTATCGCAAGGCGCTTCGGCTCATGAAGACGGCCGAGAAGTTCAAGCTGCCGGTCTTCACCTTCGTCGACACGCCTGGCGCATACCCAGGCATCGACGCCGAAGAGCGCGGCCAGTCCGAAGCCATCGGCCGCAACATCTTCGAGATGGCTCAGCTCGAAGTGCCGATCATCGTGACGATCATCGGAGAGGGCGGCTCCGGCGGCGCGCTGGCGATCTCGGTCGGTGACCAGGTGCTGATGCTGCAATATTCCGTCTATTCAGTGATCAGCCCCGAAGGCTGCGCATCGATCCTCTGGAAGACCAGCGACAGGGCGCAGGAAGCTGCCGATGCACTTGGCATAACGGCGCATCGACTCAAGGCGCTGGGGCTGGTCGACAAGATCGTCAACGAGCCGGTCGGCGGTTCGCACCGCGATCATCGGCAAATGGCGGCGTTCCTCAAGCGCGCGTTGAACGACGCCTTCCGCCAGGTCAGCGACCTGAACGTCAAGGAATTGCTGCATCGCCGCTATGAGCGTCTGCAAAGCTACGGTCGCTTCGCCGACACCAAGGCCGACAACGGCAAGTAGGCGCGGAGGCGCGGCGCAGGCCGGAGCCTGTTGCGCAATCCAAGATGGAAAATCCCGCCGACCATGCACTGGCTTCATGGGCGGCGCCGTTGCCGTTTGCCGTGGCCTACAGCGGCGGCGCGGACTCGACCGCACTGCTTCATGCTGCCGCCAGCCGCTGGCCTGGCCAAGTGCATGCGCTCCACGTGCACCACGGTTTGCAAGGCGCCGCAGACGAATTCGAGGCACATTGCACCGCGACTTGCCTGGCGCTTGGCGTTCCTTTGCACGTAGGCCGCATCGATGCTCGGCACGCGCCGGGCGAGAGTCCCGAGGATGCGGCCCGCCGGGCGCGCTACGTCACTCTGGCCTCATTGGCGCTGGCCCATGATCTCGCGCATGTCGTGCTTGCACAGCATGCGGACGATCAGGTCGAGACGATGCTCATCGCGCTCAGCCGTGGTGCTGGGGTCGATGGCTTGGCTGGAATGCCGATGCGTATGCGCCGGCACGGTGTCGAGTTCCATAGGCCGTTGCTCGCGGTGCACGCCGATGCGCTGCGCGAATGGGTCGTCGCCGAACGGGTTCCGCATATCGAGGACCCGAGCAATGCCGACCTTCGATACACACGCAACCGCATCCGCCGACAAGTGCTGCCGGCGCTCGCAGCTGCGCTGCCGCAGTACCGCGAAACCTTTGCACGCTCGGCGCGCAACGCGGCACGGGCTTCTGCGCTGCTCTCGGATGCTGCGGCACGCGAGCTTCTTGACGCGGGCACCCCGCCGTCATTGGCGGCATTGCGCGCGTTGCCGCGCGAGAGGCTTGCCAACGTCTTGCGCCACTGGTTGAAGCGCGACCATGCCGCCGTCCCCAGCGAGGCGCAACTGGAGCAACTGCTCGACCAGATTGCCGCATGCAGCACGCGTGGCCATCGGATCCAACTGAAGATCGCATCCGGCCGCGTCGAGCGGGAGGGCGACACGCTGCGTTGGTACAATTCTTCGCCCTTGCCGTAGCTCACAGACTTTGCGCTGAATCAGGCTGCAGGCGGGTGCATGAATGCCGGTGTGGGCCGTTTTGCCGGTGTGGCCGCCGTTGCGGCATCCGAACTCTTCTCTTTGACTTTACCCATGGCATTGATCGTTCACAAATACGGCGGCACGTCGATGGGCTCCACCGAGCGCATCAGGAATGTGGCCAAGCGGGTCGCCAAATGGGCGCGCGCCGGCCATCAGATGGTCGTGGTCCCCAGCGCGATGAGCGGCGAAACCAATCGCCTGCTCGGCTTGGCAAAAGAACTCGCCACCGGCAAGCCCGGAGACGACTACAACCGCGAACTCGACATGCTCGCCTCGACAGGCGAGCAGGCATCGTCGGCGCTGCTGGCCATCGCGCTGCAAGCCGAAGGTCTCCAAGCAGTGAGCTACGCCGGCTGGCAGGTTCAGGTCAAGACCGACAGCGCCTTCACCAAAGCCCGCATCGAGAGCATCGACGACGAACGCGTGCGTGCGGATCTCGATTCCGGCAAGGTGGTGGTCATCACCGGATTCCAGGGCGTGGACGATGCCGGCAACATCACGACGCTTGGCCGCGGCGGCAGCGACACTTCGGCAGTCGCCATTGCGGCGGCGCTGAAGGCCAGCGAGTGCCTTATCTATACCGACGTGGACGGCGTCTACACCACCGACCCGCGCGTCGAGCCTGATGCACGTCGCCTGGCGACGGTCAGCTTCGAGGAAATGCTCGAAATGGCGAGCCTGGGCTCCAAGGTCCTGCAAATCCGCTCGGTCGAATTTGCCGGCAAGTACAAGGTCCCGCTGCGTGTGCTTTCGAGCTTCACGTCGTGGGACATCGATATCGACGAAGAGGCCAAATCCGGCACGCTGATCACTTTCGAGGAAGACGAAAACATGGAACAAGCCGTCGTATCCGGCATTGCGTTCAATCGCGACGAAGCCAAAATTTCCGTGCTCGGCGTGCCTGACAAGCCGGGCATCGCGTATCACATCCTCGGCGCCATTGCCGACGCGAACATCGAGGTCGACGTGATCATCCAGAACCTGAGCAAGGACGGGCGTACCGACTTCAGCTTCACGGTTCATCGCAACGACTACGCCAAGGCGATCGACCTGCTCAAGGCCAAGGTCCTGCCGACCCTGGGTGCGGCCGATATCGTGGGCGACACCAAGATCTGCAAGGTCAGCATCGTCGGCATCGGCATGCGCAGCCACGTTGGCGTTGCAAGCAAGATGTTCCGCGTGTTGAGCGAGGAGGGGATCAACATCCAGATGATCTCGACCAGCGAAATTAAGACTTCAGTTGTGATCGACGAAAAATATATGGAGCTCGCTGTACGCGCGCTGCATAAAGCCTTCGATTTGGACCAACCGGCGTCCTGAACGCTGGCATAATCGTTGGCTCAGGAACTGTGACCGAGTGGCCGAAGGTGCTCCCCTGCTAAGGGAGTATGGGGTGTAGAGCCTCATCGAGGGTTCGAATCCCTCCGGTTCCGCCAGACATCGTCTTTGACGATCCCAAGAGCCCCCGCGCTGATTTAGCTCGGGGGCTTTTTCGCATCTGGAACCGTCAAGTCTCGCGCCACAACCATCTACGGGTTAACACTAGGTATCGGAATGTCAAGGACATTCAGTACACTTATCGACATTGATTCAGCGCACTGAATCGATTCGAGCCCCACAACTGCTTCAAAAGCGCACCGAAGACGCGGCAGACATCAATCCGGAGAACTTGATGACCACCAATTTGCGCCGCACCTTCGACCAAGGACTCATGAGCCGTTTTCAGTGGAGTGCAATCGCCATTTGCGTGACGTTGGTCATGCTCGACGGCTTCGACGTGCTCGTGATGGCGTTTACGGCTGCCAGCATTTCAGCTGAATGGAAGCTCACCGGCGCGCAGTTGGGAGTGCTGTTCAGCGCTGGCCTGCTGGGCATGGCTGCCGGTTCGCTGTTTCTGGCGCCATTGGCCGACCGCTTCGGCCGCCAATCGATCATCCTTCTGTGTCTGACGGTGGTTGCCCTCGGAATGGGAGCCTCCGCGCTTGCGCAAGACAGCATCCAGATGGCGGCCACTCGCGCGTTCACGGGCGTCGGCATTGGCGGAATGCTCGCCAGCGTCGGCGTCATCACGTCGGAATACGCGTCGAACAAATGGCGCAGCACAGCGGTTGCGCTGCAGGCGACGGGCTATCCCATCGGCGCGACCATCGGCGGAAGCATCGCGGCTGTGCTGCTCGAGCTTTACGGTTGGCGCTCGGTGTTCGTCTTTGGTGCCTTGGCCACCGCGTCCATGATTCCGCTCGTGATCTGGCGGTTGCCCGAGTCCGTGGATTTCCTCGCTTCCAAGCGTCCCCGCGGTGCGCTGCGCAAGCTCAACGTCTTGATGCAACGGATGCAACGCCCGCAACTGGCCGAGTTGCCGCCGCGAGATGCCGAAGCGCTGCGCTCGTCCAATTCGATTTCGGGGCTCTTCGCCGGCGGCCTTGGCCGGTCGACCTTGTTGCTCTGGCTCGCGTTCTTCCTGTTGATGTTCAGCTTCTACTTTGCGCTCAGCTGGACGCCCAAGCTGCTCGTTTCCGCTGGCCTTTCTGCCCGCCAGGGCATCACCGGTGGCGTGCTGCTGAATATCGGCGGCATCATCGGAGGCAGCGTCTTCGGCCTGCTGGCGTCGAAGCTCGATCTGGGTCGCCTCACCGGCGCGAACCTGGCGATCACGGCGCTGGTGATGGCGCTTTTCGGCGCCGTCACAGGTCATCTGAGCGCGTCGTTCAGCGTTGCATTCTTGATCGGGATGTTCATCTTTGCCTCGATGGCCGGGCTCTATGCATTTGCGCCAGCGATCTATCCGGCAGCAGTTCGTACCACCGGCATGGGCTGGGCGATCGGCGTCGGCCGCATCGGCGCGATCGTCGCGCCGCTCACGGCGGGCGCGCTCCTCGACGACGGATGGCAGCCGCCTCAGCTCTATTACGCGTTCGCACTGCCATTGCTGGCCGCGACGGTCTCGGTGCTTGCACTTCGGCGCGGTGCCGCGCCGCGCCAGCCGGGCGACGTGATCCCCGCGCACTGAAGCCGCGCTCCGAACGCTTTTCCCGTACCCCACAGCACAAGGAGTTCCCACATGTTCCCCAAGAACAACTGGTACGTTGCCTGCTCGGGCAGCGAAATCGATGACAAGCCTCTGGGTCGCAAGATCTGCGGCGAAAACCTGGTTCTCTACCGCGCTATCGAGGGCAAGGCCACGGCGCTGGAAGATTTCTGCCCCCACCGCGGCGCTCCGCTGTCGCTGGGTCAGGTGGTCGAAGGAAAGCTCGTCTGCGGCTATCACGGCCTCGAAATGGGCTGCGACGGCAAGACCATTGCCATGCCCGGGCAGCGCGTTCGCGGATTTCCCGCGATCCGGACTTTTCCGGTGATCGAGCGCTATGGCTTCGTCTGGGTGTGGCCGGGCGATCCGGCACTCGCCGATGCGGCCAAGCTGCATCACCTCGAATGGGCCGAGAGCCCCGATTGGGCGTACGGCGGAGGACTGTTCCACATCAATTGCGACTACCGCCTGATGATCGACAACCTGATGGATCTGACGCACGAGACTTACGTGCATTCCACCAGCATCGGCCAAAAGGAAATCGACGAGACGCCCACCACGACCAAGGTCGAGGGCGACATGGTCGTCACCAGCCGGTTCATGGAAAACATTTCCGCGCCACCCTTCTGGCGGATGGCCCTGCGCGGCAATCACCTCGCCGACGACGTGCCGGTCGATCGCTGGCAAATCTGCCGCTTCACGCCGCCGAGCCATGTCATGATCGAAGTCGGCGTCGCGCATGCGGGTAAGGGCGGCTACAACGCGGACCCGGCGCACAAGGTGTCCAGCATCGTCGTGGACTTCATCACGCCCGAAACCGAGACTTCGCACTGGTACTTCTGGGGCATGGCGCGCAACTTCCAGCCGCACGACAAGGCGCTGACCGCCTCCATCCGCGACGGCCAGCACAAGATCTTCAGCGAAGACCTGGAGATGCTCGAATCGCAGCAACGCAATCATCTCGCCTACCCGGATCGGCAGTTGCTCAAGCTCAACATCGACGCCGGGGGAGTGCAATCGCGTCGCGTGCTCGATCGATTGATGGCGGAGGAACGCCAGGCGGTGACGTCATGAATGCCGCTGAACTGGAGGTGCGCATCGCGCGCAAGCAGACGGAGGCGGTCGACATTTGCACTTTCGAACTGGTGCAAGCGGATGGTCGACCGCTGCCGGCGTTTTCGGCGGGCTCGCACATTGACGTGAATATGCCCGGCGGCGTCACGCGACAGTATTCGCTGTGCAATGACCCGCGCGAAAGCCATCGCTACCTGATCGGCGTTTTGCGCGATCCCGCTTCGCGGGGCGGCTCGCGGACCATGCACGACGCGATGCAAGAGGGCGCTTCTCTGCGTATCAGTGCGCCGAAGAACCACTTTCCGCTTGCCAACGGTGCCACGCACAGTGTGCTGATTGCAGGCGGGATCGGCGTGACGCCCATTCTGTGCATGGCCGAGCGGCTGGCCATGACGGGTGGCTCTTTCGAGATGCACTATTGCACCCGGTCGCGCGAGCGGACGGCGTTCGTCGACAGGATCGGGCAATCGAGTTTCGCCTCGCAGGTTCAGTTTCACTTCGACGATGGCGATGCTTCGCAGAAGCTCGCACTCGGGCCCTTGGTCGGCACGCCGAAAGCGGGCGTACACCTGTATGTCTGCGGCCCAAAGGGATTCATGGATTGGGTACTCGACGCCGCACGCACCGCGGGATGGCCGGCCGAGCAACTCCACTATGAATTCTTCTCGGCCGAGATCGCCAAGTCGGATGCCGACGCGTCGTTCGAAGTCAAGCTGGCGAGTTCGGGTCGCGTGGTGACCGTGCCCAAGGACCAGACGGTGGTACAGGCGCTGGCTGCCATCGGCGTGGAGGTCGCGACTTCCTGCGAGCAGGGCGTGTGCGGCACCTGCCTCACACGAGTCCTCGAAGGGGAGCCGGACCACAAGGACATGTACCTCACGCCGGAAGAGCAAGCGGCCAACGACCAGTTCACGCCCTGTTGCTCTCGGTCCCGTTCGCCGATGCTGGTGCTCGATTTGTAGAGCAGAAACAGCATTCGATAATGGCGAGTTAAGTACTACGTTCGCCATCATGCAGTGCAAAGTATCCAATGCTGTCGAGATCGATCTGAATGACCAGCCGGGCCATCTGATCCGTCGCGCGCACCAGATCTCGGTGTCGGTCTTCTACGAAACGCTGGGGCGTGAAGTGACCCCGGTGCAATACGCGGTGATGCGCACCCTGCAGAACAACCCCGGCATCGATCAGGTCACGTTGGCCCAGCAGGTTGCGCTGGACACGTCCAGCGCCGCCGATATCGCGGTACGTCTCGAGGGCAAGGGCTGGATCTCGCGCAAGTTGCTGGCGCGAGGCCAGCGCGAACTGCGGCTGACCGAGCTCGGCGAAAGTCTCCTGGCCCAGATGGTGCCGGGCATGCAGGAGATGCAGAACGAACTCCTTGGCATGCTCACCGAAGAAGAGCGGCGCGACTTCATGCAGCTCCTGAGCAAGTTCGTCACGGTCAACAACGACCGAAGCCGCGCGCCGATGCGGACCTAGCAATACACCTATCTGGCGATGGCGTCGAACGGGCACTATCCTCGCGGTGACCCGCCCAAGGAGACGCCCGATGACTCATGAGACAGCCCGCCGCCAGACGCTGGCCGACCTTTTGCGACGCAGCGCGAGGCGCGAGCCCGGCAAACTGGCGATTGCCTGCGGCACCACGCGGTGGACCTATGCGGAGTTCGATGCCATTTGCAGCCGGGTGGCCAGCGGCCTCGCACAACAAGGGGTGGGCAAGGGTGCCCGTGTGGCGGTCCTCGCCCGAAACTCGCACGCATTCGCGGCCCTTCGCTTCGCGCTGGCACGACTCGGCGCGGTGCTGGTGCCGATCAACTTCATGCTGAAGGCCGATGAAGTGGCGTACATCCTGCGGCATGCCGGGGCCTCTCTTCTGGCCACCGATTCCGGCTTGGCCGGCCTGGCGCGCGAAGCCGCGGCGCTCGACACCTCCGTGGGTGAGTTTCTCTGGTTGCCCTCCGAAGACCCAAGCGATCCGGCGCCGGGCATGCTGCGATTCGACCAGCTCGCCGAAGCGGGTTCCGAGCCGCCCGATGTGGATTTGCAAGGCAGCGACCTCGCGCAGATCGTCTACACCAGCGGCACCGAATCCACACCCAAGGGCGCGATGCTCACGCACGACGCAGTGATCTCGCAATATGTCAGTTGCCTCGTCGATGCCGAAATCAGCGCCGGCGACTTGACCTTGCATGCATTGCCGCTCTATCACTGCGCGCAACTCGATGTGTTCCTCGGGCCCTCGCTCTACGCCGGCGGCACCAACGTCATCACGGCGAAGCCCACGCCAGACAACCTGCTTCCGCTGATCGAGCGCTTTCGGATCGGCTCTTTCTTCGCGCCGCCCACCGTGTGGATCTCGCTGCTGCGCTCGCCGAAATTCGACAGCACCGATCTCAGCAGCTTGCGAAAGGGCTACTACGGCGCGTCCATCATGCCGGTCGAGGTGCTGCGCGAACTCAGTCGCCGACTCCCGCAGGTGCGGCTATGGAACCTCTACGGCCAGACGGAGATCGCGCCGCTCGCGACGATGCTCGGCCCCGACGATCAACTGCGCAAGCCAGGCTCCGCGGGGCGCGCCGTGCTGAACGTCGAGACTCGCGTGGTCGACGACCGGATGAAGGATGTCGCGGTGGGCGAAGTCGGGGAGGTGGTGCACCGTTCGCCGCACCTGATGCTTGGCTATTTTCACGACGATGAACGCACCAAGGCCGCGTTCGAAGGCGGCTGGTTTCATTCGGGCGATCTCGCGGTGATCGACGACGAGGGCTTCATCACGATCGTCGACCGCAAGAAAGACATGATCAAGACCGGTGGCGAAAACGTCGCGAGCCGCGAGGTCGAGGAAATGATCTACCGTCTGCCGCAGGTGTCGGAAGTCGCCGTGGTCGGCGTGCCGCATCCGCGCTGGGTCGAGGCTGTCGTGGCTGTCGTGGTCGCCAAGGCGGGCCACGCGCTCGACGAGGCGGAGGTTCTCGCCCATTGCGCGAAGCATCTGGCCGGCTTCAAGGCGCCCAAGCGGGTGGTGCTCGTCGAAGCCCTGCCCAAGAATCCGAGCGGAAAGCTACTGAAGCGCGAATTGCGCAAGGCTCACGAGGGCCTTTTCGCGCGGGAGTGAGGATTGCATTCGTCCAGCACCGCGATCGACTGCTCGACACGCTCTGCGATTTCGTTGCTGAGGAGCCGCAGCGGCCGTCCCACGTTCACCAACAGCATGCCGGCGCCCAGGATCAGAAGGTAGAAACCGGCAATGAGAGCCATCGGTGTCAAGAAAATGCTCATCAAGATTCTCCGAAAACGTGGCGGCGTGAGCCGAACGAGAGGCACTCTCGTGGCGGCTGCTCAACGCTGAAGTACGTTTTTGGGAGAGACGGCAGTCGGACGCGGCCTACAGAACCTTTATTCGACGATGAGTCCTTTCAGCGCCGGGTCGAACGGCGGCGTCGAAAGGCCCATGTCCTTCAGCGACTTCACGAGCAGTTCGGCGACCATGAGATTGCGGTGGCGCTTGCTGTCCGCCGGCACGACGTACCAAGGCGCGTGGTCGGTCGAGGTCGCAGCTAGCGCATTTCCGTAGGCGCGTTCGTAGGCGTCCCACTTCTTGCGAACGTCGAGGTCGCCCATGGCGAACTTCCAGTTCTTGCCCGGATCGTCGACGCGCGCCTGCAGCCGCGCGCGCTGCTCGTCTTTGCTGATGTGCAGCATGCATTTGATGATCACGGTCCCGGTCTCGGAAAGCATCCGCTCGAAGTCGTTGATCTGCGCATAGCGGCGGCGCGTTTCGGCCTTGTCGATCCAGCCTTCGACCACCGGAACGAGTACGTCTTCATAGTGGCTGCGGTTCCATACGCCGATTTCTCCGGACCGCGGCACGTTGGCGTGGCAGCGCCACAGGAAGTCGTGGTCGCGCTCTTCCTCGCTCGGCGCCTTGAAGGCCGTCACCCGGACGCCCAAGGGCGAGGTGCGAGAAAAAACCCAGCGGATCGTGCCGTCCTTGCCGCTCGTGTCCAGGCCCTGCAGCACGAGAAGCAACTTGCGCCTGCCTTCGGCGTGGAGCAGGTTCTGCAGGTCGTCCAGCCGCCCGGCCAGGGAGTCCAGTGCCTCGCGTTGTACTTCTTCGGCGCCTTTCTGAAAAGGCACGGCGGCCGGATCGATGTCCGCGAGCTTGAACTTCTTGCCCACGCGGTATTTCTTGAAGCTGGCCATGAGTTGGGATTCCTCGCGCAAAGCCCGCAGCGTACGCGATGGCGCCCCGGCAAGTGGGCCTATTCGTCCGTATCGATCGACGCGCTCCAGCGGTTGTCCCAATCACCCCGGCGGGCGCCGTCCAGTTCGCGGCGATCGCGCTTGGTCGGGCGTCCCTGCTCAATGCTGAGCGCCGGCTCGCTGCCCAGGCGCCTTTGCTCGCGCGCGGCCGCCTGCGCGGCAAGGCTTTCTGGCGTCTCTTCGTAGAGTTGCTGTGCGACTGGCGCCGGTCCGCGCTGTCCGCTGATGCCCAGAACCCGTACCACTCGCGTGACCGGGCCCAGCCGGATCGCCACCGTGTCGCCGGGCTTGACCTCCCGCGACGCCTTGGCCACATCGCCGTTGAGTTGCACGCGGTGCTTGCCGATCTCATCAGCCGCCAGCGAGCGCGTCTTGAAGAAGCGCGCGGCCCAGAGCCATTTGTCTATGCGAAGACGATCCATGTATGCATCCACGTATCAATGATTGTCGCGCGCCAGCGGCAGATGCACGAGAGCATCCAGCCCGATCTTGTGTCCGCCGGATTCCCGGTTGTCCAGCGCAATGTGGCCCCCGAGCGCCAGCACGATTTCGCGGCAGATGGCGAGGCCGAGGCCTGAGCCGCTGGCGAGGTCGCCGGCAGCGAAAGGCGCAAACAGCCGCTGCCGCAGTTCGTCCGAAATGCCAGGCCCGTGGTCACTGACGGTCAGGACCGCGAAACCTTCGGCGGCTTCGACACGGACCACCAGCGCGGCCTCCTGCGGACTGTGCTTGATCGCGTTGTGCAGCAGGTTGCGCGCAAGCTCCTGCAGCATCCAGCGGTGCGCCCGCACCGGTACCGGCGCCGGCGCGTAGAGCTCGAAATCGAGCGCCTTGTCGGCCACCAGCGGCGACAGGTCGAGCGCTATCTCGCGCACCGTCTGCGCCAGGTCGAGCACCATCGATTCGGGTTGCTGCCGCAACTGCTCGACCTTGGCGAGCGACAGCATCTGGTTGGCGAGCGTGGTCGCGCGTTCCACTGTCTGGCCGATTTCGGCGTAGGCCTGCTCGGGCGGCACATCGCCGCGGCGGGCCGACTGCACCTGTGCCTTCAACACGGCCAGCGGGGTGCGCAACTGGTGGGCACTGTCGCGCACGAAGCGCTTCTGATGGTCCAGCAGCCGTTGCAGGCGTCCCATGACTTCGGTGGTCGCGTCGATCAGCGGTCGGAGTTCGCGCGGCGCATCGGGCGCATCGATGGGGGACAGGTCGTCGGCCGGGCGCGCCTCGATCGCCTCGCCGAGTTCACGCACCGGCCGCGTCGCGCGTTGGACGACGATCACGGTGACCGCCGCGATGACCGATATCAGCACCAGTTGCCGCCACAGCGTGTCGAGCAGCAGTTTGCGCGCGAGCGTCTGGCGCAATTCGAGCGTCTCCGCGACCTGCACAACGGCCATGCCGCGGCCGTTCGCACTCGCAACGGGCTGCAGCAGGACCGCAACTCGTACCGGCATGCCCCGGAATTGCGCGTTATAGAAATCCACCAGCGCGGCGTAGGGCGGTCGGTCCGGCAGCTTGCCGGTCCAGAACGGAACCTCGTCGAATCCGGAAACCAATTCACCGTCGAGCGTGGACACCCGGTAGTACATCCGGCTCTGGTTGTCTGCCTCGAAGGCTTCGAGCGCCGAATACGGGACGATGGCACGCAGCGAAGCCGCTTCGTCATAGCCGACCACGTCGAGCTGCTCGCCGATGGTCTTGGCGGAAGCGAGGAGGGTGCGGTCATAGGCGGTCGTCGCCGCCGCGAGGCTCTGGCGATACAGGCTGACGCTGTTGACGATCACGAACAATGCGATCGGCGCGAGGATGCCGACCAGCAGCCTCGCTCGCAGCGAGCGGACTCGGCTCATGCGTCTTCACGCAAGAGATAGCCCAGTCCGCGCAGCGTCATCAGCGTGACGCCGGTGCCGGCGAGTTTCTTGCGCAGCCGATACACCACGACTTCCACCGCCTCGTACTGCACGTCCATCTCGCCGGGAAAGACCAGCTCGAAAAGGCGTTCCTTGGACACCGCATGGCCCGGCTTGACCATCAATGCCTTCAGCATTGCAAGCTCCCTGGGCGTCAGTTCGAGCACGTCGGCGCGGTGGTAGATCGCGCCGCTGTCGGGGTCGTAGCGAAGGCCGCCGACTTCAGGCAGCTTGGCCGGCAGATCGGTGCCGGCATTCTGCTGCCTGCGATGCAGGGCGCGGATGCGGGCTTCGAGTTCATCGAGGTCGAAGGGCTTGGGCAGGTAGTCGTCAGCGCCCGCGTTCAGGCCCATGATCCGGTCGCCGACCGTGCCGCGCGCAGTCAGCAGCAGCACCGGCGTGCGCAGCCCAGCGGCGCGCGCCTGCGCCAGCACCTGCAAGCCATCGAGGTTGGGCAGGCTGAGGTCGAGCGCGACGACATCGGGCTCCAGCGCCTGCCATTGGGCAACGGCAAGCGCGCCATCGCCGCACAGGCGCACGTCGATCTGCCGCCGGCCCAGCGTGCGCTGCAGCGTGGTTTGCATCGACGGATCGTCTTCGACCAGCAGCAACTTCATCCCTGGATTTTCGGTGTTTACCCCAGTTCGGTGGACAGCCAACTGACAGCGGGGCGGCGCATCATAGCGAAGTCAGGTCCTAATCAGCTTTCAGCATCAAGGAGACATGCATGCGTCGAGATACCTTTTTGAAGTCATTGGCCGCGATGGCCGCCACCGGTGCCCTGCCGCTTTCGGCATGGGCCGCGACCAACGTCAAGATGATGATCCCGGCCAATCCGGGCGGCGGCTGGGACACCACCGGGCGCGCGCTCGGCAAGGCGCTGACCGAGGGCAAGCTCGCCGACACGGTGACTTACGACAACAAGGGTGGCGCGGCCGGTGCGCTGGGGCTGGCCCAGTTCGTCAACGGCTCGAAAGGTGACCCGAACGCGATGATGATCATGGGGGCGGTGATGCTGGGCGGCATCATCACCGGGAAGCCACCGGTCAGCCTCTCGCAGGCCACGCCGATCGCCCGCATCACGAGCGAATACAACGTCTTCGTGCTTCCGGCGAATTCCCCGCTGAAGACCATGAAGGACGTGGTCGACCAGCTCAAGAAAGACCCGGGCAGCGTCAAATGGGGCGGCGGCTCGCGCGGATCGACCGAGCACATCGCGGCGGCCATGATCGCCCAGAAGGTCGGCGTCGATCCGTCCAAGATCAACTACGTTGCTTTCCGCGGAGGCGGCGAGGCAACGGCAGCCATCCTTGGCGGCAATGTCACCGTCGGCGGCAGCGGCTTCAGCGAATTCGCCGAATACATCAACGCCGGCAAGATGAAGGCGATTGCGGTCACGTCCGCACAGCGCCTGCCCGGCATCAACGTGCCGACGCTGAAGGAGCAGGGCATCGACGTCGAGATCGGCAACTGGCGCGGCGTCTATGGCGCGCCCGGCATCACGCCCGAGCAGCGCAAGGCGCTGACCGACATGGTTCTGGCGGCGCTGAAGACGCCAAGCTGGGCCGAGGCGGTCAAGAAGAACGACTGGACGCCTGCCGTCCTGTCGGGCGACGCCTTCGCCAAGTTCGTGGACGATGAGTTCGCGAGCCTGCGTGCGACGATGGTCAAGTCCGGAATGGTCTGAACGTGTCCTCGATCGATATTGCAGTCCCGAGGAGGCCGGCGATCTGGCCCCAGACGCTGGTCGGCGTAGGCGTTCTGGTTGCCGGGCTGGCCCTGGCATTCGGCGCGATCGGCATCTCGTCCGAAGCGGGCTATGGGGGCGTCGGCCCCAACTTCCTGCCTTGGCTGGTATCGATCGCGCTCACGGCCTGCGGCGCGTGGATCATCTGGGAATCACGCACCGGCGGCTTTCGCGAGATGGAAGAACCCTCCGGCGCGGTCCAGCCGTACTGGGGCGGGTTCGTCTGGGTTTCTGCCGGGCTGCTGCTCAACGCGGCGCTCATCACGACCATCGGATTCATCTTCAGCTGCACGTTGTGCTACCTGCTCGCCGTACAGGGTCTGCGGCGCGCCAGCGGGCAGGGCGGGGTCAATGCGCCTCGCACCTGGCTGATCGACATCGTGACCGGCCTGCTGATCTCTGCGCCTGTGTTCTGGATGTTCACGCAGTTCCTGGCCATCAACCTGCCGGGTCTTACCAACACAGGGTGGCTCTAGGATGGAAATCTTCAACGCATTGATGCACGGCTTCGCGCTGGCGATCACGCCCGTGAACCTGCTGTGGTGCCTGGTGGGCTGCGCCCTCGGCACGGCTGTCGGCGTGCTGCCCGGCATCGGCCCCGCGGTTGCGGTAGCGATGCTGCTGCCGATCACGGGCAAGGTCGACGTCACGGCTTCGATGATCTTCTTTTCGGGGATCTATTACGGCGCCATGTACGGCGGCTCGACCACCTCCATCCTGCTGAACACGCCCGGCGAGACCGCCAGCATGGTGACGGCGATGGAGGGCAACAAGATGGCGAAGAGCGGCCGCGCAGGCGCCGCGCTCGCGACCGCGGCGATCGGTTCCTTCGTGGCCGGCACCATTGCGACGGTCATCGTCACGCTGTTCGCGCCCTTCGTGGCGGACTTCGCGGTCAAGCTCGGGCCACCGGAGTATTTCCTGCTGATGCTGCTGGCCTTTACCACCGTCAGCGCGGTGCTCGGCAAGAGCACGCTGCGGGGCATGACGGCACTGTTCATCGGGCTCGCGGCGGGATGCATCGGGCTCGACCAGATCTCGGGACAGGGGCGTTACACGGGGGGCATTCCCGAGCTGCTCGACGGCATCGAGATCGTGTTGGTCGCCGTCGGTCTCTTCGCCGTGGCCGAAGTGCTCTACGCGGTTCTCTACGAAGGCAAGGTCGTCGAAGACCAGAACAAGCTCAGCCGCGTCCACATGACGGCGCGCGACTGGAAGCGTTCGATTCCTGCGTGGCTGCGCGGTACCGCGATCGGCACGCCCTTCGGCTGCATCCCGGCCGGCGGCACGGAGATCCCGACCTTCCTGAGCTACGCCGCCGAAAAGAAGCTCGCCAAGGATGCCGATGCCAAGGCGGAGTTCGGCACCAAGGGTGCGATCGAAGGCGTCGCCGGCCCGGAGGCAGCCAACAATGCAACGGTGACCGCGGCGCTGATCCCGCTGCTGACGCTGGGCATTCCGACATCGAACACCACAGCGATCCTGCTCGGGGCGTTCCAGAACTACGGCATCCAGCCCGGTCCGCAACTCTTCACCACGTCGGCGGCGCTCGTGTGGGCGCTGATCGCGTCGCTCTATATCGGCAACGTGATGCTGCTGGTGTTGAATCTTCCAATGGTGGGCCTGTGGGTCAAGCTGCTCAAGATTCCGAAGCCGCAGCTTTACGCGGGCATCCTGATCTTTGCGACGGTGGGCGCCTATGGCATGCGCCAAAGTGCGTTCGACCTGCTGCTGCTCTATGCCATCGGTGTGCTGGGCGTGGTCATGCGCCGCTTCGATTTTCCGACCGCGCCGGTGGTGGTCGGGATGATCCTCGGGCCGCTGGCCGAGGCGCAATTGCGCAACGCAATGTCGATCGGCGAAGGCAGCGCGGCGGTGTTCTTCCAGCGTCCGATGTCGATCGTGCTGATCGTCATCGTGCTCGGCGTGCTCATCCTGCCGCGACTCGCAAAGCGAATGGGCAAGTAGCTCCTTGATCTGGGCAATCGCCTCGGTCCGGCTCAACCGGCTCCGAGGTGTTTGTCATCGGCTTCATCGGCCGTCAATTCCCGGCCGGCGCGGGCTCCATCTGCGCGGTCGTCGCCGTCTTACCTTGCTTGCGCTGGACTTCCGCCAGGAACTGCGGGCCATTGCGCATCCGCTGGTAAGACGCAAACTGCGCACGATACGCCGCGCTCGTCGGATCGAAGCTGTCCGAATTGGCCACCTGGCTCATTCCAGACTTGATCCACAGGCTCAGGTCGGCTGCGACTTCTGCGCGGCTTTCAGCGCCGGGGACAGGGTCTGCAGGGCCGACGCGCAATTCCGGCGCGGCAGCCGTGAACGAGCGACTGGTGTTGAAATCCGCCGCGACCTCGGCGCGAGTGAAATGACTCGCCGTCGGGATCGCCGCGCCGACCCATTGCTCCGCAGGCACGGTTTGCGCGGACACGGCGCCAGCCAACGCGAGTGCGGACAAGCCGACAAATAGCTTCGCATTCATGATGAAATCTCCTTGAGGCTACGGGTGTGTGACAGCGGAAATCGCGGACATCACGGGGTGCAACTGTGGCGATTCATCTGCTTTCACGCTGTGCGTTTGCGCACAGGTTTTCTCAACGGCTTTTCAACGGCTCTTCAACGCTGTTCTCAACCGCTTTCCGGGCGTGAGAGGTCGAGCATGACAGTCCATCGTTCCAGTCTTGCCCTGCGGCACATTGCGCTGCTGGAAGGCTTGTCGCAAGAGCGCCTGGACGACATCGCCCAGCGTTGCGCGTGGCAGAGCATTCCGGCGGCCAGGCCGCTGCTGCTTCGCTCGGAAGAAAAGAGCGATGTCTTCTTCCTGGTGTCGGGCCAGTTGCGCGTGACGACCTATTCACCGAACGGGCGGCAGGTCACGTTTCGCGACTCGAATGAAGGCGACTATTTCGGCGATCTGTCCGCCATCGATGGCAAGCCGCGGTCCGCCGACGTCGTGACCCTCAGGCCCAGCGTGGTCGCCAGCCTGGATCGCACCGCTTTCATGTCGCTGCTGCGCGAAGAGCCGATCGTTGCCGAACGCGTGATGCGCGGCTTGGTCGGGCTCGTGCGGCAACTGTCAGAGCGCGTGATCGACCTCAGCACCATGGGCGTTCAGAACCGGGTACATGCCGAACTTCTTCGACTGGCGCGAGCGGCCGGTATCGCCGACAACCAGGCTCGCCTGGAGCCCGCGCCGACGCACGTCGAGCTTGCAAGTCAGGTCAGCACGAACCGCGAGCAGGTGACGCGTGAACTCAATACGCTTCGTCGCGATGGAGTGCTCGCGCGCGACGGCAAGGCGCTCGTGATCTTGAACGCACGCCGGCTCGAAGCCATGGTGGCGGCGGTGCGGGGCGTCGCCTGAAGACGAACGAACCCTGTTCTGATCAGCGCGAAGGCTGGTTGGCTGGGGGCACCACCGTCGACCGGCCTTCGGGCGACCTCGCCGAGGCCGTGCCGCTGGAGGGCACCTGCGAGCCGTCGGGTGACACCACCGTCGATCGGCGATCAGGAGTCCGCTTGGTCGTGGTTCCGCTGGCAGGCACCGGGGCGCCTTCAGGGGTCACGACGGTAGAGCGCCGATCGGGTGTCCGGGTGGTGACATGGCGCGGAGGACCTCCGCGCGCGCGATCGAGGTCGTGGCCTGCCTTGCGCACGCAGGCTTCTCGCTCGGGTGCCGGGAGCTTTCCGCTATTGCACTCGGCGATTTGCGCGTCGAAGCGCTGCTGCGCATCGGCGTGGCCGGTGTGAGTCTGTGCGACAGACGCCGACGAGAGGCCCAGGATCGCGCTGGAAATCGCAGCAAGCCGAAGAATTCTGATCACGGTGTACCCCTGTCGATCGACGATTCGCCAAGTCTATCGCGCGGCTCATGAGTGCCGATGGAGCCGCGGATGCGCCGCGTCGTCTTGCGAATCCAATGCTCGATGTCGTCGATGTAGGTGAACACCGCCGGCACCACTAGCAGGCTCAACACCGTCGATGTGATGAGTCCGCCGATCACGGCCATCGCCATCGGCGAGCGGAAACTGGAGTCGGCAGCGCCAAATCCGAGTGCGATGGGCGTCATGCCCGCACCCATGGCGAGGGTGGTCATGATGATCGGGCGGGCGCGCTTGTGGCAGGCGTCCCGCAGTGCGTCCCAGCGGCTCATGCCATGGTCGCGGCGCGCGACGATGGCGTATTCGACCAACAGGATCGAGTTCTTGGTTGCAATGCCCATGAGCATAATCAGCCCGATCAGCGAAGGCATCGACAGTGCCTTCTGGCCGATCAGCAGCCCCACGAAGGCGCCGCCCAGTGCCAGCGGCAGCGCGCAAAGAATCGTGATCGGATGCAGGAAATCCTTGAACAGCAGCACCAGCACCACGTAGATGCAAAGCACGCCGGTCAGCATCGCCAGCCCGAAGCTCTGGAACAGCTCGGTCATGACTTCGGCGTCGCCCACCTCGGCCACGCGGACGCCGGGCGGCAGATGGCGAATCGAGGGCAGCTTCATCGCGGCGTCTTTTGCATCGCCAAGGCCGACGCCTGAGAGTTCGATCTCGAAATTGACGTTGCGCGACCGGTCGTAGCGGTCGATCACGGCCGGGCCGCCTTCCACCGTGAGCTGTGCGACCTGCTCGAGCATCACTGGTCCGTTGGTGCCCGGCAGCGCAAGGCGTCCGAGAAGTGCGAGATCTTGCCGCGCGGAATCTTCCAGCTTGACGACGATCGGCACCTGGCGCTGTGCAAGGTTCAGCTTGGGCAGGTTCTGGTCGTAGTCGCCGAGCGTGGCGACTCGCAGGGTGTCGGCGATGGCTGAACTGGTCACGCCGAGATCGGCTGCGGCCGCAAAATCCGGGCGCACTGCGATTTCCGGCCGGATCAGGCTTGCGGTCGAAGTGATGTTGCCAAGGCCGGGGATCGTGCGCAGGTCGCGTTCGACGGCGCGCGCGGCCTGGGTCAGCGCGGCCGGATCGTCGCCGCTCAAGGCCAGGATGTACTTTTCACCTGAGCCGCCGAGGCCCACGGTGCTGCGCACGCCGGGCAGGGTTTCAAGCGCGGCGCGGATCTTGTTCTCGATGACCTGCTTGCGCGGGCGATCGCCGCGAGGGTCGAGTTGAACCGTGAGCGTGGCCCTGCGTGTTTCCGGCGTGCCGAAATTCGCGAACGGGTCGCCGCCCGCGCTGCCACCGCCCACGGTGGTGTAGACGCTGCGCACATGCTCGATCGCCATCACGCGTCGCCGGGTTTCCTCGGCCGCGGCCGTGGTCTGCGCCAGCGTCGAACCCGGCGCCAGAGAGAGATACACCTGCGTCTGCGAGTTGTCGTCTGGCGGAATGAATCCGGTCTTGAGCAACGGGATCATCGCCACCGAACCGAAGAAGAAGAGGGTGGCCAGCACCATCGTCGTGAACCGATGCCTGAGGCACCACTCGGCCATGTGCATGTAGGCCGCGAGCCAGCGGGGCTCCTTCTCGGCCGTGACGATCGGCTTGAGGATGTAGGCCGCCATCATCGGCGTGAGCATCCGCGCCACGACCAGTGAAGCGAACACCGCGAGCGCAGCCGTCCACCCGAATTGCTTGAAGAACTTGCCAGCCACGCCGCTCATGAAAGCCGTCGGCAGAAAAACGGCGATCAGCGTGAAAGTGGTGGCGATCACCGCGAGCCCGATCTCGTCGGCCGCTTCCATCGCGGCCTGGTACGGCGTCTTGCCCATGCGCAAGTGGCGCACGATGTTCTCGACCTCGACGATGGCGTCGTCCACCAGGATGCCGACCACGAGAGACAACGCCAGCAGCGAGACCACGTTGATCGAAAAGCCGAGCAAATACATCCCGATGAATGCCGGAATGGCCGACATGGGCAGCGCCACCGCCGACACGAAAGTCGCGCGCCAGTCACGCAGGAACAGCCACACCACGACCACCGCCAGGATGGCGCCTTCATAAAGCAGATGCAGCGAGCCTTCGTATTCCTCGCGCACGGGCTCCACGAAATTGAAGGCTTCGGTGAGTTGAATGTCCGGCCGCTCGACACGCAACTGCTCAAGCGACTTCTGCACCGCCGCACCGACCTCGACCTCGCTCGCGCCGCGGCTGCGAGCGACCTCGAATCCGACCACCGGCTTGCCGTTCAGGAGGGCTGCCGCGCGTGGCTCGGCGATGGTGTCGCTGATGCGCCCGACCTGGTCGAGCCGTATGCGCCGGCCGTCCGAAAGCGCGATCTGCATGTCGGCGAGTTCGTCGGCAGACTGCACTGTCGCGAGCGTGCGCACCGGCTGCTCGCTGCCGCCCACGTCCGTGCGACCGCCAGCGCTTTCGGTTTGCACCTGGCGCAATTGGCGCGAGATGTCAGCGGCAGTGGCGCCCAGCGCTTGCAGCTTGCCGGGGTCGAGGTCGACGTGTACCTGCCGCGTCACACCGCCCACGCGGTTGACTGCGCCCACCCCGCTGATCGCCAGCAGCCGCCGCGTCACGTCGTTGTCGACGAACCACGACAGCGCTTCGTCGTCCATGCGGGTCGATGCGATGGTGAACGCAAGCACCGGTTGCGCCGCCAGGTCGAGTTTGGTGACGACCGGATCCCGCACATCGGCCGGCAAGTCGGCCCGCACGCGTTGCACGGCCGATCGCACGTCGTCTACGGCTTCCTGAACAGGCTTTTCGAGGCGGAACTCGACGATCAGCGTGACCGCGCCGTCCTGCACCTTCGTCGTGATGTGCTTCAGTCCCTGAACCGTGGCGATCGAGTTCTCGAGCTTGCGCGCGACATCGTTCTCAAGCTGCGACGGGGCCGCGCCGGGCAGCGATGCGGACACGGTCACCGTCGGCAGGTCGATGTCCGGGAAGTTCTGCACCTTCATCGCGTTGAAGGACAGCAGTCCCGCAAAGGTGAGCAGCACGAACAACATCACCGCCGGGATCGGGTTGCGGATGGACCAGGCCGACACATTCATGGTGGCTGCTCCTTACCTGGCGGCTTCGATCGAGGGCTTGACGCTGGCGGATTGCGATGCGGTGCCTTCGACGACGCGCACGAGGTCGCCGTCATTGAGGAAACCGGCGCCTTGCACGACCACGCGCGCGTTCGCGGGCAGCGGCGTCGTCACTTCAACGCGATCGCCCAGGCGCCGGCCGGTTTCGATGCGCACCATCGAGACGCGGTTGTCCGGCTGCAACACCAGCAGGTGATTGAATCCATCGCGCGGCACGACCGAAGCCTGCGGCACGGTGAGCGCACTGCTGTGGCCCAGCAGGAAATCGCCGCGCGCGAACATGCCGGCCTTGATGCCGGTGTTCTGCAGCACGTTGGGGATGTCGACATAGACGAGCGCGGCACGCGTCTTCGGGTCGACGGTCGGCGCCACGCTGCGCACCTTGCCCTCGACCTGCGCACCGCTCGCGCTGACGACGACTGCCGGCGTGCCGACGGCGATGCGGCCCAGTTCCGAGGAAGTGATTTCGGCGCGCCATTCGAGGCGGCCCTGCCGGATGAGCCGGAACAATTCGGTGCCCGCGGGAACCACGCTGCCCACGGTTGCCGTGCGCGAAGAGATCACGCCGTCATCGGGTGCCAGCACCTGGGTATTGCGGCCACGCACCTGCTGCGCTGCGAGCACCGCTTCGGCCGCCTCGACGCGCGCTTTCGCGGTCTGCTCTGCCGTCTGGTACTGGTTGATCTGCTGCTGGCTCATCGCGCCCGTGGCCTGCAGCGTGCGTGCCCGCGCGGCGGTGCCGGCCGCATCGGCGGCAGTGACGCGCGCCTCCGCCAGCGAGGCGCGCGCCTGGGCGACGTCGGCCTGCACGGTGTCGGCCGAGAAGACGGCCAGGACTTGGCCCTTCTTGACCACGTCACCCACGTTCACCCGCACTTCCGCGAGCTTCAAACCGGCGGATTCGGACCCGACGCTCGCTTCCTGCCATGCTGCGACATTGCCGTTGGCGGAGAGCGTGGCGTTGAGTTCGCTCGTCTCCGGCTTGGCGACCGTCACGGTCAAGGTCGGGCGAGCGGTCGCGGCTTCGCTGGGCGGGGGTCGGTCGGCTTGCTTGGCGCGCACGAGCCAGAAGGCCGCGCCGGCAAGGACCAGCACGATGACCAGTGCGGCAATGAGGGTGGAACGCTTCATTCTTTTCATGGTGACGGGGCAGCGGAAGATGTCGTGGTTGCCATGGATTCGGGGCGCGACCAGCCGCCGCCCATGGCGCGATAGAGCGCAACCCAGGCGTCGGCGCGCTCGCGCTGCAGCGCCACGCGCGCGGTCTGCGAGGTGAACAGCGTACGCCGCGCGTCCTCCAGGTCGAACAGGCTTGCAAGGCCGGTCGCGTAGCGTGCCTGCGTGGCATTGAAGGAGGTCTGGTAGTTGCTGACCGCGACGTCGGCATCGTTGGCGCGTTCGTTCGTGCTCTGCAGGTTGATCAGCGCTTCCTCGACTTCGCGCACGGCCTGGCGCACCTTGGCGCGGTAGAGGGCAGCGGCTTCGTCATACCGCACCTTCGCGGCCTCGGAATTGGCGGCGAGGGTGCCGCCGTCGAAGATCGGAACGGTCAGCGCCAGCGGCCCGATCGTCCAGGTGTCGAAACTTTCCCGGAAAACGCCGGCGCGCACTTGCAGGGTCGCAATGGAGCCCTGCAGCGTCAGCCGCGGAAAGCGTTGCGCCAGGGCAGCGCCGGCATCGGCGCTGGCGGCTGCAACAGCCTGCTGGGCGGCAAAGACATCGGGACGCTGCGCGAGCGCTTCGGCCGGCACGCTGTGGACCGCCTGCACTGCCGGAAGCGCGACGTCGATCGGAGCGGCATCGAGCCGGACCTTGAGCGTGGCGTCCTCGATGCCGGTCAAGGCGACCAACGCCTGCTGCTGCACCGCGCACAGGGCGCGCTGCTGCGTGAGGCGCCCGGATGCCTCGGCGGCGCTCGCACGCGCCAGCGCGGCATCCGCCGGTGCCGTGAAGCCGGCCCGCATCGACAGGTCGGTCAGCCGTGCCGTTTCGGCGCGCGATTGCGCATCGGACGTCGACACGACGAGCTGACGCCGGCAGGCGCGTTCGGCGAGGTAGCTGTTGGCCGTCTCGGCCGCGACCGAGACTCGCGCGTCGTCCCAATTGGCATCAGCGCCCATGAGCCGCGCCTGGCTCGCATCGCGGCTGGCACGCAGGCCTCCGAACAGATCGATTTCCCAGTTCGATTGCAGTCCCGCTTGCAGGGTGGTGATCGCGGGCAGCGTGGTGCTGAGGCCATCCGTTGCGGTGCCTGACGTTGGCGCGGTGAGGCCGCTGGTCGGCGAGTTGCCGCGGCTGGCCGAAGCGGTGC
This sequence comes from Variovorax sp. 10N420, assembly GCF_056394705.1. Classification (NCBI taxonomy): domain Bacteria; kingdom Pseudomonadati; phylum Pseudomonadota; class Betaproteobacteria; order Burkholderiales; family Comamonadaceae; genus Variovorax; species Variovorax sp. 10N420. The sequence goes on along the minus strand of NZ_JBFTIJ010000001.1, from coordinate 446,301 downwards.
CGTTGAGATTCGGCACGAGCGCTGCGCCCGCTGCGACGCGCGTGGCCCGCGCTTCGGCGATTCGCGCACCGGCGCTGGCGACGGTCGGAGCAGCGGCTTCGGCTGCGAAGATCAGGTCGACCAGCAACGGATCGTTCAGTTGGCGCCACCATTCCGCGAGGCTCGGGAGCGAACCGCCGTGAGGCAGGGCGGCCGTGGAAGCGGGCAGTGGCGTGCTCCACTGGGCCGGTGTCGGTGCCTCGACCTTTTCAGGCGGGCGTGGGACTGCGCAGGCGGTGAGCAGCAGCACAGAGGCGACGAGCGTGAGCGCCGGAAGCCGGGGATTCCTCATGAGTTCGGGGTTCCGCAAAAAAGGAGGCGTGTCGGGCGAGCCGGTAAGGACGGGCGTGAACCGGTGGATTGCCCGCGCGCCGCCATGGGCCGATGAGCCCTGCAAGGGGCGGAGCATAGCAAGCCGGCACGCCGCAAATCGTCGGTGCCCGCCGCGTGACAAAGGGCATCGGCCGAAGCCGCGCGCTACGATCCCGCCATGCCATCCGCCACCGCCGCTCCACCCGCATTGCCGCTCGATGCCGAAGGCATCCTTGCGCTCGCCGCGCGATCGATGTTCCATCTGTTCTCGAGCATCAGCCAGGGGATGTTCCTCGTCGATCGAGGCGGCCGCATCGTCTGGGTCAACGAGGGCTACCGCCGGTTTTTGCCGGCGCTCGGCTTTTCATCGATCGACCAGTTTCTCGGCCATCAGGTGGAAGACGTGATCCCGAACACGCAGATGGGCCGCGTGCTGGAAACCGGCGAGCCGATCCTGATCGACCTGCTGACCAACAAGGCCGGCACCTTCGTCGTCAGCCGCATTCCGCTGCGTGAGGAAGGCGAGGGCGCCGCGCTCGGGGACGTCATCGGCGCGATCGGCATCGTGCTGTTCGATCATCCTGAAACCACCCTGCAGCCGCTCATCAGCAAGTTTGCACTGCTGCAGCGCGACCTGGACGACGCACGCCGCGAGCTGGCGAGCCAGCGCAACAACCCGCTCTATCAGCAGTCACCCGACGGCCAGCGGCGCTCCAAATACACCTTTGCCAGCTTTATCGGCAGCAGCCCGGCTGCGGTGGAGGTCAAGCGCCATGCGCGACGCGCGGCGCAGTCGTCCAGCCCGGTGCTGCTGCTCGGCGAAACCGGCACGGGCAAGGAACTGCTCGCCCATGCCATCCACGCGGCATCGACCCGGGCCAAAGGTCCCTTCGTCAGCGTCAACATTGCGGCCGTGCCCGACACGCTGCTCGAAGCCGAATTCTTCGGCGTCGCGCCCGGCGCTTTCACCGGCGCCGACCGCAAGGCGCGCGAGGGCAAGTTCAAGCTGGCGGACGGCGGCACCTTGTTCCTCGACGAAATCGGTGACATGCCGCTCGGGCTGCAGGCCAAGCTGTTGCGTGCACTTCAGGAAGGCGAGATCGAGCCATTGGGATCGAACAAGCTGGTGCCTTTCGATGCCCGCGTGATTGCCGCGACCTCGCGTGATCTGGCGGCGCTGGTGCGCGAGGGCCGCTTTCGTGAAGACCTGTACTACCGCCTCAACGTGCTGCCGGTGCGCGTGCCGCCCTTGCGCGAGCGGCGCAGTGATATCCCCGCCCTCGTCGAAGCATTGGGCGAGGACATGGCCTTTCGCAGCGGCGAGGCGCCGCCCGAACTCACGCCCGACGCCATGGCGCTGCTCGCCGCGCAGCACTGGCGCGGCAACATCCGCGAACTGCGCAACGTGCTGGAGCAGGTGACCATGCGCAGCGATTCGCAGCGCATCGACGCAGCGCAGCTCGAACGCATCCTGCGCGAAGCCGGCCAGGAGCAGATCGCCGCACCGACAAAGATGCAGGCCGAACCCTCGAGCGCCGAGGAAGAAAGCGCCGCCTTGCTGCGACCCCTCGCCCAGCAGGTCGCCGAACTAGAGCGCAAGGCAATCGCCGCCGCCATGTCAGCCACCGGCGGCAACAAGCTAGCAACCTCGCGCCTGCTCGGCATCTCCCGCGCGACCCTGTACGAACGTCTGGAAAACCCTGAATAAACAAAATACAAATGTCTGAAATAAAGACATAAACACCGTCTGAATTTCAGCCATTCCCATCGGGTACCAGAAACCCCGCGGAACCGGCTTCGCCGGGCCGCTGGGGTTGCCCCCGGTAGGGGGTTGGCGAAGCGACACGAAGTGCGCGCAGCCTGGGGGCGAGCAACAGCATGGCATGAACTGTGCAATATTCAGCCACACATTTTCAGGAGACAAAGAATGCAACGTCGTTACCTCGTCGCGCTGGCAACCCTTGCCATCGCGGGAGCCTCCGCCTTGACCGCTCCGGCCTCGGCCCAGCCCAACGAGATCCGCATCGCCCACATCTACAGCAAGACCGGTCCGCTCGAAGCCTATGGCAAGCAGACGCAGACCGGCCTCATGATGGGCTTCGATTACGCGACCGGCGGCACGATGGAGGTCAACGGCAAGAAGATCGTCGTGATCGAAAAGGATGATCAAGGCAAGCCCGATCTTGGCAAGTCGCTGTTGGCCGCGGCCTACGCCGACGACAAGGCCGCGCTGGCGATTGGCCCGACGTCATCCGGCGTCGCGCTGGCAATGCTGCCGGTCGCTGAGGAATACAAGAAGATCCTGCTGGTCGAGCCCGCGGTGGCCGATTCCATCACTGGCGACAAGTGGAACAAGTACATCTTCCGCACCGGCCGCAACAGCTCGCAGGACGCCATCAGCAATGCGGTCGCGATCGACAAGCCCGGTGTCACAGTCGCCACGCTGGCGCAGGACAACGCCTTCGGCCGCGACGGCGTGAAGGCTTTCAAGGACGCCCTCAAGAAGGCCAAGCTCGCGCATGAGGAATACCTCCCGCCCGCGACGACCGACTTCACCGCGGGTGCGCAACGCCTCATCGACGCGCTCAAGGACAAGCCGGGCCGCAAGATCATCTGGATCGTCTGGGCGGGCGCGGGCAATCCGTTCAAGATCGTCGACCTCGACCTGAAGCGCTACAACATCGAGATCGCGACAGGCGGCAACATCCTGCCGGCCATGGCGGCCTACAAGGCGCTGCCGGGGATGGAGGGTGCGGCCTACTACTACTTCGGAATCCCGAAGAACCCGGTCAACGACGCGATGGTGTCGATGCACTACAAGGAATTCAAGTCGCCGCCGGACTTCTTCACCGCTGGTGGTTTCTCTGCGGCAATGGCGGTGGTGACTGCGCTCAAGAAGACGGGCGGCGACACCAACACCAACAAGCTCATCTCGACCATGGAAGGCATGAGCTTCGACACGCCCAAGGGCAAGATGACTTTCCGCAAGGAAGACCATCAGGCGATGCAGAGCATGTACCACTTCAAGATCAAGGTGGACCCAGCATTCGCGTGGGGCGTGCCTGAACTCGTGCACGAGATCAAGCCCGAAGAGATGGACATCCCGATCCGGAATAAGCGGTAGAGCGCTACCCCCAGGCTGCGCGCACTTCGTGTCGCTCCGCCTACCCCCTTTCAGGGGGCAACACCAGCGGCCCGGCAAAGCCGGTTCCGCGGTGTTTCACGAACTGGCTTCGCTGCGCTTGCCGGGAGACGGGGCGCGGTGTGCGGAATACTTGATGCTCGAAACTCGAAATCTCACGATTCGCTTTGGCGGACACGTGGCGGTGAATGCCGTCAGCTGCGCTTTCGCGCCTGGCACATTGACTGCGATTGTTGGCCCGAATGGAGCTGGCAAGACGACGTACTTCAATCTCATCTCTGGGCAGTTGAAGGCTACGGAGGGGACTGTCTCGCTCGACGGGCAATTGCTGTCCGGATTGCCGGCTTCGGCTCGCACGCGGGCGGGGCTGGGGCGTGCTTTTCAGCTGACCAATCTTTTTCCGAACCTCACGGTTCTGGAAAACGTGCGGCTGGCCGTGCAGGCGACGCGCGAAGGTGCGCATCGACGGGGCCTCAATCTCTGGAGCATCTGGAGTGATCACCGGGCGCTGACCAAGCGGGCCGACCAGATCCTGGCGGACGTCGCGCTGAAGTCGAAGGAGCACGCGAGCGTCGCGAGCCTGCCGCATGGCGATCAGCGCAAGCTCGAAGTCGCACTGCTGATGGCGCTGGAACCGAAGGTGTTCATGTTCGATGAGCCGACCGCTGGCATGAATGCAGCGGAGGCGCCGGTCATCCTCGACCTGATCCGCGCGCTGAAGAAAGACAAGACAAAGACGATCCTGCTGGTGGAGCACAAGATGGATGTGGTGCGCGAACTGGCCGACCGCATCATCGTGCTGCACAACGGCCAGTTGGTGGCCGATGGCGAACCGGCCGAGGTCATTGCGTCGCCGGTGGTGCAGGAAGCCTATCTGGGCGTCGCGAAGGAGGGCGCATGAGCGACAACCTGCTGGAGATGACCGGCGTGCACACGCACATCGGCGCGTATCACATCCTGCACGGCGTTGAACTCGCGGTGCCGAAGGGGCAGCTCACGATGCTGCTGGGCCGCAATGGCGCGGGCAAGACCACGACGCTGCGGACCATCATGGGCCTGTGGCATGCGTCGCAGGGCGCCGTTCGCTTCGGCGGCAAGGACATCACCGCGCTGCACACGCCGCAGATCGCCGAGCTCGGCATTGCCTATGTGCCGGAGAACATGGGCATCTTCTCGGATCTGACGGTCAAGGAGAACATGCTGCTTGCCGCACGCGGTGCGAAGAACGCCGAGCAGATGGACGACAAGCGCCTGCAGTGGATCTTCAAGCTGTTCCCGGCCGTCGAGAAGTTCTGGAATCATCCCGCAGGCAAGCTGTCGGGTGGGCAGAAGCAGATGCTGGCGGTGTCGCGTGCCATCGTCGAGCCGCGTGAGTTGCTCATCATCGATGAGCCGAGCAAGGGTCTTGCGCCGGCCATCATCAACAACATGATCGATGCTTTCAGCGAACTGAAGCGCAGCGGCGTGACGATCCTGCTGGTCGAGCAGAACATCAACTTTGCGCAACGTCTCGGTGACACCGTGACCGTGATGGACAACGGCGTCGTCGTGCACAGCGGAAGCATGGCGGCGTTCTCTGCGGACGAGCAGTTGCAGCAGTCGCTGCTGGGGCTGGCTTTATGAAGATGGATTTTGACTGGAAGCCGCTGGCTCTGGTGCCAGTGCTTGCGCTGATCGCGCTGCCGTTGACGGGCTCCTTCTCGACCTGGCTCACGCTGACGGTTGCGGGGCTCGCAATGGGCATGATCATCTTCATCATCGCCTCGGGCCTCACTTTGGTTTTCGGGCTGATGGACGTGCTGAATTTTGGCCACGGCGTGTTCATCGCACTCGGCGCCTTTGTCGCCAGCAGCGTGCTTGGCGGCATGAGCGACTGGACCGGTTCGCAGGAGCTCTGGCGCAACCTCGTTGCCGTGTTCCCTGCGATGCTGGTTGCGATGGCCGTCGCGGGCGCGGTCGGACTGGCGTTCGAACGCTTCATCGTGCGGCCCGTGTATGGCCAGCACCTGAAGCAGATCCTCATCACCATGGGCGGAATGATCATTGGCGAGGAAATGATCAAGGTCATCTGGGGCCCTGGGCAGATTCCGCTGCCCTTGCCCGATGCACTGCGCGGTTCGCTGCTCGTGGGAGACGCGGCCATCAGCAAATACCGAATCCTCGCGGTCATCGTCGGTGCTTTCGTATTTGGCCTCTTGGCCTGGACGCTGGGCCGTACCAAGATCGGACTGCTGATTCGCGCGGGCGTGCAGGATCGCGAAATGGTCGAGTCGCTCGGCTATCGCATCGGACGGCTTTTCATCGGCGTCTTCGTGGTGGGCAGTGCGCTCGCGGGCCTCGGCGGCGTGATGTGGGGGCTCTTCCAGCAGAACCTGGTTCCGCAGATGGGTTCGCAGGTCAACGTGCTGATCTTCATCGTGATCATCATCGGTGGCCTGGGCTCGACCACTGGCGCGCTGATCGGCGCCTTGCTCGTCGGGCTGATGAACAACTACACGGGGTTCTTGCTGCCGGCGTTGACGCAGTTCGCCAGCATCTTCCTGATGGTGGCCGTGCTGCTGTGGCGTCCGCAGGGTGTGTACCCGGTGGCGAACCGTTGAAGGGACGACCATGCTGACCCGTCTTCTTTCCAACGACCTGCCGCGCAGCCGGCTGCTGGCAGTGTTGCTCGCGGTGCTGGTGCTCGGCCTCGCATTCGCACCCTTCATCTTCCCGGGCGTCAAAGCGCTCAGCGTTGCCGCCAAGGTGCTGGTGTTCATCGTGCTGGTCGCGAGCTTCGACCTGCTGCTGGGCTACACGGGCATCGTGAGCTTTGCGCAGACGATGTTCTTCGGCATCGGCGCCTATGGCATTGCGATCTCGGCGAGCCGGCTCGGCGCAGGGTGGGGCGCGCTGCTCATCGGGCTGGGTGCGGCGCTTGCGATCTCGCTCGTGCTGTCGCTGGCGATCGGGCTCTTTTCGCTGCGCGTGCGCGCGATCTTCTTCGCGATGATCACGCTGGCAGTGGCTTCGGCGTTCCAGACGCTGGCCTCGCAACTGTCGGATTTCACCGGCGGGGAAGACGGGCTGACCTTCAAGCTGCCTGAACTGATCTCGCCGAGCTTCGAGTTTTCGGAAGAGCCGTTCCTCGGTGTGTCACTCGACGGGCGCTTGCTGTGCTACTACCTGCTCTTTGTGCTGGCGGTAGTGTTCGTGCTGGCGCTGCTGCGCATCGTGAATTCGCCGTTCGGCCGCGTGCTGCAGGCGATCCGCGAAAACGAGTTCCGCGCCGAGGCGATCGGCTATCGGGTGGTGGTCTATCGCACGACAGCATCCGTGCTGTCCGCGCTGTTCGCCACGCTGGCGGGCGCGATGCTCGCGGTCTGGCTGCGCTACAACGGGCCGGACACTTCACTGAGCTTCGAAATCATGATCGATGTGCTGCTGATCGTGGTGATCGGCGGCATGGGCACGATCTACGGCGCAGTGATCGGCGCTGTGATCTTCGTCATCGCGCAGAGCTATCTGCAGGACCTGCTCCGCCTCGGGAGTGAAGCCGTGAGCGGCGTGCCTTTGCTCGCCGCGCTGCTGTCGCCTGACCGCTGGCTGCTGTGGCTCGGCGTTCTGTTCGTGCTCTCGGTCTACTACTTTCCGACCGGCATCGTCGGCCGTCTCCGTGCAAGGGCATCGCGATGAAATCTCCGACTTCGAACTACGCGCAACTGGCGGGCCGCGAGATCCACTGGATGGATTGGGGCCACGCGGACGGCCAGGTGATCGTCGCCTGGCATGGTCTCGCGCGCACCTGCCGCGACATGGACGAACTCGCGGCGCATTTCGCCGAGCGGGGTTTTCGCGTGATCTGCCCGGACACCATTGGCCGCGGTCTGAGCCAATGGAGCACTGCGCCGGACGATGAATACCAGTTGTCTTTTTACGCGCGGGTGGCGACAGCGTTCTTCGATGAATTGAAGCTCACGAATGTCCATTGGGTCGGGACTTCGATGGGCGGTGCCATCGGCATGGTTTGCGCGGGTGGGCTCGCGGAGCCATCGATGAAGCCGCGCATTGCGAGCCTGGTGCTCAACGACAACGCACCGCAAATCGCCGATGCGGCCGTCGAGCGAATTCGCTCGTACGCCGGCAAGCCGCCGGCCTTCGACACGGTGGCCGAGCTCGAAGTCTTCTTTCGCACCGTCTACAAGCCTTACGGATGGCTCAGCGATGCGCAGTGGCGGCGGCTCACCGAGACGTCGACACGCCGGTTGCCCGATGGCCGCGTGACGCCGCATTACGATCCCGCGATGGTTCGTCAGTTCACCGCGCATCCCGACGACTACCTGCTGTGGTCGCACTACGATGCGATCGATGTGCCGGTGCTGTGTCTGCGTGGTGTCGATTCGGATCTGGTCCTGCGTGAGACGCTGGACGAGATGCGCGGCCGAGGCCCCGGCGTGAAGGGGCGGCTGCAGATCATCGAGGTGCCGGGTTGCGGCCATGCGCCCGCGCTCAACGTGCCGGAGCACCTGGCGCCGATCAAAGCCTTTATCCGCGCCGCAAGCATCTGAGCGCCGGGGGCCGCACAATCGTGCCGCCTCTTTCAACTCGGAGTCATTTCATGGCGCTCTCGCTCTACGACGTTTCCGTCCCGGTGTTCATTCGCGGACTCGGCCAACTCACGCACATCCTGGACAAAGGCCTTGCACACGCGCAAGAAGCCGGCATCGATCCTTCGGAACTCGTCAGCGCGCGCCTCGCGCCGGACATGTTCACGCTGGCCGGGCAGGTCCAGAGTGCGAGCGATGCCGCGAAATTCGGCACCGCGCGCCTCGCGGGCGTTACCGCGCCGAGCTTTGCGGACGACGAAACGACCTACGCACAACTGCAGGCGCGCATCGCGAAGACGGTGGACTATCTGCAGACCGTGGATCGGTCATTGATCGACGGCGCCGAGGAGCGCGAGATCACGATGAAGGTGCGCGGCAACGAACTGAAGTTTCCGGCCCAGCGCTACCTGCTGCAGTTCTCGCTGCCCAACTTCTTTTTCCATGTCACCACCGCGTATGACGTGCTGCGTCACAGTGGCGTGCCTGTGGGCAAGCCCGACTATCTGGGACGCCTCTGATCCGCTCAGGCTGCCCGAGTGGGCCAGCCCGCAAGATGGCGGTCAGCGATGGCTGCCAGCGCCGTGATCCAGACGTTGCTGTCGTTGAGACAGGGGATGTAGTGAAAGGTCTTGCCGCCGGCTTCGAGGAATGCATCGCGCCCCTCCATGGCGATCTCTTCGAGGGTCTCGAGGCAGTCCGCCGGAAAGCCGGGACACATCACGTCGACGCGCGAAACACGCGCGCTGCCGAGTTCGCGCAGGGTGGGCTCGGTGTAGGGCTGTAGCCATTTCGCGCGGCCGAAGCGCGACTGGAAGGTGACGCGATATTGAGCCGGCGTCAGGCGCAAGCGTTCGGCCAGGAGGCGCGCCGTGGCAAGGCATTGCGCCTGGTAGGGGTCGCCAAGCTTGATGTTGCGCTGCGGAATCCCGTGGAAGCTCATCACGAGCTGGTCGGGCCGTCCGTTCTGCTGCCAGTAGCGCATCACGCTCTGCGCCAGCGCGTCGATATAGCCTGGGTCGTCGTGATAGTCGTTGACGAAGCGAAATTCCGGCAAGCGGCGCACGCGTGCGCTCCACGCATTCACGGCGTCGACCACGCTCGCGGTGGTGGTGGACGAATACTGCGGATAGGCCTGCAGCACGAGCACCCGGGTCACGCCTTGCGCCTTGAGTTCGTCCAGGCGGCTCGCGATTGAAGGCTGGCCGTAGCGCATCGCGTCTCGAACCGACACGCGGTGCCCGCTTTCGCCGAGCCAGCCGTTCAAGAGAGTCGCTTGCTTTTTCGTCCAGACCTTGAGGGGGGAGCCCTCCGGTGTCCAGATGCTGGCGTACTTGGCGGCTGACTTCGCGGGCCGTGTGCGCAGGATGATTCCGTGCAGGATCAGCGCCCAGACTGCGCGCGGTATCTCGACCACGCGCGGGTCGCCGAGAAAGTCTGCAAGGTAAGGGCGCACCGCCTGCGCCGTAGGCTCGTCGGGGGAGCCCAGGTTGCACCAGAGCACGGCAGTGCGGTCCTGGGCATTCTCGGCAGCGGGCGGTTCGTCTCGAAAGGGCATGCGATATTCTCGACCATGGCCCACGCGACCCCCGATTCCATCACCCTCGACGTGAAGCGCATCGCCGCGATTTCGCTCGATCTCGACGACACGCTGTGGCCGATCTGGCCCACCATCGAACGCGCAGAGCGCGTCTTGCACGAATGGCTGCTGCGTGAAGCGCCCAAGACCGCCAACCTGCTCATCACGCCGGGCATCCTGCGCGAACTGCGCGAAGCCACTGAAAAAGAGCGTTCCGATTTGGCACACGATCTCAGCGCAATGCGGCGCGAATCGATTCGCGCGGCGTTGCGCCGGTCGGGTGAAGACCCTGCGCTGGCGGAGCCGGCCTTCGATGTCTTCTTTGCCGAGCGCCAACGCGTCGAGCTCTACGACGACGCCTTGCCCGCGCTCAAATGGCTCAGCGAGCGCTATCCGCTGGTAGCGATTTCCAACGGCAATGCCGACGTGCATCGGACCGGCGTCGGGCGCTGGTTTCGTGCCGCGTTCAACGCACGTGAATTCGGCAGTGGCAAACCGCATGCCGCGATCTTCCGCGCTGCGGCCGCGTCCGTCGCAGTGCAACCCGAAGCCGTGCTGCACGTCGGTGATGACGCGGCGCTGGACGTGGTCGGCGCGCTCGGCGCCGGTATGCAGGCCGCATGGCTGGTGCGCGACGAGCGGCCGTGGGAGCACGACGCGCATCCGCAGCTCATCGTGCCGAACCTGCACGCACTCTGCGTGGCGCTGATGCCCGGCAGCAGCCGCGCGGATTGAGGTCGAGTCGCTCAGCGCGAGCCGACGGCGCGCAAGAGGCTGTCGTTCAGTGTCGACAGTGTGTTCAGGTTCTTGACCATTCCGGCTGAGTTGCTGCTCGCGTTGATGACCGTCTGATTCACGATGTGCTGGTTGTCCAGCGTGTTCTGGATCACGGTGCCGAAGGCGACGCCGCCTTGCTGCGCCTGAACGGTGTTACCGGGGCCGTTCTGGACCAGGTTCAGGCTCGCCATCTGCTTGTTGAGCTGCGTGGCCTGGGCCGGAGTGAGGTCTCTGACATGGCTGAAGTCGAGCGTCGTCTGTGTCACGAGGCTGCCGTTGATGTAGGTCGCGCGCGAGATTCCGAAGCTCACCAGCAGGCCGGTGCCCGGGTCGAAGCCGCCGCGCATGTGGTCCAGTTTCTGGTCGCTGACGGTCATCCATACGCCGGCGCTGGGTTCTTCGGGATCGGGTCCGGCCGCTTGTGCCGGCAGCGCTGGCAAAAGGGCGCTGCCGAAAAGCAGGCACAGGCCGAGCCGCAATCCGGCGCGGGCAAAAGGGAAGCCAGAAGGCAAGCCAAAAGGGAAGCGGATGTCGTTCATCAGAATTCCCCGGGTCCCAGCTTCGGCATCGTGACCTGCCAAAGCCCGTCGCGGCTGATGCCTTGCTGCCCGATGGGCGCATGCGGAGCGACGCGCCAGTCAGCGGCCAGGTTGAACTTGGCCGTGTCCATGCGGTTGTGAATGACGAAGAGCAGCCCGTTTTTCCAGCTCTCGTCGAAAGCCTTGCGCGCCACCGCCCGTGTGCCCTGGGCGGGGTCGCCGACAAGTACGCGACCGTCCTGCAGGCCCTTGACCACGACGAAGTGGTGATAGCCGTTCGTGTTGATCAGGACGATGGCGGGGATGCGCGCTTGGCTCAGCCTCTCGAGCGGCTGTTCGAAGCCGTCGGCGTCGAAGCCGTGCGCAGCGAGATATCTCTTCATGTCGAGCAGCGAGAAGCCTTCCTTGTGGATCTTCTCCTGGTCGCCGTTCTCGTACATCTCCTTGAACACCGCCTCTTCGGTGACTGGATAGTTGTAGTGGTGCGTGAGCAGGGTGGCAACAGCGGCCGATCCACAACTGAAGTCGTACTTCTGGATCAGCGTGCGCCCCGTCTTCGCCTGCTTCAGGCTCGTGATGGGCATGGTGACGTCGCCCATCCCCAGCGACAGATAGGCCCGCTGGGCCGGCGCTGCGGTGGCTGCAGCGAGCAGTGCGACGGAAAGCAGCATGCGGCGCAAGGCGCTCTCCTCAGTTCATCTGCAAATGAAGAATCACCGCGTTCTGTATGAGCACATTCGCGCCGCTGTTCTGGATCACGACCGGCAAGCCGTTCATGTTCGCGAACGAGCCCGCACTGATGGTGTTGTCGCCCGTATTGACGTTGCGTGCCGAGTTGTCGGCGGTGGTGCCGTTCAGCGTCATGTCGTTGCGAACCATGTCGGTGCCGCCCCGATAGCCCGACAGCTTGTCCGTGTCGACGGGCGTTGCGACGAAGGCCACACGCTCGGCCTTGGCCGGCGCATCGCCGACCGGCTCGATGCCTTGCGCCGTTGCAAGCGTGGGCAGCAGGAACCCGAGGGCCGCGCAAGCGGTCCCGCAGAGAGTGATGAATTTCATGGCGTCTCCCCCTTGGCCAGCTATTGAGGCGAGCCGACTCACGCCCGCGCAGCCGTCACGCTGCACAGGCGCTCGTCGGACTTCGCTGCCGATCAGCGACCCACGCTCAGGTTCGCCTGGACGTTCACGCTCTGCTGCACCAGCGACGACACGCCGCTGTTCTGGTTCGCGACCATGATGCCGGCTGCTGTTTGACCGACGCTCGTCATGGTGTTGGACATGTTGAACGTGCCGGCATTGACCGTCACCGTTCCGCCGCCACCACCCACGCCGCCATTGCCCACACCGCCGGTTCCACCGTTGCCGGTGTTGGTTCCGCCTGCGCCGCCTGCGCCGCCCGTGCCGCTACCGCCTGCACCGCCAGCGCCAGCAGTGTTGTTGCCGTTGCTCGCGCTGCCGTTGGTGGCGCTGCCGTTCGTGCTCGAGCCGCCTGCGCCGCCCGTGCCCGCGCCGCCGGTCTGGGTATTGGTTGCAGTGCTGGTGGCCGCTCCGCCGCCGCCGCCTGAACCGCCCGCTCCGCCGGCACCCGTGGCGCCGCTTGCTCCGCCTGCGCCTGCCGTGCTGGTCGATGTGCCGGCTCCGCCTGCACCGCTCGCGCCGCCTGCGCCTGCCGTGCCGCTGGCACCGCCCGCACCGCCTGCGCCGCCCGATGCGCCGGCACCGCCAGAACCGCCAGAACCCAAGCCGCCCAGTCCACCTGAACCGCCGCCGCCGCCGTTGCCGCCCGAGCCTGCCGAGGTGCCGCCGGAGCTTCCGCCGCCACCACCACCGCCGCTCCTGCCGCCCAAGGCCGCTGACAAGCTGCCGCTGCTTCCGCCACGGCCGCTGTCGCCGCTCGAGCCGCCGCGTCCGCCGTCGCCGCCACTGGAGGAGGCGCGTCCGCTGTTGGCGAAGCCAGCCGCGATGCCGCCGAGGCCGTTACCGCCGTCACCCGCTGCCGAACCGCCGTTCGTGGCGCTGCCATGCGTGATGGCGCCGTTGGATGCGCTCCCTCCCACCGCACCGACTGCGCCGGCGCCAGTGGCGCCGTTGCCGCCCGTGCCCGAGGCCGTGCCGCCCCTGCCGGTGCCGCCGGTGCCGCCCGCGCCGCGTCCACCAGCCGCGGAACCCAGGTTGTAGGCCACGTTGCCGATGCCGGAGACGGAGTTGTTCGACACCGTACCGCTGAGATTGCTGCTCGCCGTCGCGGTCGTCTTGTTGAAGTTGAAAGCGTTGTCGAACGTCCCCGTCGAGCCGTTGTTCAGCGCTGCGGAACGAGCGGCACTGGCCTCTGCATCACCGGTCCGGGTGCGCGAATGCGTGCTGCTGTCAGTGCGGGTTCGCGTACTGCTGTCCGTGTAGGTACTGCTGTCGGTGTACGAATGCGTGCTGCTGTCCGTATTCGTATTGGTGTCCGCGCCGCGCCCTGATGGTCCGGCCGTCTGATCGGCCCACACTGCCCCGCTGAACCCGAAGGCAAGCGCAATGGCCGAAGCCAAAAGTGTCTTTTTCATGAACCCTCCAAAAAGTTGAACAAGCTTGGTATTGACGTGCGTCGCCGCAAATCAGAGGCCGCGGTGCAACTTCGGTGCCAGCAAATTACGGCTTGTTGCGCGCAGGCGCTCCCTCATTGGGACAAGCATGCACGCGACGATTCGGGCGACTTGCGTACCGGGCGTTTCACGTGTCCCAAAGGGGCTGTTTTTCACTGGGGGTGTCACATCCGCTTGACGGCAAATCGTGCGCGAATCGGCGCGGCGAGGGCGCAGCGCCAGCGCTGACCGCGCTTGCGCCGGAATGCATCGAGAGTCGTGCTGTGTCTCAACCATGGGACACGGGCGCCGGACCTTATCGCGCGCTCTCGCGAGTGCTGCGATAGACGCGCGGAAGGCTGCCAAGTCGTGCCGTCGACCCCGTCCGCGAACGCTTTCGTGTCTCGACTGCAACACCTTCGAGACACCACCACGGCTGCCCCTCGGTCGCTTACCTTTGTTTTCAAATTCGCCTTGGCGAAAAGTTAACAAAACGTATACGCTGCCGCCGGGACCTCGCGTACGAAGAAGCAGAACGAGAGGGAAAGATGGAGACAATTCGCCCGCACAGGGCGCTGGTGCTACTTGCATGCTCTTCCGTGGCATGGTCGAGCGCCATCGCGCAATCACAAGGTCAAGGCACATCGGCTGCCCGTAATGCCAACAAGCGCATAGAGACGCTTCAGCATCAGGTGACAGAGCAGGGTCGCCAGATCGACGCCTTGCGGCAGCAGGCTGCAGAGCAGGAGAGCCGCTACAAGGAACTCTCCGATCGTCTCAATGCCCAGGCGCAGACGGTCAACCAGGTTGCCCAGGAGCCGCGCGTGCTGCGTGCTCCGGGCTCGAAGCCGGAGCTGGAGAGCGCCGCCGCACCCAATGCAGCCAATGCAGCCGGCCAGGCCGCTGAGGACACGTCGACGAGGCCCGTGCGCGTCGGCGTCGCGCCCAGCGAGGAAATCCAGGCACCGCCGGTGGCGCAGATCTTCGAGGAACCCGGCATCCTCACGCCGAAGGGCAAGTTCGTCTTCGAGCCATCGCTGCAATACGGCTACTCGTCAAGCAATCAGGTGGCGCTCGTGGGGTACACAGTCATCCCGGCGATCCTGATCGGCTTGGTCGACGTGCGGCAATACAAGAACAACACCTTCGTTGCCGCACTGACCGGTCGCTGGGGCGTGACCAACCGCACGGAGCTTGAATTGAAGCTCCCATACCTCAACCGTTCGAACAACACCATCAGCCGCGAAATCTTCACCGGCTCTGCTTTCGACAACGTGTTCGATACACACGGCAACGGCATGGGCGACCTCGAGGCTGCGGTGCGCTATCAGATCGCGGATGGGCGAGACAACAACAAGCCCTACATCGTCGGCGGCCTGCGCTTCAAGGCGCGCAACGGCAAGGACCCCTTCGAGGTAGCGACCGATTGCGTGACGCGCTGCATCGGCAACACCACGGGCACGGGGCTGCCCCTCGAACTCCCGACAGGCTCCGGCTTCTATTCATTGCAGCCGAGCCTCAACTTCCTGCTGCCATCCGATCCGGCCGTCTTCTTCGGCGGACTCAGCTACACCTACAACTTCGCGCGCAAGGATGTCAGCCGCACCGTGCTGAACGGCCAGACCGAGTTTCTCGGCGACGTGCAGGCGGGTGGCGTGTTCGGCATGAATTTCGGGATGGGCATGGCACTCAATGAGCGCTCGTCCTTCAGCCTCGGCGTGGAACTCTATTCCGTCGCGCCCACGAAGCAGAACGGCCAGACGGTGCTCGGCTCGGTACGCACGCAGCTCGCATCGCTGCTGCTGGGTTACTCGTATCGCTACAGCGACAAGACAGTCTTCAACGTGAGCGTGGGTGCGGGCCTGACGCGCGACACCCCGGACCTCCAGCTGACCGTCAGGCTGCCGATGTCGTTCTAACCGTCTGGTGCCTCGCGATGCAACCCGGGAGCATTCTCTGCGTGACGCTGGGTGGCGGCGCGGCCGACGTGGTGGATCGGCTGGTCGCGCGCGGATGGGACGTGACGCAGGTCGGCGACCTGGTGGCGGCCGGCCGCATGCAGGCGCACCGGCATTTCAAAGTCGGCATGTTGATCGTGGGGCCGACGCTGAATGCGCCCGAGGCCGCCGTTGAAGCCTGTGTCAATGGCTCGCCGGGTTCCGAATGGGTGAGCGTGTGCGACCCGCATGCGCTGGAGTCCGCCGGATTTCGCGAACTGGTGCTCGGATGCTTCTTCGACCATCAGGTGATGCCAGTCGATCTTGAGGAGCTGGAGCGAACCTTGGCGCATGCCAGCCAGCGCGCGATGCTTCGCCATCGGCACGACGCGGCGCACAGCCACGCGATCGACGCGCTCGGCATGGTGGGGCAGGGGCCCGCGATCACGCGCTTGCGCCAACAGATCCGCAAGGTCGCGGCGACCGATGCGCCGGTCCTGATCGGCGGCGAAAGCGGCAGCGGCAAGGAGCTTGCCGCGCGCGCGATCCATCAATGCTCGCAGCGATCGGCCGGACCTTTCGTCGCGGTCAACTGCGGAGCCATCTCGCCGTCATTGATCCAGTCGGAACTGTTCGGGCATGAGCGCGGCGCATTCACGGGGGCTTCGTCGGAGCGGCGCGGGCTGATCGAAGCTGCGAACGGCGGCACGATCTTCCTCGACGAGATCGGCGATCTCCCGCTCGAGCTGCAAACCAATCTGCTGCGCTTCCTGCAAGAGAAGACCATCAGCCGGGTCGGGGCTGTTCGCAACCTGCATGTCGATGTGCGCGTGGTGGCCGCGTCGCACGTGGACTTGGCGGAGGCCGTGGCTGTCGGGCAGTTTCGCGACGATCTTTTTTATCGGCTCAACGTTCTTTCGATCGAAGTCGCGCCATTGCGGCGGCGCATGGAAGACGTGCCGATCCTCGCGGAGTATTTCTTTCAGCGCTGTGCCGCCAAGAGCAGGGCACGCGTGAAGGGGTTCAGCCGCCAGGCGGTCGCGGCCATGCTGGCGCACGCCTGGCCGGGCAATGTACGGGAGCTCTTCAACCGTGTGCAGCGCGCCGTCGTCATGACGGACCGTCGTCTGATCGGGCCGACCGATCTAGGCCTCATGCCAGCGGACAACCCGGTCGGCATGGGATTGGATGCGGCGCGCACGGCGGCCGAGCGCGACGTCATCGTGCTCACGCTGACGCGCGTTGGCCGCAACGTCACGCATGCGGCGCGCGAACTCGGCGTCTCGCGAATGACCTTGTACCGGCTGATGGACAAGCACAGCATCGCGCTCGACACGCAGCCGCGTCCGCACGTGACGCCGCAGTGGCCATCGCCTCCGCCAATGCGAACGGCGCCGGCCACCGCGGTTCGGCCGATCGATGCGATCCTGAACGTGAACCCTCCGGCCAGTGGCTTTCTGGCTGACTGGGAGGGGGCAGGCAAGCCAGTCGGCCGAGCTTGAATCGGCGCAGATGCTGCGCGATCAGATCGTTGCAGCAGCGGCAATGGCGCTGCGAACGGCGCCTTCGAGCGTTCCGGGATAGCCGCTTTCGACATAGTCGCCGCAGGCAACAAGACCCGGCGCCACATGCATCGATGGCCTGACCAACCCCGGCGTGCATGCGAAGGTCGCGCGCCGTTCGATCACCGTCAACACCGGCTGCAATCCGTCTTGCCCCAACTGAGAGCGCGCCTGTGCCTGCACCTGCCACTGAAGTGCCTCGCGATCGTCGGTGCTCGCGCTGATCACGAAAGCGAGCAGGCCACGCGGACCACCGAGCCGGCCGCGATCGAACGCGAACTGCGCCGGCGCCTCGGGCGTGCTGCGCAAGGCAAGAAAGGGTGCGGAGAGCGCCGCCCCTTCGCCATAAAGATAGACCGTGGTGATCGCTTCGTGCGTCAGCGCCTCGGCCACGGCGGACCAGCGCGGCGCGAGGTCCGCCGCAAGACGCGCGGCTTCCCAGGGCGCGCAGGCGAGCACGACCCGATCGAAGGGCTCATCGTCAACCAGCCAGCCGTCGCCTTGCCGAGTGATGGCGCGCACGCGGCGTCCAAGTTCAGTCCTCGCCCCTTGCCGGCGCAACCAGCGGTCCGCGGCATCCGGAAAGATCGCCCCGAGATCGACCCGCGGCAGCAGCAAGTGCGAGCCGCCCGGCGTGCGAAACAGCGCCTGCTCCAACACGTGCAGGAAGACCTTGCCGCTGGCCTGATCGGCCGGCGTGTTGAGTGCCGAGACGCACAGCGGATCGGTGAGTTCGGCGCGCACTCGCGGCGTGAGCGTGGCGCAAAGGCCGGCCACCGTTTGCCGTTCATCGCAGACAAAGCCTTGCCGCTGCCATTGCAAGGAGGTCCTGAGCAGCGACAACTTGTCCTGCCAGGACCACCCGCGCGCGCCGACGACGCCCGCCAGCACATCCAGCGGCGCGATCCGTCGCGTTGCCCGATCGAGCCAGCGGGGCAGTAGCGGCAGCGAGAGCCCTGTGCCGTCCGGAAACCGAAGCGTGAGCGGCATCCGCTGCAAAGCGGCATCCACGTCCACGCCAACACGCGCCATCAGACCCAGCGAATCGGTATAGGCACCAATCAGGATGTGCTGCCCGTTGTCCAGCATCACCCGTTCCCCGTCGGGCAAAGTCGCCGCGAGTGCGCGCGCCCGCCCGCCCCAATTGCGCGCCGCTTCAAAGACACTGACCGAATGCCCCGCACGCACCGCCTCCACGGCGCACGCCAACCCAGCCCATCCCCCGCCCACGATAAGGACATTCAAGGCTCGCCCCCAGGCTCGCTCACTTCGTGTAGCCGCCCACCCCCTACCGGGGGCAACACTGGCGGCCTGGCGAAGCCAGTTCCGCGGTGTTTCACCAACGGGCCTGGCTGCGCCGGCCTCGGGGAACGCGCGCTGCGGTTGTCTGTGGGCTGCGCGCAGCGCGCCTGTTCGTGGGCCGCGGCGGAACCGGCTTTGCCGGGCCGCAGCGCGGCGCCCCCGGCAGGGGGTGGGCGCCCGGACACGAAGTGCCGGGCAACCTGGGGGGGAGTCATAACTTGCCTAGCGCCTGGACGCGCCATGCCAGCCAGAGTTTGCGTACGGGGGTCAGGCTCACACGCTGGTTGAGCACCTGGAAGTTGTCGCGCTCGATCTCCGTCAACAACGTGCGGTAGATGCTCGCCATCATCAGTCCGGGCTTCTGCATGCGCCGGTCCGCTGGGGGGAGCAGGGCGAGGGCTTCGTCGTACGCGGCCTGCGCGCGATCCGCCTGGAACTTCATCAGTGCGACGAAGCGATCCGAGTGCACGCGGTTGAGGATCTCATGCGCCTTGACGTCGAACTGCTGCAGTTCATTGACCGGCAGGTAGATTCGTCCGCGCAAGGCGTCTTCTCCGATATCGCGAATGATGTTGGTCAACTGAAGCGCAAGGCCGAGCTTGTGCGCGTATTGCGTGGTTTGCGGATCGGTCTGCCCGAAGATGCGCGCCGCGCCTTCTCCGACCACGCCGGCCACCAGATGGCAGTAGCGCCGCAAGGCTGGAAAGTCGAGATAGCGCGTCTGGTCGAGGTCCATCTGGCAGCCGTCGATCACTTCGTGCAACTGGCGTTCCTCGATGCCGTAGGCCGCCGCATGCGGCATCAGCGCCTGCATCACCGGATGGTGTGGCTGGCCTGCGAACGACTGCGCGACTTCGGTGCGCCACCAGGCGAGCTTGGTGGCGGCGACACCCGGATCGCTTGTTTCGTCGACCACGTCGTCGACTTCCCTGCAGAACGCATAGAAGGCGGTGATCGCCGCACGGCGCGGCTTCGGGAGAAACAGGAACGCGTAATAAAAACTGCTGCCCGACGCAGCGGCCTTGTCCTGGACGTACTGCTCGGGGGTCATCGTGCGGGCCTCTTCATGCGGGCGATTGTCTCCGCATCCGCAGGGCCCGCCATGCGAGCAGCGGCACATCGGACTTGCCGATGGTAGGGCGATGCGAGAAGGTGTCGCAGCCCAGCGCCTCGATCTTGTCGAGGATGCGGCTGCCACCCTGGACGACGAAGCGCAGTTCCCATCCGGCGCGGCCGGGCAGGCGATGAACGAGCGGTTTGCCTTCATGCATCAGTTCGCGTGCCCAGGCGACCTGCTCGGCGACCAGCGAAATCGCACCCGGCGGTGCGGGCGCAGGCGCCAGTGGCCGGAAGGCATTGAAGTCGTGCGCATTCAGCCCGTGCGCGGTGACGTCGCTGCGCGGCAGGTAATGGCGGCCGCGCGGCAGATCGACACTCAGGTCCTGCCAGAAATTGATCAGTTGCAGCGCCGTGCAAATCGCATCGCTCTGGCCGAGCGCGTGCGCGTCGTTCACGCCATACAAATGAAGCAGCAATCTGCCGACGGGGTTGGCCGAGCGGCGGCAGTAGTCGAGCAACTCGGCGCGGTCGGCGTAGCCCGCGCCGTCGCGGGTCTTCTGGATGTCCTGCATGAAGGCCGAGAGAAGATCGGCGAGCAAGCTCTCAGGGAGCGCGAAGGCATGCATGGCGTGCGCGAGCGGGCCGAAGACTTCGGGCCAGCGATTCGAGGGTGCTGCCTTGCGCGCGACAGCGGCCAGATCAGCGCGAAACGCCCGAAGATCGTCCAGGCGCTGCGCGGCGCTGGCGTCGCCTTCGTCGGCAATATCGTCCGCCGTGCGTGCGAATTGGTAGATGGCGGCAATCGGCGGCCGCAAGCGGGGCGGACACAACCACGAGGCGACGGGGAAATTCTCGTAGTGGGCCGGCGAGGCGGCGATAGCGGGAGGCGGGATGGATGACACGCCGCGGATTGTGCGACACGGCCAAGGGGGCGGGCACGGGTACGATCCGCCCCTGGGGAGATTCCACTCATCATGAACACAACGTCGCAGAACCTCGGCCTTTCGGATCCGGGATCTCATCCCAAGGCGGGGCCGGTCGTGATGATTGCGGCGCTAGGCGTGGTCTTCGGCGACATCGGCACGTCGCCGCTGTATGCCTTCAAGGAGACGCTCAACCCGGAGCACGGCATTCCCTTTTCACCTGAAACGGTGCTGGGGCTGTTGTCGCTGATCTTCTGGGGGCTGATGTTCGTGGTCACGCTGAAGTACGTGGTTTTCGTGCTGCGCGCGGACCATGACGGTGAAGGCGGCATCCTCGCGCTGCAGGCGCTGGCGCGCAATGCGGTGACCGGCACGCCGACGCGCGCGTGGGTCTCTTCCTTGATCGCGCTGCTGGGTCTGGTTGGAGCCGCGATGTTCTATGGCGACAGTCTCATCACTCCGGCGATTTCGGTTCTTTCCGCGGTCGAGGGGCTGGAGGTGGAGGCGCCCGGGCTTCAACCCTTCGTGATTCCGATCACCATGGCGATCCTGGTCGGCTTGTTCGCCGTGCAGCGCCATGGCACCGGGCTGGTCGGTCGGGTTTTCGGGCCGGTCATGCTGTTGTGGTTTGTCGTGATTGCCGCGGGAGGCCTGTTGCAGGTGCTCAAGCAACCGGAGGTGCTCGCCGCGCTCGATCCGCGCCACGCAGCCAACTTCCTGGTCACGCATCGAACGCAATCGCTTGCCGTGCTGGGCGCTGTGTTTCTCGCGTTTACCGGTGGCGAGGCGCTTTACGCCGACATGGGGCATTTCGGCGCGAAGCCGATTCGCTTCGCCTGGATATTCATTGCTTTGCCGGGGCTGGTGCTGAACTATTTCGGCCAGGGCGCGCTGGTGCTTTCCAATCCGGCAGCGATCGACAACCCCTTCTTCAGGCTCTTTCCGTCGTGGGCGGTGCTGCCAATGGTCATCCTCGCCGCGATGGCGACCGTGATTGCATCGCAGGCAGTCATCTCCGGCGCCTTTTCGCTGACGGCGCAGGCGATTCGCATGGCCTATTTGCCGCGCATGCGCGTCGTGCAGACTTCGGGCGAAGCCATCGGGCAGATCTATATCCCGACGGTGAACTGGATGCTGATGGTCGGCGTGCTGCTGCTGGTGCTGGGCTTCCGCAGTTCGAGCGCGTTGTCGGCGGCGTACGGCATTGCCGTCTCGATCACGATGGTGACGACGACGCTGCTCGCCGGCATCGTCGCTTACAAGCTCTGGCGGTGGAATCGGCCGGCCGTCGTGATCGGCGTGCTGATCTTCGCATCGGTCGATGTGATGTTCGTCGTCGCCAACAGTTTGAAGATCGCCGAAGGAGGCTGGCTTACGCTCGCTGTCGCCGTACTGGTGATGGTGATCTTCACGACTTGGGCCAAGGGCCGGCGCCTCGGCTTGCGGGCAGCGGAAGCGGAGCGCCTGCCGCTCGTGCCTTTCGTGCAGTCGCTCGCCGAAGGCATGCCGCACCGGGTGAGGGGCACGGCGGTGTTCCTCAACCCCGACGCTGAATCCGTGCCGCATGCGCTGCTGTTGAACCTCAAGCACAACCAGGTGCTTCACTCGAAGGTCATCGTGCTCAGGGTGTTGTCGTGCGACACGCCACGCGTTGACGCACGCCAGCGAATCGAAGCCGAAACCCTGGGTGAAGGCATATGGGTCGCTACTGCGCGCTACGGTTTCATGGAGCGCCCTGACGTGCCCGAATTCATCCGCATCCTGGCCTATCAGAAGGGTCTGGCTTGCGACTCGATGACGACCTCGTATTTCGTCTCGCGCGCTTCTGTCGGCGATGAGCATCTGCCGAACATGAACCCGTTGCGGCGGGCGCTCTTCGGCTGGCTGCAGCGCAACGCGGGCCGCGCATCCGACTACTTCGTGCTTCCCGACAACCGGCTCGTGGAAATGGGACAACGCACCTGAGGCGCCTGGATCCCGGATCGCCGCTTCGCTGGCGAATTCGTTGACAGCGATTGGCGTTTACCCTAGATTACTAACCCGCTGGTCAGTAATGACCCCGCTGGTTTTGAAGGGTGATTCATGTCCGCCTCATCTGTATCGCGCGTCCGTACTCGTGCCGGGCTGCTGCTCGCCGTGGTCCTCATTGCCGGATGTTCTCGTCCGCCGCCAGCTGAGGAGCCCATCCGTTCCGTCAAGGTCATCGCCGTCGGCGTCAGCTCCTACGACACCGAGCCCGAGTTCTCCGGCGAAGTGCGGGCAAGAGTCGAATCGCGCCTGGGCTTTCGAGTCGCCGGAAAGATCACGCGGCGCCAGGCCGAACTCGGCCAGCACGTTCAGGCTGGCCAGGTGCTCGCGCAGCTCGATCCCCAGGATTTCCGCCTCGCAGCGGAGGGCGCCCGGGCGCAATATGCCGCGGCCCTGACCAATCGCGATCTGGCGGCGGCGGATCTCAAGCGCTATCGCTCGCTGCGCGACCAGAACTTCATCAGCGGCGCCGATCTGGAGCGTCGCGAAAGCACGTTCAAGGCGGCACAGGCGCAACTCGAACAGGCGCAAGCGCAACTCAGCGCGCAGGGAAACCAGGCGAACTACACGACGCTCGTGGCGGACGTGCCGGGCATCATCACAGCGATCGAGGCCGAACCGGGGCAGGTGGTCGCTGCGGGTACGCCGGTCGTGCGCATCGCCCAGGACGGCGCGCGCGATGTGGTGTTCGCGGTGCCGGAAGATCGCGCGGGGCAGGTCAAGGCGGACTCCCCGGTTGCGATACGCGGATGGGCCGGCGGAAGCGAATTCGAAGGCAAGGTGCGCGAGGTCGCCGCCAGCGCCGACGCAGTCACGCGCACCTACACCGTCAAGACCACGATCGATCCGGCCAAGGCGCCGGCGCTGGGTGCCACGGTCTACGCCCGGCCGAAGGCACTTTCGCACAGCGGCACGCCGGTGCTCAAGGTTCCGACCAGCGCCTTGCGCCAGGAAGGCAAGGGCAGTGCCGTCTGGGTGTTGGACAAGTCCAGCATGACCGTGCGCTCGCAAGCGGTCGAAGTGGTGACGGCAGACGGCAACGAAGCTGTCATCGGCAAGGGCCTCCTGCCGGGCGAACTGGTCGTCGCCGCAGGCGTGCATGTGCTCTCGCCAGGGCAGAAGGTCGCCATCTATCGCAATCGGGCGGCAGCGACTGCAGGCGGGCGTCAGGACGCAGTTGCTGTACCAGCAGCGCCCGTAGCGCCTGTGGCAACGCGCTGAGGACGCCCGCATGACGTCACAGAACGCCGACACCGGCAGGGCCGGATTCAACCTGTCGAAATGGGCACTCGAGCACGCGGCGCTCACGCGCTACTTGATGCTTGTGTTGATGGTCCTGGGCTTTGCGTCGTACTTCCAGCTGGGCCAGGACGAAGACCCGCCGTTCACCTTTCGCGCGATGGTGGTTCGCACGTACTGGCCCGGGGCCACGGCGCAGCAGGTGGCGGAGCAAGTCACCGACAAGCTCGAACGCACCCTTCAAGAGGCGCCCTACGCCGACAAGATCCGCAGCTATTCGAAGCCCGGCGAATCGCAGATCATCTTTCAGATCAAGGATTCGTCCAAGGCTGGCGAAGTCGCGAACGTCTGGTACACGGTCCGCAAGAAGATCAGCGACATGCGCTCCACCTTGCCCGCTGGCGTGCAGGGGCCGTTCTTCAATGACGATTTCGGCGATGTCTATGGCGTGATCTACGCACTGGAGAGCGACGGATTCAGCTACGCCGAGCTGAAGACGTTTGCCGATGACGTGCGCCAGCGCTTGCTGCGCGTGAAAGACGTGGCCAAGGTCGAGCAGTTCG
The DNA here is from genome assembly GCF_056394705.1 of Variovorax sp. 10N420. NCBI lineage: Bacteria > Pseudomonadati > Pseudomonadota > Betaproteobacteria > Burkholderiales > Comamonadaceae > Variovorax > Variovorax sp. 10N420. The sequence goes on along the minus strand of NZ_JBFTIJ010000001.1, from coordinate 422,147 downwards.
GCGTGCAGGACGAGAAGGTCTACATCGAGGTATCTCAGAAGCGCCTCGCGCAACTTGGCCTCGACTTCAACACCGTGATCGGGCAACTCGGTTCGCAAAACGCCATCGAGAGCGCCGGGACCATCCAGGCGCCGCAGGACGTGGTGCAGGTCCGGGTGGGCGGCCAGTTCACGAGCGTGGAGCAATTGCGCGCCATGCCGATTCGCGGCAGCTCAGGCAACCACCTTCGCCTCGGCGACATCGCCGACATCCACCGCGGCTATGTCGATCCGCCAGCCGTGAAGGTGCGGCATCAAGGCAAGGAAGTGATCGCACTCGGCGTCTCGATGGCCAAGGGCGGCGACATCATCGCGCTCGGAAAGGCGCTGCATGCTGCCACGGCCGAGATTGACAAGCAGTTGCCGCTCGGTGTGCAACTCGTGCAGGTGCAAGACCAGCCCGTCGCGGTCGCCAATTCGGTCAATGAATTCGTGAGCGTGCTGATCGAAGCCGTGGCGATCGTGCTGGCGGTGAGCTTCATATCGCTCGGGCTGCACAAGGGCGGCCGCTTTGGCTGGTATGTGGACATTCGACCGGGGCTCGTTGTCGCAATCACCATCCCGCTCGTGCTGGCGGTGACCTTCCTCGCGATGAACTACTTCGACATCGGCCTGCACAAGATATCGCTGGGCTCGCTGATCATCGCGCTGGGCCTGCTCGTCGACGACGCCATCATCGCCGTCGAGATGATGGTGCGAAAGATGGAAGAGGGCTATGACAAGGTCCGAGCCGCCACCTTTGCCTATGACGTCACGGCCAAGCCGATGCTCACCGGCACGTTGATCACAGCGGCGGGCTTTTTGCCCATCGGCATTGCGAAGTCCATCACGGGCGAGTACACGTTTGCGATTTTCGCGGTCACGGTGATTGCGCTGGTGCTGAGCTGGCTCGTGTCGGTTTATTTCGTGCCTTATCTCGGCACGCTGCTGCTCAAAGTCAAGCCGCACGACCCCGACGCACCCCCGCACGAACTGTTCGACACGCCGTTCTACAACACCTTTCGCCGCACGGTGAACTGGTGCGTGGCGCATCGCTGGATCACCATTGGCGCTACGTTGCTGATGTTTGCGCTCGGCATCGTTGGCATGGGCAAGGTGCAGCAGCAGTTCTTTCCGGATTCGAGCCGGCCGGAGATTCTGGTCGAGTTGTGGTTCCCGGAAGGTACGTCCTTCGCGGCCAATGAAGAAGTCGCCAAGCGAGTGGAGGAGCGGCTGCGCACCGAAGAGGGCGTCACGACTGTCACGAGCTGGATCGGATCGGGCGTGCCGCGCTTCTATTTGCCGCTCGACCAGGTGTTTCCACAGACCAACGTGTCGCAGATGATTCTGCTGGCAAAGGATCTTCATTACCGCGAAAGCCTGCGCCTGAAATTGCCCGCGCTGCTGGCGCAGGAATTCCCCGAAGCACGTGGCCGCGTCAAGCTGCTGCCCAATGGGCCGCCGGTGCCGTATCCGGTGCAGTTCCGCGTGATCGGCACGGACCCGGCGGATCTGCGCGCGCGCGCTGACGAGGTCAAGGCTGTGATGCGCGACAACCCGAACATGCGCGGCGTCAACGACAACTGGAACGAATCAGTCAAGGTGATCCGGCTCGGAGTCGATCAGGACAAGGCGCGTTCGCTCGGCGTGACCAGCCAGGCCATCGCGCAGGCCTCCCGGACCATGTTCAGCGGCACGACGGTAGGCCAATACCGCGAGAACGACTTGCTGATCGACATCGTGCTGCGCCAATCGCCCGACGAACGTGGGGCGATTTCGGACATCGGCAACGCTTATCTGCCCACGAGTTCAGGCCAGGCGATTCCGCTGACGCAGATCGCCAAGCCGGTCTTCACCTGGGAGCCCGGCGTGATGTGGCGCGAGAACCGCGACTATGCGATCACCGTCCAGGGCGACATCGTCGAGGGGCTTCAGGGCGCGACGGTGACTGATCAGCTACTACCAAAACTGCGCGCACTCGAAGCGAAGTGGCAAGCGGCGGGGCAGAGCGCGTATCGCATCGAAGTGGCCGGCGCGGTGGAAGAAAGCAGCAAGGGCTCGGCGTCGATCGTCGCCGGGGTGCCGATCATGCTGTTTCTGGTCTTTACTTTGCTGATGCTGCAACTGCACAGTTTCAGCCGCTCGGTGCTTGTCTTCATCACGGGCCCGCTGGGCATTGTCGGAGTGGCGGGTGCGCTGTTGGCGCTGAACCGGCCTTTCGGCTTCGTGGCGCTGTTGGGCGTGATTGCGCTCATGGGCATGATCCAGCGCAATGCGGTGATTCTGGTCGACCAGATCGAACACGACCGTGCGGCCGGTGTGCCGGCCTGGGATGCGATCGTCGAATCGGCGGTGCGGCGGCTGCGGCCGATCGTGCTGACCGCTGCAGCGGCCGTGCTGGCGATGATCCCGCTGTCGCGCAGCGTCTTCTGGGGGCCGATGGCCGTTGCCATCATGGGTGGCCTGATTGTCGCCACGGTGCTCACTTTGCTGGCGCTGCCAGCCATGTACGCGGCCTGGTTTCGGGTAAAGCGTGAGCCGGCCGGGAGCACGGATGCCCCGCCGCCGCATGCGGCCGAAATGCTTTCGGCGTGACGGTGCATGAGTCGCTGGAGCGGCTTTCGTTCCAGCATAAAATACGTGGTTGACCGATTTCGAGCGGGTGGTCTGCATCAAGGACCGCCCGTTTTTCGTTGAATTCTTCGGACCGCGCGGGTGGCGAAATTGGTAGACGCACCAGGTTTAGGTCCTGACGCCAGCAATGGCGTGCCGGTTCGAGTCCGGCCCCGCGCACCAGCCCAATAAGACCTCTCACCAGGAAGACAGAAAATGACCGTGAACGTTGAAACCCTCGACAAGCTCGAACGCAAGATCACGCTGACCTTGCCGGTCGGCACCATCCAGTCCGAGGTCGATTCGCGCCTCAAGAAGCTGGCCCGCACCGTCAAAATGGACGGCTTCCGGCCCGGCAAGGTGCCGATGAACGTCGTGGCCCAGCGCTATGGCTATTCGGTCCATTACGAAGTCATGAACGACAAGGTGGGCGAGGCCTTCTCGCAGGCTGCCAACGAGGCCAAGCTCCGAGTGGCCGGCCAGCCCCGCATCACCGAAAAAGAGAATTCGCCCGAAGGCGAGCTTGCCTTCGACGCCGTCTTCGAAGTCTTCCCCGAAGTCAAGATCAACGACCTGTCCAACGCCGAAGTCGAGAAGCTCAGCGCTGACGTGGGCGACGACGCCATCGACAAGACGCTCGACATCCTGCGCAAGCAGCGTCGCACCTTCGCACAGCGCGCGCAAGACGCCGCTGTCCAGGACGGCGACCGCGTGACCGTCGATTTCGAAGGCAAGATCGAAGGCGAGCCCTTCCAGGGCGGCAAGGCCGACGACTTCCAGTTCATCGTGGGCGAAGGCCAGATGCTCAAGGAATTCGAAGACGCCGTGCGCGGCATGAAGGCAGGCGACAGCCGCACTTTCCCGCTTTCGTTTCCTGCCGACTATCACGGCAAGGACGTCGCCGGCAAGCAAGCCGACTTCATGGTCACCGTGAAGAAAATCGAAGCTTCGCACCTGCCTGAAATCAACGAGCAACTCGCCAAATCGCTTGGCATCGCTGACGCAACGGTCGAAGGTCTTCGTGCAGACATCAAGAAAAACCTCGAGCGGGAAGTCAAATTCCGCCTCCTCGCCCGCAACAAGACCGCGGTCATGGACGCACTGGTCGCCAACGCCGAACTCGACCTGCCGAAGTCCAGTGTCCAGGCAGAAGTCGATCGCATGATCGAAGGCGCCCGCGCCGAACTCAAGCAGCGCGGCATCAAGGACGCCGACAAGGCGCCGATCCCCGACGACGTGTTCCGCCCCCAGGCCGAGCGCCGCGTGCGCCTTGGCCTCGTGGTGGCCGAGCTGGTCCGCGCCAACAACCTGCAAGCCAAGCCCGAGCAGATCAAGGCCCACATCGACGAACTGGCCGCCAGCTACGAGAAGCCCGCTGACGTGGTTCGTTGGTATTTCAGCGACAACCGCCGTTTGGCCGAAGTCGAGGCCGTCGTGATCGAAAACAATGTGACCGACTTCGTGCTCGGCAAGGTCAAGGTCAACGACAAGTCTGTATCCTTCGACGAACTGATGGCCCAACAAGGCTAAATCAGGGCCGCCAGCCGGCAAGCAATCCATGGGGCTTGTGCTTTGTGGCACGAGCCCCATTTCGTCTGGGTAAAGTACAAACCCCTCTGGAGAGCAAACATGAGCGCACAGGAAATTCAAGGCCTCGGCATGGTTCCGATGGTCATCGAGCAGTCAGGCCGCGGCGAGCGTTCGTATGACATCTATTCGCGCCTGCTCAAGGAGCGCGTGATCTTCCTGGTCGGCGAAGTCAACGACCAGACCGCCAACCTCGTGGTGGCGCAGTTGCTGTTCCTCGAGAGCGAAAACCCAGACAAGGACATTTCGTTCTACATCAACTCCCCCGGCGGCAGCGTCAGCGCCGGCATGGCGATCTACGACACCATGCAGTTCATCAAGCCGGACGTGTCGACGCTGTGCATCGGCTTTGCGGCGAGCATGGGCGCATTCCTCCTGGCTGCAGGCGAAAAGGGCAAGCGCTTTTCGCTGCCGAATTCCAAGATCATGATTCACCAGGTCCTGGGCGGTGCACGCGGACAAGCGACGGACATCGAGATCCACGCACGCGACATCCTCAAGACCCGTGAGCAAATGAACCGCATCCTGGCGGACCGGACCGGCCAGTCACTCGAGAAAATCGCCCGTGATACCGAGCGCGACTACTTCCTGACTGCCGACGAATCCAAGGATTACGGCCTCATCGACCAGGTGATCGCCAAGCGCACCTGACCGCCGCCATTAAGGCGCCCGAGCAACGACGGCGTTTTCCCACACGGGAAACGCCGTTTTTGTTTCGCTATCATTGTTAAACCCCAGTTACGAGGCATTTGTCCATGGCCGAGAAAAAAGGCTCCTCCAGCGAAAAAACGCTCTACTGCTCGTTCTGCGGGAAGAGCCAGCACGAGGTCAAGAAGCTGATCGCGGGGCCTTCGGTATTCATTTGCGACGAATGCATCGATCTTTGCAACGAGATCATCCGTGACGAGCTTCCAGCTGGCGAAGAATCGCGCGAAGCGCGCAGCGACCTGCCCACGCCGCTGGAAATCAAGTCCAACCTCGACAACTACGTGATCGGACAGGAGCCGGCAAAGCGAATGCTGTCGGTTGCGGTCTACAACCACTACAAGCGTCTGCGCCACAAGGAAAAATCCAAGGGCGAGGATGTCGAACTCAGCAAGAGCAACATCCTGCTGATCGGACCGACCGGCTCGGGCAAGACGCTGCTGGCGCAAACGCTCGCGCGCATGCTCGACGTTCCTTTCGTCATGGCCGATGCAACCACGTTGACCGAAGCCGGCTATGTTGGCGAAGACGTCGAGAACATCATCCAGAAGCTGCTTCAAAGCTGCAACTACGAGGTGGAGCGCGCGCAGCGCGGCATCGTCTACATCGACGAAATCGACAAGATCTCGCGCAAGTCCGACAACCCCTCGATCACCCGCGACGTGTCGGGCGAGGGCGTGCAGCAGGCTCTGCTGAAGCTGATCGAAGGCACCATGGCCAGCGTGCCGCCGCAGGGCGGCCGCAAGCATCCCAACCAGGATTTCCTGCAAATCGACACGACCAACATCCTCTTCATCTGCGGAGGTGCTTTCGCCGGCCTCGAGAAGGTGATTGAAAACCGGACCGAAGCCTCGGGTATCGGCTTTGGTGCGTCGGTCAAGAGCAAGAAGCAGCGCAGCCTCACCGAGGTATTCCGCGAGGTCGAGCCCGAAGATCTGATCAAGTTTGGCCTCATTCCCGAATTGGTCGGTCGCATGCCGGTCGTGGCGTCGCTCGCTGAACTCAGCGAGGACGCGCTCGTCCAGATCCTCACCGAACCCAAGAACGCTGTCGTCAAGCAGTTCACTAAGCTGCTGCAGATGGAAGGCGTCGACCTCGAGATCCGCCCTGCGGCGCTCAAGGCGATCGCGCGCAAGGCGCTGGCGCGCAAGACTGGCGCGCGAGGCTTGCGTTCGATCCTGGAGCAGTCGCTCATCGACACCATGTTCGAGCTGCCGAATGCGACCAATGTCGACAAGGTGGTGGTCGAAGAATCGACGATCGACGAGAACAAGCCGCCGCTGCTCGTCTATCGCGAAGCCGCGAAGAAGGCTTGATGACCTCGGACCCGGCCGCTTTCAGACAGGCGTCCGGCGTCTTCGGCGAATACTCTGCCCGCGGGCTTGAAAAGCGCGCGCGGCCGACCATCTTTCCATGATCAATTAAAGGATTTCCATGTCCGGTCATACCCCCCTGCCTGCTACCGAACTCGACTTGCCGCTGCTTCCGTTGCGCGATGTGGTCGTGTTTCCCCACATGGTGATTCCGCTGTTCGTGGGACGTCCCAAGAGCATCAAGGCGCTCGAACTCGCCATGGAAGCGGAACGCCGCATCATGCTTGTGGCCCAGAAGGCCGCCGCCAAGGATGAGCCTTCGGTCGAAGACATGTTCGAGGTCGGTTGCATCTCGACCATCCTGCAGATGCTGAAGCTGCCCGACGGCACCGTCAAGGTGCTGGTCGAAGGCCAGCAGCGCGCACGCGTCAACCGCATCGACGACAGCGAAACGCACTTTTCCGCAAACGTGACACCCGTCGAACTGGCCGATATTGCGCCGCAGAAGGGCACCGAAGTCGAAGCACTGCGCCGCGCGGTAATGCAGCAGTTCGACCAGTACGTCAAGCTCAACAAGAAGATCCCCCCGGAGATCCTCACGTCGATCTCGAGCATCGATGATCCGGGCCGTCTTGCGGACACCATTGCCGCGCATCTGCCTCTGAAACTCGACAACAAACAGGCTGTGCTCGACCTCGACGACATCAAGTCGCGGCTCGAAAACCTGTTTGGCCAGTTGGAGCGCGAGGTCGACATCCTCAACGTCGATAAGAAGATTCGCGGGCGTGTCAAGCGCCAGATGGAAAAGAACCAGCGCGACTTCTACCTGAACGAACAAGTCAAGGCGATCCAGAAAGAACTTGGCGAAGGCGAAGAGGGTGCCGACATCGAGGAGATCGAGAAGAAGATCAAGCTCGCCAAGATGCCGAAGGAAGCGCTCAAGAAGGCTGAAGGCGAGCTCAAGAAGCTCAAGCTCATGTCGCCGATGTCAGCCGAAGCGACCGTCGTGCGCAACTACATCGATGTGCTGATCGGCCTGCCGTGGAGCAAGAAGACAAAGATCAAGCACGACCTGGCGCATGCCGAAGAAGTGCTCAACGAGGACCACTACGGGCTCGAAAAGGTTAAGGACCGCATTCTTGAATATCTTGCAGTGCAGCAACGCGTGGACAAGGTCAAGGCGCCGATTCTGTGCCTCGTCGGGCCACCCGGGGTGGGCAAGACCTCGCTCGGGCAGTCGATTGCCAAGGCGACCGGCCGCAAGTACACGCGCATGGCGCTGGGCGGCATGCGAGACGAGGCCGAGATTCGCGGCCACCGCCGCACCTACATCGGCGCGCTGCCGGGCAAGGTGCTGCAAAGCCTGAACAAGGTCGGCACGCGCAACCCACTGTTCCTGCTGGACGAAATCGACAAGCTGGGCACCGACTTCCGCGGCGATCCGTCGAGCGCTCTGCTCGAAGTGCTGGACCCGGAGCAGAACCACACGTTCGGCGATCACTACGTGGAGGTCGATTTCGATCTGAGCGACGTGATGTTCGTCGCGACCTCTAACTCGATGAACATCCCTCCGGCCCTCTTGGACCGAATGGAAGTGATTCGACTCGCGGGCTACACCGAAGACGAGAAGACGCACATCGCGCTGAAGTATCTGCTGCCCAAGCAGATGAAGAACAACGGCGTGAAGGATGACGAACTGCTCATCTCCGAAGAGGCGGTGCGTGACATCGTGCGCTACTACACGCGCGAGGCGGGCGTTCGTTCGCTCGAACGCGAACTCTCCAAGATCTGCCGCAAGGTGGTCAAGGGACTGCTGCTCAAGAAGATGGTGCCGCAGGTTGTCGTGAACGGCGAGAACCTCAACGATTTCCTGGGCGTGCGCAAATACACGTTCGGCCTTGCAGAGAAGCAGAACCAGGTCGGGCAGGTCGTTGGGCTCGCGTGGACGGAAGTCGGCGGCGACTTGCTCACGATCGAAGCCGTCACGATGCCCGGCAAGGGTGTGATCAGTCGCACGGGTTCGCTCGGTGACGTGATGAAGGAGTCCGTCGAAGCCGCACGCACTGTGGTCCGCAGCAGGTCTCGTCGACTTGGTATCAAGGACGAAGTGTTCGAGAAGCGTGACATTCACATCCACGTACCGGACGGCGCCACCCCCAAGGACGGCCCGAGCGCGGGTGCTGCAATGACGACGGCTTTCGTGTCGGCGCTCACAGGCATCCCGGTGCGTGCTGATGTCGCCATGACGGGCGAGATCACTTTGCGCGGCGAAGTCACGGCCATCGGCGGCTTAAAGGAAAAGTTGCTGGCTGCCTTGCGTGGCGGTATCAAGACCGTGCTGATCCCGGAAGAGAACGCCAAGGACCTGCAGGATATCCCCGAGAACGTGAAGAACGGCCTCGAGATCGTGCCTGTGAAGTGGATCGACAAGGTGCTGGAAATTGCTCTCGAGAAGTCGCCAACGCCGCTGTCGGACGAAGAGGTTGCCGCCTCAGCGGCGGCAGTCGCCGAGCTGGCCAAGCAGCGCGCTGCGCAACCGGCGGAAGGTTCGATCAAGCACTGACACGTCGATGCGTTCGAGTTGCGAGAGACTAAAAATATGCTCTATAATTCGAGGCTCGAAACGCGGGAATAGCTCAGTTGGTAGAGCGCAACCTTGCCAAGGTTGAGGTCGAGAGTTCGAGACTCTTTTCCCGCTCCAGTTTTGAAAAAGGGAAGCGCAGGCTTCCCTTTTTTTCGCTGATTTCTTACGACTTCAAAATCTCGGCAACGAGAGTGGCGCGATAGCAAAGCGGTTATGCAACGGATTGCAAATCCGTCTAGCCCGGTTCGACTCCGGGTCGCGCCTCCACCGATTCCAATGCCAAAACACAGTCCCGCCAAACAACGTTGTCGGGACTGTTTTCGTTTGGGGTATCGTCGACGTTCGACGGGAAGCCCGGATGGTGAAATTGGTAGACACATCGGACTTAAAATCCGCCGCTTCCTGCATAAGGGGCGTACCGGTTCGACCCCGGTTCCGGGCACCACCACACTACAAGGGAGCAAGACATGCCTCGCTATAACGCTCCGTTCGAAATCCATGTACACGGCGATGTGCCGCTGCGCTCGGATGCGAATTTCGAGCAGATCCAGGAAGCGCTGAAGCCGCTGTGGAAATATGCCGGCGCACGATCGCTCGCCGACGGCGCGACCAGCGTCTATGAAGAAGAGCCCGGGATCCGCTTCGAACAGAAAGAGCACATGCTCCAGATCTGCTGGACCGTGGCCGGGGACGACGATTTCCGTCAGGCGCTCGACGAAATGTGCATGGCTCTCAATGAGCTCGCTGAGCAGGGCGCCGCGCTCGAAGTCACCTTCTACGACACCGACTTCGACGAAGAGGAAGGCGACCCCGACCAGGAGTCGCGTGATGACTTCCTGATGCTGTTCGTCGGCCCCAACCCTGCCGCGATCATGCAGGTCCAGCGCGACCTGCTCGTGGAAGATGTGGTGAACCTGATGGAGCGTCACTTCGATGGTGCTGAACTCGGCGGCGTCGTGGCGGAGATCGACAAGCTCTTCGGCGATCGGTTCGACGCACTGGTCAATTCGCTCGAAATCGGAAAACGGCCGCGTGGCGGCACCGGTGGCGCCGGCAGCGGCGGACACGGCGGTGGTCGTCGTCCGCGTCATCTGCACTAGCCCAGAGCGCGCTAGCGAGCCAACAAGCGTTCGCGACACGGAGCGGTAAGGTCGCTCCGCTATGCTCGGCGACGATCTTTGCAGAGGAACGTCGCTTGGCTCTATTTCCCCAGTCCGCCCTCCGACCCGGCGTGCGCAAGCGCGAAGTGTTCGGCTGGGCCATGTACGACTTCGCAAACTCCGGCTATACGACCGTCGTCATCACAGCCGTGTTCGCCGCCTACTTCGTCGGCGGCATCGCGCAGGGCGCGGCGTGGGGCGCATTGGCGTGGTCGGTGGCGCTGAGCATTTCGTACGCGCTCGTAATGTTGACCATGCCGGCGATCGGTGCCTGGGCCGACATGCGAGCGGCCAAGAAGCGCGTGTTGATCCTGTCCACCGTCGGGTGTGTGATCGGCACCGCTGCGCTTGCCTTTACGCCACGCGTCGTCGGAATGCAGGGGGTTCTCGTGGCCATGGCGCTGGTCGTCGTCTCCAACACGTTCTATTCGTACGGCGAATCCATTACCGGTGCATTCCTGCCAGAGCTCGCGACTGTCGAAGGCATGGGCAAGGTGAGTGGCTGGGGCTGGGCCTTCGGCTATCTGGGAGGCATGCTTGCGCTGGGGCTGTGCCTGGCGTACGTCCTGTGGGCGCAAGCCAGGGGCTTGCCTGCTGCGCACTTCGTGCCGGTCACGATGCTGATCACCGCCGCCCTCTATGGCGTAGCCGCTTGTGCCACGTTCGTCCTGCTGCCGGAGCGAGCGATGCCTCGGGCGAACGAGACTGCGCCCAGCGCATGGCGGCAGTTGCAGAGCACCTTCCGCGAGGCTCGCGCGTACCGCGATTTCATGTGGCTCCTTGCGTGCACTGTTTCTTACCAGGGGGGCGTGGCCGTGGCGATCACGCTTGCCGCCATCTATGCCGAGCAAGTGATTGGCTTCGTGCCGAGCGAAACCATGGTGCTGATTTTTGTGCTGAACATTGCCGCGGCGCTCGGCGCCTTCATTTTTGGCTATTGGCAGGACAGCCTGGGGCACAAGCGTTCGCTGGCGGGAACGCTTGTAGCTTGGATCCTTGTCTGTCTGATTGCTGCGTCCGTGACGACCAAAAGCGGGTTCTGGTTGGCGGCCACCATCGCAGGACTTGCGATGGGATCAAGTCAATCGGCGGGCCGTGCGATGACTGGCGTGTTGGCCCCGCCGCGCCAACTCGCGGAGTTCTTTGGCTTATGGACTTTCGCGACCCGCCTCGCCAGCATCGTGGGGCCGCTGAGCTACGGTGTCATCACCTGGATGTCCGGCGGCAACCAGCGAATTGCGATCCTCGCGACCACGGTCTTGTTCGTCGCCGGCCTCGTCATGCTGCTGCCGATCGATATGCGGCGCGGCCGCGAGGCGGCCTTGCGGGCCTGACTAGCCCGCTGCAGCCCGTTTCGACGCGCGGTAAACGGCGCCATCAAAGCGCAGCAGGGTCGATTTGAATTTCGTCGGGAGTTGCTGCGACACACATTCCTCGCCCTGGAGGAGCGACTGGCTTTCCGAGCGCGCCTCACGCAGCATCAGGTCCGCGCTCCCGTTCGTCGCCGTGTGCATGACCGACAGCGTACCGCGGACGGTCTCGAAATCGCCCGTGCAGTTGGTGTCCCATTCGCCGCGCTCGAGCGTTGTCTCAAGTCCATCGAGCACCTTGGCGAGCTTTGCGCCTTGCGGCAGGTACAGCGACAGCGTTTCGCTCGCGTATGGATTCGCTCGCGAAGAGCCCTGCCGCAGGATCCTCAAGCCGAACGCGCGCGCATCCGGGGCCAGTGTGTAGCGCGCCGTATCGACCCGGATCTCGGCAATACGTACCGCGTCTTCGGTGAGAGCGTCCTCGTCGAGGAGTCTGCTGACGATCCTTGCGCGTTCGGTGTTCCCGTTGTCCGCCTGCTGGACGACCAGAACGTCCAGGTCGAACTGCGTGGCGTCGGACTCCGAACCAGTTCGCGGCATGGGCAGCACGACGATAAAGCGGCCGGGAAAGCCTCTCCAGGGCTCGCACACAGCGCGTTCATGGTCAAGGATGCGCTTGGGATGCAGCTTGGCGTGCATGCGTTCGGCCAGGCCGGTGTCGCAAGCGGCATGCGCAGCGATGCTGAAGAAGCCGAGGAGCCAGGCAATGACGAACGCGCGGCGCATGCTTGGGGCGGCTCAGGCGGTTGCTGCGTCTTGGGTGCGGGCAAGGCTTGCTCGGCCGCCCGGTCGCGCAAGCCAGCGCGCGGCAGCGGCCTCGAGCGATTCCGGTGCGTCGCTGCTGAGCAGTCTGACGGCACCTTCGCCATCTTCGGCAAGCTGACCGGACCGTTCCAGCAAACGGCGTGTCTGCTGCGCCACCGGAGCACCAGTGTCGATGAAGCTCACCGAATCGCCTGTCACTCGCCGCAGGGCGCCAGCGATGAAGGGGTAATGCGTGCAGCCGAGAACCAGCGTGTCGATTTCCCCTGGCTCTCCGCCGAAACGGCCGACATCGCCAAGATATTTTTGGCACAGTTCGGCGATTCGGGCGGCGTCACCGCGTTCGATGGCACCTGCAAGCCCATCGCAGGGGACGATGCTGAAGGTCGCTTGTGCATCGAGAGAGGATCGCAGCGCCTCGAACTTGCGACTCTCGAGCGTCACGCGTGTCGCAATCACGGCGATGTGCCTCGTGCTGCTGCGCGCGACCGCCGGTTTGAGAGCGGGTTCGACGCCAATGATCGGGAGCGTTGGGTGGTCGGCGCGCAACAGGTGGATCGCAGCCGCCGTCGCTGTGTTGCAAGCGACGACAAGCGCCTTGATTCGATGACGTTCGAGCAGGTGGCGTGTGACAACGCGGCTGCGGTCGCCGACGAATGCATCGCCCCGCTCCCCGTAAGGTGCGTGAGCGGTGTCGGCGAAATAGACGAATCGTTCGCGCGGCAACTCGCCGCAGAGCGCATTGAGAACGCTCAGTCCTCCGATCCCGCTATCGAAAACGCCGATCGGCCGATCGGCGCCATCGCCCACGTCGACCGCCGTCGCGCTCAAGCCGGTTCCAGCGTGATCGTCTTGAATTCGCCGCTGGCGATTCGCTTCTGCCATTCGGCGGGGCCGGTGATGTGGGCACTCGTGCCGCCGGAATCGACCGCCACCGTCACCGGCATGTCGACGACGTCGAACTCGTAGATCGCTTCCATGCCGAGGTCCGCAAAGCCGACGACCTTGGCGGTCTTGATCGCCTTGCTCACGAGGTACGCCGCACCGCCAACGGCCATGAGGTAGGCGCTCTGGTGCTTCTTGATGGCCTCGATGGCGACCGGGCCTCGCTCGGCCTTGCCGATCATGGCGATCAGGCCGGTCTGGGCCAGCATCATTTCTGTGAAGCCGTCCATGCGCGTTGCCGTTGTCGGGCCGGCAGGGCCGACGGCCTCGTTCTTGACCGGATCGACCGGTCCGACGTAGTAGATCACGCGGTTGGTGAAGTCCACCGGCAGCTTCTCGCCCTTGGCGAGCATGTCGGCGATGCGCTTGTGCGCGGCGTCGCGGCCGGTCAGCATCTTGCCGTTGAGCAACAGCGTGTCGCCGGGCTTCCAGCTGGCGACTTCCGCCGGCGTGAGTTTGTCGAGGTCGACACGCTTGCTCTTGTTGTAGTCGGGCGCCCAGTCGATCTTCGGCCAGAGGTCGAGTGATGGTGCTTCCAGGTAAACGGGCCCGGAGCCGTCGAGCACGAAGTGCGCGTGCCGCGTCGCCGCGCAATTCGGAATCATCGCGACCGGCTTGCTCGCGGCATGCGTCGGGTACATCTTGATCTTGATGTCGAGCACGGTCGAAAGCCCACCGAGGCCTTGTGCGCCGATGCCCAGCGCATTTACTTTCTCGTAGAGCTCGATGCGCAGCGCTTCGACCTTCGTGAGCTCGGCGCCGGAAGCCTTCTTGGCTTGCAACTCGTGCATGTCGAGGTCGTTCATCAGGCTTTCCTTGGCCATCAGCGCGGCCTTCTCGGCGGTGCCGCCAATGCCGATGCCCAGCATGCCTGGCGGACACCAGCCGGCGCCCATCGTCGGCACAGTCTTCAGCACCCAGTCGACGACGCTGTCGCCCGGGTTTAGCATGGCCAGCTTGCTCTTGTTTTCGCTGCCGCCGCCCTTGGCCGCGACGGTGACTTCGACGGTGTTGCCCGGAACGATCTCGGTGAAGATCACAGCCGGCGTGTTGTCCTTGGTGTTCTTGCGATCGAACTGGGGGTCGGCAACGACCGATGCGCGCAGCGTGTTGTCCGGATGGTTGTAGCCCTGGCGCACACCTTCGTTGACGGCATCTTCGAGGCTTCCCGTGAAGCCGCCCCAGCGCACATCCATGCCGACCTTGAGAAACACGTTGACGATGCCCGTGTCCTGGCAGATCGGGCGATGACCGGTGGCGCTCATCTTGCTGTTGGTCAGGATCTGCGCCATTGCATCCTTGGCGGCGGGGCTTTGCTCCCGCTCGTACGCCTTGGCGAGGTGAGCGATGTAGTCGGTGGGATGGTAGTAGCTGATGTACTGGAGCGCAGCGGCGACCGATTCGATCAGGTCGCCCTGCTGGATGGTGGTGGTCATGGTGGGAAGGTTCTTGGAATTGGGGACGCCCGCCGATTATCTCAGCCCCACCAACGGCGGACGGATGCCCGGCTCAGGTGTCGCCAGCGAGCGCCTGTTCGATCCAGCCGTCGAACTGCTGCTGGTGAACCCTGATCCAGCCGTCGACGTGGCGCTCGATGTCCCTCTGCGTGTTCGCGCCCTGGCTCATGCGCAAGTTCTGGGCGTTGATGTCGGCGATCGGGAGGCTCATCACTTCGAACAGCCGGCCTGCAACGGGGTTCGCCTCGGCGAACTGGCGGTTGGCGACGATTTGTTGCTGGTCGGCGGGAAAGCCATAGTCCTTCCCGTTCGGAAGGCGGGTTTCGCTCGGCTCACCTTGCGCGTTCGATGCGGGCACCTGGAGCCACACCACGTCGATCCCGGGTCGCAGCACCGCGCTCACCCAATAAGGAGTCCAGGTGTAGTAGATGACCGGCTGACCCTCCTTGAAGCGGGCGATGGTGTCGGCCATCAGGGCGGCATAGCTTCCTTGCTTGTGCGTGACGGCGTCATGCAACCGGTAGGCCGACAGGTGCTTTTCGATCGCGAGCTCGCATCCCCATCCGGGGTTGCAGCCGGTCAGGTCCGCCTTGCCATCGCCGTCGGTATCGAACAGCTTTGCAATCTCGGGGTCCTTCAGCTGCCCGATGTTCGTGATGTTGTATTGATCGGCAGTCTTTTTGTCGATCAAGTAGCCCTGGACCGCGCCGTCTGCATAGACACCCTTGCGCAAGAGCTTGGCGTCACCGCCGCTGTTCTTGTAGAAGTCGGCATGCAGGGTGTGCCAGTGACTCGCCATGAAGGTGGCGTCGCCATTGGCGATCGCCAGGTGCTCGGTGGCGGGTTCGAGATCCTTGACCGGTGCCACCGTGTAGCCCAATTTTTCGAGCGCCCTGGACACCAGAAGTGTCTGGAACATCTCTTCTGCCAGTGAACTCTTGAGCGGTTGCACCGTAATGCCTTTGCCCGGCAGGTTTTCGGCACGGGCTTGAACGCCCAGACCGAGACCGAGGACCAGCATGCCGGTGGCCCACAAGGCGAGCGCGAAAGGGCGCTTGAACGAATGCGTAAGGTGTGTTCTCTTCATGCCTTGAATCCTTGGGTCGAGAGTTCCGGCGCCGCTGAGTCGGCGGTGCGCGGCCCGGCCATGGTTCTTTGCAACAGGCGCAGCGCGGAGCCGACCGGGCCTGCCTGCCACCAGTGGCGTGCGCTGCTCCGGCGCGACCGGCCCATCGCCTGGGTGAGGCGGTCCAGCGAAATCGCCAGCAGCACGATGCCCAAGCCGCCCACCGTTGCCAGACCCATGTCGAGCCGGCCGATGCCGCGCAGCACCATCTGGCCGAGTCCGCCCACAGCGATCATCGAAGCGATCACGACCATCGAGAGCGACAGCATCAGCGCCTGGTTGATGCCCGCCATGATCGATGGCATGGCCAGCGGCAATTGCACTTTCACGAGCATCTGCCAGGGCGAAGCGCCATAGGCGCGCGCCGCTTCGATCAGGTCGGGCCGCACCTGCCGGATGCCCAGGGTGGTCAGGCGCACCAGTGGCGCCAGCGCGAAGATGATGGTCACGATCACGCCGGGCACATTGCCAATGCCGAAAAGCATCACAACCGGTACCAGATAGACGAAGGCGGGCGTGGTCTGCATGGCATCGAGCACCGGCCGCATGACCCGCTCCGCGCGATCACTGTTCGCCAGCAGCACGCCCAGCGGCAGGCCAATGAGCAGGCAGAACAGCAGCGAGGTCAGCACCAGGGACAGCGTCACCATGGCTTCCGGCCAGATGCCGAGCATCGCCACCGCGAGCAGCGACAGCATGGTTCCGACCGCGAGTGCGCGGCCCGCAAACTGCCAGGCCAAGAGGCCGATCAACACGATCATCGCAAGCGCGGGCATTCCGTTGAGAAGACCCTGCATCCACGTCAACGTGCCGTCGATGGGCAACCGCACGCTCTGGAAAAACGGTCGGAAGTTCTGGACGACCCAGCCCAATCCTTGATTGATCCACGATTCGATTGGCAAAGAGCCGTCCCAGAGTTGATGCAATTGAAAGCCGCTCGCGGCGGAGTCCGCCGAAGCCGCCAGTGTGTGGACCGAATCTGCTGGAGCATCGAGCCACGCGCTTGAAGATGAAGGGTCGGGCGCAATCGACAACGCGGCCCAAGGATCGGTCGGAGTTTCCGGTGGTAGCGACGTCATGGCATCGTTCAGCGGAGCAAGTTCAGTCGGAAGTGCTGTGTCGTTCATGGCGAGATCCTTCGCAATCAGAGGGCTTCAGCGATGGCCGCAAGCGGTGTGGCCGGCACCGGCTCCACCGGCGGCGTATCGCGATCGAGGAATTTCAGCAAGGTGGTCTTGCTGATGGCGCCGCAGAAACGGCCGTCGCCAGCCACGACGGGCACGGCGCAGGGCGCTTGCGCCACTTGGCCGAAAAGGCCGGCGACATGCGCATCCGCGGCGATCGGCGCCAGCGCGGGCAGGAATGCGTGATGCAAGCCGAGGGGGCCTGAGTGGCCCTCCAGGGCAGAGCGCAGCGCGTCGGCCGATACCGTTCCGAGGTATTTCTTGCCGGGTGACACCACGTAGGCGAAGTCGCGGTCCTGTTCTTCGAGCAACTTGAGCGCTGCGCGCGCCCCGCGGTCGGTATGTTCCGAGACCACGGTGAGCGATTTGCGCGCGATATCCGCCGCCTTGAACACAGCCGCCGCATCGACCCCGCGCACGAAACTGCGGACGAAGTCGTCGGCAGGGCTGCGAAGGATTTCATCGGGCGTGCCCACCTGGATCACGCGCCCGTCTTTCATGATCGCGATGCGGTCGCCGATGCGCATGGCTTCGTCGAGATCGTGCGAGATGAAGACAATGGTCCGGCGTCGCACCTGTTGGAGACGCAGCAATTCAGACTGCATCTCCGTGCGGATGATCGGATCGAGCGCCGAAAAAGCCTCGTCCATCAAGAGGATCGAGGGGTCTGAAGCGAGTGCGCGCGCCAGTCCGACACGCTGTTGCATGCCCCCCGACAACTCGTCCGGATAGCTGTCGCCCCAGCCGGCCAGGCCGACTTGCGCCAGCGCCTGTTCGGCTTGCTCCAGCCGTTCCTTCTTGCTGGCGCCCGCGAGTTCCAGCCCGAAGGCGGTGTTCTCGCGCACTGTCATGTGCGGCATCAGTGCGAACGACTGGAACACCATGCTGATGTCCTTGCGCCGGAGGTCGCGCAGTTTCGCGTCCGAGTGGCCGTTGATGTCGGCACCGTTGATGACGATGCGCCCGGACGTCGGTTCGATCAGGCGATTGAGCAATCGCACCAGCGTGGACTTGCCTGAGCCCGACAGGCCCATGATGACGAAGATCTCGCCCGCATGAATATCGAAGGTCGCGTCGAAGACGCCGATCGACTGCCCTGTGCGAGCCAGGATTTCTTCTTTGGAAAGTCCTTGCTTGACCAGGTCCAGTGCCTGTTCCGGCTGGTCGCCGAATACCTTGAACACATGATCGATGAGAATTCCTTTGGCCATACGCCCGGGCTCCTTTGTTGAGTTTGAAAAGAGCGCCCTCGCGAGGGCGACCCGCAGCCGCGCCGTCGGTCAATAGGATCAGTCGGCGACTGCGCTGGAGTCGTCGCGAACCTGAGTGAGCTTGGCTTGGCAGTGGGGCCGGAACAGGCCGGCCGTGGCTCGGGCCGAGGCCCGGAGCCGAACCTCCACCGCGACGGGATTCGAAAATGATCCGCGAGTAGTGGAGGGGACGATCGACATGACTCGTCGATCGATTGAAGGGTTAAGACTATAACCGCATCGAATAAGCGCTGCCGCGCTTGCCGCCAATTGCCCGCACGGTGCGAGTCATTTGCGCTGCGGCCATACTTGACGAATCACTCCGAAGTCCCGCCGGGGGCTTCGCCATCCTTTCGAACATGGAGCCCCGAATGACCTCACCCCCCCAGACACGCGTCGAACGCGACACCTTTGGCCCGATCGAGGTGCCAGCCGGCAAGCTGTGGGGGGCGCAGACCCAGCGTTCGCTGCAGAACTTCGACATTTCCGGGGAGCAGCAGCCGCGCGAAATCATCCGGGCCCTTGCTCAAGTCAAGCGCTCTTCGGCCGTGGTGAACCATGCGCTCGGACTGCAGGACGAGAAGAAGACCCAAGCCATCGTGGCCGCGGCCGATGAAGTCATCGAAGGCAAGCACGCCGGCGAATTTCCGCTCGTGGTCTGGCAAACCGGCTCCGGCACCCAGACCAACATGAACGTGAACGAGGTACTGGCAAATCGCGCGAGCGAACTGCTCGGCGGCGAACGAGGCGAAGGGCGGATGGTGCACCCTAACGACGATGTGAACCGGAGCCAATCGTCCAACGATGTGTTTCCGACCGCCATGCATGTGGCGGCGGTAGAGGCGATCACGCACAAGCTGTTGCCGGCCATCGCGAAGCTGCGCGCGACGCTCGACAAGAAATCCAGGGATTTTGCGGAGATCGTGAAGATCGGCCGCACTCATTTGCAGGACGCGACCCCGCTCACGCTGGGCCAGGAGTTTTCGGGCTACGCCGCGCAGCTTGCCCATGGCGCCGCGCATGTTCGCGCCGCGCTGCCGCACCTGTGCGAACTTGCGCTTGGCGGAACGGCGGTCGGCACCGGCCTCAACGCGCCCAAAGGCTACGCCGAGCAGGTCGCAGCCGAGCTGGCAAGGCTCACCGGGCTGCCCTTTGTGACGGCTCCGAACAAGTTCGAGGCCATGGCGTCCGTCGATGCGCTGGTGCATGCGCATGGCGCGCTGAAGACCCTTGCCGCCAGCATGAACAAGATCGCCAACGATGTTCGCTGGCTCGCGAGCGGCCCTCGCAGCGGCATCGGCGAGCTGAGCATCCCTGAAAACGAACCCGGCTCGTCCATCATGCCGGGCAAGGTCAACCCCACGCAGAGTGAAGCTGTCACAATGCTTGCCGCGCAGGTGTTCGGCAATGACGTCGCAATCAACATCGGCGGCGCGTCAGGCAACTTTGAACTGAACGTTTTCCGCCCGATGGTGGCGCACAATTTCCTGCAGAGCGTTCGGCTGTTGGCCGACGGCATGGTGAGCTTCAACGATCATTGCGCCGTCGGCATCGAGCCGAACCGCGAGCGCATCACCGAATTGGTTCAACGCTCATTGATGCTCGTGACCGCGCTCAACACCCACATCGGCTACGACAAGGCCGCCTTCATCGCGAAGAAGGCGCACAAGGAAGGCTCCAGCCTGCGCGAAGCGGCGATTGCCTCGGGGCACTTGACGGCGGAACAGTTCGACCAGTGGGTGGTGCCTGAGCAGATGACCGGAAGGTGACGGCCAGTGTTCTGCTGTCCTGCTGTTCAGCTTCGCCGGAGCGGCGCCGTCAGTGGTCGTCGCCCGATGGCGGCCGCATCATCAGCCGGTCGGTCACGGCGATAGCCATGGCTGAAAGCAGGAAGGTGATATGAATCGCGGTCTGGGCTATCAGCACGCGGTCGGTGTAGTTGTCCGCGTTGATGAAGGTCTTCAGCAGATGGATCGAGCTGATGCCGATGATCGCCGTCGCCAGCTTGACCTTCAGCACCGACGCATTGACGTGGCTCAGCCATTCCGGCTGGTCGCGATGGCCTTCGAGGTTCATGCGGCTCACGAAGGTCTCGTAGCCCCCGACGATGACCATGATCAGGAGGTTCGAGATCATCACGACGTCGATCAACGCCAGCACGACCAGCATGATGACCGTCTCGTTGAGCGATGTGACGGGCGCGCTGGTCTTGTAGCCGATGCTGTTGATCAGTGCCTCGAGCGCGTCTGTGCTGCCGAAGGCGGCCTGCACGAGGTGCGACAACTCGACCAGGAAATGCACCACATACACCGCCTGTGCGACTATCAGCCCCAGGTAGAGCGGAAGCTGGAGCCACCGGCTCGCAAAGATGATGTTTGGCAGCGGGCGAAGCGGCGAGGTCCTGCCTGCGGCCGGGGGGAACTGGTCGGTGTTTGACATCGGTTGCGTTCGGTTGGCTTCGTTAACGACTGCAAAACGCGCGATTCTAGGGGGCGATGCAGCCGTCCTGGCGGCGATTCCTCCGCCGGCCTGTGGCATCTGCCGTCAGTCATCCGTAAGTGCGCGGGCAGACATTCGAAACTTGATGACCGGAGCAGGTCGCAACAGCAGTCGGTAAGTCGGTAAAGGAGACAAAGAGATGAGCAGCGCTTCCACGATCGAATCCGTCCTGGTAGAAAACAGGGTGTTTCCGCCTGACGCCCGCGCCAGCAAAGGCGCGCGCATCGGCAGCATGGCCGCCTATGACGCACTGTGCAAAGAAGCCGCCGACGACTTCGATGGCTTTTGGGCTCGGCAGGCGAAGGCCAACGTGGTTTGGACCAAGCCCTTCACGCGTACGCTGGACGAGTCGAACGCGCCTTTCTACAAGTGGTTCGAAGACGGCGAACTCAACGCGTCGGCCAACTGCCTCGACAAGCACATTGGCACGCCCGTCGAGAACAAGACCGCCATCGTGTTCGAAGCCGACGACGGCGCGGTCACCAAGATCACCTACAAGGAGCTGCTGGCGCGTGTGTCGCAGTTTGCCAATGCGCTGAAGGCGCAGGGCATCACGAAGGGCGACCGCGTCATCATCTACATGCCGATGACCATCGAGGGTGTGATCGCCATGCAGGCCTGCGCCCGCATCGGCGCCACGCACAGCGTCGTCTTCGGCGGCTTCTCGGCCAAGGCGCTCCAGGAGCGCATCATCGATGCCGGCGCGGTGGCAGTGATCACAGCCAACTTCCAATTGCGCGGCGGCAAGGAACTTCCGCTGAAGGCCATCGTTGACGACGGCATTGCGTTGGGCGGCTGCGAGTCGATCAAGACCGTGCTGGTCTTCCAGCGCACCGCGAGCCCCTGCAACATGGTGGCCGGGCGCGACAAGACTTTCGACGAGGCGCTCAAGGGTCAGAGCACCGAATGTCCGCCGGTTCCGGTCGGTGCCGAGCATCCCCTGTTCATCCTCTACACCTCGGGTTCGACGGGCAAGCCCAAGGGCGTGCAGCACGCGACGGGTGGCTATCTGCTGTGGGCCAAGCTCACGATGGACTGGACCTTCGACATCCGTCCCGAGGACGTCTTCTGGTGCACCGCCGACATCGGATGGATCACCGGGCACACCTATGTCGCCTACGGGCCGCTCGCCGCGGGCGCAACACAGGTGGTGTTCGAAGGCATCCCGACCTTTCCGCACGCGGGCCGGTTCTGGCAGATGATCGAGAAGCACAAGGTGTCGATCTTCTACACGGCGCCCACGGCGATCCGGTCGCTCATCAAGGCAGCCGAGAGCGACGAAAAGGTGCACCCGAAGAATTGGGATCTTTCGTCATTGCGCATTCTTGGTACGGTGGGCGAACCCATCAATCCGGAAGCCTGGATGTGGTACTACCGCAATGTCGGCGGGGAGCAATGCCCGGTCATCGACACCTTTTGGCAGACAGAGACAGGCGGCCACGTCATCACGCCGCTGCCAGGGGCGACGCCACTGGTGCCGGGTTCGTGCACGTTGCCGTTGCCAGGCATCATGGCGGCGATCGTCGACGAGACCGGCAAGGACATCCCGAACGGCGGCGGCGGCATGCTGGTCATCAAGCGCCCCTGGCCATCGATGATCCGCACGATCTGGAATGACCCCGAGCGCTTCAAGAAAAGCTACTTTCCCGAAGAGATGGGCGGCACCATCTACCTGGCCGGCGACGGCGCCGTGCGCAGCACCGACCGCGCCTATTTCCGGATCACCGGGCGCATCGACGACGTGCTCAACGTGTCCGGCCATCGGCTTGGCACGATGGAGATCGAATCGGCTTTGGTCGCCAAGACAGATCTGGTGGCCGAGGCCGCCGTGGTTGGCCGGCCCGACGACCTGACGGGCGAGGCGGTGTGCGCCTTCGTCGTGCTCAAGCGCGGCCGTCCCAGCCCTGAAGAAGCCAAGCAGATCGCGGCGGACTTGCGCAACTGGGTGGCAAAAGAAATCGGCCCGATTGCCAAGCCCAAGGACATCCGCTTCGGCGAGAACCTTCCGAAGACGCGCAGCGGCAAGATCATGCGGCGCCTGCTGCGCAGCATTGCGAAAGGCGAGGCGATCACGCAGGACACATCGACGTTGGAAAACCCCGCCATCCTCGAGCAGTTGGGGCAAGCCTATTGACTCCGCCGCGCATGCGGTACAAACGACCTCTCCAATCACAACGGGAGTAGGTCATGGGAGTCAGAACAGGTGTATTGCTGGTAGTCGTGCTGCTGATCGCAGCGCTGGCTGCATTCAACTGGGGCATCGTCGTCTCCCCGACGACGATGTCCATCGGCTTCATGCAGGTCACGGCGCCTTTCGGGCTGATCATGCTGGGGCTGACGGCGCTGTTGGGCGTTTTCTTCGTGGTGTATGTGGTCTACCTGCAAAGCTCGATCCTGATCGAGACGCGGCGGCATACCAAGGAAATGCAGATGCAGCGCGACCTCGCGGACAAGGCGGAGGCATCGCGCTTCACCGAGCTGCGCAATTTCCTCGAGGCGCAAGAAAACGCGCACATGACACGCAATGCCGAACGGCACGCCGCTTTGCTCGCGCGGGTCGAGCAGCTCGAAACGGCAATCAAGACGCGATCCGACCAGACGGACAACACGCTGGCGGCTCACATCGGCCAGCTGGAAGATCGCTTCGATCGCCGAAGCGGAGCTTCCGCAGCCGGCATGCCGCCAGCCGTCTGAGTTCTAGCGTCTGAAGGGTGCTTACTTGGTCGTCAGGATCCAGGCGGCCAGCTTCTTCGCATCCGCTTCGCTGACCTGATTGTTCGCGGGCATGGGCACCGGGCCCCACACGCCCGAGCCGCCCTTGATGATCTTGCTCGCGAGCAGGTCGACGGCGTCCTTGTTGTCCTTGTACTTGACCGCGATGTCCTGGAACGAAGGGCCCAGCACCTTGCGATCGACGGCATGGCAACTCATGCAGTTCTTCGATGTGGCCAGAGCCAGGTCCGCCAGGGCGG
This sequence comes from Variovorax sp. 10N420, assembly GCF_056394705.1. Lineage (NCBI taxonomy): Bacteria > Pseudomonadati > Pseudomonadota > Betaproteobacteria > Burkholderiales > Comamonadaceae > Variovorax > Variovorax sp. 10N420. The sequence goes on along the minus strand of NZ_JBFTIJ010000001.1, from coordinate 398,603 downwards.
GGGCCGCGCAGCCAAGGCTGAGCACGGTGACGACGAGCGCTTTTTTCATGGGGTCCAATCGCATCGGTGCGTTAAAGTCGATCCAGCGCGATTGTAGGGAGAGCGAAGACGCTCTTCACCCCCGCGCCATGACAACGACGGAGGAGTTCGCGATGTGGTTCCTGATGCTGGGCGTGCTGGGTGTGGCGCTCAAATGGCTCGAGGTCGGCTTTGTGGCGGCCCTGAGTTGGTGGATCGTGTTGATCCCTTTCGCGCTTGCGGTCGCGTGGTGGGCTTGGGCTGATGCCTCGGGCTATACCAAGCGCAAGGTGATCGAGAAGGAAAACGCGCGCAAGCAGGAGCGCATCGATCGGCAGCGCAGTCGGCTCGGCATGTTGAAAAAGAAATAGCTCGCCCCCAGGCTCGCGCACTTCGTGTCGCTCTCCACCCCCTGACCGGGGGCAACACCAGCGGCCCGGCGAAGCCGGTTCCGCGGTGTTTCTGGAAGGGCGGGGTGGCGGGGCGGTTTTGGGCCGACGGGGCTTCCTTTTTCCCTTTTTAGAACTTGTCGAGGACGGCGCCGGAGCTGGCGCTGGAGGCGTTGAAGGCGAACTTGGCTTGGACGCCGCGGGTGTAGCGGGGGGCGGGCGCTTTCCAGCCTTCGCGGCGCTTGGCGATTTCGGACTCGGGGACGTTGAGGTCGAGCTTGAGTTGGTGCGCGTCGATGGTGATCGAATCGCCCTCTTTGACGAAAGCGATGGTGCCACCCGCGGCTGCTTCGGGGGCTACGTGGCCTACGACCATGCCCCAGGTGCCGCCGGAGAAACGGCCGTCGGTGATGAGGCCTACGCTTTCACCGAGGCCTGCGCCGATCAAGGCGCCGGTGGGAGCCAGCATCTCGGGCATGCCAGGGCCACCCTTGGGTCCCAGATAGCGCAGAACCATGACGTCGCCGGCCTTGATCTTGCCGTCGAGGATGGCTTGCAGCGCTGACTGTTCGTCGTCGAACACTCTCGCAGGCCCGGTGATGACGGGGTTCTTCAGGCCAGTGATCTTTGCGACTGCGCCTTCGGGCGAAAGGTTGCCCTTCAAAATCGCCAGGTGCCCTTCGGCATACATTGGATTGTCGATGGGGCGAATCACGTCCTGGTCGGCGCGTGGCTGGTCGGGCACGTCCTTCAGCACTTCGGCAATGGTCTGGCCGGTGATGGTGATGCAGTCGCCGTGCAGCAGACCGGCGTTCAGGAGAACCTTCATCACCTGCGGGATGCCGCCGGCCTGATGCAGGTCGACGGCGAGGTACTTGCCACTGGGCTTGAGGTCGCAGATCACTGGGACCTTCTTGCGCATGCGCTCGAAATCGTCGATGGACCATTTCACATCCGCAGCGTGCGCGATGGCGAGGAAGTGCAGCACCGCATTCGTCGAACCGCCCGTTGCCATGATGACTGCAACGGCGTTCTCGATGGCCTTCTTGGTCACGATGTCGCGCGGCTTGATGTCCTTCTTGATGGCTTCGATGAGCACCTTGGCCGATTCCTTGGCCGAGTTCTCCTTTTCGTCGTGCGGATTGGCCATGGTCGACGAATACGGCAGCGACATGCCCAGCGCCTCGAACGCGCTCGACATGGTGTTGGCGGTGTACATGCCGCCGCACGAGCCGGTGCCGGGGATGGCGCGCATCTCGATTTGCTTGAGGTCCTCGTCGCTCATGTTGCCGGCGGCGTTCTGGCCTACCGCCTCGAACACGCTGACGATGTTCAGGTCCTGGCCCTTGTAGCGGCCCGGCAGGATCGTCCCGCCGTAGACGTAGATCGCCGGCACGTTGGCGCGCAGCATGCCCATCATGCCGCCGGGCATGTTCTTGTCGCAGCCGCCGACCACGAGCACGCCGTCCATCCACTGGCCGCCCACGCAGGTTTCGATGCAGTCCGAAATGACTTCGCGGCTCACCAGCGAGTACTTCATGCCTTCGGTGCCCATGGCCATGCCGTCGGAGATGGTGGGCGTGCCGAACACCTGCGCGTTGCCGCCCGCTTCCTCGATGCCGGCGATGGCCGCGTCAGCCAGCTTCTGCAGGCCCGAGTTGCACGGCGTGATGGTGCTGTGGCCGTTGGCAACACCGACCATCGGCTTCTTGAAATCGCCTTCTTCGTAGCCCATGGCGTAGAACATCGACCGGTTGGGCGCGCGGCTCTTGCCTTCGACGATGTTGGCGCTGCGGCGGTTGATCTGGATCGGTTTGGTGTCCATCGTGTCTCTCGTGATCGGAATCGGGGAGGTCAAGTATCGGACGATTAATTGATTGGTTCCAATCCATTTTTTGTGTCCGATTGATATGCTGTGCATATGAATGATGCGTCGATCGACCTGCGGGTCTGGCGGCAGTTCCTCGCCGTCGCGGAGGAACTGCACTTTGGCCGCGCCGCCGTGCGCCTGCACATGACGCAGCCGCCCGTCACGCAGGCGATCGCGCTGCTCGAGAAGACGCTGGGCGTGGTGCTTTTCGATCGGACGCGCCGCCGCGTGGCGCTCACGCCGGCCGGCGAGGCCTTGCTGCCCGACGTGCGGGATTTGCTGGCCCGGGCGCAATCGTTGCCAGCGCGCGCTCGTGCGGCCGCGGCGGGGGAAGTCGGACGGGTGCGATTGGCCTTTGTATCGACCATCGGATTCGAGCGGCTCCCGCTGTGGGTGAAGGAGTTTCGGGTGCGGTGCCCGCAGGTCGCCCTCGAACTGGTCGAGGCGACGGGAGACGTGCAACTGGAAGGCTTTTCCCGCGGCGAGATCGATGCCGGGCTGATGCTGCATTCGCCCGGTTTTGCGCCGCCTGGCCTGGAGCGGCTGACGATCTCGGAAGAGCCTTTGGTGCTGGCGCTGCCGGCCGGACATCCGCTGGCCAAGGTCGACAAACTGCCTCTGCAGGCGGCGCTCGCCGAGCCCGTGGTGATCTTTCCGCGCCGAATCGTGCCGTCGCTGCACGATGCGATCTTTGCGCTCTATCACGCCACTGGCCGCACACCGCAGATCGCTCAGGAAGCCATCCAGATGCAGACGATCGTCAACCTCGTCTGGGGCGGCCTGGGAGTCGCCTGGGTGCCGCGGAGCGTCATGCAGTTTCGGCGCACCGGCGTGGTGTACCGGACCGCGAGCGAATTCGAGCCTTCGGGCCGTCGCCGAAGCGCCGCGCCGCTTCCGAGTTGCGAAACCAGCCTGGTCTGGCCGGCCGACGCAGACAACCCCGCGCTGGCGCGCTTCGTCGACTTCATCAGGGCCCAAGGCGTGGCACCGCATTGAGGCGAGAATCGCGTCCATGTTGATGTATCCGCAGATCAATCCGATCGCGCTCCAGCTGGGGCCGATCGCGATTCACTGGTATGGGCTGACCTACCTGGCCGCTTTCGCGCTGTTCTACTTCCTGGGCACGCGCCGGCTGCGGCACGAGCCTTACCGTTCCATCACCGGACCGGGCGCGTGGTCGCGCAAGGACCTCGAAGACATCCTCTTCCTCGGTGTAATGGGCGTAATCGTCGGGGGTCGCCTGGGCTACTGCTTTTTCTACAAGCCTGGTTTCTATCTCACCCATCCGCTGGAGATTTTCTTCGTCTGGCAGGGTGGCATGAGCTTTCATGGCGGGCTGCTGGGCGTGATTGCCTCGATGGTGTGGTTCTCGCACTCGCGGGCGCGACCGTTCTGGCAGGTCATGGATTTCGTTGCGCCTTGCGTGCCGACCGGGCTCGCGGCCGGCCGGGTCGGCAACTTCATCAACGGCGAACTCTGGGGGCGTTTTTCGAGCCCCGATCTTCCGTGGGGCATGGTCTTTCCCCAGAGCGGCTCGATGCTTCCGCGCCATCCGTCGCAGGTCTACCAGTTCCTGCTCGAAGGCTTGCTGCTCTTCGCGTTGCTTTGGCTCTACGCCCGCAAGGAGCGCCGCGAACGCCGCGTCTCGGCAGTGTTCCTGGTCGGATACGGGCTCATGCGCTTCATCGCCGAATACTTCCGCGAACCCGATGACTTCCTCGGTTTGCTGGCGCTCAACATGAGCATGGGGCAGTGGCTTTGCGTCCCGATGATCGTCTTCGGAATCTGGCTCTACGTGAGCGCGCCCGCGCAGCGCCGCGCTGCGACCGCGACGGCATAAGGGGATTAGCGGCTGCGCCTGACCCCTACAGCGTATGGTCAGCCTTGAGCACAGGCTGGACGGAGCGTCCTTTCGGCTAGTGCTTCTGGTGAATGCGCCGCGGTGTCGTGCGCTGTAGAGTGGGTGCTCACGACAGGGGATTCGACGTCATGTCAATGCTGGTTTGTATCGTGCGCAGCACGCAATGAGCTCGCGATGGCACTCGACCTGCATACAGTGCCTGGCTCGGTCACCGGCCGCGATGCGGAAGCGGCATCGGCGCTGGAGTGGAGCGACGCCGACAGATCCACCGCGCACACGCTGCCCGAAGGCCTGCGGCTCCTCGACTACGAAATCGTCGGCCCGATCGGCGAGGGCGGCTTCGGCATCGTGTACCTCGCTTGGGATCACGCGCTCGAACAGCACGTCGCGATCAAGGAATACCTGCCGGCCATCCTCGCTTCGCGCGCCAGCGTATCGCCGGCAGTGGTCGTCAAGTCGCAGCGGCACAGGGAAGGTTTTCGCCTTGGGCTGCGCAGCTTCCTGAACGAGGCGCGAATCCTCGCGCGCTTCGATCATCCGTCGCTGGTCCGGGTGCTGCACTTCTGGGAAGGCAACGGCACCGCTTACATGGCGATGCCTTACTACGACGGCCCGACGCTCGCCCACGCGCTCGAGGATCTGGGGCGTCCACCGAACGAAGCGGAGCTTTGCGGCTGGCTGCGCCCCTTGCTCGACGCGCTCGGCACCATGCATGCGGCGAGCTGCTTTCACCGCGATGTCTCTCCGGACAACATCCTCCTGACCCAGAGCGGCCCGGTGCTGCTGGACTTCGGCGCAGCGCGGCGCGTCATCGACGGCATGACCTCGTCGCCGACCGTCGTCTTCAAGCCTGGGTTCGCGCCGATCGAGCAGTACGGCGAAGTGGCTTCGATGAAGCAGGGCGCGTGGACCGACCTGTATGCGGTGGCGGGTGTGGTCCATGCCGCCATTACCGGCCATCCGCCGACGCCGTCGATCGAACGCTTGATGAACGACCAGTTGAAGCCGCTCACGCAGGTGGCGCGGGGCCGCTACAGCGAACCTTTCCTCGCGGCGGTCGATGCCGCGTTGTCGCTGCATCCGCGGAACAGGCCGCAGAGCGCGGCCGAATTCTGGACGATGCTCAGTTGCGGTGAGCAATTGCAGGACCTGGCACTCGCGCGCGCCGTGCGGCTGGGCGATGCCTCGTCGGGAGTGCAGTCTCCCGTCGATGCAAGGCTGGATGAAGAGGTTTCACTGCCGCCCGATCTGGTGCGAGAAAGCGCAACGTCAACACCAACCCCATCATCGATGCCAGCGCCGCCAGCGCCGACAGAGCGGGCACTCAGTGCGGCCTTGCATTGGGCCGGGCCCGTCAAACGCTGGAACCGCGCGCCCGTTTCGAATTGGCCGCCGTTGCGCGAGGCGCCGAGTCCGGGCGGGCAACCGGGCAGCCGATGGAAAACTTATGCGCTGGCTGCTTCAGTCGTGCTGTTGGGTGCTGCGGCGTACGGCTACTACCGCTTCAATGATCGTCACGGGGCGGCATCGTCGCAGCCTCCGGAGACCACCTTGGCTCCCCAGAAGGCTTCGGCGCCCCCGTCAACTGCGCCAGCCGCACCTGTCGCCCCAGTCGATCCGGATGCACCGGCAGTGAAGCCCGTCGCGCCGACGGTCGCACCCCCTGTGCCGACGCCCCAGCCGCAGCTTTCAGTTTCCAGCGCCGAAGATGAGAAATCAACAGAGGCGATGCCGGCGAAAAGCCAGTCGGCTGAGGCCATCGAACCTGCGGCATCGGCGAAAGCCGCGCCCGCGCGCAAAACGGCATGGCGTTCGCGCAGCGACGCCCAGAAGACCGTGCGTCGCGAGCCGCGCAATGTCGAACCCGAAGCCTCGCTTCCGGCCATGGTGGTGCAGCCCGCGCCGCCGCTGGAGGGCGCGCAAATCCATTCCAACTGCACCGATCTGCTTCAGCGGGCGTCTCTCGGCCCGCTGGCGGCAGGCGAAGCCGCGCTCTTGAGAAAGGGATGTGAATGATGACCTCCACGACCTTCCCGCGTTGGGCGCAAGCCCTGTTCCTATCGGCTGTTGCCGCACTGGCGGCCGGTTGTGCCACGGCCCCAGGTTCGTCCAATGGAGAGCTTCCGTTCGACCAGGCCATCGCCGCGGCCACCGATGGGCTCGCCAGCCAGACGCAGGGCTTTCTGGCTTCGATCAGCGGCAAGCGTGGCGTGGTGGTCGACCCGATGATCGACGCCGGCAGCGCCCAGCAGACGGTGGCAACGCAAATGCTGCAGGAGCGCGTGACCGACCGGATGACTTCGAAAGCCGACTCGCTGGAGATCATGCCGTTTCAGGGGGCGAGCATGGGCAAGGCCCGCTACCTGCTGACGGGCACGATGACCCGGCTGGCTGTCGACAAGCCGCAAGGACCGATCCGGATCGACCTGGCGCTGACCGAGCTTGCCAGTGGCAACGTGGTCGCGCAGTCGTCCGCGGTGACGCGCGACGAGGGTCTCGACCACACGCCGCTGCCGTACTACAGGGACACGCCGATGGCGGTCAAGGACCGTGTGATCGAAGGCTATATCCGCACCACCGCCACGCCGCCAGGCCAGCGCGCTGACGCGTACTACTTCGAACGCATCGCGGTGGCGCCGGCCATCAAGGATGCGACCAGCGCCTACAACGCGCAGCGCTACCAGGATGCTTATGCGCAATACAGCGCCGCCAGCGGTTCGCCCGTCGGCGATCAGCTGAGGGTGCTCAACGGCATGTACCTGAGCTCGGCCAAGCTGGGCCGCACCGCGCAGGCGCAGGACGCATTCGGCAAGCTCGTGGCCTACGGCATCGCGAACCAGCAGCTCGGCGTGAAGTTCCTGTTCAACCCGAACAGCACCGTGTTCTGGTCGGAGACGCAGATCAGCGGTCCGTATCCGATGTGGTTGCATGAAATCGCCAAGGCGAGCGCCGATGCGAAGGTGTGCCTGGACATCATCGGCCACACCAGCCATACCGGGCCTGTGGCCTACAACGACGTGCTTTCGATGCAGCGCGCACGCTACGTGCAGCAGCGCCTGGTCGCCGAATCCACTTCGCTGAGTGAGCGCACCACGCCCAGCGGCCGGGGATTCCGCGAGAACATCATCGGAAGCGGCACCGACGACGCCGTCGATGCGCTGGACCGCCGAGTCGAATTCAAGATCGTCAATTGCAGCTGATCCGGCGACGAGCACGCGGGTAATATTCCGGATTGCCGTCCGCCCGCCCCCTTTTCCGCCCCGCGCCCCGGCGCGAGGCCGTGCGGGCCTTTGCGCTTCACAAAAGGCCAAGCTCATCCATGAATGCCAGCGACTGGATCACGCGCAGCGTTTCGCGCCTGCGGCCGACCCACACTGCCGAAGGCGGCAAGTCCGCGACTGCGCCCCGACCCCTTTCAGAGCGTCTGGAAGCCACGCTGCGCCGACCGGGCGAAGCACTCGCGCCGCGCGCCTTGCGGCGCGCGCTGGTGGAGTTGCAGGCGGTGGTCGACCCCAGCATCAGCGACGTCGAAGCCGGCCGCCGCGCACACGCCGTCGTGCAGTGGTATGCCGGGCGCGAACTCGACGAGCGGCGCGACATCTGGCTGCTGATGAGCGAGCGTTTCGCGCCCGACGTGCAAAAGCTCAGTAGCGCGCGCGACCTGCATGAGGCCGCGGTCGGCACGCCCGACGAAGGGCAGGCCGAGATCGACCTGCGCCGCGCGCTGGTTTCGCCGCGCGCACGCCTGCTGCAGCGATTCGCGATCGATCCGGACGGCATGCGCTTCCTGGTCGAGTTGCGCGCACAGCTTCTGCCGCACCTGAAGGGCGACCGCCGGCTGCTTCCGCTGGACGCCGAACTCGAACATCTGTTTTCGACCTGGTTCGACGTCGCTTTCCTCGATTTGCGGCGCATCAGCTGGGATTCACCGGCCTCACTGATCGAGAAACTGATCCAGTACGAAGCCGTGCACGACATCAAGAGCTGGGCCGACGTCAAGAACCGGCTCGACAGCGACCGCCGCTGCTACGGATTCTTTCATCCGCGTCTGCCCAACACACCGCTGATCTTCGTCGAGGTGGCACTGGTCGACCGCATCAGCGAAGGCATCGTTCCATTGCTGGACGAAGCGGCGGCGGTCGTCAAGCCGGACAAGGCGACGACGGCGATCTTCTATTCGATCAGCAATACGCAGACGGGCCTGCGCGGCGTGAGCTTCGGCGATTCGCTGATCAAGCGCGTGGTCGAAACCCTGCAGGACGAGCTTCCGCGTCTGAAGACCTTCGCAACCTTGTCGCCGATTCCCGGCTTTCGCGCCTGGCTCGGCAAGAACGCGGCGGCGATGGTGGAACGACTCGATGAAAAGCGCGCGACGGAACTGGGCCGCGTGGTCGGTTCGTTGCCGCCGACGGGGGAGCGGTTTCTCGCCGCCGCCGAAGACGCGGGGTCGCTGGATGCGAAGTCGCCGGTGCGGCAACTGCTGCTGCAATCGGCCGCGGAGTATCTCGGTCGAGCCACGGCGGACGGCAAGCCGATCGATCCGGTTGCGCGTTTTCATCTCGGGAACGGCGCGCGCGTCGAAAAACTCAACTGGGCCGGTGATCCATCCTCGAAGGGGCTGAAGCAGTCCTACGGTCTCATGGTCAATTACCTCTACGATCTCAAGCGGCTTGACAAGCACCGCGCACTGCTGGCGCAGGGCAAAGTGGCGGTGTCGGGCGAAGTCGACGATCTTTTTCTCAAGAGCTGAGCTCCATGCAGTCCGTTCAAAACAAGGAGACAAGCCGGATGGCAAGTTCGATCACGCTGCGCGGCGAGGGTCCGATCGCGGTCGTGACGCTGACGAACGCAGGACGCCTGAACGCCATGTCGCGAGCGATGTGGCGCGAACTGCGCGCCGTGTTCGAAGGATTGGCGCAAGACGCATCCTTGCGCTGCGTGATCGTGCGTGGGGAGGGCGGGGCCTTCTGCGCAGGGGGCGATATTTCCGAATACCCGTCGTTCCGCTTCGACGAAGGCAGCCTTCGCGAATTCCACGAGAACGAAGTCTGGGCTGCATTGGCGGCCATGCTCGCTTGCGAAGTGCCGCTCATCGCACAGATCGAGGGTGCCTGCATGGGTGCGGGCGTCGAAATCGCAAGCTGCTGTGACATTCGGCTGGCTGGCGAATCGGCGAAATTCGGCGCGCCGATTGCGAAGCTGGGTTTTCCGATGGCGCCGCGCGAGGCTGCGCTGGTCAGCGGCGCGCTCGGCGATGCGCTCGCGCGAGACATGTTGCTCGCGGCGAGCGTTCATGGTGCAAAACGCCTGTATGAGGCGGGGTTTCTTCTCAGCGTGGTGCCCGACGCGGAGTTGCCGGCGGCAGCGCTCGCGCATGCGAAACGTGTCGCGGCTCTCGCGCCGGAAGCCGCCCGCCTCAACAAACGCACCTTGTCGGCGCTTCGGCGCTCCGCTGCCGTGGATGGGGAAGACCCGATGGCGCCGTTGGTGGCGGTCGCTTATGACTACGCCGACTCCGACGAACATCGCGAAGGCATTGCTGCCTTCCTTGCCAAACGCAGCCCCGCTTTTTGAACCCGCCATGACCGAAACGACGACAAACGCCAATCTCTACGCCGCATTGCGCGCCGCTTTCCCCTCCGATCTGGACAAGATCGCGGTTGAAACCGACGACGGCCTTTTCTATTCATGGCGCGATCTCGTGCGGGCAAGCGCGATGATTGCGAATCTGCTCGATTCGCTCAAGCTCGAGAAGGGCGCTCGCATCGCGGTACAGGTCGAAAAATCGGTCGAGGCCATGCTGCTCTATCTCGCGAGCCTGCGCGGGGGCTATGTCTTCGTGCCACTCAACACGGCCTATCGCGCTGCGGAGATCGAATATTTCATCGGCAACTCGGGGCCGGCAGTGGTCGTCTGCAGCAGCGCCAATGCGTCGTGGGTCGCGCCCATCGCAAAGAGGGCCGGCACGCGCCACGTCTTCACGCTCAACGACGACCGCACCGGCACGCTGCTCGAAAAAGCGGCGCAGTGCGGCGACCAGCACGCCGTGGCGCCAAAGAGCGCCGACCACATCGCGGCCATCATCTACACCAGCGGCACGACGGGCCGCAGCAAGGGCGCGATGCTTTCGCATGGCAACCTGCTGTCGAATGCGCAAGTGCTCAAGGACTACTGGGGCTGGCGGAGCTCGAGGCAGGGCGGCGACGTGCTCATCCACGCGCTGCCGATCTTTCATGTGCATGGGTTGTTCGTCGCCATTCACGGCGCGCTGATCAGCGGAAGCCAGATGATCTGGCTGAACCGCTTCGACGCGCAGCGGGTGGTGGCGCGCCTGCCCGATGCGACTGTGTTCATGGGCGTGCCCACGCTCTACGTGCGCATGCTGGCCGAGCCGGGCCTGACGCGCGACGCGTGCAGCAATATGCGTCTTTTCATTTCGGGATCGGCACCGCTGTTGATCGAGACCTTCAACGAATGGCGTGACCGGACCGATCACACGATTCTGGAGCGCTATGGAATGAGCGAGACGGTCATGCTCACCTCCAACCCTTACAGCGCGGTGCAAGGCGAGCGCCGAGGCGGGACGGTGGGCTTTCCGCTGCCCGGCGTCGCATTGCGCGTGCACGATGATCGTGGAGAGCCTTGCGCGACTGGCGAGATCGGCAACATCGAAGTGGACGGTCCCAATGTGTTTTCCGGCTATTGGCGCATGCCGGAGAAGACGAAGGAAGAGTTCACCGCCGATGGCTACTTCAAGACCGGTGACGTCGGCAAGATTGACGGCCTGGGCTACGTCACCATCGTGGGACGCAGCAAGGATCTGATCATCAGTGGGGGCTACAACGTCTACCCGGCGGAAGTCGAGGGCTACATCAACGAGATGCCAGGCGTCGCCGAAAGTGCCATCGTCGGCGTGCCGCATTCGGACTTCGGCGAGGTGGGCGTTGCGATCGTGATTCCGCGCCCTGGCGCTTCGGTCGACGGTGAACGTGTCATTGCCGAATTGAAAGCGAAGCTGGCCAATTTCAAAATTCCCAAGCGCTGCTTCGTGGTGCCCGAGCTGCCTCGCAACGCGATGGGCAAGGTGCAGAAGGCGCTGCTGCGCGAACAGCACAAGGACCTGTTCGGCAGCGCCTGAAGCCGTCGCGCTGGCTCGCGCTGAATCGCGGTAGCTTTCGCTTATTGCACCAGCAGCACCGAGACGTCAGTCTCCGACACCACCTTGGTCGCGACGGAACCCATGAGTGCGCGGCCCAGGATGCCGTGGCCATGCGTGCCCATCACGATCAGCTCGGCCCCCAAGCTGGTGGCCGCGTTGATGATCTCTTCCGCGGCATGGCCATGGCGCCGGTCGATCGTGTAGTTCGTGATGTTGTGTTCGGCGAGCTGTGCTTCGAGCGGCTCGACCACCTTCGCGGTTTCTTCGGCGTAGTAGTCGGAGATCACGCCCTTGCTGAGATGCCGCGCCACGTGTCCGGGCACACCGACGCAGACGTGCACCATGACGAGCTCGTTGCCTTCGACGAACATGCCGCGATGCCGGGCCAGGTAGTCGATGGCCTTCCTGGTGTGCGAACTGCCGTCGACGGCGATCAGGATTTTCATGCTGTTCCTTTGGTTGTGAGCTCTACACGCGACGGCCATCGATGGCGACGGCATGCGCTGCGTGCCGACTTTATACGGCACGTCGTGAACGACCAAAAAAAAGCCACGATCCCGAACAGGGCCGTGGCTTTCTCAAATGAGGTGTCTGCGAGTGAGGCCGGACTCGCATCCTGAACCGGGGTTCAGGTGGGCGAGGGCAGCAAGGCTTCGGGTTCATCTGACGCGAGATGATCACACCCGCCAAGCGATATACCAAGCCCTGCTCGGTAGAGCATTGGAACAAGGACATATAGAGCCCGACACGCACCGCAGACAAGGTGGATTTTACGCCTCTCGGGCGCTGTGGCTAGAGCAAATGTCCATCGCCCGCGAGGGCCTGATCGAGCCGCTGAATCAATTGCGCGGCACGGGCCTCGTCGGCAGGGTCGTCGGCTGCATCTCCCGCGACGGCGGGGGCGGGCGCCGGAGCCGTAGCTGGTTGTGCCTCTCGTTGCACGAGGTCGAACGCCAGATTGAGCGAAGCCAGCACGGCGATGCGGTCGCGGGCCTTGACCTTTCCTGCATCGCGAATCTTGCACATCGCGGCATCGACGCGTTCGACGGCTTCACGCAATTGCGCTTCGCCGCCTTCGGGGCAGCCGAGCAGATAACCCTGGCCCATGATCTGGACTTCGATTTGTTTCATCAACGTGAGCTTGCGTCTTGAGTGGGATCAGCCGGTAGCTGTTCGAGCAGCGCATCGAGCCGCGTGCGCGCGGCGGCAAGCCGCGATTTGAGCGCGTCGCGTTCGCGCGTGAGCGCGTCCACCTGGTCCTGAAGCAAAGCGTTGGTGCGCTGTACTTCTTCGTGGCGCACGAGCAGGCGTTCGACGCGCTCGGCGATCTGGTCAATACGGCTCGGTGCGGGCATGGGGTGCGATTGTAGTTTCCGGGGCAGGCGGACACCCTACAATTCCACGCGTTGGTGCTCGCTGCGTGGTTCACGCGCCGCAGTTCAACGGGAAGCAGGAGTCGAGGTCCCCCGGGACCGAGCCAGCCTGCGCTGCCCCCGCAACGGTCAAGCAGTCGGCGCCCATCGGGCGCCACCTTCGTCAATCAGCCACTGGGTGCCCTGAAACAGGCATCTGGGAAGGCGACGAGGGCCGTACTGCCAGCCCGGATACCGGCCAACGAGGCGGCTGCCGCATGCGCAAGCGTGCAGCAGCCATGACGTCCAAGCGTTGGCGGGGAAGCCGGCGAAGGACATTGATCTTTGTTGTCTCCTCATGAATCACTGCGTTTTTTCCGCGCCCGCCCAGAGGTGTGCTCGTCCGTGGCCGCTCGCGCGCCTTCGTTCGGTTTCCCTGGCTGTCGTCGCCTTGACGGGCATGACATCGACGGCCATGGCCCAGAGCGCCAATCCCACGCTCCCCGAAACCGTCGTGACAGCGACGCGCACGCCCACTCGCACCAACGATCTGGTGTCGGACACCGTCGTCATCGACCGCGCTCAAATCGAAGAGCAGTCGAACCGCACGCTGCCCGAAATCCTCGCGCGAATTCCGGGCATCCAGATATCGTCGACCGGCAGCGGACCCGGCAAACAGACTGGCGTGCTCATCCGCGGGGCCGAGAGCCGTCACACCATCTTGCTGATCGATGGTGTGCGCTACGGCTCCGCGACGCTCGGAACACCGTCCTGGGACAACATCCCGGTCGAGATGATCGACCACATCGAAGTGGTGAAAGGCCCGGTTTCCGCGCTCTACGGCAGTGACGGGGTGGGCGGCGTGGTGCAGATCTTCACGCGCAAGGCCACTCGGGCCGAGGACCTGTTCGTCCCCCGCGTGTCTTCGACGATCGGCACGGACAGCTACAAGCAGATCGCCGGCGGCTTCAGCGGCGCGTCCGGGGCCGCGACCTACGCGCTCGATGTTCAGCGCACCTTGGTCAACAGCATTTCGGCGACGAACAGTCGCGTGCCGTTCAACAACTACAACCCCGACCGCGATCCCTTCAACCAGAGCGCCGCGAACGCATCGTTCGGCTATCAGTTCAACCCGGACTGGAAGTTCGATGCCGGCCTGCTGTATTCCGATGGCCTGAACCACTACGACGACGGCCTGGGCCGCGACACGCGCGGCGTGCAGCGCACGCAGAACGGCTACGCCGGCGTGCGCGGGGCTGTGACATCGAACTGGACCACGCAGCTGCGATACGGCCGCAGCGACGACGACACGCACGCCATCGTGGCTGCGCCGGGGAACGTTCCGGGTCTTTTCGAGACGACGCAAAACCAGTACCTGTGGCAGAACGACATCATCACGCCCATCGGCACGGTGCTCGCGGGCTTCGAGCGTCTCGAACAAAAAGTGAACAGCGACACACCCTATACCGTGATCGATCGCGACATCGACTCGGTCTTTGTCGGCCTCAATGGCAACGCGGGTCCGCACAGTTGGCAGGTCAACGGGCGGCACGACAGCAACTCGCAGTTCGGCGACCATGACACGTGGTTCGCGGGCTACGGGTACCGCTTCACCGAGAACTGGCGCGTCAACGTCTCGCATGGCACCAGCTTCGTCGCGCCGTCTTTCAATCAGCTCTACTACCCGGCGTTCGGCAACCCCAACCTGAAGCCGGAAGAGGGCGAGAACACCGATCTCGGAATCACGTGGACACAGGGCGCGCACACCGTGAAACTGGTGGCGTATCAGAATGACATCGATGGGTTCATCACGAACACCACGCTGCCCCAGAACATTCCCCGGGCACGCATACAGGGTGCGACGCTGAGCTACGATGGCCAATACGGCGACCTTGGATTGCATGCAAGCTACGACTCCCTCGATCCGAAAAACGAGATCTCCGGCAAACAACTGCCGCGCCGCGCGAAGGATGTTGCGACGCTTGGCGCTGACTACGCCGTCGGCCCGTGGAAGTTCGGCGGCTCGGCGCTCTACGTGGGCAAGCGCTATGACGATGCGGCCAACAAACTGGTGCTCAACGCCTACACGACGGTCGACCTCTATGCCGAATACCGCGTCTCGAAAAACTGGTCTGTGCAGGGACGCATCGTGAACGTCGGAGACGCAACCTACGAGACCGCCTATGGCTATAACCAGCCCGGACGCGGCTTCTTCCTCACGGTGCGGTGGCAACCCAAGTGACCACGGCTTGCCGCGAACTGATCCTCGGCGGCCAGCGCAGCGGCAAGTCGCGCCGCGGCGAGAAACTCGCTGCGGCGTGGCTCTCTTGTTCGGTGGCGCATCGCGCTGTCCTCGTCGCGACGGCACTGCCGCGCGACGATGAAATGCAGGACCGCATTGCGCGGCATCGCAGCGATCGCGCAGTGCGCGTGCCGGCAATGGTCACCATCGAGGAGCCATTCGCGCTTGCGGAGGCGATTCGGGCGCACAGCACGCCTGAGACCTTGGTGCTCGTCGATTGCCTCACGCTCTGGCTCACCAATCTGCTGATGCCGGCGGACACTGTGGTCGGCCTCGATGAGGCTGCGGCGGAGCCTGCCAGTGCGGCGCTCGTGCGAGAAATCAGCGCGGCGCGAGGTCCGCTGGTGCTCATCGGCAATGAAATCGGCCTCGGGGTGATTCCGCTCGGACGCGACGTCCGCGCTTTTGTCGATGCACTCGGGCGCCTCAACCAGGAAGTCGCGGCGGCTTGCGATCGCGTCACGTTCATGGCGGCCGGGCTGCCGTTGACCTTGAAGGAGCCCGCGTGAATTGCCTCGCGAGACTGTCTATTGCCGCGTTCCTCGCCGTCTTTGTGGTGACGGCGCAGGCTGTCATCGTGACGGACGAGCGCGGCGTGGGCGTCGACATCCCGAAGCCGCCACAACGCATCGTGACGCTGCTGCCATCATTGACCGAGTCCGTCTGCACGCTCGGCGCATGCGATCGACTGGTCGGCGTGGACCGCTATTCGAACTGGCCCGCATCCGTGCGGCTCTTGCCGCAGGCGGGCGGAGGCATCGATCCGAATGTCGAGGCCATCGTCGCGCTCAAGCCCGACGTCGTGCTGCTCGCAAAATCTTCGCGTGTGACCGAACGACTGGAAGCCTTGGGGCTCAAGGTGGTGGTGCTCGAACCCAAGAACCATGCCGATGTGCGGCGCGTGCTGGAGGCGCTTGCCCGATTGCTGGGCGCTGGCGATGCGCAACAGGTCTGGCGCACCATCGACGCCAGCGTCTCCGCGGCGGCGCAGTCGCTGCCAGAGGGCGTGAAGCACACGCGTGTGTACTTCGAAGTGAACAACGGGCCCTATGCGGCCGGCGAGTCTTCATTCATCGGCGAGACGCTCACGCGGCTCGGTGCAAGGAACATCGTCCCTGCATCGCTCGGTCCGTTTCCCAAGCTGAATCCGGAGTTCGTCGTGCGCGCCGATCCTGACCTCATCATGGTGGGCGAGCGCAGCGGGCAAGGCATGGAACAGCGGCCGGGCTGGGGCCATATCAAGGCCGTTCGCAGTGGGCGTATCTGCCGCTTCACCGCGGATGAATCGGACGTGCTGGTGCGGCCCGGACCGCGCATGGGCGAAGCTGCAAGGCTGATGGCGCAATGCCTGTTGGCGAAGGCGCCGTGATGCGGGCGGAGGGCCGATGAAAAGCCAGCATCGCCGCGCGCTCGCGCTCGGCATCGCCTTGCTGGTCCTGGGCGCCGCCGTATTGATGCTCGGCGCGGGTGTCGGGAGCACGGGATTCGAAAGCGTCCTTAGGGCCTGGGGCGATCCGGTTGCGCTGCAGATCGTCTGGGACATCCGGCTTCCGCGAACCCTGGGTGCGTGGCTCGCGGGCGCGCTGCTCGGGTTCTCGGGCGCCGTGGCGCAAGGGCTCTTCCGAAATCCCCTGGCCGATCCCTACTTGCTGGGCAGCGCGTCCGGCGCATCGCTCGGCGTGGCGCTCGCGCTGTGGATGTTCGGTGCTTCGCCGACCAGCATGCAATGGGTGGCACGCCTCGGGGTGACGGGCGCTGCCTTCCTTGGCGCCGTCCTGGCGGTGATGTTCACGCTGGTGCTGGCGCGAGGCGTTCAGCAAACGCTCCGGCTCTTGCTCGCAGGGGTGATCGTCGGCGTGGTGCTCGGCGCGGTGAAAGACTTGATCACCATTGCATCGACCGATGTCCTGCAGGCGATCCAGGGCTTCATGCTCGGCAGCACCGGCCTGGTGGGCTGGAGTGCCTGCGCGGTGATGGGCGGCGTGGGGGTGATCTGCCTTCTGCTCGGATGGGCGCTCGCGCCCGTGCTCGATGGCCTGGCGCTTGGCGAGTCGACGGCGAGCAGTCTGGGGCTTCCGCTCGGAGCGATGCGAGCCGCACTCGTCGCCGTGCTGGCGCTGGCAACGGGTGCAGCTGTCGCGCAGACGGGGCTGATCGCTTTCGTCGGGCTGGCGGCGCCGCATCTGGTGCGCTCCGCGGTCAAGACGACGCATGCGCGGCTGATCCTGCTGTCGAGTGCGGTGGGCGGTCTGCTGCTGATGTCGGCCGATCTGCTCGCGCGCTGGCTGGTGGCGCCGCAGGAACTGCCTGTCGGTGTGCTGACGGCTGTGCTCGGCGGGAGCTATCTGCTCTGGCTCATGCATCGGCGGCGCGCGCGGGGGGGCATGTGATGGCGCAGGTCGCGATTGGCGAACCGGCGCTGGAGGCGCGGCATCTCAGTGCAGCGCTCGGCGGCACCGAGGTGTTGCACGGCATCGATCTCGCCCTGGCTCAGGCTCGATGGACGAGCATCGTCGGACCGAACGGTGCCGGAAAGTCGACCTTGCTCAAGGCCATTGCGGGGCTCTTGCCCTGCGAAGGCGAAGTGCGCTTGCTGGGTCAGCCGCTTTCGGCAGTCACCGGCCGCGCGCGCGCGCGGCGGATGTCCTGGCTCGGCCAGGGCGGTGCGGGCGAGGGCAGCGCGGACGATCTCATGGTGTTCGACGTCGCGATGCTGGGCCGCCTGCCGCATCAGCGATGGCTCGCGACTCCGAGCGAAGCCGATCGCGCAGCGGTCGAACACGCATTGCGCAGCACCCAGGCCTGGGAGTGGCGCGACAGGCCGCTCGGCCATCTGTCGGGCGGCGAACGCCAGCGGGTGTTGCTGGCGCGCGCGCTGGCGGTCGAGGCCGACGTGCTGCTGATGGACGAACCGCTCGCCAACCTCGATCCGCCGCACCAGGCGGACTGGATCCAGACCACCCGCAGTCTCGTCGCCAGTGGCCGAACCGTGATCAGCGTGCTGCACGAACTCAACGTCGCACTGGCCGCCGACGACATGGTGCTCATGGCGCAAGGGCGGGTGATCCATCATGGGCGTTGCGGCGAGGCGGCCACGCATAGCGCACTGGAATCCGTATTCGATCGCCGTGTGGCCGTTCACAGTGTGGCGGGGCACTGGATGGTCATTCCCCGCTAGCAAACTTCCGAGAACTCATGCAAATCGAAACACCTCCCAGCGAAAAGCCGTACGAAAAACCCGAAGGCGAGCGCCGCGGCATCGTCATCGTCAACACCGGCGACGGCAAAGGCAAGAGCACTGCGGCTTTCGGCTTGGCGCTGCGGGCGCATGGCCGTGGCAAGGCGGTGAAGATCTTTCAGTTCATGAAGGTGCCCAGCGCGCGATTCGGCGAACACCGCATGTTCGAGCAGATCGGCATCCCGATCGAAGGTCTGGGCGACGGCTTCAGCTGGAAGAGCCAGGACCTGGAGCACTCCGCCCAGCTTGCGCGTGACGGATGGCAGAAGGCGAAGGCGGCCATCCTCTCCGGCGAATACTTTCTCGTGGTGCTCGACGAGATCACCTATCCGCTCATCTACGGCTGGTTGCCACTTGATGGCGTGCTCGAAACACTTCGTACGCGGCCCAAGGAAGTGCATGTGGTGCTGACTGGCCGGCGCTGTCCGCCGGAGATCATCGAACTGGCCGACACCGTGACCGACATGCAGATGGTCAAGCATGCGTTCAAAGCCGGCATTCCGGCGCAGCGAGGCATCGAGGACTGACGAGGGAAGAAGGCGCGGGATGTCGGCCTTGATCTCGATAGCGGCCCTCTGGCTTGCGCTCGCCATCGATCGCTGGCTCGGCGAGCCGGCTGCACGCTGGCATCCGGTGGTCTGGATGGGGCGCTATCTGGACGGCGCCGGAAAACGCATCGCGCCGATGGCTGGTACGCCCGAGCGCAAGTTCGCGGCATTTGCCGGAGGTGCGATCGGCTGGTGTGTGGGTGCCGCCCTGGCCCTGGCCGTCGCGTGCCTGTTGAATCGGATTGCGAGCAAGGTTCCAGTTTGGGCCGCAATATTGCTGATCGGAATTGCCCTGAAGCCGTTGCTTGCGTGGCGCATGCTGTGCGACGAAGTGCTGGCCGTCGAGGCCGCGCTCGGCACATCGCTTGAGGCGGGCCGCGTACAGCTTGCGAGACTGGTGAGCCGCGACGCGAGTGCATTGAGCGGCACCGAGGTTCGAGAAAGCGCCATCGAGTCCTTGGCGGAGAACCTCAACGATTCAGTGGTCGCGCCGCTCTTCTGGTTCGTGCTCTTCGGCCTGCCGGGCGCGGCGGTCTATCGCTTCGCCAACACTGCCGACGCGATGTGGGGCTATCGGGGTGATCGCGGCGGCCGGCAGTGGGAGTGGGCGGGCAAATGGGCAGCTCGCGCGGACGACGTTCTGTCTTGGATTCCTGCGCGACTCACGGCGATGCTGCTGTGGGGTCGGGTCGGCTTCTCGGCTTGCCGGCGAGAAGCGGCCAGGACCCCTTCGCCGAACAGTGGGTGGCCGATGGCGGCGATGGCGCTGCGGCTGGGCGTGCGGCTTGCCAAGCCGGACGTCTATGCACTCAACGCGGCGGGCCGGGAAGCAACTGCGAGCGACACCGTCGACGCCATCGCCTTGGCTTTGCGCGCAGTCGTGCTGGCTGCCGTATGCGCCACGGTCGTGGCGTGGGGCAGGGCGGCATGGAGCCAAGGATGAGCATGGTTGAAGCGATCGAGCCAATGCATGGAGGCCCGGACGCGCGCGGCACGGTGCCGCATGATTTTTCGACCAACAGCAATGCTTGCGGACCCTGCCCGGAGGCACTGCTGGCGGTGCGACGGGCGGATGCCAGCCGCTATCCGGACCCGCTCTATGCGGCGCTGCGCGAACGACTGGCGCGCTTTCACGGCGTCGAGGCCGGGCGCATCGTGATTGCTGCGAGTGCGAGCGAGTTCATCGGCCGCATCACCGCGGCGGTGGCGCGTCGCGGCGGACGGTGCGTGCGCGTACCGGCGTATTGCTATGGCGACTATCTTCGTGCGGCGAGCGCATGGGGACTTGAAGCGGTCAAGGCCGATCGTGCAGACCTGGTCTGGTATTGCGATCCATCGAGCCCGCTGGGCCAGCCGTGCACTGAATTGGCTGAAGTCGTCGAAATGCCGACCTGCAACGCGGTCCGCGTGCTCGATCTCGCCTACGAACCGCTGCGGCTGGAGGGCGCGTTGTCGCTCACCGCCGAGGGGCTGGACGCGGTATGGCAACTATGGACGCCCAACAAGGCGTTCGGCCTGACCGGCATTCGCGCCGCCTACGCAATCGCGCCCGTCGTCGCGGACGAAATGGTTTTGGACATGAACCGGCTCGCGCCTTCATGGCCGCTGGGTTCGCACGGCATTGCGTTGCTTGAATGTTGGACCCGCGACACGGCGCAGCATTGGCTCAACGAGAGCCGGACCACGCTGCGGATGTGGAAGTCAGCGCAAATTGCCCTGTGCGAATCGATCGATTGGCATTGCCTTCCCAGCGTCGCCAACTTTTTTTGTGCGCAGCCAAATCTCCCGTATTCGATGGATCGGGTTGAAGCGCTCAGAGCGGTGGGCATCAAGCTCCGGGACACGGCTTCGTTCGGCTTGCCCGGACATGTGAGGCTCGGCGTCCTGCCTCCGGCCAGCCAGGAGGCGCTGCGCCGCGCCTGGTGTTGATTGGGCGGCGCCGGGCCACGGCGACTGTACGGACCTACCTGCGACGCATCTTCGACAAGCTGGGCATTGAAAGACGCTCGGCGCTTTCGGGCTGGGCGAGGCGCTGAGCCGCAGGGTCTACTTCGCCTTCGGCGGCGGCAAGCGGCCCAGCTCGCGTTCAACCGCCAGCCCGATGGCCAGAAGCTTGCGGTCGCTGCCTGCCGGCCCGTCCAGTTCCAACCCCACCGGCAAGCCTGTCGTGGCGCCCAGGCCAGCGGGCAGTTGTATGCCCGGGATGCCTGCATTGCTGCCCGGGTCGGTGTTCTGGATCAGCGCACTGAAGTTCTCCGGGCTGCTGGCCTCGGGCGTCGCCGCCAGCGCCACACGCGGCACGGTCGGAAAGATCAACGCATCGAGCTTGTTCCTCGCGAACGTCTCGCCATAGAGCTTCTGCAATTGCGGTCGAGCGACGCGCATTGCGTTGTCGTAGGCGGGCTTGGCGTCGACTACGCCATTGGCGGCCGGCAACTTGCGCGGCATCACCAGTCCTTCGAATGTGCCCTTGACGTCCGGGCTGGCGATGCCCGCCGTCAGCTTGGCAATGTCGATCCCTGTCGGGTACCTGGCGAGGTAGGCCACCATGTCGTCGTGTGCTTCGTAAAGCGCCACGGGGAAGCCGACTGCTCCGTTGATTTCCATGAGATGGGGCATGTCCACGTCCACCAGCGTCACGCCGGCGGCGCGCAGCTTGTCCAGCGCGGCATCGGTGGCGGCCTTGGTGTCGGCATCCAGATTGGCGTAGAAGGCCGGCACCACGCCGAGACGCACCCGCTTCAAACTGGCGGCCTCGACAGGCTTGCCGCCAGCGATCACCCGATCGAGAAGCGCAACGTCGGCCATGGACAAAGCCATCGGGCCCGCCGTGTCGCGCGTGTGCGAAATGGGCGCGATGCCCTGCTGCGAGTAGCGTCCGACCGTCGGTCGCAGCGAAGCGCAGCCGTTGAAGGCGCATGGGATGCGCACGGAGCCGCCCGTATCGGTGCCGAGAGCGGCCGGTGCCATGCGGGCGCCGAGCGCCGCGCCGTTGCCGGAAGACGAGCCGCCGGCGATCCGTGTCGGGTCGTAGGCATTGCGCACGCCGACCTGGGGACCGCTCTGGAAAGTGGGGTTGTAGCCAGTCACCCCAAAGGCGAGCTCGTGCATGTTCGTCTTGCCCATGATGACTGCGCCGGCCGCCCGCAGCTTGGCGACCACGGGCGCATCGGAGGTGGGCACGAAGGACTTCAGCGCTGGCGTCCCGGCCGTGGCGGGCAAGCCCTGCACCTGGATGTTGTCCTTGATGACGATCGGCAGCCCCGCCAGCGGCTTGCACGGACCGCCGCGTTTTCTGGCCGCATCGGCAGCCTTGGCAGCCTTCAGGGCGCCGGCTTCGTCGAGCGTGACGAAAGCGTTGAGGTTTGTTCTGGCCTTGGCCCGCGCCAGATAGGCGGAGACCAATTGCTCGCTGCTCAGCGAACCGGCGCACAGTTGCCGCACGGCTTCGCTCGCAGTCAGCGTGGCGATGTCCGGAGTGCCGGATGCGGCGCGCGCCGTCGGCGACAGGGCAGCAACGCACAGCAAAGGAAGGGCCAAGACTGCAGATGCGGATTTGGGGATGAACATTGGCGATCTCCGATAGAGGGTTCGCCATGCTGCGCCCTTTGCGCTGCGCCGTCTGTCATCGAAATCGATGACACGCCAATTCCCGCTACGCAGCGCTCAGGCGGGGCTGTCCGGCGCGGGTCGCAGCAGCCCGGCCGCGGCACGGGCGCCCAGCGTCATCTCGGTCATCCATGAGACCAGGAGCATGCCGTAGGCCTGGCGGCTTCGCTCGTCAGACAGCGCATGATCGGCTCCGGCGATGCATCGATAGGTGACCGATTTGACATGCTTGAAGGCGCCCAGATAGCTCTCGATCACGGCGTGGGGCACGGTCTTGTCGTTCTCGGATTCGACGATGAGCGCGTCGCCTCGGAATTGCGCACAAGCGGCCAGCGCGCGGTTGTCCGGCGGCGCCACGACGGACCTTCGGTACTCCGCCAGATCGCTGCGGCTCAAGTCTCCCTTCGGAACGTTCCAGTCGGCGTCCCGGTAGAGGGCCGGAACGCGAAGCGCCAGCCACCGGACAGGCCGAAGCGTCGTGGCGATGGCCGCGAGGTAGCCGCCGTAGCTGCTCCCGACAATGGCGATCGATTCCGGATCGACAGTGGGATGGTGAACGAGAACATCGTAGGCGGCGAGCACGTCCCGCAGGTTCTCCTCGCGGCTCACCGATTGCCGTTGGGCGACATGCCGGGCGTGGCCGCGCAGGTCGAACGTGAGGCAGACGCAACCCAGCGCGGCGATCTCGTGCGCGCGCGCCTTGTATTGCTCCTGGCTGCCGTCCCAGCCATGCACGAGCAGCACGCCGGGCACGGCGTTCGAGGCAGCGACCAGCGTGCCCTCGATGTGCTGCCCGTCCACGGCGATCTCGACCTGTTTATGCCGGGTCGCCATGGGCTTCTACAAAGCTGTATTTCATCAATCGGCCCACGTCCGGGTCATGGCCGCTGTAGTTGACGCAGGCTCCGGGCGGAAGCTCGGCTTCGCCGAACACCTCGAAGCACGATGCGCGCACCAGCGAGCGCTCGGGCTGCGTCTTGAAGACTTCGAGCGCTGCCACTTCCGCGCCGGTCGCGCCACCGAGACGCCATGACTGCTCCAGCACGCCCGAACGCCATTGGCCGGCATCGTCGTGGCCTTGTGCGACGTCGTAGTTGATGCGCGACGCCATGAAACCGGGAAAGCTCTCGACCACGGCTGCGTGATAGACCGCTGCCTGCTCGATCGCCAATTGCAGCGAGGGTTGAAGCTGCAACTGGTCGAGCGCATCGAAGCCGCCTCGCACGGCGGTCAGGTCGGAGCCTCCGTAGACCCAATGTCCACGATGGTTCTGCGTGAGCCGCTGCAGGCCGTAATAGCTGATGGTCAGCCCGCCGATCTTCACCTGACCGACGCTGAGGGTGCGCGGGTCGTGGAGATTGCGCTCGAGGACGACGCCGTCCGTCGCGATGTCCGGAATGTTGGCCAGCGTTCGGTCGAGAGAAGCGGCGTCCCTCACCACTGTCTGCCCATTGCCGCCCGTGGCTCGCACCGGTTTCAGCCTGACATCGCCTTCGGACAACAGCACACGGCCGGCGCGGCGCGCATCGGCTTCGCTGAATGCGGTCGTGCCGGGCAAGACGCACTTGCGGACGCGCGGTGCAAACGATTCGACCCAGTCACGCGGGCCTTCCGCGCTGTCATCGTGCAGCGGATGGCTGATGGCCTTGGTCGCGACATAGCGGAAGGGCACCGCGCCGCCGAAGAAATCGTCTTCGCTGCGAATGCCGATGGCCTGCGCCCGGTGGGTTTCCACAGTATCGCTCGGTACGAAGTACAGGGGGCCCGGCGGCGGCGGACGATGGCTCACCAGCCCGTAGTACTGCAGCCCCCGCAATGCGGCGATGCGTTCGGCGAGAGCGCGTCGCGTGAGGCGCTCGTGTTCGCCGCAGTAGTTTGCCGAATCGATGACCCATTCCATCACGTATCCGGCTTCCCCAAGCGCAGGGTCGCCAGATGCCTGGCGCGGGATCTGCTCGTTCCGCAAGCTGTTCATGTCGCCTCCTCACGGGCAAACTGCTCGCCAAGCGCACACCGCCGTGTCGGAGGAAGGCGCATGACACTGCGCGACAAGGCTGCAATGCGCGCCTTCCGCCGCTACTTCCTCCGCCGACTTCAGATGCGCTGCAGTTGCGGATGCTTCGCGAACAGTTCCGCGGCCCAGTCGACGAAGGCGCGAACCTTGGCGCTCAGGTGCCGGTTGGGCGGATACACCACATGCACCGGAAGCGGCGGCCGGGTCCAGTCCGGAAGGATCTGCACCAACTCGCCGCTGGCAATGTAAGGCTCCGCCATATAAGTAATGACCTGTGAAAGGCCAAAGCCCCCCAGCACGGCCGTCATGTGCGCATTGCTGTCGTTGACGGAGACGCGATAGGGCCCCGCGATCTCCAGTTGCTCCTCGCCGCGATGGAATTCATGTGGATACACGCGGCGGGTGCTGCCGGAGAAGAAGCTCACCACGAGGTGGCGCTTTTCGATATCCGAAGGGTGCTGCGGCACGCCATAGCGCTTGATGTATGCGGGCGAGGCCACGGTCATCCAGGGCAGGTTGCCGATGCGCCGGGCCACTAGTGACTGGTCGGTCAAATCGCCGCCCCGAATCACGCAGTCGACGTTGTCCGTAATGAGGTCGACGGGCCGATCGCTGACCCCCACGTCGACCTGAATGTCCGGATAACGGTCGCAAAAGGTTGCAAGCGACGGCAGGATGACGAGCCGCGCCATTGACGAGCCGACATCGATCCGCAATCGCCCCGTGGGATTGGCCTGCGCGTTGGTCATGCTCGACTCGATGTCGTCGAAGTCATTCAGCAGCCGGGCGGTGCGTTCGTAATAGGCGGCGCCGTCAGGCGTGACAGTGACGCGCCGCGTCGTGCGATTGAGCAGCTTCACGTGCAGGCGCGACTCCAGCGCCTGGATCTGCTTGGTGACGGTGCCTTTGGGCAGGCCGAGCGAATCCGCTGCGCGGGTGAAAGTGCCTGCCTCGACGACGCGGACAAAGATCCGCATGGCCTGGATCTGATCCATCTATGCTGCTCCTGGGATGGGACGGGCGCCAGTTGGCGGGGGGGCCGGGGGAGCGGGATTCTCACACGGCCTCTCAGGTCGATTGTTCTTCCAATGGAAACAGAGTGGGGTCCGGTGTCTGGTTGCAGCAACGGACCAGAGACTTATATTCCACCTATCGTCCATCCACAGAGGTCGTCCATGTCAACCCCAACATCCCCGTCGATCGCCGAAGGCTCCCCGGCCACCGTGCGGGATGCCGAAAAGGACATCCGCATCGAACTGCCCGGCCGCGAGGCGGTACGGGCCCGCGTCTACGGCGAGCGCGCCCGGGGTGCCACGGTGCCGCTGGTGCTGCATTTCCATGGTGGCACCTTTGTCTGCGGTGACCTGGACAACGGCCGCAATGTGGCCCGGCTGCTGGTCGGCGCCGGTGCGGTGGTGGTGTCGCTGGACTATCCACTCGCCCCGAAGGCTCCGTTCCCCGAACCCATCGAAGTCGGCTTCGCGTCGCTCGAGTGGCTTTACAAGCAGCGGACCAAACTGGGCGGCAAGGGCGCGGAGGTGTTTCTTGCTGGCGAAGAGGCCGGCGGCAACCTTGCCGCGGCGGTCGCCCTGATGGCGCGCGACCGGTCACATCCTCCGCTGGCCGGGCAGATCCTGCTGTCGCCGATGCTTGACCCGTGCACGGGAACGGCATCGCTGCGGCAGGCGAAAGGCGATGCCGTGCAGTGCCGCTGGGCGTCGGGCTGGCAGGAGTACCTGAGCCGTCCCGTCAATGCGACGCACCCCTATGCGGTTCCGGGCGGCTCGCTCAGGCTGGCCCAGGTGGCGCGAACGCTGGTGCTGGTCGGCAAGGACGATCCGATGCGCGACGAAGCCCTGGCCTTTGCGCAGCGGCTGGGCGGCGCCGGCATCGACGTCAGCGCCAATGTGCTGCCCGCCGCTTCGAACTGGCCCGAAGCACTGTTCAAGCCCGACGACCCCGGCTGCGCGGCCTGCGAAGCTGTCGTTCAGAAACACTTCCGCGAGTTTTTCAGCGCGGCACCGCCGCCTCACTGAGCGGCGACGCACGGCAGACGTGCGCCGAGATCCCGTTGCGCGGGATGGACCCCGAAAGCTGAGGTGACCGCACCTCGATCGGTGCGATGAACGACCGTCGCACCGGTGACGCTTTCGTCCGCGCAACGCTATTTCGGCACACGCCCCCGCGCTCCCAAGTCGATCCCCATGTTTTTCCCGCTGTCCTGCGCTACCCGCGCGGGAGGGCGATTTGCATCCCAAGAAGTCTCCAAAAGGACGAACCATGTCGAACTCCAAGCTTTCTTCCCTGACCCGGCGCGGTCTCTGGCCGGCAGTGACCGGCGTCACCGCCATCGTCGCCATCGCGTCCGCAGCGCTCGGCTTTCACAGCCTCAATGCCCAGGCCAACAGCCCGAGCGCTTCGGCGCCACAGGCGGTGCCTGTGTCCGTGGCAACGGTGGCGGCGAGCGACATCAACACCTGGGACGAGTTCTCGGGCAGGCTCGAAGCGGTCGAGCGGGTGGACGTGCGATCCAGGGTCGCCGGTGCGGTGCAGGCCGTGCATTTCCGCGAGGGCGCGTTGGTCAAATCGGGCGAATTGCTGATCACGATCGATCCGGCGCCGTACGCCGCCGAGGTGGACCGCGCCGAAGCGCAAGTCGCTTCGGCCCAGGCTCGGGTGGCCTTCACCCGCAGCGAGCAGGAGCGTGCACGCCGTCTTTGGGCCGAGCAGGCGATTGCCCAGCGCGAGCTCGACGAACGCACCAATGCCGGTCGCGAGGCCGAGGCCAGCCTCCGCGCGGCGCAAGCATCGCTGCAAAGCGCGCGGCTCAATCTCGGCTACACGCAGGTGCGCGCGCCGGTCGCCGGGCGCATCGGCAAGCTGGAGGTGACGGTGGGCAATCTGGTGGCGGCCGGCCCTGGCGCACCGGTGCTGACGACGCTGGTTTCCGTCAGCCCCATCTACGCGAGCTTCGACGCTGACGAGCAGATCGTGGTGCGCGCGCTCAAGGACTTGCCGGGAGGCTCGAGCGCCCGTTCGACCATCGAGGGCATCCCTGTGCAGATGGGCACCGCCGGCACGGACGGCACGCCCTACGTCGGCCGCTTGCAGCTCATCGACAACCAGGTCGATGCAAAGAGCGGCACCGTGCGGGTGCGCGCGGCCTTCGACAACAAGGACGGCGCGCTCATCCCTGGACAGTTCGCGCGCATCCGCATGGGCCAGGCGCACAGCGACATGGCCTTGCTCGTGAACGAGCGCGCGGTCGGCACCGACCAGAACAAGAAGTTCGTGATGGTCATCGGCGAAGACAACAAGGCCGAGTACCGCGAAGTCGCGCTCGGTGCGCCCGTCAACGGCTTGCGCGTCGTGACCAAGGGGCTCAAGCCAGGCGAGCGCGTGGTGGTCAACGGCCTGCAGCACATCAGGCCCGGCGCGATCGTGACGCCGCAGACCGTGACGATGGACGCCAAGTCCGAGATAAGCCCGCAAACACAGCGCGTCGCGGACGCGAAATCCTGATCCCGGCCATGACGGGGGAATCACCATGAATCTTTCCAAGTTCTTCATCGACCGGCCGATCTTTGCCGGCGTGCTCTCGCTCCTGATGCTGATCGCGGGCCTGATCGCGCTGCGCGGGCTGCCGATCTCCGAGTATCCCGAAGTGGTGCCGCCATCGATCGTGGTGCGGGCCAACTACCCCGGCGCGAACCCGAAGGTGATCGCCGAGACCGTGGCCACGCCGCTTGAGGAATCCATCAACGGGGTCGAAGGCATGCTCTACATGAGCAGCCAGGCCACTACCGATGGCCTGCTCACGCTGACGGTGACCTTCAAGCTCGGCACCGATCCCGACAAGGCGCAGCAACTGGTGCAGAACCGCGTCTCGCAAGCCGAGCCCAGGCTGCCCGAAGAAGTGCGCCGGCTCGGTATCACGACCATCAAGAGCTCGCCAGATCTCACGATGGTGGTGCACCTGCTGTCGCCCAACGGCCGCTATGACATGACCTACCTGCGCAATTACGCGGTGCTCAACGTCAAGGACCGGCTGGCGCGCGTGCAGGGTGTCGGCGACGTGCAGCTGTTCGGCTCCGGTGACTATTCGATGCGCGTCTGGCTCGATCCGCAGAAGATGGCGCAGCGCGGACTTTCGGCAAGCGACGTAGTGCGAGCCATCCGCGAACAGAACGTGCAGGCAGCCGCGGGCGTGGTCGGTGCATCGCCGGGCCTGCCGGGTGTGGACATGCAGATTTCGATCAACGCACAAGGCCGCCTGCAGACCGAGGACGAGTTCGGCGACATCATCGTGAAGGCCAGTTCGGACGGCGCCGTGACGCGGCTGCGTGACGTGGCGCGCCTCGAGCTCGGTGCGTCGAGCTATGCGCTGCGCTCGCTGCTCGACAACAAGGATGCCGTCGCGGTCCCGATCTTCGCGGCGCCAGGCTCGAACGCGATTCAAATCTCGAACGACGTGCGCGCCACGATGGCCGAGCTGAAGAAGAACATGCCCGACGGCGTGGACTACAGCATCGTGTACGACCCGACGCAATTCGTGCGCGCCTCGATCGAATCGGTGATCCACACGCT
The DNA here is from genome assembly GCF_056394705.1 of Variovorax sp. 10N420. NCBI lineage: Bacteria > Pseudomonadati > Pseudomonadota > Betaproteobacteria > Burkholderiales > Comamonadaceae > Variovorax > Variovorax sp. 10N420. The sequence continues at coordinate 369,656 of NZ_JBFTIJ010000001.1, read as the reverse complement.
GCTGGAGGCCATCGCGCTGGTGGTGCTCGTGGTCATCCTGTTCCTGCAGACGTGGCGCGCGTCGATCATTCCGCTGCTTGCAGTGCCCATTTCGGTGATCGGCACCTTCGCGGTGATGCATGTCTTCGGCTTCTCGATCAACGCGTTGAGCCTGTTCGGTCTGGTGCTTGCGATCGGCATCGTGGTGGACGACGCGATCGTGGTCGTGGAGAACGTGGAACGCAACATCGAGGCTGGCCTGAGTCCGCGCGAAGCGACTTACCGGGCCATGCGCGAGGTGTCGGGGCCGATCATCGCGATCGCGCTGGTGCTGGTCGCGGTGTTCGTGCCACTGGCTTTCATCAGCGGCCTGACGGGGCAGTTCTATCGACAGTTCGCGCTGACGATTGCCATCTCGACCGTGATCTCGGCGATCAACTCGCTGACCTTGTCACCGGCGCTCGCGGCATTGCTGCTGCGCGGCCACGATGCGCCCAAGGATGCGCTGACGCGCGGCATGGACCGTGTGTTCGGCCGCTTCTTCCGTGGCTTCAACCGGGTGTTCCACCGCGGCGCCGAGGGCTACAGCAGCGGCGTGAAGGGGGCTATCTCGCGCAAGGCGCTGATGATGGTGATCTATCTCGCGCTGGTGGGCGTGACCTTCGGGCTCTTCAAGGCAGTGCCCGGCGGCTTCGTGCCCGCGCAGGACAAGCAATACCTGATCGGCTTCGCCCAGTTGCCTGATGGCGCCACGCTCGACCGTACGGAAGAAGTCACGCGCCGCATGAACGACATCGTGATGAAGCAGCCGGGGGTGGAGCACGCAATCACCTTCCCGGGCTTGTCGATCAACGGCTTCACGAACAGCTCGAACTCCGGCATCGTCTTCGTGAGCCTGAAGGACTTCGACGAGCGCAAGGCTGCGAACCTCAGCGCAGGTGCCATCGCCGGGCAGCTCAACGCGCAGTTCAGCCAGATCCAGGATGCATTCATTGCGATCTTTCCGCCGCCGCCGGTCCAGGGGCTGGGGACCACCGGCGGATTCAAGCTGCAGTTGGAAGACCGGGGCTCACTGGGCTACGCGGCCATGGATGGCGCGGTGAAGGCGTTCATGGCCAAGGCCTACCAGACGCCGGAACTCGCGGGCATGTTCACGAGCTGGCAGGTCAACGTGCCGCAGCTCTACGCCGACATCGACCGCACGAAGGCGCGCCAGCTGGGCGTCTCTGTGACGGACGTCTTCGACACCATGCAGATCTACCTCGGCAGCCTGTATGCGAATGACTTCAATCGCTTCGGCCGCACGTACAGCGTGCGTGTGCAAGCCGATGCGCCGTACCGGGCTCGCGCCGAGGATGTCGGCCTGCTCAAGGTGCGTTCGGCCAGCGGCGAGATGGTGCCTTTGTCCGCGCTGATGAACATCCAGCCGAGCTATGGGCCGGAACGCGCGATGCGCTACAACGGGTTCCTTTCGGCCGACATCAACGGGGGACCGGCGCCCGGCTTCTCGTCGGGGCAGGCGCAGGCCGCCATCGAGCGCATCGCCGCGGAGACGCTGCCCAAGGGCATCAGCTTCGAGTGGACGGAGCTGACCTACCAGGAGATCCTTGCAGGCAACTCCGCGCTGTGGGTGTTCCCGCTCGCGATCCTGCTGGTGTTCCTGGTGCTGGCCGCGCAGTACGAGAGCCTCACGCTGCCGATCGCGATCATCCTGATCGTGCCGATGGGCTTGCTCGCGGCAATGACCGGCGTGTGGCTGTCGAAGGGCGACAACAACGTCTTCACGCAGATCGGGCTGATGGTGCTCGTCGGCCTCTCGGCGAAGAACGCGATCCTGATCGTGGAGTTCGCGCGCGAGCTGGAGTTTGCCGGGCGCTCGCCGATACAGGCAGCGGTCGAGGCAGCCCGGCTACGGCTGCGGCCCATCCTGATGACTTCGATGGCGTTCGTCATGGGTGTGCTGCCGCTCGTGTTGTCCACGGGTGCGGGCGCCGAGATGCGCAAGGCCATGGGCATCGCGGTGTTCTCCGGAATGATCGGCGTGACGGCTTTCGGTTTGTTCCTGACGCCCGTCTTCTATGTGCTGCTGCGGCGCATGACGGGCAATCGCCCGCTCAGGCTGCACGGCGAGGTGCCGCATGTCGACGCATTCGCTACCGCGCCGGCTGGCGGCGGACCGCTGCGGCCGATGCCCGCCGCACCCCTGAAGTCTTTGGAAAGCTGATCATGAAAAACAAGACACAAGGAAACGCAAGTCCTTGGCGCGCGGCATTGCTGCCGCTTCTCGCGGCACTGGTGCTCGCCGGTTGCGCGAGCACGCCGGCCGAGCCGCCATCCTTCACGCCGCCAGCGCAGTTCAAGGAATTGGCAGCCAAGCCCGGCGAAGGCGCCTGGACGCGCACCCAGCCTGCGGAGGCGCAACCACGCGGTGAGTGGTGGCGCGCCTTCAACGATCCGGTGCTGGACAAGCTGATCGAAAGCGCGAACGCCCGCAACACCAACATCCAGGCTGCGGCTGCGCGCCTTGCCGAAGCGCGTGCCTTGGCTCGCAGCACCGATGCCGATCGGTCGCCGCAGCTTCGCGCAGTGGCGGGCGGAGTGCGCAGCGCCGGGCTGGACCGCAACCTGAGCCCGAAGCCCTCGTCGCTCATCACCGCGGGGGCCGATCTGTCGTACGAGGTCGATCTGTTCGGCAAGCTCTCGCGAGCAAGCGATGCAGCGCGCCTTGATGCGGATTCGCGCGAGGGACTGCTGCAGAGCACGCGGCTGCTGATCGAGGCCGAAACGGCTCAGACCTATCTGCTGCTGCGCTCGGTCGACGCTGAACGCGAGTTGGTGCGCGACACGGTCGAGGCTTACCGGGACACGCTGAAGCTCACCCAGAGCCGCCAGCGAGCGGGCGACATTGCCGAGCTCGATGTTGCGCGTGTGGAGACCGAAGTCGCTTCCACGGAGTCCGATGGCCTCACGCTCGATCGCCGTCGGGCCGAACTGGAACACGCGCTCGCCGTCCTCGCCGGAGACAACGCCTCGGAGTTCGGCGTGACGACCGAGAGCTGGTCGACGGCATTGCCGACGATCCCGGCTGGTGTGCCCGCGACGGTGCTGACCCGCCGGCCGGACATCTCCGCCGCGCAGAAGTCGGTGCTGGCAGCGCAGGCGCGCGTCGGCGTCGCGCAAGCTGCGTGGTTCCCGAACATTGCACTGACGGCCGGCGGCGGTTATGCGTCGTCCGACTTCAGCGATCTGCTCAATTGGTCGGCGAAATCGTGGGGAATCGGTGCGCTGCTCGCCTTGCCGATCTTCGATGGTGGACGGCGCGAGGCGGGGGTGCAGAACGCGTCAGCGCAACTCGATGGTGCGCTCGTCAGCTATCGGGCCCAGGTGCTGGAGGCTTTCAGGGAAGTCGAAGACCAGCTCTCGTCACTGCGCATTCTTTCGGAACAGTCCCAGGTGCAGGGCAGGGCGGTGACGTCCGCGACCAGGGCGACGGCGCTGTCGAATTCGCGCTATCGCAATGGGCTGGTCAGCCAGCTCGATTTGCTCGATGCTCGCCGCCAGGAACTGCAGAACCGTCGGCAGGCATTGCAAGTGCGCTCGGCGCAATACCAGGCGACGGTCAGCCTGATCCGCGCCTTGGGCGGGAGCTGGGACACGCAAGTCGCTGCAGGGGATTCGAGCGCGCACGTCGCGGCGCGCTGAGACGGGTCATGGGCGGACGAGCCTGCGCAGCTCACGTGAAGGACAATCGCGCCCATGATTTCCAATGTGCCAGGGCCTCGAGCCCGCTGCGTCATGGTGCTGGGCACCACCAGCGGCGCTGGCAAGAGCTGGATCGCAACTGCGCTGTGTCGCTGGTATGCGCGGCAGGGGCTCAAGGTGGCGCCTTTCAAGGCCCAGAACATGAGCAACAACGCGCGGGTCGTGCAGGGTGGCGAGATCGGTAGCGCTCAGTACTTCCAGGCGCTTGCTGCTCGCGCCGAGCCTGACGTGCGCATGAATCCCTTGCTGCTGAAACCCGAGCGGGATACCCACAGCCAGGTCGTGCTGCTGGGGCAGGTCAGCCCCGAATTGACCGCGCTTCCGTGGCGCGGGCGCAGCGAACGCGTCTGGCCGCAGATCGCCGGCGCGCTCGATGAGCTTCGCGCGGAGAACGACGTCGTCGTCATCGAAGGCGCGGGCTCGCCGGCCGAGATCAACCTGATGGCGAGCGACATCGTCAACTTGCGCGTTGCCCGCCACGTGAATGCGCGCTGCCTGCTGGTGACCGACATCGATCGCGGCGGTGCTTTCGCGCACCTCTACGGCACCTGGGCGCTGATGCCGCCCGCTGACCGTGACCTGCTGGCCGGCTTCGTGCTCAACAAATTTCGCGGCGATGAATCGCTGCTCGCGCCGGCGCCGCGGCAACTGCAGGATCTGACCGGTGTGCCGACCGTTGCGACCCTCCCGATGTGGTGGCAGCACGGGTTGCCGGAAGAAGACGGCTTGTTCGATGACCGCAGCACCGCCAGCGGCGAGGTGACGCGCACGATCGCGGTGGTGGCCTATCCGCGCATCAGCAACCTCGACGAGTTCCAGCCGCTCAAGAACATTGCCGGCGTGCGACTGCAATGGGCGCGCAGCCCTGCCGATGTGGCGGGCGCGGACTGGATCATCCTGCCCGGCTCCAAGCACACCAGTGGCGACTTGGCCTGGATGCGCCAGCAGGGCCTGGACCGCGCGGTGACCGCACATGCGGCGCGCGGCGGCGCGGTGCTCGGTGTCTGCGGCGGACTGCAGATGCTGGGCGAGGCGCTCATCGATCCGCACGGCGTCGATGGCAACGGGCCGGGGCTCGGACTGCTGCCGGTGGTCACGCTGTTCGCGTCGGACAAGACCGTGCGCCATCGCGAAGCCACCTTCGCGTCAGTGTCTGGCGAATGGGCTGCGCTGTCGGGCATCATCGTGCGCGGCTATGAAATTCACCACGGGCAGACGGCCGAGCATGCGGCCATGGCTGCGGCGGGCGATCGCGCCGTCGCCGTCATGCCTGACCAACTGGCTTGGCAGAATACGGCGGGCAATGTGCTCGGGCTCTATCTGCACGGCCTGTTCGAGGATCCGAAGGTGCTGCAGGCGCTTTTCGGTGTCGCTGCCCGCACCCTGGACACCGTGTTCGATGGCCTCGCCGACCATGTCGACGCCCACTTTCAACCGGGTGTGCTCCGTTCCCTGATCGAATGACCGAATGACGTTAAACCTTCCCCCCGTCGAAGACATCGCCGACACCGCCCTGGCCGAGCGCCTGCAACACCTTCTGGACAGCAAGACCAAGCCGGTCGGCGCGTTGGGCGCGCTGGAGGCTTTGGCCGTGCGGCTGGGGTCCATCCTTGGCACTTCAGAGCCGGTGCTCGATCGGCCACAGATGCTGGTCTGCGCTGCAGACCATGGGCTGGCGGCTCGGGGGGTCTCGGCCTACCCGAGCGACGTGACATGGCAGATGGTCGAGAACTTCCTGGCCGGCGGCGCGGCCGTGAGCGTGCTCGCGCGGCAGCACGGCCTGGCGTTGACCGTGGTGGACTGCGGCGTCCGACACGATTTCGATCCGCGCGAGGGTCTGCTCATTCGCAAGATCGCCTCTGGCACGGCGGACGCCTCCGTCGGCCCGGCCATGACCGCGGCGCAGTGCGGACAGGCCATCACCAACGGCATGGCTCTCGTGCGAGAACTTCCCGGCAACGTGGTGCTGCTGGGTGAAATGGGCATCGGCAACTCGTCGGCCGCCGCCATGCTGCTGGCACGCCTGACCCACCAGGACATCGACGCCTGCACCGGCGCCGGCACCGGGCTCGATGCCGCCGGCCGAGCCCACAAGCGGCAGGTGCTGCGGAGAGTGCTTGAACTGCATGCAGAGGCCACCGATCCGTTTGGTGCACTGGCGGCGCTGGGCGGATTCGAGATCGCCACCCTCGTGGGCGCCGTGTTGCAGGCGGCCGATGAGCGACGGGTGATCGTGCTCGACGGCTTCATTGCCAGCGCTGCGGTTCTGGTCGCGCAGGCGCTGCGCCCGAATGTCGTGCAGCGTTGCGTGGCGGCTCACGAGTCCGCGGAGCCGGGCCATCGCCTGCTGTTGCACTTCCTCGGGCTTCAGCCTTTGCTGAAACTCGATTTGCGGCTGGGCGAAGGCTCGGGCGCGGCACTCGCTTGGCCGTTGCTCGAATCCTCCTGCCGCATCCTGCGTGAGATGGCCAGTTTCGAATCCGCGGGCGTTTCGCGGCAGGACGCCTCATGAACGGCGTGCGCCACTTCTTGCTGGCGCTGCAGTTTTTCACGCGCGTTCCGGTCACGGGACAGCTGGCGGGATGGGTCGGTTTCAGTCCCGCGATGCTGCGGGCGAGTGCCGCGCATTTTCCGGGCGTCGGCTGGCTGGTGGGCGCGGTCGGCGCGGGCGTGTTCTGTGTCGCGCAGGTCGGGCTTCCGGGCTTGGCGGGTGCGTTGGTGGCAGCGGTGCTCTCGACGGCGGCAACCGTGTGGATGACGGGCGCGTTCCACGAAGATGGCTTGGCCGATGGCGCGGACGGACTCGGCGGGTCGGTCGATCGTGTGCGGGCGCTGGAGATCATGAAGGACTCGCGCATTGGCGCCTTCGGCGCGATCGCGCTGGTGCTGGCGCTGGGCCTGAAGATCGCACTGCTGGCGGCGCTGGCGGGGCAGGGCATGCCCACGGTGGCGCTGGCGCTCGTCTGCGCCCATGTGCTTTCGCGCCTTGCGCCCCTGTTCCTGATTCGCTGGCTGCCCTATGTCGGCGATGAAGGCGCGGCGAGCAAGTCCAAGCCGTTGGCCGATGCGATCGGCAGCGGTGCGTTGCTGGCCGGTGTTGCGTGGTCGCTGCCTGCGGCGGCGTGGCTGCTGGCGGCGCTCGGATGGACGCGGGGATTGGCGGCGATGCTCTTGTGTGCGCTGGCTGCGCTGTACATCGCGCGCTTGCTGAAGCGTAGGCTTCGTGGCTTCACGGGCGATGGCCTGGGCGCTACCCAGCAGGTTTGCGAACTGGCGATCTATCTCGCGCTGGCCTGGCAGGCATGAGGTTCTGCAGGCATGAGGCTTCTGCTCGTGCGCCATGCGCAAACCACTGCCGCCGAGGGCCTTTGCTATGGACGCACCGATGTTGCGGTGCTGCCTGAAGTGACGCGCGCCACGGCCGAGCGCGTTGCGCAGCACTTGCCTGTCGGCGCACCGATGATTTGCTCGCCGTTGTCGCGTTGCGCCGAACTCGCGGAAGCCATCGTCGGGTTGCGGCCCGACTTGCGAGCCAATCACGACTCGCGCCTCGCCGAGATGGACCTCGGCGATTGGGAGGGACGTCCCTGGTCCGCCATTGACGCCGCCGAGTTCGAGGCGTGGACCCGCGATTTCGCGGATACGCACGCCGGCGGCACCGGCGAAAGCACGCGCCAATTCATGCAGCGGGTGGGGCACGCCTTCGATGCATGGCGCGCAGGCGGGCGCGACGCCATCTGGATCACGCATGCCGGCGTAATTCGCGCGGTGTGGCTGCTGCAAGTCGGCATGCGATGCGTCGAGCGATCGGATCAGTGGCCCGCGCAACCGATCGCGTTCGGCGAGTGCGTGAGCATCGAACTCGGCGAACCTGGCGAAATGGATCTTCAGGGCGGCGGCGTCTTGGGCTTGTAGTCGCAGTAGGGCGCCACCGCGCATTTCCAGCACATCGGCTTGCGCGCCACGCAGACGTAGCGTCCGTGCAGGATGAGCCAATGGTGAGCGTGCAAACGGTATTCGGCGGGCACCCGCTTCTCCAGCTTGAGTTCGACCTCCAGCGGCGTCTTGCCCGGCGCCAGCCCTGTGCGGTTGCTGACGCGAAAGATGTGCGTATCGACCGCCATGGTCGGTTCGCCAAACGCGACATTGAGCACCACATTCGCCGTCTTGCGGCCGACGCCCGGCAGCGCTTCGAGCTCGGCGCGTGTCCTCGGGACTTCACCGCCGTGATGCTCCACCAGCATGCGGCAGGCTTCCATCAGATGCTTCGCCTTGCTGCGATAGAGGCCGATGGTCTTGATATAGCTCTCGAGCCCTTCGATGCCGAGGTCGAGAATGCCTTGCGGCGTGTTGGCGACCGGAAAAAGCTTGCGCGTCGCCTTGTTCACGCCCACATCCGTCGCCTGCGCCGACAGCAGCACGGCGGCGAGCAACTCGAAGGGCGTGCTGTATTCGAGTTCGGTTTCGGGGGTGGGATTTGCGGCCTGGAGCGTCGCGAAGAAAGGTTCGATCTCGGCTTTTTTCATGTGGCCGAAGTTTAGGGCGAGTACGACAAACTCCCGGTGCGTTGAAACCGCTGAGGCAAGGCTGTCCGGCGCGTGTGAGGCTCACACTGCCTGTCACGGAGCGTCTGCTCGACCAAGCAGCGAGCCCTGGATTTGTGCACATTTCGAAGAGGGGATCGATTGCCTCGCGTTGACCTGTCGGCAGGCGGAATCGTCCGTTCCGCCCCTCGCCTGCACGCGTTAAGCCCCGTGTGACTGCGCCGTGTCTGGCGGCTCACGCGGGCCGTCGTCCGGTATGGCGGCAAGCGCCGTGCCAATAGAGTGCTTGATCAATTCAGTGTCGTTCGCCACCCCGAGCTTACGCATCGCGTTGGATTTCTGTGAGCTGATGGTCTGTTTGCTGCGCTTGAGCTCAGCCGCGATCTCGTTGACCGAACGCCCTGATACGAAGAGCCGGATCACTTCGGATTCGCGATGAGTGAGCGCCCGGCTACTGGAGGTTTGCGTTTCGACGTCGAGTTGCCAGACGATTCCCGAAATACTGGGAGAAAAATAACGACCCTGCGCATACGCGCCGTGAATCGCAGCGAGCAAATGGCTCAGCCCGTCGGCCTTGCTGAGAATGCACTGAATGCCAAGCTTGAGTAGGGAGCGGATGGTCCCCGCGTTGTCGACCATCGTCAGCACAACAATCCGCATGGCCGGAAATCGGCGCCGCAGAAAAGAAAACAGAGTAATGCCGTCACCGTACTCACCGCCCGGCATGGAGTAATCGGACACCAGCACATCGCATGGCTGGGTGCCGAGTGCCGCGATCAGTTCGGTCGAGTTCGCGCAGGTGCCAACGATCTTCAGGGTGCGATCTTCTCTAAGCAGGTGGAGCAGTCCGGCAACGATGAAGGGGTGATCATCGGCAAGCATGACGCGGATGGAGAGATCGTCCATTTCGGGGCGTCCTTTATCTGTCGAGCATAACGACCTGTTTTTGCAACGTGCCCGCAATCAGAAGACATCGGACTTGACGGACTTGAACCGTATTGCATTGGGTGGGGGGGTATGAACGTAACGGGTAAAAAACCCGCTGGGCACTGGAATCAGCACAGGGGAGACAGACGCAAGGCAAATTCGTACTGGTCCTGCCCCGCCGTTGCCGTTGTCTGATTTCGCCGGGTGACTGATCTTCCGACAATTGGGGCCCTTACGAAATTTCATGCTTCGTTCATCAAGTCACGCGAATTTAGCCGAAACCCTTTGAACGACGAATCTTATTTCATTGTTCTGCGTGGCCGGTTTCGGTTCAATCATCGCGCCACATACGAGCAATCTAACCGGTTCCGATTATGACTCAAGACGTTTTGCCTGACATGCAGGCCGCGGCCCAGGCGCTCACCAACGAGGATGGCCTCCTCGGTTCCGTGATGTGGATCTGCGAGCGCTACGGCTGTGGCAGGACGGCGGAGGCACTGACCGCCGGGCTGCCGAAGAGCGGCATGCTTGCGCCGTCACTGGCGCTGGATGCCCTGTCAAATGCGGGCCTTACGGCGGGCCTGGTGGAGCGCCGCCTGCAATTGCTGCCGGGGCACGTGCTGCCGGTCATTTTGCTGCATCGCCGCATGGGCGGCTGCGTTCTGCTAGGCCGTCGGGCGAACCCGGACAACGAAGCCAAAAGCCGCGTTCTGTATCAGGTGATGGTGCCGGAATTCGGCCCCGAGCCGGTGGAGTACACCCAAGAAGAAATGGATGAGATCTATGCGGGCTACGCCATTCTGGTCAAGCCGACGGCTCGGGTCGAACTGCGCGAGGGAGACAACGGCGAGCCGGCCGGTCACTGGCTGCTGGGCACGCTGTGGCGTTATCGGCGCTACTACGCGAGTGCGGCGCTCGGCGCGTTGCTGATTAATGTGCTGGGTCTTGCCACCGTCTTTTTCACGATGAATGTGTACGACCGCGTGGTACCCAACCAAGCCTACGTCACGCTCTGGTCGCTGGCGATCGGGGTGGGCATTGCGATGCTGTTCGAAGGGATCTCGCGGCATGTCCGCAGCCATTTGCTGGACGTGGCCGGCAAGAAGGCTGACCTCGTCATGGGCACGCGTCTGTTCCGGCAGGCGCTCTCGATCCGAATGGAGCACAAGCCGGCGTCGGCGGGTTCATTCGCCAACCAACTGCGCGAGTTCGAGTCGGTGCGCGACTTCGCGTCCTCCGCGACGCTCTCGGCGATCTCCGATCTGCCGTTCGTGCTGGTCTTCGTGGGCGTAGTGTTCGCGGTTGGCGGTTCGCTCGGCTGGGTGCCATTGCTGATGATCCCACTGATCATCGGGGCGAGTCTGTTCGTGCAGTGGCCGCTTGCCCGGATCATGAAAGATAACCTCAATGAGGCGTCGCTCAAGCAGGGCGTGCTGATCGAGTCGGTGGAGGGCCTGGAAACCCTCAAGGCGGTGGGTGGCGAAGGCCACATGCAAAAGCGTTGGGAGACCTTTAGCGCCATGGCTGCGTCCTCGTCGATGAAGTCGCGCCAGATTTCCAGCAAGGCCACGAGCTTCATCACTTTCTTGCAGCAGCTGCAGACGGTGGTGCTGGTTGTGCTAGGCGTGTACTTGATTGATGCAGGCGAGCTGACGCAAGGTGCGCTGATCGGTACCGTGATATTGGCCGGCCGTATTACTGCACCGCTGAGCCAAGTGATGGGACTGGCCTTGCGCTTCCAGCAGGCGAAGGCCGCGCTGCATTCGTTGAACAGCCTGATGGCGATGCCCGTCGATCGAGATCCGTCACGCACGTATCTACCCAAGCCGCCGCTCTCGGGGCAAATCACCTTGAAGGACGTCTGCTTCTCGTACCCCGCGCAGACGACGCAACCGAGTCCGCCGGTTCTGAAGGACGTCAACCTGAGCATCGAGGCCGGGGAACGGGTTGCCGTCCTGGGCCGCATTGGTAGCGGTAAATCGACCTTGCTGCGTGTGATGGCGCGTCTTTACGCACCGGTCGGAGGTCAGATGTTCACGGGCGGTCTGGACGTCGAGCAGATTGATCTGGCCGACTGGCGCAAGGCCGTGGGCTACGTGGGCCAAGACGCGCGTCTCTTTCACGGCAGCCTGCGCGAAAACGTGATGATCGGCCGACCAGAAGCGAGCGCCGACGAGTTTCTGCGCGTGATCCGTCTGACCGGACTTGACCAGATCGCCAGCCGCCATCCCCAGGGCATCAATCTTCCAATCGGAGAAGGCGGACAGGGCATCTCAGGGGGCCAGCGTCAACTGGTGTCGTTGGCACGCAGCCTGCTCGCCCGGCCGCAGCTTCTGCTGCTCGATGAACCGACAAGCGCGATGGACACCCAGACCGAGGCGGTCTTCCTTGAGCACCTGGCGCGCGCAACCGCTGGGCAGGCGATCGTTGTGGTGACACATCGGCCCTCCCTGCTGGCGCTGGTAGACCGGATTGTCGTGGTCGAGGAAGGCAAAGTCGTGGCCGACGGTCCGAAGGACAGGATCCTCGCCGCACTGTCGGGTACGAGCGGGCCGGCACCGATGGATGGAGCGCAGACGCGCGCAAAGCCGCGCGCCGCGCCAAGCGTCGTGGCCGCCACTACGGGTATGAGGATCATGGCCGGCAAAAAAGTAGTGCCGGCCACCGCGGCGCAAGCGGGTAACTCGCAGGCAGGCATGCCGAACAAGGGATTGCAATGAACTTCAACATTTTCAGACGCGGCGCCAAAAAGGCGAAGCTGGGCAAAGCCGACGCCGCATTCATGAGCGACATCCAGGAATCGCTGCTCACTCAGTCGACGCCGGGCTCGATGATCGTGCTTTACTTAATTCTCGCGGTCCTGGCTGGTGGTCTGACCTGGGCGTACTTTGCGCGCGTGGAAGAGATCACGCTTGGCGAGGGCACCATCATTTCGAAAAGCCGCGAACAGGTCATCCAGAGTCTCGAGGGCGGGATTCTCGAACAACTGGATGTACGCGAAGGCGATATCGTCAAGAAGGGCCAGGTGCTGGCAAAGATCGATCCCACGCGTGCCCAGACAAGCTATCGAGAAGCGTGGTCCAAATCAGTCGGCCTGAAGGCGACGATTGCGCGTTTGCGCGCCGAGGCGTACGGCCAACCGCTGACGTTTCCGGACGACGTGAAAGCAGTGCCTGCGGTCGTGAAGCAGGAGACGCTCGCCCACAACGCGCGACGTCGTGCGCTCGACGACAGCGTGGCGGCGCTGGAAAAGAGCTATTCGCTCTCGGGCAAGGAAATTGGTCTGGCCGAGCCGCTGGCGGCCAAGGGACTGCTGTCCGAGGTCGAACTGCTTCGCATGCGCCGTCAGGCAAACGACCTGCGCTCGCAGATGGTCGAGCGGCGCAACAAGTTTCAGGCCGATGCGAACTCGGAGCTGACGAAGCTGGAACTGGAACTGGCGCAAACCAGCGAAACCGTAGTGGGACGCGCCGATGTCCTGCAGCGCACGACGGTGGTGGCACCGGTGTACGGCACGGTGAAGAACGTGCGCTTCAATACGATTGGTGGGGTCATCCAGCCGGGCGAGCACATCATGGAAATCGTTCCGCTGGAGGACCAGTTGCTCGTGGAGGCCCGCATTAAGCCTGCGGACGTGGCGTTCCTGCATCCCGGTCAACCGGCCACGGTGAAGATCACCGCCTACGACTACGGCATTTATGGTGGCCTGACGGGCAAGGTTGAGCACATCAGCCCCGACACCCTCAAGGACGACCAGAAGGCCGCGGCGGGCCGAGCCGATGCAACCTATTACCGCGTGCTTGTGCTGACGGACTCGAGTGTGTTGCAGGCAGGCGGGAATAGTCTGCCCATCCTGCCGGGGATGGTGGCGACGGCCGAGATCCGTACCGGTGAAAAAACCATTCTTGACTACATTCTGAAGCCGATTTTCAAGGCTCGTGAAGCGTTCCGGGAGCGCTAATCGAGGTGTAGCCGTGCCGCGTTGCTGCGGCGGGGCACCCTTGAACGGAGCGGCTCGCTGCTGTGCAGATTTCCGAAAGACGATTTCGTGGTGTGCAGTCGTCGAGTTCGACCGGCGTCAACTGGTCGCGGTCCGTCAAGGGGCGCAATATTCGCGCGGCTGCTTTTCGGGACCACGACGTGCGCGTTGTCTTAGACCTTCCCTGAGAGGTCATCAGGTCAAGCACGAGGCAATGCACTCCGTCGTCGTCGCTTCGTCACGCAGATCCTCGAGGTAGACAAGCCCTTCGTGTAGTCGGGCGTCGGTGCGCCAGCCGTAGCGCTGCAGACCCGTTCCTTGACCGCCATCCAACTCGCGGGACCGCGTCCGGTTCCGCAAAGGCGGCCATCATTTTTCTATATCGAACAACTCCCGTCTGCGACGGTTTGTTGCGGTCAGGATTTTTTGCAGCCTGATACCGCACCAAAGGTCACTTTCAGAACACTGGCTTCGCAATCCTCTATTTCGTTAGGAAGGCAATGCAAATTCGTACTGGTCTTGCCATGCCGGTGAGGCCGTCCGATTTCGCGGCATGACTGATTTTTCGAAAATTGGAGCCGGTACGAAATTTCGTGTTTCGTTCATCAAGTCACCGCGAAGTAGCCGAATAGACCCTTAAACGAGATTTGCTTCATCGTTCTGTGAGTCGAGATTCCGGTTCGGCTACCGCGCCACACACAATCAATTAACCGGTTCCGATCATGACTCAAGACATTTTTCCTGAGATTCAAATTACGGGGCAAGCCCTCACCCACGAGGACGGCCCCCCTGGTTTGCCCACCCGTCCCGTGGCATGGCTGGTTTCGTCACTCTTGGTGTTGCTCGCCCTGGCAGGGAGCGAAGCCGCGCAGGCTCAGGCCAGCCTCGCTGGCGCACCGGGACGTGCTGAAGATCTGCGTTCTGTACAGCAGGGCGCGCCCCGGCCACTGGTGCCGCCGCAAGCGGCACAGCCGACGAAACCGCCAACGCAGGCGCTGGGGAGCGATGCCACCAGTGCGCTGAGATCGACTTTGGCCGAGGTGAAGCAGCCGTCGACGCCGGTAAGCCGCACGCCCCCGGCGACGTTCGCACAGTGGCTTGACACGCAACCGTCCCGTACCGGTAGCGGGTCGATGGATTCCGCCACGCTGCGCCGCATCTTCCTGCGCGCCGTCGAGGAGGCAGAGAAGCGCAGTCCCGAAGTGGGGCAGGCGTATGCCACCTACCAAGCCGCGAATGCAGACGTCGACGAAGCCAAAGGCCTGCGGTGGCCACAAGTGGACATCGGCTCGCAAACGCAGGGTTTGCAATTCGGTCCCAATCGAGATGGCAGCAACAACGGCAATGCGGTGGCGGCGACGGTAACTACGACGGTGTACGACTGGGGCCGCACCAAGAACACGATTGGAAGCCGTGAGCAGCTCTCGGACGCTGCGCGCAGCAACTACACCGTGGCCCGCGACCAGAATGCGTTCGAGGTGACGGGCACGCTGGTCGAGCTGGGCAAGCAACGCGAGATCGTTGAGCTGAGCCAGCAATTCGTCGAGCGCATGGCCACGCTCGTGAAAATGCTGGGTGAAATTGTGGCAGTCGATCGCGGTCGCGGCAGCGAACTCACGCAGGCCAAGGCGCGTCTGCTGCAAGCTGAAGCCGCGCGCGATTCCGCAGAGGCCAGGGTGCGCGATGCGGAACTGAAGCTGCAAAAACTGGTGGGCGAGAACGCACCGCCGATTCCACGCGCGCGCAACTGGCCGATACGGCCGGGCAATCTGCCGCAACTCCTGCAGCAGGCGGATGCTCACCCTAGCCTGGCTCAGATTCAGTCCGAAGCCAGTGCGGCCGACCTGAATGCCAAGGTGGTGAAAGCGTCGGGTCTCCCGACGGTGAACTGGGTTGTCAGTGCGAATACCGGCTTCGGAGGTGGGAGCGCGGGACAACGGGGCGCCCAGACCATGCTGACGCTCAACTGGGCGGCATTCCGCGGCGGTTCGACGAAGGCGGCGACGGCTGCCGCCGGGTATCGGGCACAGGCCACGTGGCAGCGCCTCGATCAGCAGCGGCGTGACCTCGAATATGGCATTCGTGCCGCGCATCAGGATGCGCACACCATGCTCAGCCGCGCGGACCAGTACGAACGACTTTCCGGCGAGACCGATCAGGTGCGCAAGGCCTTCTTCGAACAGTGGTACCACCTGGGCAAACGGACCCTGCTCGATGTGTTGACCGCGGAGAACGATCACTACGGCAACGGCGTGAATGAAGTGACGAACCGTTTCGATGGCTACGCGGCGGTGCTGCGCGAATACGCGACTGCGGGTGCGCTGGTTGACTGGCTGACGACGGGCCGCACCAGCGATTAAACCGACGAATCAAACCGCACGTGTGCAGAGCTTCGTGATGGGCCGCCTTCCTTTCTGGCTGGCGGCCTTTTTTGAGCGTGACGCCCGCTCTGGCC
This sequence comes from Variovorax sp. 10N420, assembly GCF_056394705.1. Taxonomy (NCBI): domain Bacteria; kingdom Pseudomonadati; phylum Pseudomonadota; class Betaproteobacteria; order Burkholderiales; family Comamonadaceae; genus Variovorax; species Variovorax sp. 10N420. The sequence goes on along the minus strand of NZ_JBFTIJ010000001.1, from coordinate 354,010 downwards.
ATCGACGGCTGAGAGGCGAAATCCCAGATGCCCGCCTGTTTCGCCAATCGAAATAACGCGTGAGCACTATTGCTCGCGACTCTCAACCGACGCCCGCAATAGACCCGGATTTCGTTCCAGTCCTATCCAGAACCAAACCGGTCCCATGCCGTTTCCAGGGCCCCTCGTAAAAAATACAGGTAGATCAGCAGCCCGGCGGCTGCCGTGTCGTTTTCATACCCATTTCTTACCAATTTCTATCCATACGCTGGCAAAACTCGCCGGCACATGCACTCTAAAAAGGATCATCTGTGAGTTCGAATTCAGTGAAGCTGGCCGTCGTTGACGGTAGCACCATCAAACAAACGGTCGAATTGCGCGGTTCCGCGCAAGGCGCCCCGGTTCGTATTGCCGCCATCAAAGGTGGCAAATTCATTCTGGCTCAGGCCAATACCGGCCACGCTCCGGAAAACATTACCGTGCGCCGTTCCGGCAAGAACCTTCTGGTCAGCCTGGAAGGGACTGAGCTCGACCAGCCGCAATTGATCATCGAAGACTTCTACGGCAATGAAGGCGAGCTGGTTGGCCTGGGTGAAGACGGCTCGTACCACGAATATGTTGCCGCAGACGGCGAGCATGACCACGAAGCGGCTTTCCTTGCGGAGGGCGCGGATTCGCCTCTGGTTCTGGGCGCAGAGCAACTGAATGGCTTTGGCGCCGGCCTTATTGCGGCACCTGGTGTTGGTCTGGCGGGCCTCGGCCTCGTCGGGCTGGGTGCGTTGGCGGCGCTCGGTGCAGGGCTTACCGCCAGCGGTGGCAATGGTGGCGGCCCAGGGATCGCTATCCCTGTCCTGGATGAAAAGGCGCCATCGGGTGCGGTTGACCACTGGGACTCGGATGCGGATTCCGACTCGGATGCGGATGCCGACTCGGACGCTGATGCCGATGCAGACGCCGACGCGGATGCAGATGCGGATGCGGATGCGGACGCTGACGCCGATGCCGATGCAGACGCTGACTCGGACGCTGATGCCGATGCCGATGCCGATGCTGACTCGGATGCAGACGCCGACGCAGACGCAGACGCTGACTCGGACGCTGATGCTGATGCTGATGCTGATGCTGATGCTGATTCAGATGCCGATGCCGATGCCGATGCCGATGCTGACTCGGATGCAGACGCCGATGCAGACGCAGACGCAGACGCGGACGCCGATGCTGACTCGGACGCGGACGCCGATGCCGACTCGGACGCGGACGCCGATGCCGACTCGGACGCTGACGCTGACTCGGATGCTGACGCTGACGCTGATTCAGACGCTGATGCTGACTCGGATGCAGACGCGGACGCCGATGCTGACTCGGATGCTGATGCTGATGCTGATGCTGACGCCGATGCTGATTCAGACGCTGATGCCGATGCCGATGCTGACTCGGATGCAGACGCTGACTCGGATGCAGACGCCGATGCTGATGCCGACTCGGATGCGGACGCCGACGCCGACGCCGATGCGGACGCTGACTCGGACGCGGACGCCGATGCCGACTCGGACGCTGATGCCGATGCAGACGCTGACTCGGATGCAGACGCCGATGCAGACGCAGACGCGGACGCCGATGCTGACTCGGACGCTGACGCTGACGCTGATGCTGACGCCGATGCTGATTCAGACGCTGATGCAGATGCCGATGCAGATGCGGATGCGGATGCCGACGCCGATTCAGACGCGGATGCGGATGCGGATGCCGACGCCGATTCAGACGCGGATGCGGATGCCGATGCCGACGCCGATGCGGACGCTGACTCGGACGCGGACGCCGATGCCGATGCCGACTCGGACGCCGATGCGGACGCAGACGCTGATGCCGATGCCGATGCCGACTCGGATGCGGACGCTGACTCGGATGCTGACGCCGATGCGGATGCTGACTCGGATGCGGATGCCGACTCGGATGCGGATGCCGACTCGGATGCGGATGCCGACTCGGATGCTGATGCCGACTCGGATGCTGATGCTGATGCTGATGCAGACGCTGACTCGGACGCAGACGCAGACGCAGACGCCGACGCCGACTCAGACGCCGATGCCGATGCCGATGCCGATGCCGATGCAGACGCTGACTCGGATGCTGACGCCGATGCGGATGCTGATGCGGACGCCGATGCCGATGCCGACTCGGACGCTGATGCCGATGCCGATGCCGATGCCGACTCGGATGCGGACGCTGACTCGGATGCTGATGCAGACGCTGACTCGGATGCTGACGCCGATGCGGACGCTGACGCTGACGCAGACGCCGATGCCGATGCCGACTCGGACGCTGATGCCGATGCCGATGCCGATGCCGACTCGGATGCGGACGCTGACTCGGATGCTGACGCCGACTCGGATGCTGATGCTGATGCAGACGCGGATGCTGACGCGGACGCCGATGCCGACTCGGACGCTGATGCCGATGCTGATGCTGATGCTGATGCTGATGCTGATGCTGATGCTGATGCCGACTCGGACGCCGATGCGGACGCAGACGCTGATGCCGATGCCGATGCCGATGCCGACTCGGATGCGGATGCTGACGCCGATGCGGATGCTGACTCGGATGCGGATGCCGACTCGGATGCTGATGCTGATGCTGATGCTGATGCTGATGCTGATGCTGATGCTGATGCTGATGCAGACGCTGACTCGGACGCAGACGCAGACGCAGACGCAGACGCCGACGCCGACTCAGACGCCGATGCCGATGCCGATGCCGATGCCGATGCCGACTCGGACGCCGATGCGGACGCAGACGCTGATGCCGATGCCGATGCCGATGCCGACTCGGATGCGGACGCTGACTCGGATGCTGACGCCGATGCGGATGCTGACTCGGATGCGGATGCCGACTCGGATGCTGATGCTGATGCTGATGCTGATGCTGATGCAGACGCTGACTCGGACGCTGACGCAGACGCAGACGCAGACGCAGACGCAGACGCAGACGCCGACTCAGACTCAGACGCCGATGCCGATGCCGATGCCGATGCAGACGCAGACGCTGACTCGGATGCTGACGCCGATGCGGATGCCGATGCCGACTCGGATGCGGACGCTGACTCGGATGCTGACTCGGATGCGGATGCCGACTCGGATGCTGACTCGGACGCTGACGCCGACTCAGACGCCGATGCAGACGCTGACTCGGATGCTGACGCCGATGCTGATGCCGACTCGGATGCTGATGCTGATGCTGATGCTGATGCTGATGCTGATGCTGATGCTGACGCCGATGCAGACGCTGACGCTGACGCAGACGCAGACGCAGACGCAGACGCAGACGCAGACGCAGACGCCGATGCTGACTCGGACGCTGATGCTGATGCTGACGCTGACGCCGATGCGGACGCAGACGCCGATGCCGATGCAGACGCTGACTCGGATGCGGATGCGGATGCGGATGCGGATGCCGATGCCGATGCCGACTCGGATGCTGATGCTGATGCAGACGCTGACTCGGATGCCGATGCGGACGCAGACGCAGACGCAGACGCAGACGCAGACGCAGATGCCGATGCAGACGCTGACGCTGACGCTGACGCCGATGCCGATGCCGATGCCGACGCCGATGCCGACGCCGACTCAGACGCGGATGCCGATGCCGATGCCGATGCGGACGCCGATGTTGAAGCACCGGGCCAGCCAGTCGTTGGCGAAGTGACTGACAACGTGGGCCCGATTCAGGGTCCGGTGGGCAGTGGCGAGAGCACGGACGACACGACACCGACGCTGGTGGGCAAGGGCGAGCCGGGCGACACGATCGTCGTGATCGACAACGGCACGCCCGTTGGCGAGACGAAGGTCGACGAGGACGGCAACTGGAGCTTCACGCCTGATACGCCGCTGGRCGAAGGCAGGCACGAGTTCACGGTGGTCGAGCGTGATGAGGCGGGCAACGAAAGCAAGCCGTCGGGTCCGCACGTGGTGATCGTGGACACAACCCCGCCTGGCCAGCCAGTCGTTGGCGAAGTGACTGACAACATGGGCCCGATTCAGGGTCCGGTGGGCAATGGCGAGAGCACGGACGACACGACACCGACGCTGGTGGGCAAGGGCGAGCCGGGCGACACGATCGTCGTGATCGACAACGGCACGCCCGTTGGCGAGACGAAGGTCGACGAGGACGGCAACTGGAGCTTCACGCCTGATACGCCGCTGGGCGAAGGCARGCACGAGTTCACGGTGGTCGAGCGTGATCAGGCGGGTAACGAAAGCAAGCCGTCGGATTCGTGGACTGTGATCGTGGACACGAAGAAGCCAGACGCGCCGGTGATCAGCGCAGTGATTGACGATCAAGGCACGGCGACGGGCCCGATTGCTGAGGGCGCGACGACGGATGATGCAAAGCTGGAAGTCCGTGGTACAGCGGAGTCGGGCAGCACGGTGACGATTTTCGATGGCGGTCAGGTGCTGGGGCACGTGAAGGCTGATGACAATGGCAACTGGAGCTTCACGCCGGACACGCCGCTGGCCGAAGGGAAACATAACCTGACGGCTGTGGCGACGAACGCAGTGGGCACCAGTGAACCGAGCGGGCAATTCGGGTTCTCGTTCTTGCTGCCCGGACACTACGAGTTGGATTTCAGTAACTCAAACGTCGTTGGGCTAGCTCACAACTTCTACAACGCTGGTGATCGTCATGATGTAAAGATGGTGAATGGCGTAATGCGTATAGGCACGCATTCCCAAGCTCCGGGACAGGACCCGACGTCACAGCTCTATTACAAACTTGGAACCTCGGATAATCGACCGACTGCCTTTTCGGTTGATTTCGATCGGATCGATCCGCAATACAACTATGTTGTGAGGGTCGTTGTCACCGAAACGAATGGAGCCTACGGGAATTCACGGCTATTAACTTCCTTTAATTTGGATGCTAAAGGTGCAAATCATATTGAAATGACCTTGCCGGAAGGCTACACGTTGCTAAGACTGGACATTGTGTTCGACAACGCATCTCCCGGCTTCGATATAACGGGTAGTTCTTACTACACTGCTGAATACCAGCCCGAAATCGGCGTGTCTGATGTCCTGACGGACGAGGTCGCGGTTTTCGAGATTCAGGACGTCGAGGATTCGTCTGATGCAGGTGCAACGGCAGATGCAGATGTCCCTGCTGACAGTGGCGTCGACGATCAGAAGCCAAGCGATTCCGATTCGGCACTCGACAGTGACGATCAGTCAGTAGACGTGACCTCGACTGAGGGCCCGGATACAGCGCTTGATCTTCAGGGCACTGAGTATTCGACCGGTATGGACGGTGATGTTCATACTGAAAGTGGTGTGGACGTGTTGACGCTGACAGGTTCAGACTTGGTGCTGGATCTGGCGAACGTTGAAGTGAAACTGTCCTCGGTCGAAGTGTTCGATATCACCGGCACGGGCGGCAACACGCTTAAGTTGTCGCTGGGCGATGTGCTCGAGCATGGCAGCCAGGACCTGTTCATTGCTGACGGCCGCACGCAAGTGATGGTCAAGGGCGATGCGGGCGACAAGGTCGCGCTGTCTGATCTGCTGCCTGAGGGAGAGGACAACGGCGACTGGACGCAACAGTCTGACAACACGACTGTGGATGGCATCCAGTATGACGTCTTCTACCACTCGGGTCTGAATGCCGAACTGCTGGTGCAGCACGGCGTCGAGACAACGCTGAACAACCACTGATCTCCGGATGGTCCGCGACGCATGACCTGCGTCGCGGACCCGGAATCACCAATCATTTAATCAGGCTCTCTGAGCAGCATTGCGCTGCCCCGGGGGACCGCTTTTGAACCAATCATGACTTCCAATCAAACCCTGATGCGTGCGCTCGCAGGCGCATTGCTCGTGACGGCGGGTACCTTGCCCGCCATCGCACAACAGACTTTCTCTAATCCGCAACCGCCGGTCACTCAGGCAGGCGCATCCGACACCACGCCGACGGTCCGTGCCGGTACGCAGCCTGGGAAGGTTTTCGGCCAGAGCTACGCGCCGGTCGGACAGGTCGGCCCTCAGCAGGCGCAGATCATCTACTACCGTGAAGCATCCGCAGGGGCAGGCCGTTCGGCCGCCGCTCACGTCTACCTTGATGGCGAATTGCAGACCGCGTTGCTGCCCAACGGCTACAGCGTCTTCTGCGTCAAGCCGGGCCAACACACGCTGGGTGCGTACACCCACGATGCGCCGCTGTACAAGGGCAAGAACGCTGGTGGATCGCGTGCTGAACTGAAGGGCGGCATGACCTACTTCGTAAAGGTCGGGCCGATTGACAGCAATGGCGCACCGGTGGTGGTGCCGCGCAACGAAGCCGAAGCCCAGTTGCAGGGCATGCGCGCCCAAATGCACGTGCTTTCCCGTGCATCGGCAGTTCAGGCGTGTGACTATCCCTCAGTCCCCGTGGTACAGGCTACTGCGGCGGCACAACCTGCCACGGCGAGAGAGTACACGCTCAAGGGCGACACGCTGTTCGCCTTCGGCAAGGCTGGCACTCGCGACATGACTGCCAAGGGCCGAGCGGAAATTTCGCACCTTGCTGAGCAGATTCTCGCGGAGAACGCCTCGTTGGAAGCAGTCACGGTGATCGGCCACGCGGACCCCATCGGCCCGGACGCAGCGGCGCAGAAACTTGGCGAGCAGCGTGCGATGACGGTTCGCCGGATGCTAATCGAGCATGGTATTCCGTCGTCAAAGATCACAGCGGAAAGCGCGGGCAACTCCAATCCGCTGGTCACAGAGTGCAGCGGCACGATGCAGCAGAAGATTGCCTGCAACGCACCCAACCGCCGCGTGGTGGTGCGCGTGAATCTTTCCCGTCCAGCCTGATAACGGGACGCGGGCGCTGGCCTTTGGCGAGCGACCTTCCTGGATCGGGAAGGTCGCCGTACCCACTGTACCCTTGACCCCGCCTTTCACCGCGCGCCTCCGGTAAACGGTGACGGTCCAAACACGGAGTGTCGCGATGACCAAACAAACAGCCACCCCTGCAATCAAGGTACTGCTCGCCTATGCGGCGTTGCGCGACAAGGATCAGGAATTCTTTAACAGGGGACTCAATGAGTTTGTCTTTGCGGCCCCGTCGCGCAAACATGAGTTTATCGAGCAGTGGCAACGAGCGCTCGCGGCTACTTGTGAAGCGCCGATACCGTCGATACACACAACTGATCGAAGGGGGCCGGGCAATAGATGATGTCCGGCTCGCTGGGCCGGCAACCTGTCAATAAGGCTTGCTCCCTCAAGCCTGGCCGGGCTGATGTAAGTGACCAGCGAGGCCGCCGATGAACATCTCGCAAGCGCTCGACAGGTGAGCGCCAATGAGGCATCGTGTCCGGTCAAATTTCATTGCCGCTGTCAGACAAAGCATCATCGCCAAGTATCGGGCCGCAGGCGTGTTGTCTGTCCCTACCCAGGAGTAACCCATAGTGACTACCCCTTCTGAGCACGCGCATCCCAACCCCACAGACTTCCCTGCACTGTTCGCGCGAATGCGCTGCGTCGTTGAACCTAAAGTCCAGCCCCTGGCGGCGCCGTGGCCGTCCTTTGTCCTGTTCTTTTCATGGAGTGATGGGCAGCGGCGGGCCGATGTCGTGAGCGCAACGGCGCCGACATTTGCCCTGGCCTGGGACGCCGGCATGGCGCAGGCGATGCAGGCTGCCGGCGCCACCGGAATGGCCGTCCAGTGGCTTCGGGTGGACTGGGTCGATAGCGTTGAGGCCATGACTTGGGACGCGCTGCGGGACCGCCTGGCACAGACCAAACGCAATTATTTTCGTTGCGGCCTGTCGCTGGACAGCGATTTCAGGCAGGCCTTCCTGGAGACCGAACTGAATGCCAGTGCCATGCTCTATGGTGGCCCGGCCCAGGCGCATGCCATGGTGAACACGAAGAACTTCGAACGATATGCCGCCAGCCGACATCAGCTTGCCAGCGTGGATTTCGAGGGCGGGCGGGATGTTTATGTGTTCTCGGCCCGCGGGGCGTTTGCAAGCCGGCAGTCGCAGGAAGTCCACCTCCTGCACGGGACGGGTCTGAATGCCGGACGCCGCATCATCGCCTCTCTCCAGCCGGCAGACGTCCGGGCGCTCGTTGCATCTGGCAGCCGCTATCTGGCCAGCCAGGTGCAGCCAGGCGGGCGCTTCCACTATGGCTGGCATCCCTGCTTCGATCGGCCCATCGGCGCCTACAACAGCCTGCGCCATGCAAGTTCGGTCTATTCGATGCTCGAAGCCTGGGAGGTGACCCGGGACAGTGAACTCAAGACAGCCATCGATGCAGCGCTGCATTATCTCGTGAACGATCTCATCCGACCGATGGAGTTGCCCGGCGGCGCCCGGGCTGCGTTTCTGGTCGAAGGGCAGACCGAAATCAAACTGGGCGGAAACGGAGTGTGCCTGCTGGCGCTGGTCAAATACAGCCAGCTGACCGGCTCAGGCGAATATCTGGCGCTGCTCGAACAACTCGCGACAGGCGTGCTCTTCATGCAGGATGCGGGCACCGGCAAGTTCATCCATGTGCTGAACTATCCGGACCTGTCGGTCAAACAGCCGTTCCGGATCATCTACTACGACGGCGAAGCGGCCTTCGGCCTGATGCGCCTTTACGGCCTGACTGGCGATGCGAGGTGGCTCGCCGCGGTGGAAAAGGCGTTCGACCATTTCATCGAGGCGAAACACTGGAAAGCGCATGACCACTGGCTCAGCTACTGCGTGAACGAACTCACCCGTCACCGGCCGCTGGAAGCGTATTACAGATTCGGGATCCAGAATTTCGCCAGCTATCTCGATTTCGTGATCGAGAGGGTCACGACGTTTCCGACCCTGCTTGAATTGATGATGGCGGCCGAGCAGATGATCAGCCGCATGCAGCAGCAGCCCGGGCTGGGGCACCTGCTCGCCGGGCTCGATCTGGATAAATTCTTCCATGCACTGCATACGCGGGCACAGCGCCTGCTGGACGGCTATTTCTGGCCAGAACTCGCCATGTACTTTGCCAATCCGGGCAGGATCACCGGGAGCTTCTTCATCCGTCATCACGCTTTCCGGGTCCGCATTGACGACGTCGAGCACTATCTGTCCGGTTTGGTCGCCTATCTGAAATATCTGGACGCGCAGCGGCCTTCCTCATCCTCCACGCCCGCGCGGGAATGGAGCGCCGCCGGGATCCAGGCGGCCACCCAGGGGACGTGGCTTACGCCGCCGCCAGCGGGGTGGACGGCGAGCGGCCTGTGCATTTACGCGCCGGCCATGCAGGCCGGAAACGTCGTGGTCGCCCGGGTCGGTGAGGCAGACCGGGGGATCCCTGTTTCCGTCATCCGACAACTGAAGACGCGGCCCGCGGGTGTCATCACGAGCCATCCTGATGCGCAGGCCCAACTTGAGGATGTGCCGGTGCTGCATGTCGCCGATACGGGTGAAGCCATTCTTGCGATGGGGGCCTACGCACGCCGGCAGATGAGCGGCACCGTCCTGGCGGTGACGGGGAGCGCCGGCAAGACAACGCTCGTGGCCATGCTGGCGGACGCCCTCAATGCTTACGGCGAGACCGCAGCGAGTGCGTTCAACGCCAACCTCCCACATGGCGTGAGCTGGAATCTTGCATCAGTCCCCTGGGACGCCCGGCACGTCGTCCTGGAAGTTGCCGTCGGCAACATGCGGAAGAGCGCGGCCATTGCCCGCCCGGACATAGGCATTTTTACCAACATTCAGCCTGCCCACCTCGGCAAAAGCAGCACAGTCACCGATATTGCCCGGACCAAGAGCATGATCTTCGAGGGCATGTCTGCGGGAAGTGTCGCGGTGCTCAATCGCGACATGCTGGAATGGGAGACCGTCCGCCAAGAGGCCGTGGGACGAGATCTGAGAATCTTTGCCTATGGCACGAGCGCCGGGTGCGAATTTCAGCTCGTCGACCATGACGCGTCCGGGCAGCGGGTTGTTGCCCGTATCAGGGGGCGCGATATCACCTACCCGATCGGGACCGCAGGCTTGCACATGGCGCTGAACAGCCTGGCCGTTCTCGCCGCCATCTCGGCGCTCAACTATCCTCTCGAGCCCGCGCTCGAACGAATCGCAAACTTTGCTGCCCTGCCTGGCAGGGGAGAGGAGATTGAGTTGACGCTCCGCGGACGACACCTGACTGTCGTTGACCATGCTTACAACGCCAATCCCGGTTCGATGCAGGCCGCTTTGGAACATTTGAGGGATATTAAGGATGCCCCCAGACGGGTCGCTGTGCTGGGCGAGATGGCGGAACTCGGCCCGCAGGCGCCGCTGTTTCATGCCGAACTCGCTGCTGTCGTCGAGCGTTGTGCGGTCGATCGCGTCTATGTCATGGGCAAACTCTATGCCGACTTCTGGGAACTGCTACCGGTCGCGCGCCGTGGACGCTACACGAATTCTCTCGACGAGTTGAAGGGCGCACTTGACGACGAACTCGTCGACAGGGATGTGGTGCTGCTCAAGGGATCGAACAGTACGGGCATACATCACATCGTGGCGTGGATGAAGGCGTGTGCGTAAGCAGGCCACCTTGACATCCCGGCAAACAATATACCTGTCCGGCGCGCTGAATGACTCGGAGAGGTCAGCCCGTTTCCCATGATGGTCGCGCCTCAGAGGGCAGTCCGCGCGCGGCAGGGGAGTGGAACGCACGAACCGTGTCGGGCGTAGGAGCGCGTGCCGCCCGCGCGCTTGCACATCATTGGTCATTTCTTTTTTAGACAACCTGACGGACCCTTATTCATGCAATCGCTTGTCCGATACTGTCGGCGTTTGTCGCACCTTCTGCACTGGAGGTTCCGGCGGTTCCTGTTCGTTGCCTTTGGCGTTTTTGGCGTCATCGAGCCGAGTCTAGGGGGGCGGCCGAGGCTGGGGCCGTTTGAGGCTCCACGGCCTGCAGAGCTCAATATCCCCGTGGGAAATGAGCCTTTCGATGCCGCGCAGGCTCTGAATGGTTCCTTCAGTTCACCAGAACAGTGTGCACGGGTGCTCGACAGCCTCTGGGTGGAGGTCAGTGGTAAGGGGGATTGCATCCGGTACTACGAGCATGGACTGTCCGGCGGCGAAAATGCCACTGTCCTTGTATATTTCAGCGGCGATGTCATGCTGAGAACCACGAAGGGTGTCAGGCACATTACATCCTCCTACCAGTCCTTTTCGCCCATGAAGATTGAGAAGGATATGGCTGACTGGTCCGCTGATGCCGGCCACCCCGCGCTCTATCTTGCGCGCCCGGGTATCTATGGCTCCTCTGGCGACCATAACAAGTGGCGTACACATCGCGAGATCGAACTGATGGACCGCGCACTGGACCTGCTCAAGGTGCGCTACAACATCGCGTCATTCATCCTGATCGGACATTCCGGTGGTGGCCAGATCGTCGCGGCGCTCCTGAACAGGCGTCGGGACATCGCGGCATCGGTGCTTTCGTCCGGCCTAGTTTCCATGAAGCAGGTTACCGCGTATTGGGAATTTAGGCGTGAAATCCCTGGCCGACTACTTTACGACGCCCAGAGCTATTACGATCCCGTCGACGAAATCTGGCGCATTCGCCGGGATCCGCTGCCGGAAATCTACGTGATATCGGATCCAGAGGATCGTATTGTTCCCTTTTACAGTCAGCTTTATTACGTCCGCCGCCTGCGTGCCCTCGGCCTCAAGCCGCATCACATCTACGCCTATGCGCCCGGGCCGCAACGTCACCTGCTCGCCGGACACGCGAAACGCGCCGCAGCGCTCTTTGCCCAGGGCAAATCAGCGGAGGACATCCGCATGGCGCTTGCTGAACTTGATCTGCCGCAAGTTGTAAGCCGCGATAAGCTACACCCGGCGGCGGAGCATGGTCAGGCGTTGTCACAATGAGGAGCGTTGTCCCGCAATGGGGTGAGCGCGCTGATCGTGGGCTTGCGCGGGGAGCGCCTCGCGCAGAAACAGGGGGCGAAATGGACAGCATCGATCCAAAACGATTCGGCAAGGTGGCGGTGCTACTAGGCGGCGTGTCCGCTGAGCGTGAAGTGTCGCTCAATTCTGGCCGTCTCGTGCTACAGCGTTTGCGCGACGCGGGTGTCGACGCACACCCCTTCGATCCGTCTGCGCGGGCGCTGTCGGCGCTGAAGGACGAGGGCTTTGCTCGCGCGTTCAACGCGTTGCACGGCGGCTACGGCGAAAACGGCCAGATTCAGGGCGCGCTCGATTTCTATGGGATTCGCTACACAGGCACCGGGGTGCTCGGTTCGGCACTCGGGCTCGACAAGTTCCGCGCGAAACTCGTATGGCAGCAGTTGGGCATTCCGACGCCGCCGTTCGAGGCTGTGATGCGCGGTGACGATTACGATGCGCGCGCGCAGGCAATCGTCGCGCAACTCGGCCTGCCGCTTTTTGTGAAGCCGGCGAGCGAAGGCTCGAGCGTCGCGGTGATCAAGGTGAAAGTGGCCGGGGCGCTGCCCGCGGCGATCGCGCAGGCGGCAAGGTTCGACACGATCGTGCTGGTCGAGAAGAGCATTGAAGACGGTGGTGAATACACCGTGTGCATTGTGGGTGATCTCGATCTGCCGGTCATTCTGATCGTGCCGGCGGGCGAGTTCTACGACTACGACGCGAAGTACATCCACGACACGACGCAATACCTGATTCCGTGCGGACTGGCCTCGCAGGAGGAGATGCGCCTTAAAGTGCTCGCGCGCCGAGCGTTTGAGGTGCTCGGCTGCAGCGGCTGGGGTCGTGCCGACTTCATGCTGGACGGTGCGGGCAATCCGTACTTCCTCGAAGTGAATACGGCGCCCGGAATGACCGATCACTCACTGCTGCCGAAGGCGGCGCGCGCTGTTGACATCAGCTACCGGGAACTGGCCCTGAAGATATTGTCACTCACGCTGACGGATGACAGGATCGATAGCTGAAGCGACGTTCGTCACCCGGTTGCACCGGCAGGAGGTCCGGCTGTTTCGCCGCCTCGCGCTGCATGGAAACGTAATGGACTTCGACGCGCCGGAGGGCACCTGTGTCGTCCCGGAAACTCGAAGTTCTGGAGGGGGCAAGGCAGGACAAGCGCTCCCCGATTTAGTGACATGGAGGCCTGTGTGCGCGCCTCATGTTCCCGGGACGGGCTGCGTTGCCCTGTACCCCTATTCAATCGCTAGAAAAGCGTCTATTTCATTGTTTCGAACACCGCTTCGGCGAACAGCACGCTGGATGACCTTGAGAATTCGGGTGTTGAATACGGCGCTCGTCTGGTTGCCCTTCCAATCGTATTCCGGCCAACCATTCAAACTCGCCACAATGCCGTCTTCTGCATCCAAGGATTGCATAACAACGCTGAGGAAAGGAAGACCACGGACAAGATCATCTTTGAATATTGCACTGCCGTCGGTATAAGTCGCAGATCTAAGGTCGTATGGAAGCTGCATGCTCCGATCAGCTTCGTCCATAAAGCTCGCCAATCGGCTCCAGAAGTCATAAGGAAAATTCTGAGAAAAAACCCGCGACTGCATTTCCTCCATGCTTGCAGGCAGTGGCTGCGCTACGACCATACGCGATTGGTTCACTAGATTAATATCTATGTACGTGGCAGATCGAAAACGTGCACTTTCAAGAGGATCACGAAAACCAAGCAGGTTATATGCTTTTCTGATCGCATACGTCTGTCTTGCCATGTTCTCAACATAGTCGGGAATTTCATTCGGAAAGAACATCCTGTTGATCCGGCAATGCGTTCTCACCGGAAGGCGTAAAAAACCCGAATATTGCTACCGGGTAATTCGTATTATTGTTAAGGACGCCTGCGCGTTTGCATTTTGAAGCCAAAACAGTCCACTAAAAAGCAGAGATGGAAGAATTGCAATTCTTCTAAGTTTCATTAGAACTTTCTTTTACCTTTTATTAAACAATGATGTGACTCAGAGATTTGTAGCATTCACTGAGCAAATGCAGCATATCAACTCAAAAACAAACTGGCGGCGCCTCACGTGCTGCCAAAAAATTAGGACAAGTCTGAAACAGAAATTTCTGATCTATGAAAAAATATGGAATGTAATGGGAGGTATTTTTGCAACGCTAGGGGATCTGCTTAATCGCGCCCTATCTCTAGAATAAATTGGTAGGCCAGGTTGGACCTTGAATTCAGACAAGTAACAGAGCACGAGACCTCACCGTATGGGCCTACCGTTTCGGTGGCAGGCTTGGGCGACGGTCATGCACCCGGGGATGAGCTTTCCCCGTGGCTAGAGCCCGTGCTGACATCCGCATCGGCTGTAATCCGATCAAAGCCTTTTAACGGCTTTGATGGTGTAGAGATTTGGGGCAAGGGCGCCGACAAGGCTCTGCGGCCTGGATCTATGACGAAGCTGCTGACCGCCTATACCGGGCTGCTCTGGTTAAAGAGGCTGAAGGCTCTCGACGTCCAACTAGTGTGTCGCCCCGAGGACGCCACCGGGGGCTCAGCTAACAACCTCGTGGCCGGGGACATCCTTCATGTGGACGACGCGCTTGCCAATATGGGACTTCCGTCTTCTAATGTAACTACCTCCGTGTGGGCACGGACCATCGGCTCGATGATTCTTGAACAGGAGGAGAAGAAGGGAAGTGGCTTGGCGCGATTCGTCGCCGAGATGAACACCGTAAGTAAGGCACTTTGCATGAAGAACAGCCGTTGGGGCAACCCCTCGGGCCTGGACGGCGGAAACAACTTGTCCAGCGCCCGTGACTTAGCGCTGTTATGCGAAATCTCGGACCAAAATCACCCCGAAATCTCGCGGATATGGTCGAAGGCAAAACTGTCAGTGACCGTCGGGGGGCCTCAAGCACGGAAAATCGTTATTGCGCATTCGGCAAACTTCATTCGAAACAGCAGCCATAACGTGACTTGGGGTAAGACGGGGACCACTCGCGCCTCGGGTTGCAGTCTACTTTGCGAAGTAAAGGCGCCGAAAGGCGATCGTTATTACTACGTCGCCTTCGGCGCGCCGACAAATGCTGACCGCTACGCCGATGCAAGTGCGGTGCTCGACGCGGCTGAAAAAGGCATCGACTGGCCGAATCTAGTGCCAGTGGTCCGCCGTCATCGGAATCGTTGAAAATTCCATTCTGCGCGGAACGGAATAGCCTTCTGCGCGCGTGCGAATGGTTGCGCTGCTGGCTGCGTAGGACCCATGGTGGCCAAGAAAGACGAAGCGCCCTGACGGATTGTGGATGACTTCCCGTCGAGCGATGATGCCTATTTCTTGAGCACTTCCAGCCCTGCGCCCAAGTCCTTGTTGGCGTTGGATATTCCTGAATGTGTGCGGAAGAGCGCTAACAACGGTTAACACAACGGCGCCATATTAAATACTGTGCCTAACAAGCTGCAAATCG
This sequence comes from Variovorax sp. 10N420, assembly GCF_056394705.1. NCBI lineage: Bacteria > Pseudomonadati > Pseudomonadota > Betaproteobacteria > Burkholderiales > Comamonadaceae > Variovorax > Variovorax sp. 10N420. The sequence continues at coordinate 338,670 of NZ_JBFTIJ010000001.1, read as the reverse complement.
CACATATCCGGGAATTCATCTACCATTTCCGCACGTGAGGGCAATCGCCATGACCTTGGACGAATTCGGCGCGGCGCTAGCCGCCCTGCGCCGGAGGGTCTCCGACTTCTGCCGTATGACCGGCCTGCACCGCAATACGCCCTCGCGCTGCCGCACCGAAGGCGCGGATATCCCCAATGGGTGCCCAAGCATCTGCCGTTGCTGCTGAAGTTGCAGCGCCTGCACGGCGCCTATTTGGTGCCGGCAAAACCCGGGCGCGGTGCCGCCGAGCCAGACCGGGACGGCAAGGCGTCGAGGCAAAGCGCCCCATGAGCGAGACCACACTCGACACCGCGACCGCGCTGCTCGCCGGCATGCTGTACCTGGCTGCCGTGCTCTACGCCGTCGCGTTTTCGTTGAAGGCGAGGCAGACTCATTGCCGCTTTTGGATCGCATGCGCAGCCTTGATGGGGCTCGAGCGCGGCAATCTGGTCCTGCCCCTTCGCTCTCATGCCGCACTTCTCGCGCATCCTCGTCCTTACGTTCCTCCAGGGCACGGCCAGAACCAGAGAGTGCATGCGGCCAGAGCACTCCGTGCGCGGCCTCTCCCGGGAGGACCCGGTATGCGGCGCCCAAGCGCGGAAGTAGCCCTTTTTGGTCCATTCAAAGAATGGCCGGCGCGTTGGCGGGTAGAAAAGAAAAACGGGCCGAAAAGGCCCGTATTTCATAGCTATGTGGCGGAGCGGACGGGACTCGAACCCGCGACCCCCGGCGTGACAGGCCGGTATTCTAACCAACTGAACTACCACTCCTGACTAACCCTCGACCCACGCGAGTATGCCTGTCTGCGCTTTGTCTGTCACGTGTCCCGTATGTTGCGGGCTTATTTGATTGAACCTGCGCAGATGACAGCGACATCCGAGCACTGACCAGTGCGCAAGCCGAGTGGCGGCATCGAGATCAACATCGGTCCGGTTCGGGTTCGGCCGCGCGGGATATCGACGAGTTGGGTCAGTGCCTCGTGCTCGGCGCGCTGATGAGCGCCGCCAAGTGATCGCGTGGCGGCATTGTCATGTTGCCGGTGACGTAAGCTTGATCGATACAAAGAAGAGGTCGCCGTATCACTGTCATCGGCCTCCTGCGAGTGAGCGTCTCGAGCCTCATGGAGCTGAGCTGATAGATGTTTCGCGGGCACACCAACTCGTGGCGTGACGGGCGGAGTGGGCTGCTGCCGGTTTCAAAGACCCCTTTTTAAGGTGTCTTTGAAACGGGAGGTGGTTCACGCGAACGAGAAGGCAATTCAGCCTAGAGTTCAAGCGTGAAGCAGCCATGTTGGTGGAGGAATGAGGGCGTGGCCGTGCCGCAGGCTGCCCGTGACGTCAATGTGCACGAGAAGGTGCTGAAGGCGGCGACCCAATGCGAAGCATCGTCTCGATGGCGAACGGCGGGCGGCCAGTCTTTGCCCTCGGGCTGAGTGGCTCGACGATCTGCACCAACGCGCGCCAGGGCGCCACCCGATCCATCTCGTCGAGGATTCGCGCTTGCGCGTCTTCTTCGTCGACATATTCAAGCCCTGACCGAGCTGCGTCCGGCGCCTCACGCGTTTGGAACTCATGGCTCCAGATCACGCAAGGCCCGGGCTTGTTTGCAGACCATCCTAGTCCCCCTGCGACAATGGACGCCTGCAACTCTTCGACAGAAGGCCCCGACATGCAATTCGCTTCCCGTCTCGACAATGTTGAAACCTCCGCCATCCGCGAACTCTTCAAGCTGCTCGGCACGCCCGGCATCATCAGCTTTGCAGGCGGCTTTCCGGACAGCGCGATGTTCGATGTCGAAGGGCTGAGGGAAGCCAGCTCCAGGGCCCTGGCCGAAGAGGCCGGCGGTGCATTGCAATATGGCGCGACCGAAGGCTACGAGCCGTTGCGCACGCAACTCAGCGCCTTCATGAAGACCAAGGGCGTTGAAGTCGACCCGAGCGGTCTCATCGTCACCACCGGCAGCCAGCAGGCGCTAGATCTGCTCGGCAAGACGCTCATTTCCCCCGGCGACAAGGTCATCGTCGAAGGCCCGACTTTCCTGGCAACCATCCAGTGCTTTCGCCTCTATGGCGCGCAGTTGATCAGCGCGCCCATCGACGCCAACGGCGTGCGCACCGATGAACTCGAAAAGCTGATCGCCGAGCACAAGCCGAAGTTCGTCTACCTCATCCCGACTTTCGGCAATCCAAGCGGCGCGATGCTGAGCCTGGAGCGGCGCAAGAAGGTGCTGGAAATGGCGGTGAAGCACCAGACGCTGATCGTCGAGGACGACCCCTACGGCGATCTCTATTTCGACAAGGCACCACCGCCTTCGATCATGTCGCTGACCCGCGACGTGCCCGGCAGCCGTGAGCTGGTGGTGCACTGCGGCAGTCTCAGCAAGGTACTGAGCCCGGGTCTGCGCATTGGCTGGATGATTGGCCCGGCCGAACTCCTGGCAAAGGCCACGATGTGCAAGCAGTTCAGCGATGCGCACACCAGCACGTTCGCGCAGGCGACGGCGGCGCAGTATCTGAAAAGCGGCCGGATGCCGGCGACGCTCGCTAATGTGCGCAAGGTGTACGCCGAGCGTGCACAGGCCATGGGGGCGGCGCTGCAGAAGGAGCTCGGCGATGCGATCAGCTTCACGCAGCCCGGTGGCGGATTGTTCTTCTGGGCGCGCCTGACCGGCGCCAATGGCAAGGTCGCCGACGCCAATGTGCTCGCCAAGCGCGCCATCGAGAAGCTCGTGGCCTTCGTGCCGGGCGCTCCCTTCTTTGCGGAAAAGCCCGACCTCGCAACGCTGCGGCTGAGCTTTGCCACCGCGAACGTCGAGAAGATTCAGGAAGGCGTCGCGCGGCTTGGGGCGGCGCTCTGATAGCGGGCGCGCCGTCCTGGCCTACTGCGCCTTGATGCGCCTACTGGGCTTTAGGTAGCGCGTCGATCGAGAGCAGAACGCTTCGCGTGATGCTCTGCCGCTTCGGAAGGTCGGCGAGCCTCTTCGGAGTGTCCATGTTCATGGCGAAGAACACGGGGCCGGTCGGCCATTCGACCCAGCCGACCCACCAGCCGAGCTTGCCGGTCCACCCGGTCTTGCCCCGTAGGATCCAGTCCGGCCCCGCTTCATTGACGAGCACGTCCTTCACGAGCCTCTGGTGCTCGACCTTGAAGGGCAGCTGGTTTCGGTAAAGCCGCTGCAGGAAATCGATCTGCTCGAAGGATGAAATGGCGAGATCGCCTTCGACCCAGAACGGCTTGTCGCCAGTGGCAACCGCATTGCCGTAGCCGATCTTTCGCATGTAGGCAACCTCGCGTTCTTCGCCAAGTTCCTTGGCGAAGCGCTCGAAGACCCAGACCGTCGAGTTTCTGATCGCGGAGCGCAGGTTCTGGTCCTGGTTCCAGGCAGGCTGCGATCGCTTTACGCCGTCCCAGGGGATGACCTGGAATTCATCGTTCAGCAGGCCGGCGTCGAGCGCGAACAGGCTGTGCGGAATCTTGAAGGTCGACGCCGGCGAGTAGCGCCGCTCGGCGCGCGCCGGGTTGTAGACCAGGGCCTGCGGGGACTTGCCGCGGGCGTCGAGCACGACGATGCTGCCTTGAACATTCGCCTCGGCGAAGAAGCGGGACCATTCGGTCTTTTCCTGAAACTGCGGGGCGGCCAATGCGAATGGCGCAAACCCTGCAGTGAGGGCGGAGAGGGCGGAGAGCACGATGTTTCTGCGATTCATGGCGGCAAGTCTAAAGAGCAAGTGCGCGCCCGAATCTGCAAAGACCCCCATCAGTGAAAAGGATGAAGCCCCGAATCGCTTCGAGCGCAGAATGTCCCGCGCGCGATTTCCCTTCAACAAACTGGAGATGATCATGGCATTCGACGGTTCGGCCATTGCGGCGTTGCTGGATGGCTCTGTATCGAAAGGCGCTCTGCATGGCATTGCGGCGGTGGTGGTCGACCGCAACGGTCAGCTGTTCCATCACGCGGCCGGCGAGGCCACCGAGCACACCTTGTTCCGCAATGCGTCCATGACCAAGGCGGTTGCCACCACCGCCGCGCTGCAGCTTGTGGAGCAGGGGCGGCTGAGCCTCGACGCCGCGGTCGAATCGATCCTGCCGGAGTTCGGGGAGTTGGCCGTTCTGGACGGCTTCGACGGCGACAAGCCGCGCCTGCGCCCGCCCGCCACCAAAGCCACTGTGCGTCAGCTCATGACGCACTCGGCCGGGCTCGGGTACTTCTTCCTCAATGAAAAGCTGGTCCAGTACCACTCGCTGACGGGAGAGCCGAACGCGCTGTCGGGGCTCAAGCGCAGCCTCTCGGTGCCAATGGTCAACGACCCGGGCACTGCGTGGGAATACGGCGTCAACAGCGACTGGCTCGGGCTCATCGTGGAAAAGCTTTCGGGTCAGAGCCTCGGCAGCTATTTGCAGCAGCACGTCTATGGGCCGCTGGGAATGACTGATTCGACCTTCGAGCCCAGCACCGAGCAGCGGGCTCGATTGCTCCGCGTGATGCAGCGCCAGCCGGACGGCAAGCTCGTGCCGTCACCCTATGACTTGCCGCCCACCTCGGAGTGGGACGCCGCCGGCCACGGCTCTTACGGATCGGTACAGGACTATGGCCGCTTCGTGCAGGCCTGGCTGAACGACGGCGCCGGCATTCTCAAGCCAGCGACCGTGGAGTTGGCGCTGCAAAACCACCTTGGCGACATCCAACTGCCCGCACTGATCAAGTCGGCGATGCCGGATTTGTCGAACGATGTTCCTTCACTTCCGGTTCCGCAGTCCTGGGGGTTGGGCTTCCATCTCACGCTGGCCGACCTGCCGGGCATGCGCAGCAAAGGAACCGGAGACTGGGCGGGCGTCTTCAATTCGTACTACTGGATCGACCGCTCGAAAGGGATCGGCGGCGTGCTGATGACCCAGGTGCTTCCCTTCTTCGACATGCCGGTCGTCGAGACGCTCATCGCTTTCGAGATGGCGGTCTATCAGCAAGTGGGTGCAGCCGTGCCGGCAGCCTGAGCGAAGGCGCAGCCAGTCAGGCGCGAATGTCTGAACCCAGAGCGCGATCGAAATCCGCGATCAGTTCGTCCGCGGATTCCAGCCCGACGGAGACGCGCACGAGCCCATCGGCAATGCCCATCTCGGCGCGCACCTTGGCTCCGGCTTCCCAGTAGATCGTCGGCGCAACCGGAATCACCAGCGTGCGGTTGTCGCCCAGTCCGGTCGCCTTGATCGGAAGCCTGAGCCGGTCAAGCGCCGCGAGCATGTCGATGCCTTCGCGCAATTCGAATGCGAGCAGCCAAGAGCCCGCTTTGAAGTGCCGCAGTGCCAGCGCGTGCTTCGGATGGCTTTCCAGCATCGGATAGTGCACAGCGCCGACCGCCGGGTGGGTCTGCAGAAAGCGGGCGAGCGACAACGCGGTCGCGCTGGTCTGTGCCACGCGCAGCGCGAGGGTTTCGGCGCCGAGGCTGATGCGGTGGGCTTGCTCGGGCGACAGCGATGCCCCCATGTCGCGCAGCCCCTTCTTGCGAAGCTGCTGCAATCCCTGCTGACGCGCATCGAGATTGCGATAGCTCGCCGAGATGTTGGGGTACGCCGACCAGTCGAAAAGCCCCGTGTCGGTCACCGCTCCGCCCAGTGCGGCGCCATGTCCGCCGATGGTCTTGGTCAGAGAATTCACGACGAGCCCCGCGCCAACTGTCTTTGGCAGGAAGAGGGCAGGCGATGTGATCGTGTTGTCGACGACGTAGAGCAGCCCACGTTCGCGGCACAGCGCGCCGATCGCTTCGATGTCCGGAATCTGCGTGCCGGGATTGGCAACGGTTTCGACAAAGACCAGCCGCGTTTCCGGCCGCAGCGCGGCGCGCACGTTGTCCACCGAGCCCGCATCGACCTTGGTGACACCGACGCCCAGGTCGCCCAGCGTGCCGAAAAGGCTGTTGGTGTTGCCGAACACGAAATGGCTCGAGACCATGTGATCGCCGGCCCGCAGCAGCGTGAGAAAGACCGCACTGATGGCAGCCATGCCGGTGGAAAAACAGACGGTGCCGATGCCTTGTTCGAGCAACGTGATCTTGGCTTCGAGCGCCGCCGTGGTCGGCGTGCCCTGGCGTGCATAGCTGTAGCTGCCCTTGAGCGTGCCCTGGAACACGCCGATGAGGTCTTCCACCCGGTCGAAGCCGAACTGCACCGCCGTATGAATCGGCTTGTGAATGCTGCCGTGCTCGGTGCCAAAGCGCCGATCGGCATGCAAGATGTCCGAGGCTGCCGGCGGATTCTTGTCGCTGGCTTCGGTGGGGTGGGTCATGGTGTCACCTCAGTAGTTCGAGCAGACGGTCGAGACCGCCCTCGTTGATCGCGACCATGGCTTGTTCGCGCACCTTCGGCTTGGCGTGATAGGCCACCGAGAGACCGGCTTCGCCCATCATCGGCAAGTCGTTGGCGCCGTCGCCGACCGCAATCGTTTCGCCGGGGGAAATGCCGAGCAGCGACGCCACTTCCAGCAAGGTCCGCCGCTTCTCGGCTCCGTCGCAGATGTCGCCCCACGATTGCTGCACGACCTGCCCGGTGAGCCGGCCTTCGGCTTCGTCCAGCAGGTTCGAGCGCGCGAAGTCGATGTCCAGTCGATCCTTCACCCGATTGGCAAAGAACGTGAAGCCGCCAGAGACCAGCAGCACCTTCATGCCAGCCGCCTTGCAGGCCGAGACGAGCTTCTCCGCGCCGGGGTTCAGTCGCAGCCGCTCGTCATAGACCCTCTGCAACGCGTCGACGGGCACGCCCTTCAGCAGTGCCACGCGGCGGCGCAGGCTTTCCTTGAAGTCCTTGATCTCGCCACGCATGGTGGCCTCGGTGATCGCGGCCACCTCAGCCTTCTTGCCCACCGCATCGGCAATCTCGTCGATGCACTCGATGTTGATCAGCGTCGAATCCATGTCGAACGCGATCAGCTTGAAATCGGCGAGCGCCAGCGGCGGCGTGAAGCGCTGGACGACGAGCCCGGGCGAATGTTCTTTGGCGTTCATGCCGTTGCGGCTTCCTGTATTTTGGGTTGGCCCAGGCTGCGAAGCACGTCGCGCACCATCTGCGCGCGGTCCTTGGGCTCCTTCAACTCGCGTTCGATGCGCAGCTTTTCGTTGCCCGCGAGCTTGATGTGCTTGTTCTTCTGGATCAGGTTGATGATGTTCATCGAATCGATCGGCGGGTCCTTCTTGAAGGTGATGTTGATCACACCAGGCGCCGCATCGACCTTCGTCACGCCGTAGGGTCGCGCGAGCACGCGCAGTCGGTGCACGTCGATCAATGTCTGTGCCTGCGGCGGCAGCTTGCCGAAGCGATCGACGATTTCTTCCAGAAGCGTGTCGATCTGGTCTGGCGTCTTGGCCGTCGCGAGCTTCTTGTAGAACGACAGGCGCAGATGCACGTCACCACAGTAGTCGTCGGGCAGAAGGGCGGGTGCGTGCAGGTTGATCTCGGTCGTCACGCTGAGCGGCGACAGCAGATCGGGCTCCTTGCCGGCCTTGAGCGAGCGAACGGCCTCGGACAGCATCTCGTTGTAGAGCTGGAAGCCGATCTCCATCATGTTGCCGCTCTGGTTTTCGCCGAGAACTTCGCCGGCGCCGCGAATCTCCAGGTCGTGCATCGCAAGATAGAAGCCCGATCCCAGTTCTTCCATCTGCTGGATGGCGTCGAGCCGCTGCGCCGCTTGCTTGGTCAGACCATCGATGTCCGGCACCATCAGATAGGCATAGGCCTGATGGTGGCTGCGGCCAACGCGGCCACGCAATTGGTGCAACTGCGCCAGGCCGAATTTGTCGGCGCGGCTCATCACGATGGTGTTGGCGCTCGGCACGTCGATGCCGGTCTCGATGATGGTCGAGCACAGCAGCAGGTTGTAGCGCTGGGCCACGAAGTCGCGCATCACGCGCTCGAGTTCGCGCTCGGGCATCTGGCCATGGGCCACGGCGATGCGCGCTTCCGGCAGGATTTCTTCCAGCTTCTGGCGGCGGTTCTGGATCGTCTCGACCTCGTTGTGCAGAAAGTAGACCTGTCCGCCGCGCTTGAGTTCGCGCAGCACGGCTTCGCGGATCACGCCCGTGCCCTCATTGCGCACGAAGGTCTTGATCGCGAGTCGCCGCTGCGGCGCGGTGGCGATGACGCTCAGGTCGCGCAGGCCTTCGAGCGCCATGCCCAGCGTGCGCGGGATCGGCGTGGCGGTGAGCGTCAGCACGTCGACTTCCGCGCGCAGTGCCTTCATCGCTTCCTTGTGGCGCACCCCGAAGCGATGCTCCTCGTCGATGATCAGCAGGCCCAGGTTCTTGAACTTGACCGATTGCGAAAGCAGCTTGTGCGTGCCGACCACGATGTCGATGCTGCCATCGGCGAGGCCCTTGGATGCGGCGGTGATTTCCTTGGCCGAGCGGAAGCGGCTCATCTCGGCGACCTTGACTGGCCATTTCGCGAAACGGTCGACCAGTGTCTGATAGTGCTGTTCAGCCAGGAGCGTGGTGGGCGCGAGGAAGGCGACCTGCTTGCCGCCAGTCATCGCGATGAATGCGGCGCGCAACGCCACTTCGGTCTTGCCGAACCCCACGTCGCCGCAAACCAGGCGGTCCATCGGCTGCGGCGAAATCATGTCCTGGATGACCGCGTGAATGGCGGCCTTCTGGTCGGCCGTCTCGTCGAATCCGAAATCGTTGGCGAAGACCTCATAGTCGGCCGCGGAGAAGCGGAATGCGTGGCCTTCACGCGCGGCACGGCGCGCGTAGATGTTCAACAACTCGGCAGCCGAATCGCGCACTTGCTCCGCCGCCTTGCGCTTGGCCTTTTCCCACTGGCCGGAGCCGAGCTTGTGCAGGGGCGCCTCGTCGGCGCTGACGCCGGTATACCGGCTGATGAGATGCAGTTGGGACACTGGGACGTAGAGCGTGGCCTTGTCGGCATATTCCAGATGCAGCATTTCCTGCATCAGGGGCTTGCCGTCAGGTCCCGTGCCCTGGCCGAGATCCATGTTGATCAGCCCGCGATAGCGCCCGATGCCGTGAGCGGAATGGACCACTGGATCGCCGATGGCGAGCTCGCTCAGGTCCTTGATCAGAGCCTCGACATCGCTGACTTGCTCCTGTTTGCGGTTGCGGCGGCGCGTAGTCGGCGCGGCGGCGAAGAGTTCGGTTTCGGTGACGAGGTCGATGCCTTGTTCACGCCATGCAAAACCGGAGACCAGCGCGGCGGTGGCGATGCCGATCTTCTCGTCCGGCGACGCCTCGAATTCGGCGAGCGAATCGAAGGCCGGCGGACCGACGCCACTGGCGCGCAGGAAGTCGAGCAGGCTTTCGCGCCGGCCGTCGCTTTCGGCGATGAAAAGCACGCGGTGCGGCGTGACGCGGATGTGTTCCTTGAGCTTGACAAGCGGGTCGTCCGCGCCGCGAACCACGGCAAAGGCCGGAAGCACGTCGAATTCGGCGTAAGGCGCTTCGGTCGCCACATCGCCGCGGATGGCGAGTTGTGCGTAGGGCTTGGCGCGCTGGTAGAACTGCTCGGCATTCAGGAAAAGTGCTTCGGGCGGCAACGCCGGCCGTTCGGGATCACCACGCACCAGTCGGTAGCGCTCGCCGGTGTCCTGCCAGAAATGCTGGAAAGCGGGTTCGAGGTCACCGTGCAGCACGACGGTGGCTTCGCTGCCGAGGTAATCGAAGACGGTCGCGGTTTCTTCGAAGAAAAGTGGCAGGTAGTACTCGATGCCCGCCGTCGCGACGCCATTGCCCATGTCCTTGTAGATGCGGCTGCGGGTGGGGTCGCCTTCGAGAAGTTCGCGCCAGCGGCTGCGAAAGCGCGTGCGCGCATCGTCGTCCATCGGGAACTCGCGGCCCGGCAACAGGCGCACTTCGGGTACCGGATAGAGGCTGCGCTGCGTGTCCGGGTCGAAGGTGCGGATCGAATCGATCTCGTCATCGAACAGGTCGACACGGAAGGGCACTGGGGAGCCCATGGGAAACAGATCGATCAGCCCGCCGCGCACTGCGTATTCACCGGGACTCACGACTTGCGTGACGTGGCTGTAGCCAGCCAGTGTGAGTTGGGCCTTGAGCTTCGCCTCTTCAAGCTTCTGACCGCTCTTGAACTGGAAGGTGTAGCCCGCGAGGAACCCGGGCGGCGCGAGCCGGTAGAGCGCCGTGGTCGCCGGGACGAGCACCACGTCGGCCTCTTTCTGGCTGATGCGCCAGAGGGTTGCCAGACGCTCGCTGATCAGATCCTGGTGCGGCGAGAAGGCGTCGTAGGGGAGCGTCTCCCAGTCCGGAAAGAGCGCACAGCGCAGGTCGGGCGCAAAGAATGCGATCTCATCGATGAGGCGCTGTGCATCGGTCGCGTCCGCGGTGATCACGGCGGTTGCACGGCCGGCAGACTTTTCGCGTTGAGCCAATTGCGCCAGCAACAGTGCATCGGCCGACAGCGGTGGGCGCGGCAGCGTGAAACGCTTGCCGGCCGTGAGTTGAGGGAGGTCCATGAAGTGCCTGGAGAGCCTGGGAAGCCTGAAAATGCCCGGGGAATGCAGAACACCCCGCGCCGGGCGGCGAGGGGTGTGAAAGCGGATTCTAGAATGGCTGCTCTTTTGTCGCAGGCCAATGTCGCACCCATGTCAGCTTCCAGATTTTTCGTTCTGATCCCTTGCGCGGGGTCCGGAATTCGCGCCGGTGGACAGGGGCCGAAGCAGTATCAGCGCATCGCTGGCCGCCCGATGGTGGAGCACACGCTGGAGGTCTTCCGGTCTCTCAAGGGTCTGTTCGAGGGCATCGCGCTGGCGGTGGTGCCGGAAGACGCTGACGTGGGGATCGTTCTTCCTCGCTTCCCGGCGGCAGGTGAACACCTGCTGCGAGTCGGAGGCGCCACGCGCGCGGCCACGGTCCGCAATGGCCTGCGAGCACTGCGCCAGGCTGGGGCCGGGCCTCACGATTGGGTGTTGGTTCATGACGCAGCGCGCTGTCTGGTGACGCCGACGCAGATCGAAGCTCTGATCGCTGCTTGCGAACACGACGCCGTCGGCGGTTTGCTGGCGCATCGCCTGGCGGACACGCTCAAGGTCGCCTCGCCAGAAGGGCGCGTCGCCAGCACGGCAACCCGCGCCGACAAATGGCTTGCCCAGACGCCGCAGATGTTTCGCATCGGCATGCTGCTCGATGCGCTGGAGCGCGCCGGTGATGCAGTGACGGACGAGGCCAGTGCCATCGAGTCGGTCGGCCTCGCGCCACTGCTGGTTCCAGGAAGCGGCCAGAACTTCAAGCTCACGTTCCCGGAGGACTTTGCGCTCGCCGAAGCGATCCTGCGCAGCCGGCGGACGACGCACCATGATTGATTTCAACTTCCGCATCGGCGAGGGCTGGGATGTTCACCAGCTGGTCGCCGGCCGCAAGCTGGTGCTCGGCGGCGTCGAAGTGCCGCACATCACCGGCCTGCTGGGTCATTCGGACGCCGATGTGCTGCTGCATGCGATCACGGATGCATTGCTGGGTGCGGCGGGCCTCGGCGACATCGGGCGGCATTTTCCGGACACCGATCCGCAGTTTCTCGGCGCGGACTCGGCTGTCTTGCTGGCCGAGGCCGCACAACGGGTGCGTGCCGCGGGCTGGCAGATCGGCAATGTCGACAGCACCGTCATCGCGCAAGCGCCGAAGCTCGCGCCTCACATCCCGGCGATGTGCAAGCGCATCGCCGCGACGCTTGCCGTCGACATCGACCAAGTCAACGTGAAAGCAAAGACCGCCGAAAAACTCGGGCCAGTGGGCGAGGGCCTCGCCATGGAAGCGCGCGCCATCGTGCTGATTTACCGCTGAACGCCGAATTCCCTTTTTGCCTGGCCTTGTGCCTCCTTGTCCTTCGATGCTGAAGGATCAGGTTTGGCCGATGCCGCACGCGGCATGCGAATGTGCGCAGCCAGTCCGCGTCCTGGCGTGCTCGTGAGTGCAAAGGTGCCGCCCATGCGCTCGATGTTCTTCGTGACGATGGACAAACCCAGCCCGGCGCCGGCCGCGGAAGTTCGCGCCACGTCACCCCGGAAAAACGGCTTGCTCAGCTGCGAAAGCAGGGCAGGTGCGACGCCCGCGCCGTGGTCGCGCACCTTGATCAGCACCGCATCGTTGTGCGCCTGCGCCTGGATCGTGATATCGGCCACGCCCGTCGATGGCGTCTTGCCGTAGCGCCGTGCGTTCTCGACGAGGTTGGAGATCACGCGCTGCAACTCGACTTCGTCAGCCATCACCCGCAGATCGGACGCCACGTCGACCGTGATCTTGATGTCCTCATGATCCTGAACGGCATAGGTGCAGGCGTCGATCACGTCACGCAGCAGCACGGGCTTGAAGTCCACATGGTCCGGGCGCGCGTAGTCGAGGAACTTGTCGATGATCGCGTCGAGCTGCGCAATGTCGGCGGCCATGTGATCGCGCGCGTCCTCATCGGCCACGCTCATTTCGGTTTCGAGCCGCAATCGCGCCAGCGGAGTTCGCAGGTCGTGCGAAATGCCGGCGAGCATCACGGCGCGATCCTGCTCGATCTTGGCGAGCTGGTCGGCCATGCGGTTGAAGCCGACGTTCACCGCCCGGATTTCGTTGGTCCGGGCGCGCTCGTCCAGGCGGTGCGCCTCGTATTCGCCTTCGCGCACCTGCATCGTTGCCTGCGACAACTGCTTGAGCGGCCGGTTGATCAGCCGGGTGATCAGCGCCGCGCCCGCCAGCGACAGCGCCATGGTGGTCGCGAGCCAGATGAGCCAGGTTCGGCGATCGAGCCGGCTGAAGCGGGTGGGGTCGACCAGCAGCCAATAGGTATCGCTTTCGATGGTGAAGCCGATCCAGAGGCCGGGCTCGTCGTTGACGCGGCTCGCCACCGTCGTTCCCTCGCCGAGGCGGGCGATCAGCTCCTCGGTGACCCGCTGGTCCAGCGCGCCGCTGGTGTAGGGCAGGAAGCGATCGCCGGGTTCGCGCGGCAGGATGCGCACGCCTTCCTGGTCGGCCAGCGTCTTGATGAGCGAAACGCGGGTGATGGCGTCCGAATACACCAGCGCCGCGCGAGTGAGGTTCACGAGCGAGGCAATCTGGTGCGCGGTCTGGATGGCGCGCGGCTCGTATTCGAGCGCGCGAAAAGTCTGCAGCCAAGCGACCGTGCAGCCGACCAGCAGCAGCACGAGCAAGAAGAAGGTCCGCCAGAAAAGACTCAGCCCGAGCTGCAGCCGGGTCCGGCGCCGACGATGGCCGAGGGCGTCCAGCGGGCTCGGCAGCGTGCCCTGGGAGCTGTCCTCTGCGAGCGGGCTCGGCTGGGTGGTCTGGGGGCCGATCGTGGCGGCCACGGATCTCGACGCTTTCAGGTCGTGCCGTCCGGCACGAACACGTAGCCAACGCCCCAGACAGTCTGGATGTAGCGTGGCGCTGCGGCATCCGACTCGACCAGTTTGCGCAGGCGCGAGATCTGGACGTCGAGGCTGCGGTCGAAGGGCTCGAACTCGCGGCCGCGCGCCAGCTGCGCCAGCTTTTCGCGAGAAAGCGGCTGTCTGGGATGACGCACGAGCGCCTTCAACATCGCAAACTCGCCAGTGGTCAAGGACAACTCTTCACCATCCTTCTTGAGCGTGCGCGAGCCGAGGTCAAAGCTGAACGGCCCGAAGTTCACCGTTTCGTTGTCGGTCGATGGCGCGCCTGGTGCTTCGAGCGGCGGACGGCGGCGGAGCACCGCGTGCACGCGGGCCAGCAACTCGCGTGGATTGAAGGGCTTGCCGAGGTAGTCGTCGGCGCCAACCTCGAGGCCGACGATACGGTCCACGTCCTCACCCTTGGCCGTGAGCATGATGATGGGGGTGCGGTCGTTGGCTGCGCGCAGTCGTCGGCAGACCGAAAGGCCGTCCTCACCGGGCATCATGAGGTCGAGGACGATCAGGTCGACCGTGTCTCGCAGCAGGATGCGATTGAGAGCCTTGCCGTCTTCGGCCACGATCACCTCGAAACCTTCCTGAGTGAGGTAGCGGCGGAGTAGGTCGCGGATGCGTGCGTCGTCGTCGACGATCACGATCTTGTCTGTGCGTGCTGGAGCTTGATTCATTTTTACAACGCCAAATTTGTAACAGCACCAATTTTGAGGGTGTTGCGGAGTCGTTGAGCCGGTTTCCCGAAAGGTTTGACACTAAGTTACAAAACTTGCGGCCGCTAGCCTTCCGGACGTTCCCGCATTGCGCAGCGATGGCAAAGTGGGCTTGGAAGTCTCGCAATCCTTATGAAAACCAATAAATTCGCGGTACCTGTCTTGCTCACGACCTTCTGCCTCACCGGCTGGGCGGGGAGCTTCAGCTTCATGAACGTCAACGACCAGCGGCGGAGCGACGGCTCCGACGCGCAACGGCCCAGTATCGGTGTCAAGCGCAGCGAGATGGCTGGCGGCCGCCGCCTGACAGCTGCAGAGTTGGCGCAGCTGAGGCAGCAGGTGCGCCAGCAATGGTCTCCGGCTCCGCGGCAGGATATTGCCAGGTCGGCAGAAACCCAGACTGCTGACCGAATCGACCGTATGGACCGTATCGCACCGGTACCCGCTACCAAGGGCATCACGCTGGATTCGCCAGGACGGCCGCGTCGCTGAGTGGCGCCCCGTGCGGGCGCCGCCTACTTTCCACCACCTGACTTGAGGTTTCCTGAATTGATCAACATCAAACGACTCGCGGTATGCGCCGTCCTGATGAGTGCCACCGCTGCATGGTCCCAGAACGTGACGCTGCCATCACCGCAGAATGTGCTGCAACTGTCGGCCGACTCGTCGGTCGAGGTGCAGCAGGACCAACTCAGCATGACGCTTTCGACCACGCGCGACGGCTCCGACGCCGCCAGCGTCCAGAGCCAGCTGAAGACGGCCCTCGATGCAGCGCTCACCGAAGTGCGCAAGAACGCCCAGGCGGGCCAACTCGACGTTCACACCGGCAGTTTCAGCCTCTTTCCCCGACGCAGCCGCGACGGCAAGCTGACGGGCTGGCAAGGCACCGCCGAACTGGTTCTCGAAGGCCGGGACTTCCCGCGCATCGCCCAGACGGCGGCGAAGATCTCTACGCTGACCGTCAGCAACGTCGGCTTCAGCCTGAGCCGTGAGCAGCAGGCCAAGTCGCAAACTGAAGCACAGGCGCTTGCAATCGACAACTTCAAGCAACGCGCCGACGAACTCGCCAAGCGCTTCGGCTTCAGTGGCTATACGCTTCGCGAGGTGTCGGTCAACGCCCACATGGGCGGCCCGATCCGCCCGCGCATGATGGCAATGGATGCAGGCGCAAAGATGGCTTCGGCCGACGCGCCGGTGCCGATCGAAGCCGGCACCACGACCGTCATCGTCAACGTCTCGGGCTCTGTGCAGCTCAAGTAAGACCGCCTGCTGCAGGCTGGGGCTGGACGTCGCCTACTGCGCGGTCCAGCCGCCGTCGACCTGCCAGGCGACGCCCCGCACCTGATCGGCCGCCGGCGAGCACAGGAACACCGCGAGCCCGCCTAACTGATCGACTGTGGTGAATTGCAGCGACGGCTGCTTTTCACCCAGCAGGTCGTTCTGCGCCTGGGCGACTGAAATACCTTCGCGCGCCGAGCGGTCATCGATCTGCTTTTGCACCAGCGGCGTCAAGACCCATCCCGGACAGATCGCATTGCAGGTGACGCCGGTGGTGGCCGTTTCGAGTGCCACCGATTTCGTGAATCCGACAATGCCGTGCTTGGCTGCCACGTAGGCCGACTTCTGCGCCGACGCGACAAGGCCATGCGCCGATGCGATATTGATGACACGGCCCCAGTTGGCCTCCCGCATTGCCGGTACGGCCAGCCGGGTCGTGTGGAAGGCACTGGAAAGATTGATGGCGATGATGGCGTCCCACCTTTCCGGCGGAAAGTCCTCGACCTTGGCAACGTGCTGGATTCCGGCGTTGTTGACCAGGACGTCGATGCGGCCGAAGTGGGCGGCAGCGAACTTCATCATGTCCTCGATCTGCGCTGGCTTGCTCATGTCCGCGCCGTGGTATTCCACCTTGACGCCCATAGCGGCGATCTCGGCCCGCGGGCCATCCGCGTCGCCGAAACCATTGAGCACGATGTTCGCGCCTTGCTGCGCAAGCGCCTTCGCAATAGCAAGGCCGATGCCACTGGTGGACCCCGTGACAAGCGCGGTTTTGCCTTTGAGCATGATGACGATCTCCGAATGAATTAGGATGCAACGAGACCATTATCTTCACCGCGAATTCGCTTCTTCCATGACCGCGCTCGCTTCTCATCACGTCCTCCGTGAGGCTTGCTGGCAGGCACCGCGGGCAATCCTTCTGCATTCGACAAAGTGAAGCGCGAACAGACCAATTTGCACGTCCCGCCCGCTTCGGATTCGCAGGTGGTCGACTATCCGCTGTCGGCGGCAACCGCCGAGCGCGCGCCGGTGATGGAGAACATGCTCGCGCGGGCGCGGGCTTTCGCCGAGCCCCTGATCGCGGACGAAACGCTGGACACTGGCGAGAACACGCTCTCCCATGCCGATGCGGTTGCGGCCATCGTCTCGTCGATGGGCGGGTCGGAGGCCATGCAGGCCGCCAGCTATCTTGTCTATTCTTGCCAGCACCTCAATCGGCCGCAGGAAGTCATCGCCAAGGTTTTCGGCGACAACTTCGCGGCGCTGGCCGTGGAGACAACGAAACTCGTGCACGTGCAGAAGCAGGCGCGCTCGGCCACTGCCAGCGTTCATGCGGCGGATGGCGTCGGCGCCCAGACCGAGAACGTGCGCAAGATGCTCCTTGCGTTCTCGCGCGATCTGCGCGTGGTGATGCTCCGTCTCGCGTCGCGACTGCAGACGCTGCGCTACGCCGCCGCGAGCAAGCGCCCGCCGCCCGAGAACGTGGCGCGCGAATCGCTGCAAGTGTTCGCGCCGCTGGCCAATCGCCTGGGTATCTGGCAGGTCAAATGGGAAATCGAGGACCTCTCGTTCCGTTTCCTCGAGCCGGAGACCTACAAGCTCATAGCACGACTGCTCGACGAAAAGCGCGTCGAGCGCGAAGGCTATGTCGAGCAATTGAGGACACGTCTCGAAAGAGACCTGGCTGCCGAAGGAGTCAGGGCCAAGGTGCAGGGGCGGCCGAAAAACATCTACAGCATCGTCAAGAAGATGCGCGGCAAGTCGCTCGACTTCGCACAGGTCTTCGACATCATGGCGCTGCGCGTGGTTGTCGCGGACGTCAAGGATTGCTATGCGGCACTGGCGTGGGTGCATTCTCATTTCCAGCCGATCGACGAGGAGTTCGACGACTACATCGCGCGCCCGAAGCCGAACGGCTATCAGTCGCTGCATACGGTCGTTCGCGAAGTCGTCGATGGGCATGCGGGCAAGCCGATCGAGATCCAGATCCGCACGGAGGAAATGCACGACCACGCGGAGCACGGCGTGGCCGCGCACTGGGCCTACAAGGAAGCGGGGCACAAGGGATATGCGGGCGTCTGGGCGAGCGGCGAATACGACGCCAAGATCGCAGTGCTCAGGCAACTGCTCGCGTGGGAGCGGGACCTGTCCGGCGGCCAGCAAGGGCAGGGCCTTTTCGACGACCGCATCTATGTGCTGACACCCGATGCGGCAATCGTCGAACTGCCGCAGGGTTCGACGGCGGTCGACTTTGCCTACACCGTTCATACGAGCCTTGGGCATCGCTGTCGCGGTGCGCGCGTCGACGGCGCAATGGTGCCGCTCAACACGCCGCTACAAAACGGGCAGACCGTCGAAATCATTGCAGCCAAGGAAGGTGGCCCATCGCGAGACTGGCTCAACGCCGAGTTGGGCTATCTGGCGAGTCATCGTGCGCGCGCGAAGGTGAGGGCATGGTTCAACGCACAGATCACCCACGAGACCGTCGCGCGTGGCCGGGAAGCCGTCGAACGGCTCCTTCAGCGCGAAGGAAAGACCGCGCTGAAGCTCGACGACCTTGCGTCGCAACTGGGTTTCAAGTCCGCTGACAACCTCTTCGAAGTGGTGGGAAAGGACGAGTTCTCGCTGCGCAACATCGAGGTGCTGCTGCGGCCGCCCGAGCCAGCGCCCGGGCCGGACGATGGGGTCATCATCAAGAAGGCGCGCGGCAGCGACCAGGCAGGGCGCGGCGGCGTGCTGGTCGTCGGCGTTTCGTCGTTGATGACGCAACTCGCCAAGTGCTGCAAGCCTGCGCCGCCCGATGCGATTCGCGGCTTCGTGACCAAGGGCCATGGCGTGAGCATCCATCGCGCCAACTGCAGCAACTTCCGCTCGATGGCCAGTCAGAACGCCGAGCGCGTCATCGATGTCGAATGGGGCGTGCAGAAAGGCGATGCCGGCTCCGTCTATGCAGTGGACGTGGCCGTCGAAGCGGCCGACCGGCAGGGCCTTCTGCGCGACATCTCCGACGTCTTCGCGCGCGAGAAGATGAACGTCATCGGCGTGCAGACGCAGTCGGTGAAGGGCACCGCGTGGATGACGTTCACCATCGAAATCAGCGATGCCGCACGCCTCACTCAGGTGTTGGGTGTGGTGTCGGGAGTGACAGGTGTGCGTTCTGCACGACGCCGTTAAAAAGTGCTCTCGGAGCCTGCTACAATTCGGCCTCTCGAATACAACCTAGGCGCGTAGCTCAGCTGGTTAGAGCACCACCTTGACATGGTGGGGGTCGTTGGTTCGAGTCCAATCGCGCCTACCAATTTTTGGTCACAGCATCTGATTAACCACCAGATGCGCAGCTGATCAAAGTCTTCTTCCTCTCTCCTCTTCCCTCTGTTTTTCGGCATAGCTCAGCCATCGTTCTATGGCGTTCGGGCGACTGGCGACTGACGCGGCAGTTGTGTTACCTTGACTGCATTCACCTCAATGCACCAGGTTTAGGAACCGATGAATACTGCCGCCGAGATCGATCCTTCGCAGGAAGAACTCCGAATCGCGGCGCTGGTGCGCCAGGCGCCGCTCGAATTCGCTCGCGTGGTCTACGGCCTCAACGATCGCGCCAACGGGCGCGCTGGAACCATGGCCGCTGAAGACGTCGCCCGAACTGTCCGCCACGGGACGCCCGTCACACGGGAACGCGCCGAGCAGCGGGCCCGCGGCTACCTGCCACTCGCAGGCCAGGAACACTGCCCTCGCTGCTGGGTGTTCAACGGCACGAAGAACCCACTGCAATATCGCGAAGCGACCGACACCCGTCCCGAGACTGGAATTTGCAAGACATGTGGCGCCGAATACGCGACATCGGTGGACTGAAGCTTCTTCCTCTTTGGCTTCTCCCGCTCCTTCTTCTCCGGTCAGGGTAAACCTTGGCGCAGTGCAATATGAGCGCTCCCTAGAATTGTTCGCGCACCAATTGTTGCGAAACCGAAGGAGTTCCTAGTGCAGAGCAAGAAGTCCGGTGTGAAGCCGGTCCAGCGGGTGATCAAGAAGTATCCGAACCGAAGGCTCTACGACACGGAAACCTCCAGCTACATCACCCTTGCGGAGGTGAAGCAGCTCGTCATGAACAAGGCATTGTTCGTGGTGCGCGACGCCAAGACGGGCGACGACCTCACGCGGAGCATCCTCTTGCAGGTCATCCTCGAGGAAGAGGCGGGCGGGGCGCCCATGTTCACCGAGCAGGTTCTCGCCAGCATCATCCGGTTCTATGGCCAGGCGATGCAAAGCTACATGGGGCCGTATCTCGAAAAGAATATTCAGGCGATGGCAGAGGTGCAGGCCCAGCTTGCCGAAAAGTCCGAAGGGCTGACGCCGGAGATGTGGTCGAGATTCATGGCCTTGCAGTCTCCGGTGCTTCAAGGACTGATGGGGAATTACGTCGAGCAGTCCAAGAATGTTTTCCTGCAGATGCAGGAGCAGATGCAGAAGAACACTGAACAGGTCCTGGGCGCCTTTGGCATCAAGCGTCCCTGAAAGAGGCAGGACGGTCGATAGCTGGGACAATACGGGGATATGAGCGAAGTTGCCTCCCCCGAACGAATTGCCGCGCCAACTGCGCCGAAAGTTGGTTTCGTGAGCCTTGGTTGCCCAAAGGCCCTTACCGACTCCGAATTGATCCTTACCCAACTGAGTGCCGAGGGCTACCAGACTTCGAAGACCTTCGAAGGTGCCGACCTGGTGATCGTCAACACTTGCGGCTTCATTGACGACGCCGTCAAGGAGAGCCTCGACACGATCGGTGAAGCTCTGGCCGAGAACGGTCGCGTGATCGTCACTGGTTGCCTGGGCGCAAAAACTGGTGACGGGGGCGGCAACCTCGTACGCCAGATGCACCCGAGCGTGCTGGCAGTCACCGGTCCGCATGCGACGCAGGAAGTGATGGATGCGGTGCATGCGAACCTGCCCAAGCCGCACGATCCGTTCATCGATCTGGTGCCGCAGGCGTTCGGGGTTGCCGGGCTGAAGCTCACGCCGCGCCATTACGCGTATCTGAAGATCAGCGAGGGATGCAATCACCGCTGCACGTTCTGCATCATTCCTTCGATGCGAGGAGACCTCGTATCGCGGCCGGTCGGCGACGTGCTTTCCGAAGCCAAGGCTTTGTTCGAGGGTGGCGTCAAGGAACTGCTCGTGATCAGCCAGGACACGTCTGCCTATGGCGTAGACGTGAAGTACCGCACCGGATTCTGGGACGGAAAGCCGGTCAAGACGCGAATGCTCGAGCTTGTTCGGACGCTGGGTGAAATCGCAGCGCCCTATGGGGCGTGGGTGCGCCTGCACTATGTTTATCCTTATCCGAGCGTCGACGAGATCATTCCATTGATGGCCAGCGGACAAGTGTTGCCCTACCTCGATGTGCCGTTGCAGCACAGCCATCCCGACGTTCTGCGCCGCATGAAGCGGCCAGCAAGCGGCGAAAAGAATCTGGAACGCATCGCGCGCTGGCGGGAGGTCTGTCCCGAATTGGTGATTCGGAGCACCTTCATTGCCGGGTTCCCCGGTGAGACGGAGGAAGAGTTCGAGCACTTGCTCGATTTCATCCGCGAGGCGGAGATCGACCGCGCAGGCTGTTTCGCCTATAGCCCTGTGGCGGGCGCCGCTGCGAACGACATTGCAGGGATGCTGCCGGAGGGAGAGCGCGAAGCACGGCGTGCGCGCTTCATGGAAGTCGCGGAGGCCGTGTCGATTGCCAAGCTGCGCAAGCGAATCGGCGCCACGATGCAGGTGTTGGTGGATTCGGCACCCGGGTTGGGACGCAAGGGCGGCGTCGGTCGCAGCTACGCCGATGCGCCCGAGATCGATGGCATCGTGCGGCTGCTGCCGCCGGAAAAGATCAGCAAGACATTGAAGGTCGGTGAGTTCACTCGCGCACGCGTCGTCGGCGCTGAGGGACACGACCTGATTGCGCTGCCCATTTGATGTTGGTGATGTTGGGCAGCCCCAACGAAAAAGCCACCGGAGACCGGTGGCTTGAATCGAAAAACCCGGAAAGGGTGAACTTAAACTTGGTGCCCAGAAGAGGACTCGAACCTCCACGATGTTACTCGCTAGTACCTGAAACTAGTGCGTCTACCAATTCCGCCATCTGGGCCCACATACCTGCAAAAGCAGTTATGTTTTGAATTTCAGGAAAGAAGGAGATCATATCAAAAATATTGGCCATCCCAGCGGCTTGCTGGATGAAGTTGAAGGCACAGTCCAAGGACATCGCGATGGTCACGGCTTCGTGCAACGCGATGACGGTGAGGCCGACATCTATCTGCCCCCGAACGAAATGCGTGCCGTGTTGCACAAGGACCGCGTCAAGGCGCGCGTCGTGCGGCAGGACAGGCGCGGTCGCCCCGAGGGCCGCGTGGTCGAGATCATCGAACGCTCCGGGCAGCCCATCATCGGCCGCTTGCTTCATGAGGGCGGAGTCTGGCTCGTGGCGCCGGAAGACAAGCGCTACGGACAGGATGTTCTGATTCCCAAGGGCGCAACAGGCACGGCAAAGGTCGGGCAGGTCGTCGTCGTTCAGTTGACAGAGCCGCCCGCGCTGTTCGGGCAGCCTGTGGGGCGCGTGAAGGAAGTGCTCGGCGAGATTGACGACCCGGGCATGGAGATCGAGATTGCCGTGCGCAAATACGGCGTGCCTCACGAGTTCTCGGAGGCTTGTCTTGCGGAAGCGAAAGCCTTGCCCGACAAGGTCCGCCCAACCGACAAGAAGGGGCGCATCGACCTGACGGACATTCCGTTGGTCACGATCGACGGCGAAGACGCGAGAGACTTCGACGACGCGGTGTATTGCGAACCGGCGAAGGTCGGCCGAGGCAAGGGTTGGCGTCTGCTGGTTGCCATTGCGGACGTGAGCGCCTATGTGCAGACAGGCTCTGCGATCGACATCGATGCATACGACCGAGCGACGAGCGTGTACTTTCCGCGCCGTGTCATTCCGATGCTGCCCGAGAAACTGTCGAACGGGCTGTGCTCACTGAACCCCGAAGTCGAACGGCTGTGCATGGTCTGCGACATGTTGGTTGCGGCCGATGGTGAAATCTACGCATACCAGTTCTATCCCGCGGTCATGTTCAGTCATGCGCGGTTCACGTACACCGAAGTGGCGGCGATTCTCGGCAACACGCGCGGACCGGAAGCTCAGAAGCGCAAGGACCGAGTCAAGGATCTGCTGAATCTGCACGACGCGTACCGTGCTCTGCTCTCGCAACGTTCAAAGCGCGGTGCTGTCGACTTCGAAACCACCGAGACGCAGATCATTTGCGACGACGCTGGCCGCATCGAGAAGATCGTGCCGCGCACGCGCAACGAAGCGCACCGCCTGATCGAGGAGGCGATGCTCGCGGCCAACGTCTGCAGCGCCGACTTCATCGCAGAGGGCAAGCACCCCGGTCTCTACCGTGTGCACGAAGGCCCGACGCCCGAGAAGAAGGAGATCTTGCGCGGCTATCTCAAGGCCATGGGCGTGGGGCTTTCCATCACGGACGATCCGAAGCCGGGCGAGTTCCAGGCGATTGCCAATGCAACTAAGGAGCGCCCCGACGCGCAGCAGATCCACACGATGCTGCTGCGTTCGATGCAGCAGGCGATCTACACGCCGATCAACAGCGGGCACTTCGGGCTGGCCTATGAGGCCTATACGCATTTCACGAGCCCGATTCGCCGCTATCCGGATTTGCTGGTGCATCGCGTCATCAAGGCGATCCTTGGAAAAACCAAGTACCAGTTGCCGATGTTGCCGACACCCGGCGAGGCACATGCCAAGCTCGCCAAACGGCTGGCTTCGCGCGTGAAGTCGCCCACTGCGAAGCCGCAGAAGGCCACCGTGGCACCGAGCAAGGAGGTGCAAGCCTGGGAAGCCGCCGGCCTGCATTGCAGTGCCAACGAGCGCCGGGCCGACGAAGCCAGCCGCGATGTCGAGGCCTGGCTGAAATGCAAGTACATGCGCGAGCATCTCGGGGAGGAATACGGCGGCGTCGTCACGGCGGCCACGACGTTCGGCATCTTCGTCACGCTCGATGCGATGTACGTTGAAGGGCTGGTGCACATCACGGAACTCGGAGGCGAGTACTTCAAGTTCGATGAGCAGCGACAAGAATTGCGGGGCGAACGCACGGGGATCCGCTATGCCATCGGAACCCGCGTCCGCGTGCAGGTGAGCCGGGTCGACCTGGACGGCCGCAAGATTGACTTCAGGCTGGTGCGCGAAGGCGAGGAATTGGGCACTCGCGCCATGAAGGACAAGGGCGTCGCGCCGAGCGGCGTGCCTGTCAAGGCATCGGCCAAGCGAAGTGCGCGCAAGAAACCCGAAGCATTTGCGGAGCGCGATGACCGAGCGGTCGAGCGAGCGCCACAATCGGCGATGCAGGCTTTCAAGACAGCCGTCAAGAAGGCGACCAACAAGATGAAGGGGCGCAAGGCGCGCCGCTGACCCAAGGAGTCATGAATGAGCATGGAGAACAAGAGCCGCATCGCAATCGTCACCGGTGCCGGAACCGGCATCGGCCGCTCTGCCGCGCTGGCATTGCTCGCGGACGGCTGGAGCGTTGCGTTGGCGGGTCGCCGTCTTGAACCGTTGCAGCAGGTGGCGAACGAGTCGGGCGCTGGGGCGCGAGCTTTCGCGGTGTCGACCGATGTGGGCAATCCCGAATCGGTGCAGGCGCTGTTCGCCGGGACGGTCAAACAGTTTGGACGCGTGGATCTGCTTTTCAACAATGCCGGCGTCGGCAATCCGCCAGGGCCATTCGAGGATTGGACACCTGAACAATGGCGGGGTGTGGTCGACATCAACCTGAGCGGCATGTTCTATTGCATCCAGCAGGCGTTTCGGACGATGAGATCGCAGACGCCGAAGGGCGGGCGAATCATCAACAACGGGTCGATTTCTGCGACCGCCCCCCGGCCGAATTCAATCGCCTATACGGCGACGAAGCACGCGGTCGAAGGGTTGACCAAGACGGCATCGCTCGATGGCCGCAAGTACGACATCGCAGTCGGTCAGATCGACGTCGGCAACGCCCTGACTGAACTGGCGGCCCGTATGACGAAGGGTGTTCCGCAGGCGAATGGCGAAGTCGCGATCGAGCCCGTGATGGATGTGTCCATCGTGGGTCAGTCGGTGCTTTACATGGCAAACCTGCCGCTGGAAGCAAACGTGCTTTTCCACACGGTAATGGCGACCAAGATGCCCTTTGTCGGGCGCGGCTGAAAGTCAGATCAACGGGCGCCGGCAGGGACGCTGCCGGAGGCGAGAGCCCCCGCTGTGAGCGGAATGTCGGCTGGCCAGCGATCGGCCAGATCGCCGTGGTGCCAGACGGCTTCCAGGGCTGCGGCAAACGCGGATCGGCCGGCCGCCAGCGCAGCGCCGGTCATCCCTGCAAGTACGTCGCCGGTCCCGGCGGTCGCCAGCCGCGCGTTGCCGCTGGGATTGATCACCGGCACTTCATCGGGCGCGGCGATCACAGTACCTGAGCCCTTGAGCACAACAGTGGCGCCGAATTGCGCTGCAAGCCGAGTGGCGGCTGCGATACGGTTGTTCTGGATGTCGGCGGTGGCCGCTCCGAGCAAGCGAGCCGCTTCGAGTGGATGCGGTGTGAGGATCGTCGGCCGTCTGGAGCGTGTACGCGCAATCAGCAGACCCTGCAGGGCGCTATCGCCAGCGATCGCGTTGAGCGCATCCGCGTCGACCACGAGTCCCGCAGCAGTCTCCAGAACGTGCGGCAACACGTCGGCCACGAGCGCCCCCCCGCCGCATCCGCAGACGACAGTCATCCCTGCAAGGTCCAGGGTATCGGGGCGGCGGAACATCAGCTCCGGTCGCAGGACGTCCAGTGGAACGATGCCCGCGTCAAGTGGCGCGACGAATACGCGCCCCACGCCGGCGTTGACCGCGGCGGAGGCCGCCAGGAGTGCGGCTCCCGCCATGCCCGGGGCGCCACCAATCACTGCGAGGTCGCCGTAACTTCCCTTATGGGATGCCTGCACACGGGGCAGGTGTACCGGAATGCCAGGAAGGCGGGCGACGGGCTTTTCGGAAGCTCCAGAGACACCGAGGTCGTCAAACCAAACATCCCCTGC
Source organism: Variovorax sp. 10N420 (assembly GCF_056394705.1). Lineage (NCBI taxonomy): Bacteria > Pseudomonadati > Pseudomonadota > Betaproteobacteria > Burkholderiales > Comamonadaceae > Variovorax > Variovorax sp. 10N420. Next base: position 313,171 of record NZ_JBFTIJ010000001.1, on the reverse strand, counting down.
TGCATCGCGACCCTGCGCAGTGAAAAGGCCCGGCTTGAGTGTCAGAAGGCTCAGGCATGCACGGCGCGAGGCGCTTCTGCCGGGCCGCGGAGGAGCAAGGTAGTTCAAAGAGAGGGTGCCGGTGTCCGCATCCAGGCCCGAAGGTGTGTCGATGCTCAGCACCGGTGCATGACTGCCGCCCATGAGTCGCAGCCAGTCCAGCATCAAACCGCCGGGTGGTCTTGCAGCGCCGATCCCCAGCAGTGCGTCAATGGCCAGGTCATAGTTCGACGGCGGAGCTTCTGAAAAAAGCACGCCGGCCTTCTGCGCGCGCTCAAGGGAGGCCTTGGCGTCCGCGGTTAGCCGGTGGTCGTGGCCGATGCGCGTGACGATGGTGGCGAAGCCGCGTGTCTGCAAATGGCAGGCAGCCTCGAAGCCGTCGCCGCCGTTGTTGCCGGGGCCGCAAGCAATCCAAATGTGCCGAGCGTGCGGCGCGATGGCCATCGCCAGGCGGGCGACCGCGAGTCCTGCGCGCTGCATCAACTCATGAGGCGGCAACGCGGCAGCAGCAGCCTCTTCGATCCGGCGCACCGCCGAAATGTTGAAGAGGTCGGCTGAGGTGGAGGAAGCAATGCGATGCACGTCTGGATGCCTCGAACGTCAACGTTGCAGCAGGCGCTCGACTCCCAACCCCTCGAGATCGATGCCAGGATCCCGGCCTGACATGAGATCTGCAAGCACGCGCGCGCTGCCGCAGGAGAGAGCCCAGCCGCTTGATCCGTGGCCCAGATTCAGCCAAACGCCGGGTACCCCGCTCGGGCCGATCACGGGAGGTCCGTCTGGCAGCATCGGCCGTGCACCTTTCCATTGCTGGACGCCTGAGCGGAGCGTTACCGCGCCGGGGAACCAGTCCTGCAGCACCTTGTAGAGCGTCTGCAGGGACGCAGGATTGAGGGTGTCGAGCGAGCCGCCCAGCTCGGCGCTCCCCGCCACTCGCACGCGCTGGCCCAATCTTGAAATGGCAACTTTGTAGCGCTCGTCCATGACTGCACTACGCGGCGCATTGAGCGACTCGCGGATGCTGGCGCTGATGGAGTGCCCGTAGACCGGTGCGAGCGGAACACGCAAGCCCAGCGGCCTCAGCAGGTTGGCCGAGGCAACGCCGGCGCACACCACCACCGCATCGAAGCGGTGGCCCTCGGAGCCGCTCGCCAGCGCGAGTTCGGTGGGAGCCGAGCGCTTCATGGGCGCGAGGTCGCAATTGAAATGAAACTGAACGCCCAAGGCCTCGGCTTCCCACTTGAGAAGCAGCGCGAACTGCCTGCAATTGGCCACTTCGTCGTCAGGCAGGTGGATGGCGCCGGCGAGAGCGGTCTCATGGCTGAGCGCGGGTTCGATCTTGCGTGCTTCGTCGGCATCGATTTCGCGGAACGCAGCTCCGGCATCGCGCAGCACCTCAAGACCCGCCTGAACCAGTTTCTTCTCGCGCTTTGAGCGCAAGAGCACCAGATAGCCGTCGCTGCGTTCGTATTCCAGTTCGCACGCGGCGGTGATGGCGTGCAGGCGCGTGCGGCTGTAGAACGCCAGGCGCTGCATGCGTGCGCGATTGGCCAAGTAGGTTTCGAGCTTGCAAGCTCGCTGCCAATGCCCCATCCAGCGCACATCTCGAGCCGAAAGAGGCCAACGCAGCTTGATGGCGCCGTGCGTCGAAAAAAGCGACCGGAGGACCTTTCCGCGCATCCCCGGACCGGCCCATGGCGTCACGTATCCTGGCGCCACGACACCGGCATTTGCGAAACTAGACTCCTCGGCGGCGGCGCCGCGGCGCTCAAAGACAACGACGTCATGGCCGTCGCAGGCCAACTCCCATGCAGTGGTGACGCCGATGATGCCGGCTCCCACGATCGCTACTTTCATTCGGTACTTTGCGTCATTGATTTTTTGTTGAGAAGGCACGCTCGGCCTGCAGCGCGGCCGCCAGCACCGTGTCGTCGCGCAGGGCGGCGTGCCAGAGCATGAGGCCCACGGGCAGTTCCCCCGCCGCATGACAGGGAATGGAAATCGCGCAGCCGTCGAGCATGTTGACGACCGAAGGATTGCGCAGCAGCAACGCGTTGATCTTGAAAAATGCCGCATCGCGCTCCTCTCCCGGGGCGACGCTCGCGATGGGAGGGGCCACCATCGGGACCGTGGGTGAAAGGACCGCGTCGAAGGGCGCGAGAGCGGTTTCCATGCGAGAGATCCACGAGCGGCGGGCGTTGACCAACTCGATGTACTCGTACGCCTTCATCGTCGCACCCTTCAGGATGCGCTGCGCCACGCGAGGGTCATAGCCAGCTCCGCTGCGCTCCAGCAGCAGCCGATGCCACGCATAGGATTCGGCCGCTGAAAACCCGCCGGTTGCGTTGATCGCAGGGAGGTCTGCCAGCGCTGGCAGGCTGACTTCTTCGATGTGCGCGCCGGCTTTCCGCAATATTCGGAGCGTTCGTTCGAAGGCGCCAGCTACAACTTGCTCGAGATCGTCCTGAAACAGCTCCTTGGCGACGGCGAAGCGGTAGTTCGCCAGCGGTGCATTTCCGGGCGTGGCTCGACGGGCCGCCAGGATTTCGTGGACGGTGACAGCATCGCGCACCGACCTTGTCATCGCGCAGACGGTGTCGAGGGTGGTCGAAAGCGGCAGCGCGCCATCGGCCGGGACGAGCCGCGCCGTGCTCTTGAAGCCGACGATTCCGTTCAGGGCCGCTGGAATCCGGATCGATCCGCCTGTATCTGAGCCGAGCCCCACGAAGGCCGCGCCCGTGGACACGGAGATCGCCGCGCCGGAGGACGATCCTCCAGGGATCCGCGGCGTTGTCGGGTCGCTCGGGTTCACCGGGGTTCCTAAATGCGGATTGACACCGACACCCGAGAAGGCGAATTCGGTCATGTTTGTGCGCGCCAACAATGCGCCCCCGGCGTGCCGGAGGCGTGCGACAGCGACGGCGTCAGCCTTGGCTGGTGGCGCGTGGGAAAGTACAACGGACCCCGCGGGGGTCGGCTGGTCAGCGACGTCGAACAGGTCTTTGATGGAAAAGGCCAGGCCGGCTAAAGGCGTATGCGCGGCCGCATTGGTGGCTTCCCTGCGTGCCTCGGCGAAGAATGTGCGTGTGAACGCGTTCTTGCAGGCGGGTGACTCCGCGGCAGCCACGGAATGCTCCATTTCAGTGCGCGCGTCGGAGGCGCCCGTCATCAGGGTGATGCGGGTGGCGTGCAAGTCAGGTCGCATGGTGATTTGGGGCCGAAAAAGGGGAGAGGTGGGTGCTATACTCTTTGGGTTTCGCTCCGGGTACTTTTACTCACTTTCCCGGGTATTTTTCCAGGGCGAAGCACATCCGCAAACCAGCCCACTCAAGGTGTTGTGAGTCTTCGAATTTCATCGAAAGAAGGCGCACAAAACGGGCTGGATTTTAGACCCAACCTTTGGAGTTATTGCTATGTCGACGACCATGCGCGAAATGCTCGAAGCCGGTGTCCATTTCGGTCACCAAACGCGCTTCTGGAACCCCAAGATGGCCCCGTACATCTTCGGCCATCGCAACAAGATTCACATCATCAACCTGGAAAAGTCGCTTCCGATGTTCCAGGACGCGATGAAGTACGCCAAGCAGCTCACGGCCAATCGCGGCACCATCCTGATGGTGGGCACCAAGCGCCAAGCTCGTGAAATTGTCTCCGCCGAGGCGCGCCGCGCCGGCGTGCCTTACGTCGAAACCCGCTGGCTCGGCGGCATGCTGACCAACTTCAAGACCGTGAAGACCTCGATCAAGCGTCTGAAGGACATGAAGGCTCAACTCGAAGCCGGCCTCGATAGCCTGAGCAAGAAAGAGCAGCTCACCTTCACGCGCGAAATTGAAAAGCTCGAAAAAGACATCGGCGGCATCCAGGACATGACCGCTTTGCCGGACGCTATCTTCGTGATCGACGTCGGCTTCCACAAGATTGCAGTTGCCGAAGCCAAGAAGCTCGGCATCCCGCTGATCGGTGTGGTTGACTCGAACCATTCGCCTGAAGGCATCGACTACGTGATCCCCGGCAACGACGACTCGTCGAAGGCTGTCACGCTGTACGCCCGCGGCATCGCGGATGCGATCATCGAAGGGCGTTCGAGCGCGGTCAGCGACGTTGTCAAGGCTGTGTCCGAAGGCAACTCCGACGAGTTCGTCGAGGTCGAAGAGGGCGCTTCCGCCTGATTCAAGCTCGTTCGAGCCTGAAGAAGGGGCCTCGAAGCCCCTTTTTTTTAATCTGATTTTCGCGGCGCCCGGTGTGGGCGGCTGCAATGACAAACCGAACGGAGAGTACACATGGCAACAATCACCGCAAGCATGGTCGGCGAACTGCGCGCGAAGACTGACGCACCCATGATGGAATGCAAGAAGGCCTTGACCGAGGCTGAAGGCAATATGGAAAAGGCAGAAGAGCTTCTGCGCATCAAGCTGGGCAACAAGGCCGGCAAGGCATCCGGTCGAATCACTGCCGAAGGCGTGGTCACGGCATTCGTCGAAGGCGACGCTGGCGCGATGATCGAAATTAACTGCGAAACCGACTTCGTGACGAAGAACGACAGCTTCCTCGCGATGGCCAATGCTGCCGCAATGCTGGTCGCCAAGCACAACCCTGCTGATCTGGCGGCCCTCGGCGCTCTGCCGTACGAGCAAGACGGTTTCGGCCCCACGCTTGAAGACGTGCGCAAGGGTCTCGTCGGCAAGATCGGCGAGAACATGAGCTTCCGTCGGTTCAAGCGCTTTGCTGGCAATGGCAAGGTGGCGTCATACCTGCATGGCACGCGCATAGGCGTCATGGTCGAGTTCGAAGGCGATGACACTGCCGCCAAGGACGTGGCAATGCACGTGGCGGCCATGAAGCCGGTCGCAATTTCGGCAGCTGACGTTCCGGGCGAACTGATCGAAAAGGAACGTGCCGTCGCTGCCGGCAAGGCCGAGGAAGATCGCAAGGCAGCTGAAGCCGCCGGCAAGCAACCTCAGCCTGCGGATATCGTTGCCAAGCGCATCGAAGGTGGCGTGCAGAAGTACCTCAAGGAGGTTTCGCTGCACAACCAAGCGTTCGTCAAGAACGACAAGCAGACCGTCGAGCAGATGCTCAAGGCAGCTGGCACGTCGATCAAGGCCTTCACGCTCTATGTGGTGGGCGAAGGCATCGAAAAGAAGGTCGACGATTTCGCAGCCGAGGTCGCCGCCCAAGTCGCAGCGGCCAAGGCTGCGGCTTAAGCCGATATCAGGCAATGGTGCGCATTGCTCCATTGCCTGCTCGCTACCACGTCTTACACTCGCACCCGCCAACCTCAAAGGAAATCCTCCATGCCTGAAGCCCGCCCAGCCCACAAGCGAATCTTGTTGAAGCTGTCGGGAGAGGCATTGATGGGCGACGACGCCTTTGGCATCAATCGCGCAACGATCGTCCGTATGGTTGGCGAGGTGGCAGAGGTGGTGAACATGGGCGTCGAAGTCGCAGTTGTGATCGGCGGCGGAAACATCTTTCGTGGCGTTGCCGGCGGTTCCGTCGGAATGGACCGCGCCACGGCCGACTACATGGGCATGCTGGCGACTGTCATGAACGCACTTGCCTTGGCCGACGCTATGAACAAGCAAGGCCTCATTGCGCGCGTGATGTCCGCCATCGCCATCGAGCAGGTCGTCGAGCCTTATGTGCGCCCCAAGGCCCTCCAGTATCTGGAAGAAGGCAAAGTGGTGATTTTTGCTGCCGGCACCGGCAACCCGTTCTTCACGACGGACACTGCCGCGGCGCTGCGCGGCGCCGAAATCGGGGCCGAGCTGGTCCTCAAGGCGACCAAGGTCGATGGCGTGTATACCGCCGATCCCAAGAAAGACCTGAGCGCAACCCGCTATTCGATGTTGAGCTTCGACCAAGCTATCGCTCAAAACCTCGGCATTATGGATGCCACGGCTTTTGCGCTGTGCCGGGACCAGAATCTGCCGATCAAGGTGTTCTCGATTTTCAAGAATGGCGCGTTGAAGCGCGTCGTTATGGGCGAGGACGAAGGCACGCTGGTGCATGCCTGAGCGGAGAAAGTATCTATGACCATTGCAGACATTCGAAACGCAACAGACGCCAAGATGAACCAATCGCTGGCGGCGTTCCAAAACAACCTCACCAAGATTCGGACAGGTCGGGCAAGTCCCGCTCTGCTGGACTCCATCCACGTCGAGTACTACGGTTCGTCGGTGCCGCTGTCCCAAGTTGCCAACGTTGCACTGCTCGATTCGCGGACCATCAGCGTTCAGCCTTGGGAAAAGGGTATGGGCGCCAAGATTGAAAAGGCGATTCGCGAAAGCGACCTCGGCCTCAACCCCGCTTCGATGGGGGACTTGATCCGCGTTCCGATGCCTCCCATGAGCGAGGAGCGGCGCAAGGAAATGACCAAGCTGGTCCGCAACGAAGGCGAAAGCGCGAAGGTCGCCACGCGGAATCTGCGGCGCGATGCAAACGACGCAATCAAGAAACTGGTCAAGGACAAGCTGGCATCCGAAGACGATCAGAAGCGCGCAGAGGCTGAAATCCAAAAGGTCACCGACCGACACATTGCTGAGATCGACCGGCTGGTGACAGCCAAGGAAGCCGAGATCATGGCGGTCTGACATGAAGAGTCCGCGCGCGATTCCTCATCACATTGCCATCGTCATGGACGGGAATGGGCGCTGGGCAACGCGTCGTTTCCTGCCGCGGGTGGCGGGGCACAAGCAGGGCGTCGAATCCTTGAGGCGATGCGTCAAGGCTTGCGTGGCGCGTAGTGTCGCTGTGCTGACGGTCTTCGCCTTCTCGTCGGAGAACTGGAATCGACCCATCGAGGAAGTGTCCGGACTAATGGACTTGATGGTTGGTGCGCTTGCTCGTGAGGTTCCGAAGTTGAGCCACGATGGCGTCCGCCTTCATTTCGTGGGTGAGCGGGGGGGGCTGTCCGAGAAGATCGCGGCCGGGCTGATCCAGGCGGAAACTGCGACGGCTCACAATAGTCGACTAGTTCTCAACGTTTGTTTTAACTACGGCGGCCGCTGGGACATTGCCAGGGCCGCGGCGCAACTGGTGGCTCGAGGCGAAGCGCTGACGGAAGCCAATCTCGATGCCGCCATGGCGCTCTCGCACGTACCGGACCCCGATCTATTCATCCGCACCGGTGGCGAACAACGGCTTTCCAATTTTCTTCTCTGGCAGAGCGCCTATTCCGAGTTGTTCTTCAGTGACAGGCTTTGGCCCGATTTCGATGAAGCCGCACTGGACGAGGCTATTGATGCGTACCAGCTTCGCGAGCGTCGATACGGAAAAACGTCGGCGCAGGTCCGGTTGCCGGCTCGGCCTGATCAGCAAGTAGCCTGAGCGCATGCTCAAACAACGCATCATCACAGCGGCCGTCTTGCTGGCGATCCTTCTCCCAGCGCTTTTCTATCCGTCCTACGTTCCCTTCGGCTGCGTCATGCTCGCCTTGATCGGCGCCGCTGGCTGGGAATGGGGCCGCCTCAATGGCTACGGTCAAGCCGTATCGCTGTTCCTCGGGGTCGAAATCGTCTTGCTTTGCTCGCTGTCCTGGTGGCTGGGACTGCTCGATGCGCCCCTGCTTCTCGTCTGGATCGTCGCCAGTGCTGCCTGGGTATTGGGTGGCGCCGCACTGCTCCGGGTTGCAGTGCCAGGATGGCCGCGAGTCCCCAAGGGATTGCGGTTGGTAGGAGGCTTGTTGGCACTGTGGGTCGCGTGGCTTGCCGCAGTGCAAGCGCGGATGATCGGGATCAACTTCCTGTTGTCGATCCTTGTATTGGTGTGGGTCGCCGACGTGTTTGCCTATTTCGCGGGCAGGGCGTTCGGGCTCAAATTTACTCATAACAAGCTTGCGCCCAGCATCAGCCCCGGCAAGAGCTGGGAGGGCGTATGGGGAGGCATGGCTGGCGTGATCATTTTGGCCATCGCCTGGACCTGGAGCGACGCGGCGCTGCAGGCCACGGTCGTCAGCCTCTATACGCGGCTGGCTGATCGTGGCTGGTGGCTCCTGTTGATAGGCGTAATATTCCTCGCGGCAATGAGCGTGGTGGGTGATCTGGTCGAATCCTTGATCAAGCGAAGTGCGGGTGCGAAGGACAGCAGTTCCCTGCTGCCGGGGCATGGCGGCGTTCTTGATCGGGTTGATGCTTTGCTTCCGACGCTGCCTATCGCAATGATGTTGGCCTCCCTGTGAACTCAATCAGACAGCGCGTCACTGTGCTCGGCTCGACGGGGTCCGTCGGCGTGAGCACCTTGGACGTGATCGCTCGACATCCCGACCGGTTTGAAGTCTTTGCCTTGTCCGCGGCAACGAAGGTCGACGAGATGCTGGCGCAATGCGCGCGCTTCTCACCGAAGTTCGCCGCCATGGCCAGCGCGGCGCACGCGGATCTTCTTGCTGAAAAACTAAGGCAAAACGGAATACCTACACGCGTATTGCAGGGTAGGAATTCGATCGAGACGATTGCGTCCCACGACGAAGCGGATGTCGTCATGGCGGCCATCGTCGGCGCCGCAGGACTGGGGCCTTGCCTGGCCGCCGCTCAAGCAGGCAAACGGCTATTGCTGGCAAACAAGGAAGCCTTGGTCGTTGGCGGCGAACTGTTCATGAGCACTGTGCGGCAGGGCGGAGCGACCCTGCTGCCGATAGACAGCGAACACTCGGCGATTTTCCAGTCGCTTCCGGAAGACCCGTCGACGTGGGCGCGGCGGATCGACAAGATCATCTTGACTGCTTCCGGCGGGCCGTTTCGAACGCGTGAACCCGCATCGCTGATCAACGTCACGCCAGAAGAGGCTTGCGCTCATCCGAACTGGGTGATGGGCCGCAAGATTTCGGTGGACTCCGCGACCATGATGAACAAGGCGCTCGAAGTGATCGAGGCACGTCACTTGTTCGGAGTGCGGCCGGATCAAATCGAGGTCGTCATTCATCCTCAGAGCGTGGTGCACTCGATGGTTCAGTTTGCGGATTCATCTGTGATTGCCCAACTCGGAACGCCTGATATGCGTGTACCCATCGCCGTGGGGCTTGCCTGGCCTGAGCGGATCGAAAGCGGCGCGGGCAGACTTGATTTTCGTCAAATGTCGGCCTTGACCTTCGATCCACCCGACGCGGCGCTCTTTCCCGGCCTCGAACTGGCCTGGCATGCACTTCGCGCCGCTCCGGGGACGACGGCGATTCTGAACGCTGCCAACGAAGTGGCCGTTGAAGCCTTCCTGGACCGGCGACTTCGCTTCGACCGCATTCACGCAGTCAACATGGAAACTTTGGAGGCGGTGCTTCCCTCCAAGCCGGAGTCGCTTGGCGACTTGCTCGCACTCGATGCCAGCGCCCGTGCCGCAGCCAACGCAGCCGCATTGCGCTTCGCTGCCTAACCACCCACGATCGGAAATCCGATGCTCACAGTCGTTGCCTTCATCGTCGCGCTCGGCTTGCTGATCGCAGTTCACGAGTACGGTCACTACCGAGTGGCGGTGGCCTGTGGCGTGAAGGTCCTGCGCTTCTCGGTCGGATTTGGGGCGGCGCTCTATCGCTGGCAGCCGAAGCGCCAGCATCCTGGGCAGACCACCGAGTTCGTGATCGGCATGTTTCCGATCGGCGGATACGTGAAGATGCTGGACGAGCGCGAAGGCCCGGTGCTCCCTGAAGAGCGGCATCGCGCATTCAACACACAACCCTTGCGGTCGCGCGCTGCGATAGTCGCTGCGGGGCCCATTGCAAATCTGCTCTTGGCAGTGCTGCTCTATAGCGTCGTGAGTTGGGTTGGCGTCGAGGAGCCTTCCGCGAAGCTTGCGCGCCCCGTGGCGGCGTCGTTGGCCGAAGGCGCGGGGCTGCGCGGCGGAGAGCACATCACGCGGGCGGGCTTCGACGGTGCGCTGGAGCCGGTGCGGTCTTTCGAAGATCTGCGCTGGCGCATGACTCGTGGCGCCCTTGACGGGCGCGACCTTACGCTTGAGATTGCAGGTGAGGGCGGGCGCCCATCGCGCGAACTCATATTGCCGTTGAGCCGTATAGAGGCCAAGGACGCCGATGCGCAGATGTTCCGAAAGATCGGCATCGTTGCTCCATTGACGCGTCCGGAGATTGGCGAGGTGATGGCGAACAGTGCTGCGGAGCGGGCCGGTCTGCACGCGGGCGACGTCGTTCGGGAGGTGGGTGCGACCACGATCGTCGATGGCCAACAACTGCGTGAGGTGATCCGCGCTTCGATCGACGGCGACCAGCCGAGGGTCCAGCCATGGAGAGTCGAACGTGCCGGCCAGGTGCTGAAGCTCGATGTGGCCCCCGACGTTCGCGATGAGGCAGGCGTCAAGATCGGCCGCGTCGGTGCTTACGTCGGGGCTCCTCCTGAGATGGTTCTCGTGAGGCAAGGGGCCATTGACGGGCTCTTGCATGGGTTCGTTCGGACATGGGAAGTGTCCGCCCTCACGGTGCGCATGATGGCCAAGATGGTCGTCGGCGAAGCATCGCTCAAGAATCTGAGCGGCCCCCTGACGATCGCCGACTATGCGGGCAAGTCCGCAAGCCTTGGCATTACCCAATACCTGGTGTTCCTCGCACTCATCAGCGTCAGTCTCGGCGTGCTGAACCTCATGCCGTTGCCGGTCCTCGATGGAGGACACCTGATGTATTATCTTTGGGAGGGCCTGACCGGCAGGAGTGTCTCAGACGCATGGATGGAACGGCTTCAGCGCGGCGGTGTTGCGTTGTTGCTTGTCATGATGTCGATCGCACTTTTCAACGACGTCACGCGGCTCTTTGGTTAACTATCTGCCGGCCCATTCCGCGCCGGCGCAAATTCACAGATGAACAAAACATTCAGTCGCTTTCGCCTGCGCAGCGTCGCCGTAATGGTGGCCAGCGCAATTGCCGCCACTGCGGCCTGGGCGGTCGAACCATTCACGGTTCGCGACATCCGCGTCGAAGGCCTCCAGCGTGTGGAGCCGGGTACGATTTTCGCCTCGCTGCCCTTTCGCGTAGGCGACACGTACAACGACGAACGTGGCTCGGCAGCGATCCGTGCTTTGTTCGATCTGGGCTTGTTCAAGGACGTGCGAATCGACGTCAATGGCAATGTGCTCGTCGTCGTCGTCGAAGAGCGGCCGACCATTGCCGAGGTCGACTTCGTCGGCACCAAGGAATTCGACAAGGCCGCACTCGTGAAATCGTTGCGCGAAGTGGGTCTGGCCGACGGACGCCCTTACGACAAGGCACTGGCCGATCGTGCGGAGCAGGAGCTGAAGCGCCAATACGTGAGCCGGAGCCTGTACAACGCCCAGGTCGTCACGACTGTGACTCCGATCGAGCGCAATCGCGTCAATCTCACCTTTACCGTGACCGAAGGCGAGCCCGCACGCATTCGCGAAGTGCACATCGTCGGAAACAAGGATTTCAGCGAATCCACGCTGCTCAGCCTCTTCGACCAGGACAGTGGTGGCTGGTTGAGCTGGTACACCAAGTCCAACCAGTACTCTCGCACCAAGCTCAATGCCGACCTGGAGACGCTGCGCTCCTACTATCTGTCACGCGGCTACCTGGAGTTTCACATCGACTCGACCCAGGTTGCAATTTCTCCGGATCGTCAGGATCTGGCAGTTACCGTCAACATCAGCGAAGGCGAAAAATTCATCGTCTCCGGCGTCAAGCTGTCTGGCAATTTCCTGGGACGCGAAGACGCATTCAAGTCGCTGGTGACCATTCGACCCGGCGAGCCCTACAACGGCGAACAACTCAACGAGACAATCAGGGCGTTTACCGATTATTTCGGCTCTTTCGGCTATGCGTTCGCGCGAGTGCAGGCCGAGCCCGAGATCGACCGCACCAACAATCGTGTCGCATTGACCCTGAACGCCGATCCAGGTCGGCGCGTGTATGTGCGCCGTGTGTCGATCGGCGGTAACAATCGCACGCGCGACGAAGTCATCCGACGCGAATTCCGGCAGTACGAGGCCTCCTGGTATGACGGCGACAAGATCAAGCTGTCGCGCGATCGTGTGGACCGTCTGGGATTCTTCACCGACGTCAACGTCGACACCCAGGAAGTGCCGGGCTCGCCCGACCAGGTGGACCTGACTATCAACGTGGTTGAAAAGCCCACTGGCTCATTGCAGTTGGGCGCCGGCTTCTCCACCGCGGACAAAGTTTCGTTGACCTTTGGTATTTCGCAGGAGAACGTGTTCGGTTCCGGCAACTACCTGGGCGTGCAGGTCAACACGAGCAAGTACAACCGCACGATCTCGTTGACCACCACCGATCCTTACTTCACTAAGGATGGCATCTCACGCACTTTCAGTCTCTACACCACGACGACCCGGCCGTATTACAACGTGGATGGCGACTACAAACTGGTGAACGAGGGCGGGAGCATCCGCTTCGGCGTGCCGTTCAGCGAGGTGGACACGGTCTATTTTGGCGCAGGCCTCGAGCGTTACCGTTTCGACCCCGGCACTTACATCTCCGCGGCAACGCCGCAGTCGTACCGCGACTACTTCGGATGTACGACGGGACCGGATGGCCTTGTTTCATTCTGTGCAAACAACTCGGTCTGGGGCATCCCTCTGACCGTTGGCTGGGCGCGCGACGATCGCGATAGCGCGCTAGTCCCGACGCGTGGTCGTCTGCAGCGTGCCAATCTCGAAATTGGCTCCGGCGGAGACATGAAGTACTACAAGACCAGCTACCAATACCAGCAGTGGTTCCCGCTCAACAAGCAGTACACATTCGCAGTGAACGGCGATTTCGGGTACGCCAAGGCCTTTGGTGACAATCCTTATCCGATCTTCAAGAATTTCTATGCTGGCGGGTTGGGCTCCGTTCGCGGCTTCGAACAGAACTCCCTGGGGCCGACGGACGTGCCAGTCTATGGCCAGGTCGAGGGTGCGGCGCTGGGTGGCACTAAAAAGGCTATCTTCAATGCCGAGTTGAGCACTCCGTTCCCGGGTGCGGGCAACGATCGGACTCTGCGTCTCTACGGATTCTTCGATGCCGGCAACGTCTGGGCAGAGCGCAATACGTTCTCCACCGATGCTCAGTGGGATGCGATCACCAAGATCCGCGCGTCCGTCGGCCTTGGAATCAGCTGGATATCCCCCCTTGGCCCGCTGCGCCTGGCGTATGCCATTCCGGTCGTGTACCAGAAGGCGGACGTCTTGAACAACATCCCGGAGGATAGAATTCAACGCCTGCAATTCCAGATCGGAACTTCCTTCTAATGACCCCATTGCTCCGTGTCGCAGGTGCGCTGCTGATCCCCGCCTTTCTGGCGGTGGGGACACCCGCCCACGCGCAGGAAACATTCCGCATCGGTTTTGTGAATCCTGACCGCGTTCTGCGCGAAGCGCTGCCCGCCAAGGCAGCTCAGGCAAAACTGGAGGCCGAATTCCTCAAGCGCGAGAAGGATTTGACCGCACAGGGCGAGGCGCTCAAGGCGGCGTCCGAGAAGTTCGAAAAGGAGGCTCCGACGCTTCCAGAGGCACAGCGCATCACACGGCAACGTGCCTTGATCGATCAGGACCGGGATTTCCAGCGTCGCCGCCGTGAGTTCCAGGAAGATCTGAACGCCCGCAAGAACGAAGAACTGCAGCAGGTCTACGAGCGGGCCAATCGCGTGGTCAAGCAGGTGGCCGAAGCTGAAAAGTACGATGCGATCCTGCAGGAAGCGATCTATATCAATCCCAAGCACGACATCACCGAGAAGGTGATCAAGGCGCTGAACGCGTCGTCCTCGAACGGCGGCAAGTAGCGCCGAAGAACGGCGTGGCACTGCGGTTAGGCGCGATCGTCGATGCTCTCGGGGGCGAGCTTAAGGGCGATCCGGCATTGTCCATCGAGCGGCTGGCACCGCTTTCGGTGGCAAGACCCGATGCCATCAGCTTTCTGAGCCATCCCAAATATCGCAAAGAGCTGGCCGCCTCGAAGGCGGGCTGTGTCATCGTCGCACCTGCCATGCGAGAAGCCGCCGCAGAGCGCGGCGCATTCATTTCTACACCGGACCCATACCTGTACTTCGCCCGGTTGACTCAGCTCTGGAAGAAGGCACACGCACGACCGGAGACCGTGCGCATTCATCCGAGCGCCGTCATCGATCCAGATGCTGCGGTCCATCCCACGGCCAGGATTGGCGCGCTGTGCGTCGTGGAGCGGGGCGTGCGCATCGGTGCCGATACCGTGCTGAAGTCCCGAGTCACGGTGAGCGAGGATTGCGTCATTGGAGACAGGTGTCTTCTGCATCCGGGCGTCGTCATCGGCGCGGATGGATTCGGGCTTGCCCCGCACGAAGGCGCATGGGTCAAGATCGAGCAACTTGGCGCCGTGCGAATCGGCGACGACGTCGAGATCGGTGCCAACACCTGTATCGATCGAGGTGCGCTGGAAGACACCGTGATTGAAGACGGCGTCAAGCTCGACAACCTGATCCAGATCGGCCACAACGTGCGAGTGGGCAAGCACACGGCAATGGCCGGCTGCACGGCGGTGGCCGGCAGCGCGACCATCGGCGCGTACTGCACGTTCGGCGGCCGCGCTGGCGTCCTGGGCCATCTCACGATCGCCGATCACGTGCATATCTCGTCCAACTCGCTCGTGACGCGATCCATTCTCAAGCCGGGCCAATACACTGGCGTGTTTCCCATCGACGACAATGCCGCCTGGGAAAAGAATGCAGCCACGCTCAAGCAACTGCACAGTCTGCGCGAGCGCCTCAAGGCGCTGGAAAAACTGACGATGCAGGACAAGAAATCATGACGCTCGATATCCATCAAATCCTCAAGCTGCTACCTCACCGCTATCCGTTTTTGCTTGTGGATCGCGTGCTCGAAATGGAAAAGGGCAAGCGAATCAAGGCTTTGAAGAACGTGACCATGAACGAGCCTTTTTTCAACGGACACTTTCCGCATCGCCCGGTAATGCCGGGTGTGTTGATGCTCGAAGCCATGGCGCAGGCAGCCGCGCTGCTCTCCTTTCATTCGCTGGACATCATTCCGGACGACAACACCGTCTACTACTTTGCGGCCATCGATGGCGCCCGTTTCAAGCGGCCCGTCGAACCTGGGGATCAACTCACGCTCGAAGTGGAAATCGAACGAATGAAGGCTGGCATCTCCAAGTTCAAAGGTCGAGCGTTGGTCGGGGCAGAGCTGGCATGCGAGGCCTCGCTGATGTGCGCAATGCGCCAGATCAATTGAAACTGCGGTGGGCATGACGCTGATTCACTCGACGGCCATCGTCGATCCCGGTGCTGAACTGGATCCGACTGTGAGCGTGGGGCCTTATGCCGTGATCGGGCCGCACGTTCGTGTGGGGGCTCGCACGACCATCGGCGCGCACTGCGTGATCGAAGGCCGGACCACTATAGGCGACGACAACCGCATCTTCCAGTTCGCATCGCTCGGCGCGGTACCGCAAGACAAGAAATATGCTGGGGAGCCGACAGAACTGGTGATCGGCAATCGCAACACCATTCGCGAATTCTGCACATTCAACCTGGGTACGGTACAGGACGTCGGCACCACGCGAGTTGGCGACGACAACTGGATCATGGCTTACGTGCACATTGCGCACGATTGCCAACTCGGCAGCCAGATCACCATGGCCAATAACGTGACGTTGGCCGGGCACGTGCGAATCGGCGACTGGGCCACAGTCGGCGGCCTCGTCGGCATCCTCCAGCGGATGCGCATCGGCGCCCATTCGATGATCGGCTTTGCAAGCCACGTGGGCAAGGACGTTCCGCCTTTCATGGTGGTCGACGGCAATCCGCTCGCTGTCCGCGGCGTCAATCTTGTAGGCTTGCGTCGGCGCGATTTTTCCGCTGAACGGATCGCCGCGATCCGAGAGATGCACAGGATGCTCTATCGCCAGGGCAAGACGCTCGACCAAGCCCGGGAAGGCATCGCCGAGTTGGCCACTGAGATGCCCGGCGCAGCGGCGGACGTGGCGCAAATGCGCGCGTTCCTCGGCAGCGCAGCAAGCGGCATCGCGCGCTGAAGGCAATGACGGCGGAAGTTGCAGGGCGGCGGTTTTCGCTGGTCGCGGGCGAGGCCTCTGGCGACCTGCTGGCCAGCCTTCTCATTGATGGGCTTCAGGCGCGTTGGCCGGACGTGAAGGCTGTGGGCATTGGCGGCCCGCGGATGCTTGCCCGCGGATTCGAGACCTGGTGGCCTCAGGAGAAGCTCGCTGTCAGCGGGTACGTCGAGGTCCTGCGCCACTATCCGGAAATAGCCGGCATCCGGCGGCAATTGCGAGCTCGCCTGCTTCGCGAACGGCCGGACATCTTCATCGGTGTCGACGCGCCTGACTTCAATCTGGATCTCGAAGTGGCGCTGCGAAACAGGGGCATGAAGACGGCGCATTTTGTCTGTCCCTCGATCTGGGCGTGGCGACCGGAGCGGGTGGAAAAGCTGCGGGCCGCTGCCGACCACGTTCTTTGTATTTTCCCTTTCGAGCCGAAACTGCTCGCAAAGCATGGAATTGCCGCGAGTTATGTAGGCCACCCGTTGGCAAACGTCATTCCGATGACGCCTGACCAAGCGGCCGCCCGCCTGTCTCTTGGACTGGATGCAGAGGCGACCGTTGTCGCGCTGCTGCCCGGAAGTCGAGGCTCGGAGATCCGGCGCCTTGCACCGCTATTCTTCGCCGCTGCCGCGGTCATGCGCGAATCGCGTCCGGCGCTCCAGTTCATCCTGCCCGTACTGCCGAACCTGCGAGCCGAAATGGAGCAACTGCTGCGAGACAGCGTTATGGACGGCCGTGTGAAGCTCCTGGACGGTCAGTCACACGCGGCGCTGGCTGCCTGCGATGTGACCTTGATCGCCAGCGGGACCGCAACGCTCGAAGCCGCCCTGTTCAAGCGGCCGATGGTGATCTCGTACCGGGTCAATACGTTGACGTGGAACCTGGTCATGAAGCACAAGCAGCTTCAACCATGGGTCGGACTGCCGAACATTCTTTCCGGCGAGTTCGTCGTCCCTGAACTGCTGCAGGACAACGCGACCCCGCAGGCTCTCGCCGAAGCGACTCTTGGGTGGCTCGCTGCGCCCGAGAAGGTTCACGCTTTGCAACAACGTTTTAGCGCGCTGCATACTGAATTGCTCCGCGATACGCCGACACTGTGCGCCAATGCAATCCAGAAAGTTCTTGAAGGCTGAACAGGCCACCCTGGTGTGGGATGCGCCGGGCTTGCTCGCCGGTGTCGACGAGGCAGGCAGGGGCCCGCTGGCCGGGCCGGTTGTCGCCGCTGCCGTCATATTGGACGAAAAACGTCCGATCCGTGGCCTCGCCGACTCCAAGACGTTGACGGCGCTGCAGCGCGAGCGCCTCAACGAACAGATCCTTGCGAAAGCTCTGTGCTGCTCGGTCGCGCAGGCGAGCGTCGAGGAAATCGATACGCACAACATCCTCCAAGCCACTATGCTTGCTATGCGCCGCGCCGTGGAGGGCTTGCGACTGAAGCCGGGCAAGGTGTTGGTTGACGGCAATCGGCTCCCCACGCTCGGTGTGCTTGCCGAAGCGGTGATCAAGGGCGATGCCCGCGTCAAAGCCATTTCGGCGGCGTCGATCCTGGCGAAGGTGTATCGCGATCGACTTTGTGAGCAACTGCATGCCGAATATCCCCAATATGGCTTTGCCGGTCACAAAGGCTACGGCACGCCCGAACACCTGGAGGCGTTGATGCGCCACGGTGCTTGCGTGCATCACCGCAGGTCGTTCAGCCCGGTTGCCGCCGCACTCGTGCGCACTTCCGGGTCTCTCGAGGCTGTTGGCGCCGCTGGCGACGCGACGGTGACGCGGGTCACCAGCATCGAAATACAGATCTCGCCATGACATCCGACGTCGGGCACATCACTTCGCGAGACAACCCGCTGCTCAAAGAACTCCGCAAGCTTGCGCACGAGCCCGGCGCCTACCGGAAGACGGGGCGCGTATGGCTGGAGGGGGATCATCTGTGCCGGGCAGCTCGAGAACGTGGCGTTCGTGCGTCGATTGCGGTTATTGCGGAGTCGCTTTGGCCGACGTCAGCGCGCGAATGGACGAACGCCGCCGAAAAAACGGTGGTGGTCGCCGATGCCCTGCTGGCGGGAGTCAGCGGCCTTGAATCGCCCGCTCCGATGGGGTTTGTGCTCGATTTGCCTCTCACGCCGGATCTCGAGGCATCCGCTCCCACTGTGGTGCTCGATCGCCTGCAGGACGCGGGCAATGTCGGCTCAATCTTGCGAAGCGCCGCCGCATTCGGATTCACCCAGATCATCGCGCTCAAGGGGACTGCTGCGCTCTGGGCGCCAAAGGTGCTCCGCGCCGGCATGGGCGCGCACTTCGGACTGAGACTGATCGAGTCTGCGGAAATCGACGCGCTGGACGCCTTGGCCGTGCCGTGCGTTGCCACCAGTTCGCACCGTGGCGATTGGCTTCATCGGGCCCGATTGCCTCATCCCTGTGCATGGCTGATGGGACACGAAGGGCAGGGCGTTTCGGCCGCACTGGAGGCGCGGGCTGCCCAACATATCCGGATAGCGCAGCCGGGCGGCGAGGAGTCGCTCAACGTAGCCGCGGCCGCCGCGATCTGCCTGCATGCGAGCGCGGCGGGAGCCATTTCCTGAGCCGCCCACGGCTATAATCAAGGGCTTTCCCGCTCACACCCCGCCCTCAGCGCACGCAAGCCAACTCCTCGACGAAAGTCGCAGCCCAAATTCAGTTCTTGGGTTCGCTTTGGGCGTCATCCATCCGGAGATCCCAGTGCTTTTGTCTCTCAAGGGAAAATTCCCGCCCGCCATCCTGGCGCTTGCAGACGGCACGATTTTTCTCGGCAATTCGATCGGCGCCACGGGCGTCACGACTGGCGAAGTGGTGTTCAACACCGCCATGACCGGTTACCAGGAAATCCTGACCGATCCGAGTTACTGCCAGCAGATCGTGACGCTCACGTACCCGCACATCGGCAACTATGGCACCAACGAGGAAGATGTCGAGGCCGACAAGATTCATGCATCGGGCCTGATCATCAAGGACCTGCCGCTCGTCGCGTCGAACTTCCGCAAATCGGCGACGCTGAACGAATACCTCGTGCGAGGCAACACAGTCGCCATTGCAAACATCGACACCCGAAAGCTGACACGCCATTTGCGCACGCAAGGCGCCCAGAACGGCTGCATTCTCGGGTTGCCAGAGGGCGAAACGGTCTCCCAGAAATTGATCGACAAGGCCGTTGCCGCAGCCAAGGCTGCGCCGAGCATGGCAGGCCTCGATCTTGCCAAGGTGGTTTCGGTCAAGGAAACGTACGAATGGACGCAGACCGAGTGGAAGCTCGGTTCCGGCTATGGCGTGCAGATCACGCCCAAGTTTCACGTCGTCGCGTTCGACTACGGGGTCAAGAAGAACATCCTGCGCATGATCGCCCAGCGCGGCGCGCGTATCACCGTCGTGCCGGCGGAGACCCCTGCTGCCGACGTGCTCAAACTGCGCCCGGACGGCATTTTCCTGGCCAACGGCCCCGGCGACCCGGAGCCCTGCGACTACGCCATCGATTCGACGCGTGAACTCATCGAAACCGGCATCCCGGTTTTCGGAATCTGCCTCGGCCACCAGATCATGGCGTTGGCTTCCGGCGCGAAGACCTTCAAGATGAAGTTCGGCCACCACGGCGCCAATCATCCGGTGAAGGACCTCGACAACGGTCGGGTGAGCATCACCAGCCAGAACCATGGCTTTGCGGTCGACGAGAAGACGCTGCCCGCCAACTTGCGCCCCACGCACGTCAGCCTGTTCGACAACACGCTGCAAGGTTTGGCACGAACCGACAAGCCCGCCTTCTGCTTCCAGGGCCATCCTGAAGCTTCGCCGGGACCACATGACATCGGCTACCTGTTCGACCGCTTCACGGCACTCATGCAAAGTCACAAAGAAGGACAGAAGAATGCCTAAGCGCACAGATCTCAAGAGCATCCTCATCATCGGCGCTGGCCCGATCATCATCGGCCAAGCCTGCGAGTTCGACTACTCCGGCGTGCAAGCCTGCAAGGCGCTGCGCGAAGAGGGCTACAAGGTCATCCTCATCAACAGCAATCCGGCGACGATCATGACGGACCCGGCCACCGCCGACGTGACCTACATCGAGCCGATCACCTGGCAGACGGTCGAGAAGATCATCGCCAAGGAGCGCCCGGACGCAATCCTCCCGACGATGGGCGGACAAACTGCGCTCAATTGCGCGCTGGACCTTTGGCGCAACGGCGTGCTCGAGAAGTACAAGGTCGAGCTGATCGGCGCCACGCCCGAAGCCATCGACAAGGCCGAGGACCGCCTGAAGTTCAAGGACGCAATGACGAAGATCGGCCTGGGCTCTGCACGCTCGGGCATCGCGCATTCGCTCGACGAAGCCTGGGCTGTGCAGAAGACGGTCGGGTTCCCGGTCGTAATTCGTCCGAGCTTTACGCTCGGCGGCACGGGTGGCGGCATTGCCTACAACCCCGAAGAGTTCGAAACCATCTGCAAGCGCGGCCTCGAAGCCTCGCCGACAAACGAGTTGCTGATCGAAGAATCGCTGCTCGGCTGGAAAGAGTACGAGATGGAAGTCGTCCGCGACAAGGCCGACAACTGCATCATCGTGTGCTCAATCGAGAACCTGGATCCCATGGGCGTGCATACCGGCGATTCGATCACCGTTGCACCCGCACAGACGCTATCGGACAAGGAATACCAGATCCTTCGCAACGCCTCGCTGGCCGTGCTGCGCGAGATCGGTGTCGACACGGGCGGCTCCAACGTCCAGTTTTCGATCAACCCGATGGACGGCCGCATGGTCGTCATCGAGATGAATCCGCGTGTGTCGCGTTCGTCCGCTCTGGCCTCCAAGGCGACGGGTTTCCCGATTGCGAAAGTGGCCGCCAAGCTGGCGGTAGGCTACACGCTCGACGAATTGCGCAACGAGATCACGGGCGGCGCCACGCCTGCGAGCTTTGAGCCGAGCATCGACTACGTGGTCACCAAGATTCCGCGTTTCGCTTTCGAGAAATTCCCGCAGGCCGATTCGCGCCTGACGACACAGATGAAGTCCGTCGGCGAGGTGATGGCGATGGGCCGCACCTTCCAGGAATCGTTCCAGAAAGCCCTGCGTGGCCTCGAAGTCGGCGTCGATGGGCTGAACGAGAAGACGCAAGACCGCGAAGTGCTTGAAAAGGAACTCGGTGAGCCGGGGCCCGACCGGATCTGGTACGTCGGCGATGCCTTTGCAATGGGCTTGAGCGTGGATGAAGTCTTCGCCTTGACCAAGATCGACCCCTGGTTCCTTGTACAGATCGAGGAAATCGTCAAGATCGAACTCGAACTGGAAACCAAGTCCCTCGACGAGATCGATCGGGACACTCTGCTCGCGCTCAAGAAAAAGGGCTTCTCCGACCGCCGCCTCGCGCGCCAGCTGAAGACCACCGATACCGCAATCCGCGAAAAGCGTCGTGCGCTGGGCGTGCGTCCCGTCTATAAGCGTGTCGACACTTGCGCGGCCGAATTCGCCACCAACACCGCCTACATGTATTCGACCTACGACGACGAGTGCGAGGCCGAACCCACCAGCAAGAAGAAGATCATGGTCCTGGGCGGAGGCCCCAACCGCATCGGGCAGGGCATCGAATTCGACTACTGCTGCGTGCATGCCGCACTGGCAATGCGCGAGGACGGCTACGAGACCATCATGGTCAACTGCAATCCTGAGACGGTGTCGACGGACTACGACACGAGCGACCGACTGTATTTCGAGCCACTCACGCTTGAAGACGTGCTGGAAATCGTCGACAAGGAAAAGCCGACGGGTGTCATCGTGCAGTACGGCGGTCAGACCCCCCTCAAGCTCGCGCTCGACCTCGAAGCCAATGGTGTGCCGATCATCGGCACTTCGCCGGACATGATCGACGCCGCCGAAGACCGTGAGCGCTTTCAGAAGCTGCTGCATGAGCTCAAGCTACGTCAGCCGCCGAACGCCACCGCCCGCACCGAACCCGAAGCGCTCGAGAAGGCTGCTGCGCTTGGTTATCCGCTTGTCGTGCGTCCGAGCTACGTGCTCGGTGGTCGCGCCATGGAAATCGTGCACGAGCAGCGCGACCTCGAGCGCTACATGCGCGAGGCGGTCAAGGTAAGCAACGATTCGCCGGTGCTGCTTGATCGCTTCCTGAATGATGCGGTCGAGTGCGATGTCGATTGCCTTCGCGATGCGGAGGGCAACACGCTTATCGGCGGTGTGATGGAACACATCGAGCAGGCGGGCGTGCATTCCGGCGATTCCGCTTGTTCTTTGCCTCCCTACAGCCTGAAAGCGGAAACCATTGCCGAGCTCAAGCGCCAAAGCGCCGCCATGGCGAAGGCGCTGAACGTGGTGGGCCTGATGAACGTGCAGTTCGCGATCCAGGAAAAGGACGGCGAAGATGTGATCTACGTGCTGGAGGTGAATCCGCGCGCGTCCCGCACGGTGCCTTACGTGAGCAAGGCGACGGGGATTCAGTTGGCCAAGGTGGCCGCTCGTTGCATGGCCGGCCAGTCGCTGACGTCGCAGGGCGTCACGCGCGAGGTCACGCCGCCGTACTTCAGCGTCAAGGAGGCCGTGTTCCCGTTCGTCAAGTTCCCTGGCGTGGACACCATTCTCGGCCCGGAGATGAAGTCGACCGGCGAAGTGATGGGCGTGGGCAAGACCTTCGGCGAAGCCTTCGTCAAATCGCAATTGGGCGCCGGCACGCACCTGCCGAAGTCCGGCCGAGTCTTCATCTCGGTGAAGAACAACGACAAGCCGCGCGCCGTGGAAGTCGCTCGCGGGCTGGCTGCGCTGGGATTCGACCTCATCGCCACCAAAGGAACCGCTGCGGCAATCAATGCGGCGGGTGTGGGTTGCGCGGTAGTCAACAAGGTCACCGAAGGGCGTCCGCATATCGTGGACATGATCAAGAACAATGAGATCGCCTTGGTCATCAACACGGTGGAAGAGCGGCGAAACGCTATCGCTGATTCGCGTCAGATTCGTACGTCCGCGCTCCTGGCGCGCGTGACGACGTTCACGACCATCTTCGGCGCCGAAGCGGCCGTCGAAGGCATGCAGCACATGGACGACCTCGGCGTCATTTCGGTCCAGGAGATGCACGCTCAGCTTGCCTGATCCGTCGCTGAGTGGAAGGAGCCCTTTTCCAATGGACACCCAACTCGTAGAACTTGACCTGTCCGACTGGAACGCAGCGACGGCGAACGAGGCGTGGATTGCCGAGCTAGAGGCGGGAAAGGTTCTGTACTTCCCTCGGCTCGGATTCGACATACTGCCTGACGAGCGCGCCTTGCTGACACCGGCAGTCTTGTCGCCCGACGTGCGCAACATCAGCCTGGATGCTAACGGGCGCCTGAAAGGCGTGGCAGGAGACGAGGAGCGCCAGCGCGCGGTGTCGACCATGATCGGACGCTTTCGCGCACAGGCCCAGCAATTGATTCACGGCCTCTTGCCGCACTACACGCCGGCCTTGCGGCTGGCGCCGACCAGCTATCGTCCGGCGCAGGTTGAGACGCGGGTGCAGTCATGGCGGGCAGATGACCGTCGGCTGCACGTCGACGCCTTTCCTTCGCGCCCCAACTACGGCGAGAGAATCTTGCGTGTGTTCACAAATGCCAACCCGGACGGCGCGCCGCGTGTATGGCGCGTTGGCGAGCCGTTCGAGAAGGTTGCCGAACGCTTCCTTCCGCGCGCAAAGCCGTATTCACGTTGGGAGGCGAAGATGCTCCGGGCTCTTCGCGTGACGAAGTCGCTGCGCAGCGAATACGACCACCTCATGCTCCAACTGCACGACGGCATGAAGTCTGACCTTCAATATCAAAAGAATGCCGAGCAGGAAACGGTGCCGTTTCCGGCAGGATCGGTCTGGGTGTGCTTCTCGGACCAGACTTCTCACGCGGTCATGTCGGGGCAGTACATGCTTGAACAGACGCTGCATCTGCCCGCAGCAAGGCAATACAATCCTGAATCGAGCCCGCTCGCCATTCTGAGCCGGCTGACTGGACGCAAGCTCGTCTGAATTTTTCTCTCCCTTCAACCGCCGAACGGCAGCGTTCGGCGGTTTCGCTTTCTGGAGCAACCCAATGGCAACCATCCCCATCACCAAGCGCGGCGCCGAGAAGCTGCGCGAAGAGCTGCAAAGGCTCAAGACCGTCGATCGCCCCGGTGTGATCAACTCGATCGCGGAGGCGCGCGCGCAAGGAGACATCAGCGAAAACGCTGAATACGAAGCCGCCAAAGACCGTCAGGGCTTCATCGAAGGCCGCATCCAGGACATCGAAGGCAAGCTGTCCGCAGCACAAATCATCGACCCGTCCGAACTCGACGCGGGGGGCAAGGTCGTCTTCGGCTCAACGGTGGAACTCGAAGAAGAAAAGACCGGCGAAGCCGTCAAGTACCAGATCGTGGGCGAAGACGAAGCCGACCTGAAGCTCGGTCTCATCAACGTCTCCAGTCCAATCGCGCGCGCGTTGATCGGCAAGGAAGAGGGCGACACCGCGGAGGTGCAAGCGCCGGGCGGCCTGAAGCGGTACGAAATCGTCGCCGTCAGCTACCTCTGAACGCAGGATGAAAGACCGCATCGCCCTCATGCTCGCCGCCCTCTGGTGGGGCAGCCTGTCGGCGGTCGGATTTATTGTCGTGCCGATGTTGTTCGCACGGCTGGGCAGCCCATCTGTTGCGGGTAACTTCGCGGCGCAACTGTTCGCCGCCCAGACATGGCTGGCGCTTTCTTGCGGGCTGATCCTGCTGATCTACTTTCGCGCCCAGGCCGATGAACGCGTCACTGCTGCTGCGCGAACCGCCGTCTTTCTCGTGATCACAGCGCTGTTGCTGGCTCTACTGCAGCAATATGCAGTCGCGCCGCGCATCGTGGCGCGCGAAAACCTCAGGTTTTGGCATTCACTGGGAAGCGTCATGTACCTGGGGCAGTGGGCTTGCGCCGGTGCGCTACTCTGGCGAATGGGCCCGCGCCGAGGTTGATCAGGCCTTCCAGAACTGGGTGATCCAGCGGGCCGGCCGGATGAAACGAAAGCGGCGGTTGCGCCTCCCCGCCAGCGCATCGGGCGGATTGCATTCGCCGTGGAACACCATGATCCTGGCGCCCTCCGGCACGAAAGGTTCTCGCCAGTAATTGCTGGGCCAGCTCGGAATCCCGTGGTACTTGAAGCTCGGACACCAAGCTTCCGGCCAGTAAGCAAGCTTGCCTTTCCGGTACATGAAGTCGGACAGGTAAGTCTGCTCATTGCGAAACTCCGCCTGCACCGCGTCCATGTTCTCGCGAAAGTGGGCGAGGACGTCTGGATGCGCTCCCAGTTCAAAGCGGTACACGGACGAATTGCCGGTGATTCGCCGCCGGCGCCAAGGGCGTTCGTAGTCGTGAATGATCAGGAACTCGCCCGGATACTCAAAGAACTCGTCCAGGCTGCCAACCACGACAACGTCCAGGTCGACGAACAGTGCCGTCCCGCGCAAGCCGTGTAGGTCTTTCTCGAAGGTGGTGAGCTTCTTCCAGGCCCGATCGACCTGGCCGGGCGCCAGTTCGAGATTCAGCGGCGGAATCGGAAAACACTGGACCTCACTCCGGATACCTTCGCTGTTGTCGGTAAGGCACACGAAATTGAAGTCGCCGGTCAGATGTCGCCGCACCATGGCGTACAGGCGATTGACGTATTCGGGCCCGTACTTGGTGCCCCATTTCATGCACAGGATGTGGCGCTGCGGTCGTCCCGCGGTCTGCGTCGGCATCCTCAATCCGCCTGGCGGCGCTTCTTGTCCGACAGCGGCTTCTTCGCCTTGGCTCGCTTGATGTTGCCGCCGGGGGTCAGGCGTTGGTTGCCAAGCACGCGCAGCGTCTTGATTTCAGGACGTTGGCCGGCGCGCTTGCTGTACTTGATCACCTTGACATCGCGCGGGCCTGGCATGCGGTCTTCGTCGATCGCTTTCTCCTTTGGGGGAATAGGCCGCCAGAGGACGAGCAGCTTGCCGATGTGCTGGATGGGTGCTGCGTCCAGTTCGTCGGCCAGGGTCTGAAGCATGGCTTCGCGAGCGGTTCGGTCGTCAGAGAAGACGCGCACCTTGATCAGGCCATGCGCCTTGAGGGCGGCGTCGGTTTCCTTCTTCACGGCTGGCGTCAGCCCGTCACCGCCGATCATCACGATCGGATCCAGATGGTGCGCTTCGGAGCGGTGCACCTTGCGCTGCGCAGGGGTAAGTTGAATGGCGGGCATCCCCGTATTATCGATGTCAATGAATCCCAAACCGAAAGCCAAGAAGGTCAACAAGGCGTGGCTGCACGACCACGTGAATGACCCATACGTCAAACTCGCTTCTCGAGAGGGCTACAGGGCTCGCGCCGCCTACAAGTTGAAGGAAATCGACGAAAGCCTCGGTCTTATCAAGCCGGGGCATATGGTGGTCGACCTGGGCTCCACGCCTGGTGCCTGGAGCCAGTACGTGCGGCGACGGCTCTCACCCGGCGGAGCGGCCGCGGGAGAACTCGCGGGAACCATCATTGCGCTAGACATCCTTCCCATGGAGCCGATCGAAGGGGTGACCTTCCTTCAGGGCGATTTTCGTGAGGCCGAAGTGCTTGGGCGCCTGTCTGAGGCGATGTCCGGCCGCTTGGCGGATGTGGTCGTCTCCGACATGGCCCCGAACCTCTCAGGGATCGCGTCTGCCGACACCGCCCGTGTTGCGCACCTGATCGAGCTTGCAATCGACTTCGCACGGCATCACATGAAGCCCGAGGGCACCCTCGTTGCCAAGCTGTTTCATGGAAGTGGCTATAGCGAGCTGACCCAGCTTTTCAAGGACAACTTTCGCGTCGTAAAGCCCTTCAAACCGAAGGCTTCGCGCGATAAATCCTCGGAGACCTTCATGGTGGGCATCGGAATCAAGAGTCCGGATACAAAGTGATACGGCGGCCGTCCGGCATACGACTGTCTTAAAACCGTTTGCCCTATGGCTGCTATGGGGAAATTAGGGCTTTTCGCAGATTGAAAAGCCTAAAATGGTCGCCAATTGCGTCCCCACAGCGCGTTTTTAGTTTTTCATGGCACGCGCTTTCGACTGGAGCTTCGTTTGAACAATCAGTGGTTTTCCAAAGTTGCCGTATGGCTCGTCATTGCGATGGTGTTGTTCACTGTGTTCAAGCAGTTCGACACCCGCGGCGTAGCCGGCGCAGGCAACATCGGGTATTCGGACTTCCTCGAGGAGGTCCGCAGTAACCGCATCAAGAGCGCCACGATCCAGGAAGGCCAGGGCGGCAGCGAGATCGTCGCGATCACCAACGACGACCGCAAGATCCGCACGACGGCCACCTATCTCGACCGCGGCCTCGTCGGCGACCTGATCGCCAACAACGTCAAGTTCGACGTCAAGCCGCGTGAAGAAGGGTCCCTCCTCATGACGCTGCTGGTAAGTTGGGGGCCGATGCTGCTCCTGATCGGCGTGTGGGTCTACTTCATGCGACAGATGCAGGGGGGCGGCAAAGGCGGCGCCTTCAGCTTCGGCAAGAGCAAGGCTCGGATGCTCGACGAGAACAACAACCAGGTCACTTTCGCGGATGTCGCAGGTTGCGACGAGGCGAAGGAGGAGGTCAAGGAAGTCGTCGATTTCCTTAAGGACCCGGCGAAGTTCCAGAAACTGGGTGGCCGCATCCCGCGGGGCCTGTTGCTCGTCGGCCCTCCAGGCACCGGCAAGACGCTCCTGGCCAAGAGCATCGCAGGAGAAGCCAAGGTCCCGTTCTTCTCGATTTCGGGTTCGGATTTCGTCGAAATGTTCGTCGGTGTGGGTGCTGCGCGCGTCCGCGACATGTTCGAGAACGCCAAGAAGAACGCGCCTTGCATCATCTTCATCGATGAAATCGACGCTGTCGGCCGCCAGCGCGGCGCCGGCCTCGGCGGTGGCAACGACGAGCGGGAACAGACCCTCAATCAGATGCTGGTCGAGATGGATGGCTTCGAGACCAATCTTGGCGTGATCGTCGTCGCTGCAACCAATCGGCCGGACATTCTCGATGCGGCGCTGCTGCGTCCAGGTCGCTTCGACCGCCAGGTCTATGTGACTCTGCCGGACATTCGGGGCCGCGAACAGATCCTCAACGTCCACATGCGAAAGGTGCCCTTGGGGCAGGACGTCAACGCGAGCATCATTGCGCGCGGCACTCCAGGCATGTCGGGCGCGGATCTCGCCAACCTGTGCAACGAAGCCGCGCTAATGGCCGCGCGCCGCAATGCGCGCGTCGTCGAAATGCAGGACTTCGAGAAGGCCAAGGACAAGATCTTCATGGGCCCCGAGCGCAAGAGCATGGTCATGCCCGAGGAAGAGCGACGCAACACTGCCTATCACGAGTCGGGCCATGCGCTCATCGGCAAGCTGTTGCCCAAGTGCGACCCGGTGCACAAGGTCACCATCATTCCGCGCGGCCGTGCCCTTGGCGTGACGATGAGCCTGCCTGCGCAGGACCGCTACAGCTACGACCGCGAATACATGCTGAACCAGATCAGCATGCTCTTTGGTGGACGTATTGCTGAAGAAGTCTTCATGCACCAGATGACGACCGGCGCGAGCAACGACTTCGAACGCGCGACCCAGATCGCTCGCGACATGGTGATGCGCTATGGCATGACCGAATCGCTGGGCCCAATGGTGTACGCTGAAAACGAGGGCGAAGTATTCCTCGGACGCTCGGTCACCAAGACCACGAACATGAGCGAGTCGACCATGCAGAAGGTGGATGCCGAAGTTCGCCGCATCATCGATGAGCAGTACGCCCTGGCGCGCCGCCTGATCGAGGAAAACAGCGACAAGATGCATGCGATGGCCAAGGCGCTGCTCGAATGGGAAACCATCGACACCGAGCAACTCGACGACATCATGGCGGGCCGTGCGCCGCGTCCTCCGAAAGACTGGACGCCGCGTATTCCGCCTTCGGGCAGCGGCGGCGGCAGTGGCGGAACGCCGGCGGTGAACCCCGACCCGACGCCGACTGCAGCCTGAGCATGACGCTTTGGCGATCAACGGGGCCTCTGGCCCCGTTTTTTCATGGAGCCGGGGAATGACGGCGATCTGGCGCACCTCGCGCTTCGCGATCGATTTGGCCCAGCCCAAGGTGATGGGCATCGTCAACGTCACGCCTGACTCGTTCTCCGACGGCGGCGCCCATGCGTCCACTGAAGCCGCTGTGCGTCATTGCGCCGAGTTGGTCATACAGGGTGCGGACATTCTCGACATCGGCGGTGAGTCGACCCGCCCCGGAAGTCCCGCCGTACTTCTCGATGCGGAACTGGCGCGCGTGGTGCCTGTCGTTCGCGAAGCGGTGAAACTTGGAGTGCCAATCTCCGTCGACACCTACAAACCCGAGGTCATGCGTGCAGTGCTGGAATTCGGCGCTGACATCATCAATGATGTGTGGGCGCTACGGCGGCCGGGTGCGCTGGAAGCCATTGCGGCGCATCCGCTCTGCGGCGTTTGCCTGATGCACATGCATCGCGATCCGCAGACCATGCAAGTCGCACCGATGATCGGCGACGTTGTTCCTGCCGTTCACACCTTCCTGGTGGAGCGCGCATCGGCGCTGACGACTCTGGGCGTCAAGCCGGACAGGATCGTGATCGATCCGGGCATCGGCTTCGGCAAGACTGTGGTGCAGAATTTCGCTCTGCTGGGCCGTCAACGCGAGCTGCTCGCGTCGGGTTGGCCGTTGCTCGCAGGATGGTCTCGCAAGTCTTCACTGGGCGCGGTCGCAGGCATCGAATCGGCGCAGGATCGCATGGTGCCCAGCGTCGCGGCCGCCGTGCTGGCCGTGGAGCAGGGCGCATCGATCGTGCGCGTGCACGATGTGCGTGAGACAGTGGCGGCGCTCTCCGTTTGGTGCGCCATGAAGCAAGAACAACGAGGACAGGAAACATAACGATGACAAGGCAGTATTTCGGAACCGATGGCATTCGCGGAACGGTCGGGCAAGCGCCGATCACGCCTGACTTTGTATTGCGCCTTGCCCACGCCGTCGGCCGTGTGCTCAAGAAGTCGGAAGCGCGGCCGACCGTGCTGATTGGCAAGGACACCCGCATCTCCGGGTACATGCTGGAGTCGGCGCTCGAGTCCGGGTTCAATTCCGCGGGTGTCGATGTCGTTCTGCTCGGGCCGCTGCCCACTCCGGGCGTGGCCTACCTGACGCGGGCGCAACGCGCGAGTCTCGGCGTCGTCATTAGCGCCAGTCACAACGCCTACCCAGATAACGGCATCAAGTTCTTCAGCGCGCAGGGCACCAAGCTCAGCGACGAATGGGAGCTGGCGGTCGAAGCCGTGTTGAAGGAGCCACCAGTCTGGGTCGATTCAAAGAATCTCGGCAAGGCGCGACGCCTGAACGACGCGCCCGGGCGCTACATCGAATTCTGCAAGAGCACCTTCGCCACCGACCTGACGCTGCGAAATCACAAGCTCGTCGTTGACGCAGCGCACGGCGCCGCCTACCAAGTGGCGCCTTCCGTCTTTCACGAGTTGGGCGCGGAAGTGACGAGCATCGGATGCGCACCGGACGGTCTCAACATCAACAAGGATTTCGGGGCGACGCATCCGCAAGCCTTGATCGATGCCGTGAAGACGCAAGGTGCCGACTACGGCATCGCGCTCGATGGCGACGCCGATCGTTTGCAACTGGTCGATGCCAGCGGGCGGCTTTTCAATGGCGATGAGCTGCTGTACCTGATGGCGATGGAGCGCATCGCGCGCGGCGAAAAGCCCGCTGGTGTCGTCGGCACGCTGATGACCAACAAGGCGGTCGAGATGGGCCTGAGGGCTCACGGGATCGAATTCGTGCGGGCCCGGGTCGGTGACCGCTATGTTCTGGAAGAACTCGACAAGCGCAATTGGCTGCTCGGCGGCGAAGGCTCGGGCCACCTGCTGGCCTTAGATCGCCACACCACGGGCGACGGCATCGTCAGCGCGCTGCAGGTGCTTCAAGCATGCGTGCGAAGCGGCCGCAGCGTGGCTGAACTGCTCGCGGGCGTGACGCTCTTTCCGCAAACACTCATCAATATTCGGTTGAGCGAGGGCCAGGATTGGAAGGCCAACCGGGTGCTCGCGGCCGAAACGGAGCGCGCCGAGGCTGAACTGGGCGACTCAGGCCGCGTGCTGATTCGCGCCAGCGGCACCGAGCCGCTTCTTCGCGTGATGGTCGAGGCCAAGGATGCCGCGCAAGCCGAGGCGTGCGCGCGGCGGTTGGTCGCAGCAGTCGAAGCCGGTTGAAGTGGGGCGGCCATGATCAACGTCTTGACGGCGGACTACCGCAATCCCGCGCATGCACGCGCACTGGTCGACTTGCTTGACACCTATGCGCGGGATCCTGCTGGCGGTGGAACTCCGCTTGCCCCCAGCGTGCTGGCCGGCTTGCCCGAAGCCTTGGCAGCACGCCCGCAAGCCTTCAGCGTGCTGGCCTATGACGGTGAGCAGGCTGTGGGCCTCATCAACTGCATCGAGGGCTTTTCTACCTTTGCGTGTCAGCCGCTCGTGAACGTCCACGACGTCGTGGTGTTGGCCACTCATCGCGGGCAGCGGGTCACGCAGCGCATGTTCGCGCACGTCGAGGCGGAGGCACGAACGCGCGGCGCGTGCAAGCTCACATTGGAGGTGCTTTCCGGAAATCGGAGCGCGCTGCGAGCGTATGAGCGCGAAGGCTTCGCCAGCTTCCAGCTCGACCCTGCCTTCGGCAGCGCCATATTCCTGGAGAAAAAGCTCGCCCCCAGGTTGGCTCACTTCGTGTAGCCGCCCACCCCCTCTGACCGGGGGCAACACCAGCGGCCTGGCAAAGCCAGTTCCGCGGTGTTTCTGGATTAGAAGCGAGTGACGGGCATTCCTTCGTCGCCCTTGCTCGGCGCGTACTTGCCGAGTTCCCACTTTGCGATGGCGTTGCGATGGACCTCGTCCGGACCATCCGCAAAGCGCAGCGTGCGCGCGCCGGCGTAGGCGTAGGCGAGCGGGAAGTCGTCGCACATGCCGCCGCCGCCGTGGACCTGCATGGCCCAATCAATGACCTGGCAGGCCATGCTGGGCGCCACGACCTTGATCATTGCGATTTCAGTCTTTGCGACCTTATTGCCGGCGACGTCCATGAGCCACGCGGCCTTGAGGGTCAACAGCCGCGCCATGTCGATCTTGCAACGCGCTTCGGCGATGCGTTCCTGCGTTACGGTCTGCGATGCAACCGTCTTGCCGAAAGCCACCCGCGACGAGGCGCGCTTGCACATCAGTTCGAGGGCGCGCTCCGCCAGCCCGATCAAGCGCATGCAGTGGTGAATGCGTCCAGGGCCAAGCCGGCCTTGTGCGATTTCGAAGCCGCGGCCCTCGCCCAGCAGGATGTTGCCCACTGGCACGCGAACATTCTCGAAATACATTTCGACGTGCCCGTGTGGCGCATCGTCGTAGCCCATGACATTGAGTGGCCGCACGATGCGAATGCCTTTGGTATCGGCCGGCACGATCACCATGCTCTGCTGTGAATGCCTGGGCGCGTCAGGTTCCGACTTGCCCATCGTGATGAAGACCGCACAGCGCGGGTCGGCAGCACCCGAGATCCACCATTTGCGGCCGTTGATGACGTACTCGTCTCCCTGGCGCTCGATCCGGGTCGAGATGTTGGTGGCGTCGCTCGATGCCACGTCAGGTTCCGTCATTGCAAACGCAGAGCGGATCTGGCCTTCGAGCAGTGGCTTGAGCCAGCGTGCCTTGATCTCGTCGGAGCCGTAGCGCGCGATCGTTTCCATGTTGCCGGTGTCGGGCGCCGAGCAGTTGAAAGCCTCGCTTGCCCATGGCACACGTCCCATGATTTCGGCGAGCGGTGCGTATTCCTGATTGGTCAGGCCCGCGCCTTCGTAGCCCGATGCCGCGGCGCTGTCGACCGGCAGGAACAGATTCCACAAGCCGGCCGCCTTGGCTTTGGTCTTGAGCTTCTCGACGGTGTTGAGTGCGGTCCACCGCTTGCCGGCGGCCGTGTTCGCCGCGAGTTCGGCCGAATACTCGGCTTCAGCGGGGTAGATGTAGTCTTCCATGAAGGCCGCGACGCGCTTCTGCAAGTCTTTGGTTTTGGCCGAATATTCGAAGTCCATTTCGTCTCCTGGTGTTAAGGGTTCAGGCGCTCATCGCGAGCTCATGCCCGTTCTGCGAATTGCCATGCCATTTCGGCCATCGGGCGCGCGCCGCGGCCGGAAGCCACTGCCTGCTCGCTGGACGCAGTGCCGGCCTCGACCCGCTTGGCAATACCTTGCAAGATCGCTGCCATGCGGAACAGGTTGTAGGCCTGATAGAAGTTCCAGTCGGGTGCGAGCGCCTCGGGCGTCGTGATGCCGGTTCGGTCGCAGTACTTGCGGATGTACTCGCTCTCGGTCGGGATGCCGAGGCTCTTGAGGTCGAGCCCACCAATGCCGCGGAATGAACCGGGCGCGATGTGCCATGACATGCAGTGGTAGCTGAAGTCGGCAAGCGGATGGCCCAGCGTCGACAGCTCCCAGTCGAGCACGGCGATTGCACGCGGCTCGGTAGCGTGGAACATCAGGTTGTCCAGGCGGTAGTCGCCATGGACGATCGAAGTCATCTTCTCGTCGCGGGCACTGGCCGGGATGTGCGCCGGCAACCATTCCATCAGCCGATCCATCTCCGGAATCGGCTGCGTGACGGACGCCACGTACTGCTTGCTCCAGCGGCCGATCTGGCGTTCGAAGTAGTTGCCCGGCTTGCCGTATTCCGCAAGGCCGCGCTCGGCGAACTTCACCGAATGCAGCGCCGCGATCACCCGGTTCATTTCGTCGTAGATTGCGGTGCGCTCGGCATTGCTCATGCCGGGCAGAGCTTGGTCCCACAGAACGCGTCCGGCCATGAACTCCATGACATAGAAGGCGCGGCCGATGACCGCCTCGTCTTCGCAAAGGCAGTACATGCGCGGAACCGGCACGTCGGTACCTGCAAGGCCGCTCATGACCTTGAATTCGCGCTCGACGGCATGAGCGGAAGGCAGCAGCTTGGCGACAGGACCCGGCTTGGCGCGCATCACATAGCTCTGCGTGGGCGTGACCAGCTTGTACGTCGGATTGGACTGGCCGCCCTTGAACATCTCGATCGTGAGCGGTCCCTTGAAGCCATCGAGGTTCCTTTCGAGCCATGCGGTCAGCGCGTCGACGTCGACGACGTGCTGCGGAGAGACGGCACGCGTGCCGACGAATTTGTCGAAGTCCTGGGTCATGTCTCTGCAGTCTTGAGTTATTGGTCGTCGGCTTCCGAAATGCGCATCAGCGCCGAGCGATCGAGCACCACCAGACCGGCTGGTTCGATGCGGATCGCGTCCTCGCGCTCCATGGCCTTCAGTTCCTGGTTGACGCGTTGACGCGACGCGCCGAGCAATTGGGCGAGCTCTTCCTGGGCGAGCTGCAGACCGATGCGCATCTGGCTGCCGTCCGCGAGATTCGGCACGCCGTAGCTGCGAACCAAATGGACGAGTTGCTTGGCAAGGCGCGCTCGCAAGGGCAGGGTATTGAGATCCTCGACCAGCCCGAACAACTGCCGAATGCGACGCGCCTGAAGCCGCATCAGCGCTTCGTAGAGCTCGATGTGATTGGCCAGGATCTTCTGGAAATCCGCACGCGCCACGCAAAGAATCGTCGAATCGCCATGCGCATAGGCATCGTGCGTGCGCCGATCCCCGTCGAAGATCGCCACGTCGCCAAACCAGATGCCCGGCTCCACATAGGTCAGCGTGACCTGCTTGCCCGACACCGCGGTCGAACTCACACGCACGGCACCCTTCGCACACGCGATCCACTGCTCGGGCGGATCGCCGCGAGCGGCAATCAGTTCGCCGTCCTTGTAGCGTTTGACGAATGCACATCGGAGGATGTCGTGGCGCAGTGAGGGGGAAAGTGAAGAAAACCAGCGACCACCGTTGATCGCTTCTCGTTCTTCGATGGTAAGAATGGGGTCGTCCATGGACTGTCCTGTCGGTGACTGAAGGAGGTAGGGGCTGTCGCGAGAGCGACCTGCTGCTATTCGTAACGTGGTGTTTGCTTGTCGAGAAAGGCGGCGATGCCAATACCCGCATTCGCGTGATGAAGATTGCGAACGAAGTGGTCACGCTCTGCCGACAGCTGCGAAACGAGGGTGGCGCCGCGAGCTTCACCGAGCAGTTCCTTGATGCTTGCCATCGAGTTCGGCGCGCGCGCATTGAGCTTTGCGGCAAGCGCGAGAGCACCTGAAAGAGCCTGGCCGTTTTCGGTGATCTCGTTGATCAGGCCCAATGCATGCAGGCGCGATGCATCGAGGCGCTCGCCCAGCATGAGCCATTCGCTGGCCAGTTGGCGGGGCAGCATCCGTCCGAGATGCCAACTCAGACCGCCGTCCGGCGACAGTGCGACATTGCTGTATGACGCCGCGAAGACGGCGTCGCGTGCGGACACGACCAAGTCGCACGCCAGCGCCAACGAAAAGCCCGCGCCTGCGGCCGCTCCTTCGACCGCGGCGATGACAGGCTTGGGAAACGTGCGGATCGTGTCGATCCAGGTGTGCAATGCCTCGATGCTTTCGGCCTGCACCGAGGGATCGAGCGTCCGGTTGTTCTGGAGCCGTTGCAGGGATCCGCCCGCGCAGAACCATTTGCCTTCGCCGACGAAGACGACGCTGCGGATCTCAGCACTGTTCTCGGCGCCGTTGAGCGCCTCGATGCCTGCCGCGTACATCTCGGGCCCGAGCGCATTGCGCTGCGATGGGTTGGAAAGCGTCAGCACCATCGTGCTGCCTTCTGTGGTGCTCTTGAGTTCTGCGGTCATGGGTGGTCTCGTGTGTCTCAGGGTTCTGCTCTTTACTCTTCTTGATGTGTGAGGCTCAGGCCGAGCGCTCCGCGGCGGCGCAGCCAAGGGCTCGGGCGATAGCGCGGGTCGCCGTACACGGTCTGCAAGTTGAACAGCACCTCCAGCATGTTGGTCGGGCCGTACAAGTCACCCATTGCCAACGGACCTTGCGGATAGCCGAGGCCGAGCCGCACCGCCAAGTCGAGATCGGCGGGCGTGCAAACGCCTTGCTGGCACATGTCGCAGGCGATGTTCACGATGGTGGCGACCACGCGTTGCGTGACGAAGCCACCGCTGTCGCGGATCACGCTGACTGCCTTGCCGTCGCGCGCGAACAGTGCATGCGCCGCGTCGCGCATGTCCCGGCGTGTTGCAGGATTGGTTGCGATGACGCGCCGCTTGGTCGCGGCATCATCGACCATCATGTCAATGCCGACGGTGCGCGTGGCGTCAAGCCGTTCGACGGCCGCCACGGTTGTCACATCGAAGCCAAGGGGCGCAACCAGGATCAGCGCGGAAGGAGAGGGCGTTGCACCACTTTCGAGTTGGGCGCCAAGCGCATGCACCAGCCGCAGCAGCTCAGGGCGCCGGGCTGCGCGGGGAGACACCCAAACCGCCGGCATGGCGTCGACGGTGGGCGATGGCGCCTCGGGGGTCTGTTGAATGGCACCGTCGACATAGCGATAGAAGCCTTCGCCCGTCTTGCGGCCCAGCGCGCCGGCGGCCAGCCGTTGTGCCGTGATCACGCTCGGGCGATATCGCGGTTCGTCGTAGTACTGGCGATAGATCGACTCCATGACTGGGTGCGAGACGTCGAGCGCCGTCAGGTCCAGCAACTCGAAGGGCCCGAGTCGGAAGCCCGCCTGATCCTTGAGGATGCGGTCGATCGTCGCGAAATCCGCGACCCCTTCGCTGGCGATGCGCAATGCTTCGGTGCCGTAGCCGCGCCCCGCGTGGTTGACGATGAAACCGGGCGTGTCCTTCGCCTGGACCGCGCTGTGGCCCATCTGCTTGGCATAGCCTGAAAGCCGGCGGCAGACTTCAGGGTCCGTCTTGAAACCGGCTACCACCTCCACGACTTTCATCAGCGGGACCGGGTTGAAGAAATGAAAGCCGGCCATGCGCTCGGGATGTTTCAGCGCGGCGGCAATGGCAGTGACTGAGAGGGACGATGTGTTGGTGACCAAGGTCGCCGAAGGCGCGACGGCGGCTTCGAGATCGCTGAACAAACGACGCTTGACCTCGAGGTCTTCGATCACCGCCTCGATCACGAGATCGCAGCCGGCGAGCTCCTGCATCGAATCGACGGCGGTCACGCGGCTGGACAACTCATCGCGTTGTGTCGCGTCGAGCTTGCCTTTTTCGTGTTGCTTTTGCCATTGGGCAAGAATGGCGTCGCGGCCGCGCAGAGCTGCGCCTTCGAAGCTGTCCAGAAGGAAGACCTTGCTTCCGGCTTGGGCAGCGATTTGGGCAATGCCTCGCCCCATTGCGCCGGCGCCGATCACGGCGGTGTTGGAAAAGTTCACAGTCATTTGATAATTGTCTCTCCGTGGGTCGGGGTCCCTGACGCACATGTCAGAATGTGTCAACTTTTGATTGCTTCTTGAAGCCTATTTTGCGATTTCCACGCTTGGCGGCGAGCCTGCTTCTTTTCGGGGTCGTCCTCGAATCATCCGCCTTGACGATAGGCCGGCCCCAGGGCGCCGTCTGGATCGGCAAGCCGATCGACATGGTGATCCCGATCTCGCTGGCAGCCACCGAGGACGGAGGCTCCCTATGCCTCAACGCCGATATCTTGCAAGGGGACACGCCCATGCTCGACCGGCGAGTGACTGTATCGCTGGAATCAGGCGGGAGTCCGGGCAATTCGAACATCCGGGTGCGCTCGACAGTCCCCGTCGAAGAACCGGTCGTCACGGTGACCGTCCGCGCCGGGTGCGACACGAAGACGAGCCGGAGCTATGTGCTGCTTGCGGATGTGCCTTCGGACGTGACGCCGCCGGCTGTTGCGTTTGCCAGTGCTCGCGCCTCCGTAGAAGTGGCGACCGCACC
The DNA here is from genome assembly GCF_056394705.1 of Variovorax sp. 10N420. Lineage (NCBI taxonomy): Bacteria > Pseudomonadati > Pseudomonadota > Betaproteobacteria > Burkholderiales > Comamonadaceae > Variovorax > Variovorax sp. 10N420. Next base: position 275,247 of record NZ_JBFTIJ010000001.1, on the reverse strand, counting down.
GCGGGCATCCCTGCGCCCGGTGTCGCGTACGGCCGGCAGCGGCGGAGCGTCCGGTTCCGATGGGGCGGCGACGGGGGCGAAACGCTCTGCGGCATCGGCCGACTCGACATCCGACCGCGATCCGGCAACGTCCGCGCAGCGCAAACCAAGCGCCTCGCCCGCACCTCGTCGCGCTGCCGTCGTTCAGGCGCCGGCCGCTTCGCGTGCTGTCAATGTGGCTCAGGCATCCCCGGCTGCTCAGCCGGCGAAGGCGGCACCCGTCGCCGCAGGACCTCGACTCCAGGTGGATGCGTTGGAGCCGGAGCCGGCAAAAGACGCGGGCCTGAAATCGACCAGCCAATTGAGCTTGCCGGCCGTAGAGGATCCGACTCGCCGGGCCGCGGCCGCCGCTCTCTGGGGCGCCCTGGATCCTGCCGCCGAGCAGGCCGGGCGCGATGCCCAACGCGCCAAGGAAATGGATGCCACCTTAGCTGCCATGCGCGAGCAAACGGCGCAGAACCAGCGCGCACTGGCCGATATGCGGAGCGAACTGGCACAGGCACGCGAAAGCCAATATCGCAATCCGCTCGTCTACGCGCTGCTCCTCGCATTGTTGTTGGCTCTGGTCGGCATACTGCTGCTGTGGCGCATGTCGCGCAGGGCGGTGGCGCCCGCGTGGTGGGGTGATTCGGAATTGAAGCGTGGCGACCCGATGCCAAAGCTCGGAGCGAAGCGCGTTCGGCGGCACGGCGGTTTGCTTGACGAAGATGAGGATTTGGACCCGGATCCCGATTCGGAGCAGCATGAGCAGCCGCGCAAGCGCAGCCTCGGTGTGTCGACCTTCGGTGCCAAGCCGTTTGCCATACCCGATCAGCCGGATCAGGCCGACAGTGATTTCGGCGAGCCGCCGCATCCCTCTCGCGCCTTGGACAGCGTGCCGGCGCGGCTCGTCAATACCGAAGAACTCCTGGACGTGCAGCAGCAGTCGGATTTCTTCCTCTCGCTGGGCCAGCACGATCAGGCCATTTCGGTTTTGCGGGAGCACATCGAAGCCAACCCGGGCACCAGTGCGCTGGCGTACCTCGACCTTTTGCGGATCTACCATGCGCTCGGGCGCGAGGACGACTACGCCGGCGTCGCCGAAGAGTTCGAGCGGGCATTCAATGCCGACGTGCCCGCATTCGAGAATTTCACGGATACGGGCAAGGGCCTCGAACATTATCGAAGCGCCCTGGCGCGCATCGAATCGCAATGGCCTGCGCCGAGCACTTTGGCCTTTGTCGAAGAACTGATCTTCCGAAAGCCCGGTGTCCACGAGGACGGGGCCTTCGATCTTGCCGCCTACCAGGAGCTTCTGCTGCTCTATTCCCTGGCCAAGGAAGTCATCGAACCCGCGAGCGCGCCGCCGGTCCTGGTCACGCCGCAGGCGTTTGCGGACACCTATGGGCATGATGGCGAGCTGACGGCGACTGCGCCTCTCGGCCCGGAAACGGAGCCGCCTGCAATAGAGGACGGTCCTGTCCTTCCGCCGTCGATCTATGGGTCGATCGACGAGCGTTTGCAACATGACACCGTGCTGATCCCGGATGCACCGGCGACGCTGCCGGCAGACGTCGATGCTCCGGCGCCAAGGCCAGAGAGGCCTCCGCTTGAACTCGATCTTGCCGAATTCGACAAAACGGCTTACGAGACGATGCCGACGCCGCTCGAGCAGCCCAAGGCGCCGCCAGCGCCTTCGACCGACCCGCATCTGATCGACTTCGAACTCTTCGATCCGAGCACCGAAGCGGAAATCGCCCCGCGCCCGATCATCAAGCGCTGAAAGCGGGGGCGCGCCGCTGCGCCTTTTCGACGGCGATGCTGAGCGCAATGGCAAAGAGCATCGTCGCAAAGCCAACCCAGCTCATCCATGCGGATTCGTCGTTAGCGAGGAGCCAGCCTCCGGCTGCTGCACCGATGGCCTGACCGATGTAGATCCCTGAACTGTTCAGTGCGACCGAGCCAGGCGCAAGCGAAGGCTCGAGCGACACCAGGCGCGCCTGTTGCGCCGAATTGGTCGCGAAGCAGCCCAGCCCCCATGGCGTCAGCAGCAGCGCTAGCCACGCCAGCGTGACGCCGAGCGGCCAGAGCAGCAAACTCAAAGCGATCAACGCCGTCGTCAGCAAGACCATGCGCGGTGGCCCCACACGGTCGATGTAGCGGCTGACGAGCACGTTGCCCACCACGCCGCAAGCGCCGAACCATGCCCACATGAGACCCTGTTGAGTGGCGTTTGCACCCAGCTGCTGCTTAAGCAGCGGGGCGAAATAGCTGAACAAGACAAACTGGCCGGACCCCTGCAGCGCGGTGACGCACACCACACCCATCAGCAAAGGACTTTTGAGCACACGGCCCCACGACTCGCGCGACAACGCAGCGGGTCGAATGCCGGAGGGCAGTTGCCGCCAGACCCAGATGGCGCTCACGAGCGACAACATCGAGATCAGCAGGAATGCGGGCCTCCACCCGAAATGGCCGCCTATCAGCGCGCCGATCGGAAGCCCCAGCACCGACGCCATCGACCATCCGAGAAAGACGAAAGTGACGGCACGCCCGCGTTGTTCGTTCGGCACCAGGAGACCGACACAAGCGGCTGCCTGCGGCGTGAAGATGGCTGGCGCCACCACCGTCAACATCCGGACGACAAGCAGTCCGACGAAGTTCGGCATCAGGGTCGCAACAAGGTGCCCGCCCGCGTACCAGAGCATCGTGCAGGTCAGCAACACGCGGCGATCCCACCCGGCGACAACGGCGGCAAGCAACGGAGCCCCGAGACACATCACGACCGCCGCGGCGGTGATCAACTGGCCGGCGGTTGCAGCGCTGACCTGCAGTGATGCACTGAGCTCATTGAGCGTTCCGGGCACGACCATCACGCCCGTGCCGATCACGAAGTTGCCAGCCAGCAGGGACCACAGCGCGGCCGACGGTGCCGACTGTCTCAACGCCGGACCTGCAGCGCGCCAGGATTGACGATGTTGGTCGGATTGCCCTTGATGAAGCTGACGACGTTGTCGAAGGCTTGCCCGAAGTACATCTCGTAGCTGTCTTGCTCGACATAGCCGATGTGTGGCGTGCAGATGCAGTTTTCGAGGCGGAGCAGCGCGTGGCCTTGCAGCGGCGGCTCGCTTTCGAACACATCAATGGCGGCGAGGCCAGGCCGACCACGATTGAGCGCAGCAAGAAGAGCGTCTTGCTCGACAAGCTCCGCGCGCGACGTGTTCACGAACAGCGCCGTCGGTTTCATGCGCGACAGGTCTTCGAGCGTCACAAGCCCCCGCGTCTCTTCCGTCAGCCTCAGGTGAACCGACAGGACATCGGCCGCGGCAAAGAAGGTGTCTCGGTCCGATGCGACCTGGAAGCCGTCGGACCTTGCCTTGGCGCAGCTTTGCTCCCGGCCCCAGATGACCACCTGCATGCCGAAAGCCTGCCCATAGCGAGCGACCAATTGGCCGATGCGACCATACCCCCAGATGCAGAGCGTCTTGCCCTTGAGCACCGAGCCCAGGCCGAAGTTCGGAGGCATCGACGCCGACTTGAGGCCCGACTGCTGCCAGGCGCCGTGCTTCAGGTTGCTGATGTATTGGGGCAGCCGGCGCATGGCGGCCATGATCAGGGCCCAGGTCAGCTCGGCCGGGGCCAGCGGCGAGCCCGAGCCTTCGGCGACGGCGATGCCGAACTCGGAACAGGCATTCACGTCGACGTGACTGCCGACGCGACCTGTCTGGGAGATGAGTCTCAGCTTCGGCAGCTTTTCGATGAGTTGCCTGGAGATGTTGGTGCGCTCACGGATCAACACAATCACTTCGGCATCCTTGAGGCGGACCGAGAGTTGCCCGATGCCCTTGACTGTGTTGGTGTAGACCTTGGCCGCATAAGCGTCGAGCTTGGCTGCGCACTTGAGCTTGCGCACCGCGTCCTGATAATCGTCGAGGATCACAATGTTCATGGCGTGCCATTGTGCCTCGCACCGCCCACGTGCTGTGTCGGCGCACTGCCTGGCCTCCGCTTATCTTGAACAATTTTGCGGCGAGAGCAGCGCGCTTGCGGGCTTCTCTGCCGTCAATGCAGATGAGCGCGAAGGCCTGGCGACGGGGGAGAGGCGGCGGCCTCGAGTGCTACGAGCCTGTCGAGCTCGGCGCATACGTCCGCCATGCGGCCGGAAATCACCACCCGGCCTGGATGGCGACCGGTTTGCTGGGCATCGACCATCCGCACGACTCGAAGCGGCCGTGCCGCCGAGCTCGGCGCATCCTCGCGAGTCGCCGGACTTTGGCGCAACCCGCAGCTTGGCCGAACCCCGACATAGCGCAAGCCCGCCGTGCTGATGTGGCTTGACCGACGCGTTGGCATCCATCGGCTGGCCAATGTCTGCAGAGGCGAGATCAGGTCGACGATGCTAAGAAGAGCGATTCCCATGTGAACTCCAGAAAAGTCAGAGATTGAACATAGGCAGGATTGCTTTCATTGGCCACGACAGGGTGATGGCACTACGCCATACGCCCGCCACCTGTCGCGGCCGTCAACGAGGCGAACACGGGTGCAGGCCGAGTTCGCTTGCAGGATGGTCGAAGGGTTACATCAACATCGTGTTGCGGATCAGTCCGACAGCGAGGCCTTCGATCTCGAAGGGCTCACCCGGTTGAACAACGATGGTGGGGTAGTCAGGGTTTTCGGCGTGCAGTTCGATGACTTGCTTGTTGCGCTTGAGCCGTTTGACAGTGACCTCATCGCCCAGGCGGGCGACCACGATCTGGCCGTTGCGGGCTTCCTTCGTGGCCTGCACCGCCAGCAGATCGCCGTCCATGATGCCGGCGTCGCGCATGGACATCCCGCGCACCTTGAGCAGATAGTCGGGTTGCCGCTGGAACAGCGTGTTTTCGACATAGTAGGTTTGGTCGACGTGTTCTTGAGCCAGGATCGGCGAGCCGGCTGCCACTCGGCCGATCAGCGGCAGCGCGAGTTGTGCCATACCCGGAAGGGACAAGGAAAATTGGCTGTTTCGGGACTCGTTGAGCGCGCGCAATGCATCGCCCTTGAGGCGGATACCGCGCGACGTGCCACTGACGAGTTCAATCACCCCCTTGCGCGCGAGCGCCTGCAAATGCTCTTCGGCTGCGTTGGCAGACTTGAAGCCCAGTTCAGCCGCGATCTCTGCGCGAGTGGGAGGCGCACCGGTGCGCGCGATGGCGCTTTGGATCAAATCCAGAATCTGCTGCTGGCGGGCGGTAAGCTTGACTGCGAACTGCATGTGGGCTCCTGAAGGAACTGGCTGAATATCCAGTACCTGTATTTTTAACCAGTTTTCTGTGGTTGGCAAGTCATGAATGAAATCAAACAAGGCGACGAGCGCATCCGCAAGGTGATCGTGCTGGGAACAGGCGGCACGATCTCAGGCCGCGCCGAGTCTTCGGCCGACAACATCGGGTATACGGCCGGCCAAGTGGGCGTCGAGGAACTGCTGGGTGGAATCAAAGCGCCGGCTGGCGTGGAACTCGCGGCCGAACAGGTGGCGCAGATCGACAGCAAGGACATGAGTTTTGCAATCTGGCAGAAGCTCGCGCAGCGGTGTGTGCACTGGTTGGCGCAGCCCGATGTGTCAGGGCTCGTCATCACCCACGGAACCGATACGCTGGAGGAAACCGCGTATTTTCTGCATTCCGTCATTGCATCCGCATCGGTGAAACCTGTGGTGCTCACGTGCGCGATGCGGCCCGCCAGCGCGCTGGTGCCGGACGGTCCGCAGAATGTGTGCGACTCCATCGTCGTTGCGTCCACCCAGGGCGCGCGCGGTGTCGTGGCCGTCTGCGCCGGGGCCATGCACGGTGCGGTCGACGTCCAGAAGGTGCACACGTACCGGCTCGATGCCTTCGCCTCCGGCGATGCCGGACCGTTGGGTTACGTCGAGGAGGGGAGTGTTCGACTAGTGCGGACATGGCCGGCCCCCGCGCCAGCCGCCCACGAGGTCTTCAGTCGCGTGGTTGCCGCGCGCAAGTGGCCGCGCGTCGAGGTCCTGATGAGCCATGCGGATGCGCGCGGCAGCATCGTCGATGCCTTGGTGCGAGAGCGTGAGTTGGGGTCATCCGAAGTGCTTGATGGGCTCGTGCTTGCCGCCACCGGAAACGGAACCCTGCATCACGCCCTGGAAGCCGCTGCTTTGCGGGCTCAGGCCGCGGGCGTGTCGGTCGTCCGCGCTACGCGCTGTGCGCAGGGGCGCATCTTGCCAAGACAGAACGAGCTTCTTCGGGATGCAGGCGCACTGACGCCGGTCAAGGCGCGCATCGAGCTCGTGCTGGAGCTGCTGGCGGGGCGGCCATCGCCATGAAGATCAGGAGCTCAGTGCAGCCAGCGCGCGCTGAGTGATGTCGTCCACCGTTCCGACACCGCTGATGGAGCGGTACTTGGGTGCCGCAGCCGGGTCGGATTTGGCCCACTGCGAGTAGTAGTCGACCAGCGGCCGCGTCTGCTGGCTGTAGACCTCGAGCCGCTTGCGAACCGTCTCTTCCTTGTCGTCTTCTCGCTGGATCAAGTCTTCGCCCGTCAGGTCGTCCTTGCCGATGACCTTGGGCGGATTGAACTTCACGTGGTAGGTGCGGCCAGACGCCGGGTGTGAGCGGCGACCGCTCATGCGTTCGATGATGTCGGAAAAAGGAACGTCGATTTCAAGCACGTAGTCGAGCTTGACGCCGGCCGAGCGCATCGCTTCGGCTTGGGGGATCGTCCGTGGAAAGCCGTCGAAGAGAAACCCTTGGGCGCAATCGGGCTGCGCGATGCGTTCCTTGACGAGGTTGATGATGAGATCGTCGCTCACCAGCGCGCCCGATGCCATGACGGACTGTGCCTGCAGGCCAAGCGGCGTACCGGCCTTGACCGCGGCGCGAAGCATGTCGCCGGTCGAGATTTGGGGAATGCCGTATTTCTGGCAAATGAAGGCCGCTTGCGTGCCCTTGCCCGCACCCGGGGCGCCCAGCAAAATCAGTCTCATGGTGTCCTCGGAAGGTTTTTCGATTTATGTCGCGCCATGCTGCCTCCCATAGGATTTCCCAGGCGGAATTGCGGCGAGGATAGCATGCGCTCCCCCCGCTAAAACGAAGCTAGCCAGCAGCGAGAAGGGCGCGAACTCGCGCGAGATCCTCTGGCGTATCGATCCCGGGGCCGGGAGCATCCGAGGTGATGTGGACAGCGATGCGATGACCATGCCAGAGCGCTCGAAGTTGTTCGAGGGCTTCGGTGGTTTCGACGGGCGCAGGAGGCAGGCCCGGAAACTGCCGGATGAATCCAGCGCGGTAGCCGTAGATGCCGATGTGCCTCAAGGCCGGCGGCGACGTCGGCACTGCTTTCGGCCCCAGCGCCGCGAAGCCGTCGCGCCACCAGGGGATTGGGGCTCGGCTGAAGTAGAGCGCATAGCCCTTGGCGTCGAGCACGGTCTTGACCACGTTGGGATTGGCGAATTCCTCGGGCGAATCGATCGCGTGCGCCGCGGTGCTCATCGCTGCGTCGGGATGGTCCGCCAGAGTTCGTGCGACCGCGTCGATCAACGTCGGCTCGATCAACGGTTCGTCGCCTTGCACGTTCACGACGATGGCGTCGTCCGCGAGGCCGAGCTGCGCGCACGCCTCGGAAAGGCGATCGCTTCCGCTGGCGTGATCGGTGCGAGTCAGCAGCGCCTGCACGCCATGCGCCGCGCATGCGGCAATGATGCGCGGGTCGTCTCCCGCCACCACGACGCGCTGGGCGCCTGATACCAAGGCGCGCTGGGCAACGCGCACGACCATGGGCAGCCCGGCGATGTCAGCCAGCGGCTTGTCCGGCAGTCGGGTCGATGCGAGCCGGGCGGGGATCAGGACGACGAACGCCGCGTTCAATTCAGCCCGCCCGGTCAAAGGCCCAGCTCTTCGTCGGAAAGCGTCCTGGCTTCCGCTTCGAGCAGCACCGGAATACCGTCGCGCACCGGATATGCGAGGCGTGCGCTGCGCGAGACCAGCTCCTGCTTCTCAGCGTTCCAAGTGAGGGGCCCCTTGGTCACGGGGCAGACGAGCAGTTCAAGCAGCTTGGTGTCCATCGCGCGATGATAGCTTTGCGTCCAGCGCTGCGAAGAACGCATCCGACGTTTCGAAGACGAGCGGTACCGCCAATGCGTCGGGCACTTTGCACCAGAGCTTTACGGCGTCCTTTTCGGTGCAGAGCAGCGTGCGGCCGGTCGCGGGCGCATTCCAGTTGTCGAAATCGTCATGGTCCGGAAGTGCGATGCATTGTTCGAGGTGCAAGCCCCGCTCGCGCAGCATGTCGAAAAAGGCTTCTGGCTTGGCGATCGCCGCCACCGCGTCGAGATTTTGGTATTGAAGATCGCTCAGCGGAATCGTCGTGCCGTCTTTTCGGACGGCGTAGTCGGCCAGCATTCGCCGTGCAGTGAAGCCGTCGAACGCCGGCCGGCCGCCCGTGTGAAGCACCAAATCGCAATGACGCGGCCACTTTTCGCGCAAAGGTCCAGCGGGGAGCAGCCATCCGTTTCCGATGCCCCGGTCATCGAAAACGCAAATCTCGACATCGCGAGCCATGGCGAGATGCTGCAGGCCGTCGTCGCTCACGATGACCTCGGTGGTCGGATACCGAGCCAGAAGCGCGATCGCCGCGTCAACGCGCCGCCGTGCAACGAAGACCGGGACTCGCGTCGAGCGCCGGATCAGCGCGGGTTCATCGCCGACGTCACGAGGATGGCTGTCATCGAGGACTTCCCGGCAATCGTCGGTGACTCGCCCATGGCCGCGCGATACGACACCGGCGTGGATACCGCGCGTTTGAAGATGCCGCACGATGGCCATCACCGCAGGCGTCTTGCCGGACCCTCCGGCGATGACATTGCCGACGACCACCACGGGCACGCCAACTCGTGTGGTTCGCAGGATTCCGAGTCGATACAGGCAGCGCCGGAGCCCGGTGATCGCACCATACAACTGCGACAGCGGCCACAGCAGCCGTGCGAGCGCTCCGCGTTGCAGCCAAGCCTGCCGCAACGACGCCAAGGCTATCGTCCCGCCTGCGCGGCTGACTGTGTTGCGAAGGTGATCTGTATCAGACCCGCCCGGCGCGCCGCTTCCATGACGGTGATCACGGACTGGTGGGTTGCGCTGGCGTCGGCGCTGATGATCACGACGCGGTCCGTTGCTCCGCCGGTGGCAGCGGCCAGCGCCGCCGCTACGCCTTCCACGCTGCGGTCCGGCAGAACGCTCTTGTTGATCGAGTAGCGCCCATCGGACGACACGGCCACGATCAGTTCCTTCGGGTAGTCGCGCTGCGCTTCCGCATCCGCGACCGGCAGGCGCAACTGCATCTCGGTGAACTTGCTGTACGTCGTGGACAGCATCAGGAAAATCAACACGACCAGCAGGACGTCGATGAACGGAATCAGGTTGATCTCCGGTTCCTCGCGCGAGCCGTGGCGAAAGTGCATTCTCATCGGCGCAGCGTGTTCAGATGGCGTGCAAAGCGCTCGCCCGAGAGCTCGAGGTTCAGCAGGTATTCGTCGACCCGGCTGCGGAAGTAGCGCCAGAAAATCAGCGCCGGAATCGCAATCATGAGCCCGAACGCGGTGTTGTAGAGCGCAATCGAGATGCCATGCGCAAGCTGCGCCGGGTTGCCGGATCCGACGGCGCCGCTGGAGACCGACTGCGCGCCGAAGATCTCGATCATCCCGATGACGGTGCCGAGCAGGCCCAGCAACGGTGCAGCCGAAGCAATGGTCGCCAGGGCGGGCAGATAGCGTTCGAGGCGATGGGCGACCACGCGCCCGGCCGCTTCCATCGACACGCGCAAGTCATCTTCGCTGGAGGTCGGGTTGACATTGAGCGCACGAAAGCCCGCAGCAAGCACTTCGCCGAGGCCGGAATTCTTTTCGAGCTTGGTCACAACATCAGGGCCGGGGATCGCGCTGCGCGACACCGCGATAGCTTCGTCGAGCAGCTTGGGAGGCAAGACCTTGGAAGTCTTCAGGCTGGCGAATCGCTCGATGACGAGTGCCAGGCCGACGATCGAACAAGCGAGCAAAGGCCAGATCGGCCAACCCGCAGCAACTATGATGGAAAACAAGAATTCCTCCGGCCCATGGACTGCAAATGCGCGGCGATTATCCACCTTGCTGACCTGTATTCCGGCGCGGCTCCCGTGTAGGTGAGGGCGCACAGAATCTGTGGATAACTTTGTGATTAACGGCCTGGGCAACTCGCCCGAACCCGCACCAGATGGGCCTTCCCTTAAATCGAGCGATATTTGAGCACCGCTTTCTTCATAAAAATCAATGACTTGCACGGGAACATGCGCCCGCGCTGTGCATGGATGAGTTGTCGCAGCGACCTCCTGCCCGGTTGTGGAAGGTTTTCGCTTGTCACGCAGGTGAGGCATGAACGGACGTGAGCAAACACCTGCGGCCGGCGGGCGCGTCTGGGCGGTCGGAGCACTTTGCCGGGCCGTCGCCGATGCCTTGGACGCGCGCTTCAACCCAGTCTCAGTGCGCGGAGAAATTTCCGGCTTCTCGCGCGCCTCCAGTGGCCACTGCTATTTCTCTCTGAAGGACGAAGCAGGACAGTTGCGTTGCGCGATGTTCCGTCGCGCGGCGAGCCTGCTGGACTTCTCGCCGCGCGACGGCGACCAGGTCGAAGTGCGCGGTCGGCTCGCGGTGTATGAGCCGCGCGGCGATCTCCAACTGGTGGTGGAAAGCCTGCGTCGCGCAGGGCAGGGCGCACTCTTCGAGCAGTTCCTCCAGCGCAAGGCCAAACTGGAAGCGGAAGGCCTCTTCGATCCAACTCGAAAGCGAGCGTTGCCGACGATGCCGCGCACCATCGGCCTGGTCACCTCGCTGGGCGCGGCAGCGCTTCACGACGTCGCTACGGCACTGCGCAGGCGCGTACCGCAAATTTCGGTCGTGCTGGCACCGGCCGCTGTGCAGGGCGCGGGCGCGCCGGGCGAACTCGTGCGGGCACTGCAGTCGCTGTATGCCGTGGCACCGCAAGTGGACGTGATCCTGCTGGTGCGCGGGGGTGGTTCCATCGAGGATCTCTGGGCCTTCAATGACGAGTCGCTTGCGCGCACCATCGTGCGCAGCCCTGTCCCGGTGATCAGCGGTGTCGGGCATGAGACCGACTTCACCATCGCTGATTTCTGCGCGGACGTGCGCGCGCCAACGCCGACTGCGGCTGCCGAAATGGTCGCCGCGCCGCGCGATCTGTGGTTGGACGCCCTTGAACTGCTGGAAGACCGACTCCGCGGAGCGACCCTGGCGCGGCTGGATGCTTCGAACCAGCGGCTCGATGTGACGGCGGGCCGGCTCGGTCGCCCCTCTGAGCTGGTCGCCCGGCAACGATTGCGGCTCGCGCACCACGCCCAGCGGCTGCACTTCGCAGTGCTGTCGCGGATGGACCGGCTCGGACAGGCGCAGCAAGCCCTGGAAGCCGGACTTCCCATAAAGCTGCACGCAGCATTGGACCGGCAGCATCAGCATCTCAACCGCGCTGCGCTGCGTCTGCAATTGCTCGATCCGGCTCTGGTGCTTCGACGGGGGTATGCGTGGCTCACCGATGCGCAGGGACACGCCGTCACCAGTGTCGAGGACCTCGCCCCTGGCGACGATGTCCGTGCGCAGCTCGCAGATGGGATTGCCGAATTGACCGTGTCGAAGACCGAAACGAAAGGAAGGCGTCCGACGCCGAGTGTCTGATTTCCTTTCTAGAATCGTCCGTCCCACAACCAACCCCGAGAGCTACAACATGGAACACGTTCTTCCTCCTCTGCCATACCCGATGGACGCGCTGGCGCCCGAGTACTCCAAGGAAACTCTCGAGTACCACTACGGCAAGCATCACAACGCCTACGTCGTGAACCTGAACAACCTGCAAAAGGGCACGGAGTTCGAGAACATGACGCTCGAGCAAATCGTGAAGAAGTCCAGCGGCGGCATCTACAACAATGCAGCGCAAACCTGGAATCACACGTTTTTCTGGAACTGCATGAAGCCGTCCGGCGGCGGCGAACCCAGCGGTGCGCTCGCCAAGGCCATCGATGCCAAGTGGGGTAGCTACGCAGCCTTCAAGGAAGCCTTCGTCAAATCTGCCGTGGGCAACTTTGGCTCAGGCTGGACGTGGCTGGTGAAGAAGCCTGACGGCACGGTGGACATCGTCAATACGGGCGCCGCCGGCACGCCGCTGACGACCGACGACAAGGCGCTGATGACGGTCGACGTCTGGGAGCACGCGTACTACATCGACTATCGCAACTTGCGTCCGAAGTTCGTCGAGACCTTCCTCGCCAAGCTGGTGAACTGGGATTTCGCAGCGAAGAACTTCGGTTGATCCAGGGTCTTCGCACACAACGAGAAGCCGACCTCCGGGTCGGCTTTTTGTTGGGTACGAGCGGTTTGGAGTCTCAGCGCTTCTGGGTGAACAATTCCCCGCCGAGCTTCGTTCCTTCCTTGATGTTCTTGCGTGCGAACCATCCCTGGTTCATCTCCAGCACGAAGCGCACCGGTTCCTTCGAGCAATGCGAATCTTCTGTCATCGGCTTCATGTCCGCCAGATTCACGATGCGCCCATCTTCAGCCACGAAGGCGGCCGTCAGCGGCAGCAGAGTGTTCTTCATCCAGAAGCACTGCGTGGCGGGTTGTTCGAAGACAAAGATCATTCCTTCCGCCTGCGGCATGTCCTTGCGGAACATAAGCCCGATCTCGCGTTGCGTCGGCGTGTGCGCGACTTGCGCGTCGATTTGATACATGCCGGCGGTCAGCCTGACTCGGGGAAGATTGCTTTGTGGCCTTTGTGGCTCTTGCGCGTGCGCAAAAGTCACCAGCGAGACTGACAACAGAAGAAACGAAAAAAAACGCTGAAACATGGATCGACTTTCACGATGGCGACGCAAACAAGAATGCCCGCGCTATGCGGGCATCGACCAATTGTTCTTTGAGCTTACCTCTTAACCCCGTCAAATTGCTGTCGTGGACCTGACGTCCGCGACAGGGCGTTGCCGGCGAAAAAAAAGCGCTCCCGAGGAACGCTTTTCCGATTGGGAGCAATCCCGATTATTGGGGGGTGCCGCCTTGCGGGTTCATCTTGCGAACGTTGCCGTGGCGATCGCGGCGACGATCGCTGCGGGTGTCGGCGCGAGCCTGGCCAGCGGCCGTGGCCTTGCTCGGCACCACGCCGACGGCTTCGGAGGAGTTGCGTTGATCGCCGCCCTGCGGACGAACTTCACCTTGCGGCTTGGTCGAGCGGCGCTCTTGCGCGCGCTGTTGCGGCTTGGTGTTAGTCGGAGGGGCGGCTTCTTGCGAGGTCGAGGCGCCTTGGGCGTATGCGCCAGCTGCTGCGAACAGGCCGGCCATCATGACTGCGAGAACTTTACTCATTACAAATTCCTCATTGGAAATGGTTGAAAACGCCTCCCGGCCAGCAGAAGGTCAGCCAACAACGGCGCCCATGCGGCGGCGGTTGACAGACTCCTCAGGCTCCTCCGGTTGCGTCTAAAATTCTAAAGCTATCCAGCGGCCCGGCAGTTCAGTGTCTGCCAGGCTTTTACGCTTTTACGCAACGCGGAGTTTTCGTCTTCATGTCCAGCTACCAGCACATCAAAGTTCCGGCCCAAGGCCAGAAGATCACTGTCGATGCGGACAATTCGCTCAATGTGCCCGACCAGCCGGTCATTCCGTTCATTGAAGGAGATGGGACGGGGCTGGACATCACGCCCGTGATGCTGAAGGTCGTGGACGCCGCAGTTGCAAAGGCGTATGGCGGCAAGCGCAAGATCCATTGGATGGAGGTTTTTGCCGGCGAGAAATCGACGAGGGTCTACGGTCCCGATGTCTGGCTCCCGGAAGAAACGCTTCATGCCGTTCGCGATTACGTGGTGTCGATCAAGGGTCCGCTCACCACGCCGGTCGGCGGCGGAATTCGCTCGCTGAACGTCGCCTTGCGGCAGGAACTCGACCTTTATGTCTGCCTGCGCCCCATTCGGTACTTCGAAGGCGTGCCCAGTCCCGTGAGGGAGCCACAGAAGACCAACATGGTGATCTTCCGCGAGAACTCCGAAGATATCTACGCGGGAATCGAGTTCGAAGCCGAAAGTGAAAAAGCAAAGAAACTCATCAAGTTCCTGCAGGATGAGTTCGGCGTCAAGAAGATTCGCTTTCCCAATACTTCGGGCATTGGCATCAAGCCGGTCTCGCGTGAAGGCACCGAGCGGCTGGTTCGCAAAGCCATTCAATACGCCATCGACAACGACAAACCGAGCGTGACCGTCGTACACAAAGGCAACATCATGAAATTCACGGAAGGCGCCTTCCGTGACTGGGCGTACGGCTTGGCTGCCAAGGAATTCGGCGCCGAATTGATCGACGGCGGCCCGTGGATGCGCTTGAAGAACCCAAAAAACGGCAAAGAAATAACCATCAAAGATTCGATTGCTGACGCGTTCCTGCAACAGATTCTGCTTCGTCCCGCCGAATACAGCGTGATTGCCACTCTGAACCTGAACGGTGACTACGTTTCCGACGCTCTGGCTGCGCAAGTCGGCGGGATTGGAATCGCGCCCGGCGCGAATCTGAGCGACACGGTTGCAATGTTCGAAGCCACGCATGGGACCGCCCCCAAGTACGCCGGCAAGGATTACGTGAATCCCGGTTCCGAAATCCTCTCGGCCGAAATGATGCTGCGGCACATGGGATGGAAGGAAGCTGCGGACCTGATCATCAGCTCCATGGAAAAATCCATCGAAAGCAAGAAGGTGACGTATGACTTCGCCCGCCTGATGGAGGGCGCCACCCAGGTGAGCTGCTCCGGGTTCGGGCAGGTGATGATCGACAACATGTAATTTAGTTGTCTGAAGCGAGCTTCGACGCCTCGCCTCACAGAGCCCCGGGCCGCAAGGTGCCGGGGCTTTTTCGTTGCCGGGAAGGCACGAGGCTTGCATGAAGGCAGCCGCACTTCCGCCGCATCCATCTTGAATGTCACAAAGCTGGCACCAGTTGTGCCACTACAGCGAGTGCAACGCGCGGCTGCTCTATAAAATGATTTTCATGGCTACCAGAATCCCCTCGACCCCAAAGACGCCGCCGGCCACAAAGCCGGGACGGGACGATGGCGACTCGGTCGTTCTAGAACGTCGGCCGCAGAAAACCGCCCCGCCCCAGATGTACCAGGTCGTGATGTTGAACGACGACTACACGCCGATGGAATTCGTCGTCGTCGTGATCCAGGAGTTCTTCAACAAGGACCGCGAAACCGCGACACAGATCATGCTGAAGATTCACCTCGACGGTCGTGGCGTGTGCGGTGTCTACTCCCGCGACATGGCAGCTACCAAGGTCAATCAGGTCATGGAAGCGGCCCACCAGGCAGGGCACCCACTTCAATGCGTCAGTGAACCGGTTGAATAAATCACTCTCCAACCCATCTGACAAATTATTTACAGCAAGGCAAAAGGAAATCACATGATTGCCCAGGAACTGGAAGTCAGCTTGCACATGGCTTTTGTCGAAGCCAGGCAGCAGCGCCACGAGTTCATCACGGTGGAGCACCTGCTGCTCGCTTTGCTGGACAACCCGAGCGCCGCGGAGGTCTTGCGCGCCTGCTCGGCAAACGTCGACGACCTGCGCGCGTCGCTGACCAATTTCATCAAGGACAACACGCCACAGGTCGCGGGTACCGACGATGTCGATACCCAGCCGACACTGGGTTTTCAGCGCGTGATCCAGCGCGCCATCATGCATGTGCAGTCCACCGGCAACGGCAAGAAGGAAGTCACCGGCGCCAACGTGCTGGTCGCGATCTTCGGGGAAAAGGATTCGCATGCTGTCTACTACCTGCATCAGCAGGGCGTGACGCGTCTCGACGTGGTGAACTTCATCGCGCACGGCATCAAGAAGAGCGATCCGCCGGAAGCTGCCAAGGGCAGCAGCGATGCGTCTTCTGGCGAAGGCGAGGAGGGCGGCGGCGAGAAGAACGAGAAATCTTCTCCGCTGGAGCAATTCACGCAAAACCTCAACCAGCTTGCCAAGGAAGGCAAGATCGATCCGCTGATCGGCCGCGAGTACGAGGTCGAGCGCGTGATCCAGATCCTGTGCCGCCGGCGCAAGAACAACCCGCTGCTCGTGGGTGAGGCTGGCGTGGGCAAGACGGCGATCGCCGAAGGCCTCGCCTGGCGCATTACGCAAAACGACGTGCCGGAAATCCTGGCCGAGTCGAACGTGTATTCGCTCGACATGGGCGCACTGCTGGCTGGGACCAAGTACCGCGGTGATTTCGAGCAGCGCCTGAAAGGCGTGCTCAAGTCGCTCAAGGACAAGCCGAACGCGATTCTGTTCATCGACGAGATTCACACGCTGATCGGTGCGGGCGCGGCTTCGGGCGGCACGCTCGACGCGTCGAACCTGCTCAAGCCCGCGCTCTCGAGCGGACAGCTTAAGTGCATCGGCGCGACCACCTTCACCGAGTACCGTGGCATCTTCGAGAAGGACGCGGCCCTGTCGCGTCGCTTCCAGAAGGTCGACGTGGTCGAGCCGACGGTGCAGGAAACCGTGGACATCCTGAAGGGGCTGAAGTCGCGCTTCGAGGAGCATCACGGCGTGAAGTACGGCGTGGCTGCATTGCAAGCGGCAGCGGAGCTGAGTGCCAAGTACATCAACGACCGTCATCTGCCTGACAAGGCGATCGACGTGATCGACGAAGCCGGCGCCGCCCAGCGGATTCTTCCTGCGAACAAGCGCAAGAAGACCATCAGCAAGACCGAAGTCGAGGAAATCGTCGCGAAGATCGCGCGCATTCCCCCGGCCAACGTGTCGAATGACGACCGCGGCAAGCTGCAGACGATCGAACGCGACCTCAAGAGCGTGGTGTTCGGGCAAGACAAGGCGCTCGAAGTGCTCGCCTCGGCCGTCAAGATGGCACGTTCCGGGCTGGGTCGCGAGGACAAGCCGATCGGATCGTTCCTGTTCAGCGGTCCTACGGGCGTCGGCAAGACCGAAGCGGCCAAGCAACTTGCCTACATCATGGGCATCGAGCTCATCCGGTTCGACATGTCCGAGTACATGGAGCGTCACGCGGTGAGCCGCCTGATCGGCGCGCCTCCCGGCTACGTCGGTTTCGACCAGGGCGGCCTGCTGACCGAAGCGATCACGAAGAAGCCCCATGCGGTTCTCCTGCTCGACGAAATCGAGAAGGCCCACCCGGACATCTTCAACGTGCTGCTGCAGGTGATGGACCACGGGACGTTGACGGACAACAACGGACGCAAGGCTGATTTCCGCAACGTGATCATCGTCATGACCACCAACGCCGGTGCCGAGACGATGAACAAGGCGACGATCGGTTTCACGAACCCGCGTCAGTCCGGCGACGAGATGGCCGACATCAAGCGCCTGTTCACGCCGGAGTTCCGCAATCGGCTGGACGCGACGGTGAGCTTCAAGGCACTCGACGAGCAGATCATCCTGCGCGTGGTGGACAAGTTCCTGCTGCAGCTGGAGACGCAACTCGCCGAGAAGAAGGTCGACGTGACGTTCACCGATGGGCTGCGCAAGCATCTCGCAAAGAAGGGCTTCGATCCGCTGATGGGCGCGCGCCCGATGCAACGCCTGATCCAGGACACGATCCGTCGTGCCTTGGCCGACGAGTTGCTGTTCGGACGCCTGCAGGAAGGCGGTCGCTTGACCGTCGACCTCGACGACAAGGAAGAAGTGCAGCTGGACATCCAGCCGTTGGCGAAAAAAGAAGGCAAGGCAAAGCCGGAAGCCGAAGAAGCAGCAACTGGCTGAGGCGATACCAGCGGACCGGCAAAGCCGGTTCCGCCGTACTTCTGGTGAATGAATAAAGGTCGGTAGCATTGGGCTGCCGACCTTTTTTCTTTTTGGAACCCTTTTTCCCTTGATTCTTCCCGAGCTTAGCCAGGAATGGCGTACTGGCCTCTCGCTTGCATGGAGCGGCTACATCGCGGTGCTTTCCGTCTGGATCGTGATGCAGAAGCGGGCGCCGGTGTCGACGATGAGCTGGATTCTCTCGTTGGCTTTGGTGCCGTTCGTGGGGTTCATCGTCTATTACTTTCTAGGGCCTCAACGGCTGAAGAAGCAGCGGCTGAAGCGTCTGCGCAACCGGGCGAGCGCCCAGGCGCCGGGCGACACGGTGATGTTGCGCGATGCCGCCGAGCGCGCGCCGCCTTCGCTGCGGCAGATGGCGGCTCTGGGGACGGCTGCCTGTGGATTGCCGGTGTCCAGCGCCACATCGGCCGAGCTGCTCTCGGGCGGGGCTCGCACCTTCGATGCGATCTTCGAGGCGATTCGCCAAGCGCGCGATCACGTCCATCTCGAGTACTACATCTTCGAGCCCGACAACATCGGCACCGCGTTGCGCGATCTGCTGATCGAGCGCGCGCGCGAAGGCGTCACAGTACGGTTGCTCCTCGACGCGCTTGGGTCCAAGCGCATCGGCCACAAGTTCATGGCGCCAATGCGGGACGCGGGAATTCTCATCGCGCTCTTTCACGACACACGCATCGGCAGGCGCCTGCGTCCGGTGACCAACTACCGGACCCACCGCAAGATCGTCGTGTGCGACGGCCGCGTAGGCTTTACCGGCGGGGTCAACATCACGGATGAAGAAGACGCCCGCACCCGTGCCGACGCGTATCACGACGTGCATTTGCGCATCGAAGGGAGCGCCGTGCGATGGCTGCAGACGACCTTCATCGAAGACTGGACCTATGCGACCGGCGAGAACCCCCGAGAGATGCACAAGGACATCGGCAGCCTGCTGCCGCGTCTCTCGCAGCATGACGGCGCGGGCGACATCCCGGTGCAGATCATCACCAGCGGGCCCGACAGCGCGCTGGAGCCCATTCATCGCATTCACGTCGCAGCGATCCATGCATCGGTCCACCGGGCGTGGCTCACCACGCCGTATTTCGTCCCCGGCGAACCCGCCCTGATGGCGCTCACGAGTGCCGCCTTGCGCGGAGTCGACGTGCGGCTGCTGGTGCCGCGGCGCAGCGATTCGCTGATCGTGAGCGCGGCGGCACGTTCGTACTACGACGAACTGATTGCAGCCGGTGTGCAGGTCTGGGAATACAAGGCGCGAATGCTGCACTCGAAGACGCTGGTGGTGGACACCAATTGCGCGATGATCGGCACCGCCAATTTCGACAATCGCAGCTTCCGGCTCAACTTCGAGGTCTGCGCCGTGATTTATGGTCCGACGCTTGCCAATCCCCTGATCGCGCAGTTCGAGACCGACCTTGGCAATGCGTCCCCAGTGCACGCCCAACGCCACCAGAGCTTTCTGCGCCGCCTGGGCGATGCCTCGGCCCGTTTGTTTTCTCCCTTGCTATGACCGCTCACACTTTTCTTTGGCACGACTACGAGACCTTCGGTGCCGTGCCGCGCCGCGATCGACCTTCGCAGTTCGCGGCAATCCGCACGGACGCTGAACTCAATGAAATCGGCGAGCCGCTGATGATCTATTGCAAGCCGGCGCCCGACTACCTTCCCAGCCCCGAAGCCTGCCTGATCACCGGCATCACTCCACAGCAGTGTCTGGAGCGCGGCATCCCCGAGCATGAGTTTGCTGCGCGAATCGAGCAAGCCTTTGCGCAGCCGGGCACCATCGGCGTGGGCTACAACACGATTCGCTTCGACGACGAAGTGACCCGTTTCCTGTTCTGGCGCAATCTCATCGATCCCTATGCGCGCGAGTGGCAGAACGACTGCGGGCGGTGGGACTTGCTCGATGTCGTGCGCCTGACCTATGCGCTGCGGCCCGACGGCATCGAATGGCCGAAGAAGGAAGACGGCAGCCAGAGCTTCAAGCTCGAAGACCTCGCACGCGCCAATGGCCTGCTGCACGAGGCGGCGCACGATGCTTTGTCGGATGTTCGCGCCACCATCGCTCTCGCGCGCCTGATTCGTCAAAGGCAGCCCAAGCTGTTCGATTTCGCGCTCGGCTTGCACCGCAAGGACCGCGTCGCGACCGAACTCGGCCTGCCCGCCACCAAGGAAACCGCGCGGCCGTTTTTGCACGTCTCAGGCATGTTTCCGGCCGAACGTGGGTGCCTCGCGGTCATGTGGCCGCTGGCGAGCCATCCGACCAACCGCAATGAGCTGATCGCATGGGATCTCGCGCACGACCCGAGCGAATTGCGCGACCTGGATGTGGCGACGCTGCGCCTGCGGCTCTTCACGCGGAGCGCCGACCTGCCGGAAGGCGTCGTCCGGCTTCCTGTCAAGGGCGTGCACCTGAACAAGTCGCCGATGGTGGTCGGTAATCTTCGGACGCTCGCACCCGCCATGGCGACGCGCTGGGGCATCGATGTGGAAGCCGCCATGCGCAATGCCGCCATCGCTGCAGCGCTGCCCGACATGAGCGCGATCTGGTCGCAGGTGTATGAACGCGCGAAGGAGGGCACGCCGGACGTCGATGAAGATCTCTACGGAGGATTTGTCGGCAACGGCGACCGTCGCCGCCTGACCGAACTGCGAAGCCTTACGCCGGGCCAGCTTGCGCAGGCGCGCACCAGCTTCGACGACCCGCGGCTTGAGGAACTCGTCTTTCGCTTCCGCGCGCGAAACTTTCCCGAAACCCTGACCAGCGACGAGGCCGAGCGCTGGGAGGCGCATCGCATCGCCAAGTTGCTCGAAGGCGAGGGCGGGGCGCGCAACGTCGATGAGCTGTTCGCGGAGATCGATAGGCTCGCCGAGACGGCGGATGAACGCGCAGAGCAGATACTCGGCGCCTTGTACGAATACGCCGAAGCGATCGCGCCAAGCATTTGAGAGGGACGTCATGACAGTTCGCCGCCTTTCGCCCGCAGACGCCGGACCGTACCGGGCCTTGATGCTCGAAGGCTACGAGCGCCATCCCGATGCGTTCACTTCAA
Source organism: Variovorax sp. 10N420 (assembly GCF_056394705.1). NCBI lineage: Bacteria > Pseudomonadati > Pseudomonadota > Betaproteobacteria > Burkholderiales > Comamonadaceae > Variovorax > Variovorax sp. 10N420. Next base: position 254,331 of record NZ_JBFTIJ010000001.1, on the reverse strand, counting down.
GCGTGGCCGAGCGCGCGGCGCTTCCGCTGGGTTGGTGGCAGACGCGGCTTGATGCTGCACCGCTGGCGGCTCAGGTCGTGTTCGGCGCGTTCGATGGTGAAGTACTCGTAGGCGCCGCCGGCGTGCAGTTCGAGGCGCGCGAGAAGGCTCGTCACAAGGCCAATCTTTTCGGGATGTATGTATCGCCTGCATCACGGCAGGGCGGGTTCGGCCGCCAACTGGTGCAGGCCATCCTCCAAGAAGCCGGACAGCGTGAAGGCGTCAGGATCGTCCAGCTGACCGTCACCGAAGGCAATGCTGCGGCGCAGACACTCTACGAGAGCTGCGGCTTCCAATCCTTCGGTGTCGAACCTTATGCGGTCGCATTGGGCGACGCATTCCTGTCGAAGATCCACATGTGGCGCTCAGTGGGTCCGCTCGTCACTTCCGGCTGAAGGGCAGCGCGGGCATTCGCGAGATGGCGATCGCCCAGGCAGGACTGACGGGACTGACAGGAATGTCATCTTCTTGTCAGGGTGGCGTCCCCGCCCGCTGCCTAGAGTCGAAGGCATGCGAATACTGTGTCTGGCCCTGGCCGCGTCACTGACGGCTTGTGCCGTCGGGCCCGACTACCAGCGGCCTTCCCTGCCCGAAGGCGTCGATGCGCCTGCCTTCAAGGAAAGTGGCGACTGGAAGTCCGCGACGCCCTCGAGCGTCGACCCGTCCCAGCCTTGGTGGAAGGCTTTCGGCGACACCCGGCTCGATGCATTGATCGAAGAGGCCAACCTCGCAAACCAGGACATCCACGCCGCCGAGGCGCAATATCGGCAGGCGCAGGCGCTGGTGCAGAACGCGCAGTCGGCGCTTTTCCCGACGCTCAACGGCGCGGCGGGTGTGGAGCGGCAGAAGAATCAGACGGTGCTCGGCCCGTCACTCGGCAATTCCCACTCGTGGTCGCTGCAGGCCGGCTGGGAACCTGACCTTTGGGGTCGCGCGCGCCGCGCAGTCGAAGGTGCCAGCGACAACGCCGAGGCGAGCGATGCCGATCTCGCGGCGGCGCGACTGGCGATCCAGGCCGAGATCGCCAACGACTACATCCTCCTGCGAGTGGCCGACACGCAGCAGCAGTTGTATGCGCGCACCGTCGAGGCATATCAGAAGTCGTTGCAGATCACGCGGAGCCAGTACCGCGCGGGCGTGGTGACTCGGGCCGATGTCGATCTGGCCAATACGACGCTGCAGTCGACGCAGGCACAGGCCATCGACATCGAGATCGCACGCCGACAGGCCGAACACGCCATCGCGGTGCTCTTGGGCAAGACGCCATCGCAGTTTTCGATTCCTCCGGACGTGCTCGCGCTCCACCTGCCGCCGGTTCCGTCGCTCGTGCCTTCCGAATTGCTGGAACGCCGCCCCGACATTGCCGGCGCCGAGCGCCGCGTCGCCTCCGCCAATGCCGGCATCGGCTATGCGCAGGCGGCGCGCTACCCGTCGCTCACGCTTAGCGCCGTCGGCGGCTTTAGCGGCGCAGGCCTCGGCAACTGGCTCGCCACGCCGGACCGTGTGTGGGCGCTCGGCGCAGCGCTGGCCGGCCCAATCTTCGATGGCGGGTTGCGCGAATCCCAGGTGGCGCAGGCGCGCGCCGTTTTCGATGCGTCCGCTGCGAAGTACCGGCAAACCGTGCTGGGCGGCTTCCAGGAAGTCGAAGACAACCTGGCCGCGCTCAACCTCCTGGCGCAGGAGCGTGGCGTGCAGGAGGGTGCGGTGACTTCGGCGCGCAATGCCGAGCGCGTGACGCTGACGCAGTTCCGCGCGGGCACGACGCCCTACCTCTCCGTCATCACCGCGCAAACGCTCGCGCTGTCGAACGAACGCACGGCGCTGCAACTGCAAGGGCGCCAGTTCACCGCCAGTGTTTCGCTGATCAAGGCCGTCGGGGGCGGCTGGAACGCGAGCCAGATGCAGGCGAGTGCAGGGGCCAGCCCTGGCGCATCCGGCCCGGTCGCCGCCACAGACAAATGAACAACATGGATACCTCTGCACCTGCCCCCCGCAAACGCCAGCGCTGGTGGATCGCCGGCGCCATTGCGCTGATCGCCGTTTTGGTCATCGCCACCGGCGCCTGGCGCAGGGTCTGGGCGCCGGCTCCTGCGCCAACAGCCGGACCGCCATCGGTGCCTGCGACGACGGCCCGCGTGGCGCAGGAAACCATCCCGATCGCGCGTACCGGCGTGGGCACGGTCATGACGGTCGCATCAGTCACCGTGCGCCCGCGCGTGGACGGTCAGCTCGACAGCGTCGACTTCAAGGAAGGGCAGGACGTCAAGGCCGGCCAGGTGCTCGTTCGCATCGATCCGCGAACCTTCCAGGCGCAACTCGAACAGAGCCTGGCCCAGAAAGCAAAGGACGAGGCGCAACTCGCCAATGCACGGTCCGACCTGAAACGCTATGGCGAGCTGATCAAGGAAGACGCGACCACCCAGCAGACGCTGGACACGCAGCGTGCGCTGGTCAATCAGCTGCAGGCGGCGGTCAAGAGCGACGATGCGCAGATCCACCTCGCGCAGGTGCAACTCGGCTTCACCACCATCACCGCGCCGATCGGTGGGCGCGTGGGCGCGCGGCTGGTCGATCCCGGCAACATCGTGCACGCGGCGGACGCCAACGGGCTGCTGGTCATCAATCAGATCGACCCGATCGCGGTGCAGTTCACGTTGCCGGAGAGCAGCTTCCAGGCCGTGAACCGCTCGCTCAATAGCACGCATCAGCCGCTGCAGGTGCAGGCAATCGACCGCGACACACGCGAGGTGCTCGCGACCGGCAAGCTGGTGCTGCTGAACAACCAGATCGACACCGCGACGGGCACGATTTCGCTCAAGGCACAGTTCGGCAATGCCGAGCACAAGCTGTGGCCGGGCCAGTCGGTTGACGCACGCGTCGTGCTCGGCGAGCGATCGGATGCGCTGACTGTCCCATCGGCGGTGGTGCAGCGCAGTCAGGACGGATTCTTTGCCTACGTGGTCGGGCCGGACGACAAGGTCCGCGTGCAGCCGATCGAGGTGGCGGACACGGTCGATGGCAAGGCAGTGGTCGTCAAGGGCTTGGCAGCCGGTGACCGCGTCGTGACCGACGGCCAGTACCGTTTGACGCCGGGCGCGCGCATCGTGGAGAAGCAGAGCAAGGCACAGGTCGCGACTGTCGGCGGAGGCCAGTCTTGAGCATTTCCGCCGCCTTCATCAAACGCCCGATCGGCACCTCGCTGCTCGCCGCGGCGCTGCTGCTGATCGGCCTCGTCGCGTGGCCGCTGCTGCCCGTGGCGCCGCTGCCGCAGGTCGACTTCCCGACGATTCAGGTCACGGGACGTTTGCCGGGCGCCAGTCCGGAGACCATGGCGGCGAACGTCGCCCAGCCGCTCGAACGACAGTTCTCGTTGATCCCGGGGCTGACGCAGATGACATCGAGCAGCTCGCTCGGGCTCACGCAGGTCACGCTGCAATTCGATCTCGACCGTAACATCGACGGCGCTGCGCTGGACGTTCAGTCCGCCATCAACTCGGCCGGGGGCCAGCTGCCGCAGAACCTGCCGAGCCCGCCGAGCTTTCGGAAGATCAATCCAGCCGACTCCTCAGTGCTGATCCTTGGCGTGCAATCCAAGGTGCTGCCGTTGATCCAGGTCGACGACTATGCCGACAACGTGCTGGCACAGCAGATCTCGCGCATTGCCGGCGTGGGGCTGGTGAATATCTTCGGCGCACAAAAGCCTGCGGTTCGCGTACAGATCGATCCCGCCAAGCTCAAGGCTGTGGGACTGAGCCTGGAAGAAGTGCGCGGCGTGATTGCGAGCACGACGGTGAGCCAGCCGACCGGCACGCTCGATGGCGAGCGCCAGGCCTTCAACGTCTACACCAACGACCAGCTTCTGAAGGCAGCGCCGTGGAACGACATGGTGCTCGCGTGGCGCAACGGCGCGCCCATTCGAGTGCGTGATGTGGGGGTTGCGGTCGACGGCCCGGAGAACACCAAGGTTTCCGCCTGGGGCTATGCCGGCAAGGGCGCGGCCGAAGGCACCGACCTGACCGATGGCCGCGCCATCATGTTGGCGGTCACCAAACAGCCCGGCGCCAATGTGATCGAGACGGTCGACCGCATCCAGGCCGCGCTGCCCAAGCTGAAGGCGGCCATTCCGCCGAGCGTGACCGTCAACACCCTCATCGATCGCACGCAGACCATTCGCGCGTCGGTGAAAGATGTGGAGTTCACGCTCGTACTGTCGATTGCGCTGGTGGTGGCCGTCATCTTCGTCTTCCTGCGCAACTTCACGGTCACGGTGATTCCGAGCTTGACGGTGCCGCTTGCGCTGCTGGGCACGGCGGCGGTGATGTATGTGGTGGGCTACAGCCTGGACAACCTCTCGCTCATGGCGCTGACGATTGCGGTCGGCTTCGTGGTCGACGACGCCATCGTGATGCTGGAGAACATCTACCGACACATCGAGGAAGGCATGTCGCCCATGGAGGCGGCGCTGAAGGGTTCCAGCGAAATCGGCTTCACCATCATCTCGATTTCGGTGTCACTGGTGGCGGTATTCATCCCGCTGCTGCTGATGGGCGGCATCGTGGGACGGTTGTTCCGCGAGTTCGCCGTCACGGTGACGCTGACGATTGCAGTGTCCGTCATCATTTCGCTCACGCTGACGCCGATGCTGTGCGCGCGCTTCCTCAAGCCACACACGGCCAACGAGAAACACGGAAAGATGTACATGTGGTTCGAGCACGGTTTCGACGCCATGCTGAACGGCTACAAGCGCGGATTGACCGTGGTGTTGCGCCATCCGTTCATCACCTTGATGAGCTTCCTGGTCACCGTGGCGGCTACGGTGGCCCTCTTCATCGTGATCCCCAAGGGATTCTTTCCGCAGCAGGACACGGGCTTCATCTTCGGCTCGGCCGACTCCGCGCAGGATTCGTCGTCTCAGGCAATGCACGACCGCATGCTCAAGCTCGCCGACATCATCCGCCAGGACCCCGACGTGACCAGCTTCGGCATGCAGGCGGGGGCGAGCACCTTCAATTCGGGCAACTTCTTCATCGGCTTGCGGCCGAAGGACGAAGGCCGGACCGCCAATGCGGACGAAATCATCGCGCGATTGCGGCCCAAGCTGGCACCGGTGCAAGGCATCACGCTGTTCATGCAGGCCGGGCAGGACATCAGCGTGGGCGGGCGTCTTTCGCGCACGCAGTATCAGTACACGCTGCAGGACTCGAATCTCGTCGAGCTCAACGTCTGGGCGCCGCAACTGCTCGCCAGGCTGCGCCAGTTGCCACAACTCACGGACGTGACCTCCGACCAGCAGAACGCCGCACCCACTGCGATGGTGACCATCGACCGCCAGCGCGCATCCAGCTACGGCATCACGCCGGCCATGGTGGACGCCACCATCTACGACGCCATCGGGCAGCGGCAGGTGGCGCAATATTTCACGCAGCTCAACAGCTACAACGTGGTGCTCGAAGTCACGCCCGAGCTCCAGCGCGATCCGGCGCTGTTCGATCACCTCTACCTGACCTCGCCGATCAATGGCCAGCAGATTCCGCTGTCGACCTTCGTCAAGCTGGACACCAGCAAGACCGGCTACCTGGCGATCAACCACCAGGGGCAGTTCCCGGCCGTGACGATCTCGTTCAACCTGAAGCCCGGTACTTCGCTCGGACAAGCGGTGAATGCGATCAACGCCGCACAAGCCCAGATGGGTGTGCCGCCGACGCTCAGCGGCACTTTCCAGGGCACTGCGCAGGCTTTCGGCGATTCGCTGCGCACGCAGCCCTACCTCATCCTGGCTGCGCTGATCTCGGTGTACATCGTGCTGGGGCTGCTCTACGAGAGCTACATCCACCCGCTGACGATTCTTTCGACACTGCCGTCGGCAGGGGTGGGCGCTTTGCTGATCCTCATGATCGGCGGGTACGATCTGAGCGTGATTGCGCTGATCGGGATCATTCTGTTGATCGGCATCGTGAAGAAGAACGGAATCATGATGGTCGACTTCGCCCTGCACGCAGAGCGCGACAGGGGTATGTCGCCGCGCGACGCGATCTACGAGGCCTGCCTGCTTCGCTTCCGGCCGATCATGATGACGACCATGTGTGCGCTCCTGAGCGGCCTTCCGTTGATGCTGGGCCATGGTTCCGGCTCCGAGCTTCGCCGGCCGCTGGGCTACGCCATGGTGGGTGGATTGATACTCTCGCAGATGCTCACGCTCTTCACCACGCCGGTCATCTATCTCTACCTCGACCGCGCCCACCACTGGTATGTGCGCCGCAAGGCCGCGCGCAAGCAGCAGAAGGCCATCACCACCACAGACACACCCGCTGGAGCCATCGCGGAATGAAAGTGCTGATCGTCGAAGACGAGCGCAAGACGGCCGACTACCTCTACCAGGGTCTGACCGAGCAGGGCTGCGCCGTGGACCTCGCCTTCGACGGCATCGACGGCCAGCACCTGGCCTTGCACTACGACTTCGACGTCATCGTGCTCGACGTCATGTTGCCGGGGCTGGACGGGTTCTCGGTGCTGAAGTCGCTGCGCAGCGTCAAGAACACGCCCGTGATCATGCTGACTGCTCGCGACGGCGTTGCCGATCGGGTGCGCGGCCTTCAGGACGGCGCGGACGACTACCTGGTGAAGCCTTTTTCGTTTCTCGAACTCCTGGCGCGGCTCCAGGCGCTGACGAGGCGCGGTCGCAGCCATGAATCGACGTTGCTGCGCGTCGGCGACTTGCGGGTCGATCTGCTCAGTCGCAAGGCCATCCGGCAGGACCAGCGCATCGATCTCACGGCCAAGGAGTTCGCGCTGCTCGCGGTGCTTGCGCGCCGGCAGGGCGAGATCCTGTCGAAGACGGTGATCGCCGAGCTGGTCTGGGACATGAATTTCGACAGCAACACCAACGTGGTCGAAGTGGCCATCAAGCGCCTTCGCGCCAAGATTGATGCACCCTTCGAGCGCAACCTGCTGCATACCATCCGGGGCATGGGGTATGTCCTGGAAGACCGCGGCGGCTCGGAGTCGGAATGAAGAACTCGATCGCCACGCGGCTGGCGCTGATGTTCGCTGGCGCGGCACTCGTTGGCTTCGCCCTCTTGGGAGGCGCTTTGCATCGCGTGCTTTCGAGCGAACTTGCGCGCCATCAGCAGGCGCAGATCGATGCGCGGCTGGAAGACATGTCATACATGCTTCAGCACGGCCGGGCCGTCAACCTCGGCGAACGTATTCGCGAAAAGCTGGACACCCTGAGCGCTGACGATCCGCGCACCCGCTCGTGGATCTGGAGCGAAGACCCGGCTTTCCGCTATGGCGATGACCTCAATGCAATCGTCGCTGCCGTAGATGCGGGTGAGGACATCGTTCAGCTTCGCACCGGCGATTCGCGGGAACTCCAGCGCTTCCGTGTCCAGGGCATGGCGATTTCGGCGACGGCCTCCCGGCCGGCTGTGCGCTTCATTGCGGGCGTCGACGCCGCCCCGTTCAGCCGCACGCTTCGCACCTTCGAGACAGCGCTGGTGATTCTCACGTTGGCCGGCACGGCCTTGTCCGCGGCTTTGGGCTACTGGATCGCAAGAATCGGCCTCGGCCCCGTGGAGCGGCTGTCCGCGGATGCCCAGCGCATCGGTCCCGACAACCGCGACCAGCGCCTGCAACTGCCGGCGCTCCCACGCGAATTGGCCAAGCTCGGTGCGTCTTTCAATGCCGCGCTGGATCGGCTCGATGCGGCGTATCGGCAACTGGCGACGTTCAGCGACGACGTCGCGCACGAACTGCGCACGCCACTGGCGAACTTGATCGGCCAGACGCAAGTGGCACTGGCCCGCGACCGCGATGCTGCCGAGTTGCGCGAAGTACTGCAATCGAATCTTGAAGAACTGGAGCGGCTGCGCGCCATCGTGGCCGACATGCTTTTCCTGGCGCGTGCGGAGCAGGGCGTGCGTGCGCGAGGTCTCGTCGAATCGTCTATCGCGCAGGAAGTGGGCAAGACCGTCGAGTTTCTGGACATGCTGCTCGACGAAGCCGGCATGACGGTGCAGGTCGAGGGCGATGCCGTAGCGCCGATCGAGAAGTCGCTGTTCCGTCGTGCGCTGACGAACTTGCTGCAAAACGCAATCCAGCATTCGCGTCCCGGCGCCCAGGTGGTCGTGCAGATCGGGCAGCACGACCGCTCCGCTCAGGTGAGTTTCTCGAACCCGAGCCAGCCGATCGAGCCCGACCAGTTGCCGCGGCTTTTCGACCGGTTCTATCGCGTCGACAGTTCGCGCCGCAACAGTGGTGAGAACCACGGCCTCGGCTTGTCCATCGTCAAGGCCATCGCCGTGATGCACAACGGGACGGTGTTCGCGCGGTCCGACGACGGCATCACAACCGTGGGCTTCAGCGTCGCGCTGGAATAGGCTCGCCCCCAGCCTCGCCCACTTCGTGTGGCTCGGGCACCCCCTTCCGGGGGCAACCCCAGCGGCGCGGCTAAGCCGGTTCCGCGGGGTAGCCGCTCTCCCCCAGCCTCGCCCACTTCGTGTGGCTCGGGCACCCCCTTCCGGGGGCAACCCCAGCGGCCCGGCTAAGCCGGTTCCGCGGGGTTTCTCGACTCGGGCATCCAGGCGGTCGCGGGGCGGCGGCCGGGCAGGTGCAGCGCCGCTGTGGCGGGCGGCGTCTCCGCCAGCAATTTGCCCTTGCGATAGACCTTCAGGCGCGTCGCTCGAAGACGGATGGCCTCGATCGGGTCGCGCGCCTGCAGCAGCACGAAGCTCGCGTCGCATCCCGCTTCCAGGCCGTAGCCGTCGAGATGAAGCACCTTGGCGGCGTTGACGGTGACGGCGTCGAAGCACTGGCGAATGCCGCGTTGGCTTGTCATCTGCGCCACGTGCAGGCCCATGTGTGCCACTTCGAGCATGTCGCCCGAACCCATGCCGTACCACGGGTCCATCACGCAGTCGTGGCCGAACGCCACGTTCACGCCGGCGGCCATCAGCTCGGGCACGCGCGTCATGCCGCGGCGCTTTGGATAGGTGTCGTGCCGGCCTTGCAAGGTGATGTTGATGAGCGGGTTCGCGATCACGCTGACGCCGCTTTCGGCAATGAGCGGCAGCAGCTTGCTCACGTAGTAGTTGTCCATCGAATGCATCGAGGTGCAGTGCGAGCCTGTCACCCGCCCTTGCAGCCCGAGCCGTTGTGCCTCGAATGCGAGCGTCTCGATGTGGCGCGACAGCGGATCATCGGACTCATCGCAATGCATGTCGACGAGATTGCCGCGCTCGGCTGCGATTTCGCACAGCAGCTTCACGCTGGCAGCGCCATCGGCCATGGTGCGTTCGAAGTGCGGAATGCCGCCGACCACGTCGACCCCCTTGTCGAGAGCACGCTTCAGGTTGTCGACGCCACCGGGCGTGCGCAGAACGCCATCCTGGGGAAAGGCGACCAATTGCAAATCAAGGTACGGCGCGACCTGTCGCTTGACTTCGAGCAGCGCGTCGACGGCGAGCAGGCTCGGGTCGCTGGTGTCCACGTGCGTGCGAATGGCGAGCAGGCCCTTGGCAACGGCCCAGTCGCAGTAGGCAAGGGCGCGCTCGATCAGAGCATCTGCCGTCAGCAGCGGCTTGAGTTCGCCCCATAGCGCGATGCCTTCGAGCAGCGTGCCGCTTTCGTTGATGCGCGGCAGGCCGTAGCTGAGCGTCGCGTCCATGTGAAAGTGCGGGTCGATGAAGTGCGGCGCGACGAGCAGGCCTTCTGCATCGATCGTCTGGCCAGCGGGTGCTTGTAGTCCAGCGGTCACTTCCGCGATTCGGCCGTCCTGCACGGCAATCGACATGCCGGTCCGGCCGTCAGGGAGGGCAGCGTTCTGGATGAGGAGATCGAGCATCAGCGCTCTCCTTTTCGGTAGGGTTTCATCAGGGCTTGCGGATAACTCGCCTTGCGTGCCACGAGCACTAGCGCCAGGATCGACAGCAGATAGGGAAGCATCAGATATAGCTGATAAGGCAGGAAGGCGTCCCCCGACTGCTGCAGCCGCAATTGAAGCGCATCGAAAAACGCAAAAAGCAGCGCACCAAGCAGCGCCTTGCCCGGCCGCCAGGACGCGAACACCACCAGCGCAACGCAGATCCAACCACGACCATTGATCATGTTGAAGAAGAACGCATTGAACGCCGACAGCGTGAGGAACGACCCCGCTACGCCCATCAGCGCCGATCCGGCGACGATGGCGCCCGTGCGTGTGGCCGCGACCGACACACCCTGGCCTTCGGCCGCCTGCGGATTCTCGCCGACCATGCGCACTGCCAGGCCCATGGGCGTGCGATAGAGCATGTACCCAATGACGGGCACCAGCAGCAACGCGAGCAGCGTGAGCGGCGTCTGCGCCGAAAGCACCGGGATGTGCAGCCATTCCATCGGCGCGAACGGCGTGACCGTGGGCGGCGTGTTGACCTTCGGAAAGCTCACCCGATAGCCGTAGTAGCTCAACGCCGTCGCCAGCAGCGTGATGCCCAGCCCGGAAACGTGCTGCGACAGGGCCAGCGCCACGGTGAGGAACGCATGCAACAGCCCGAATACGGCGCCCGTCAGCGCTGCCACGCCAACGCCTACCCACAGAGGCGCGCCCGCATACACCGCCAGCCAGCCTGCGAAGGCCCCCGCGACCATGATGCCCTCGATGCCGAGGTTCAGCACCCCGGCGCGCTCGCACAGCAGCACGCCCAGCGTGCCGAAAATCAGCGGCGTGGCGATGCGCAGCACCGCCACCCAGAAGGCGGCGTTCGAAAGGATATCGGCGACGTCGCTCATTTCCAGCGGACGCGGTATTGGGTGAGCAAGGTGGCAACCAGCACCGCGATCAGCGACGCCGCAACGATCACATCCGCGATGTAGGTCGGCACGCCGATCGCGCGGCTCATCGTGTCGGCACCGACCAGCATGCCGGCCACGAACACCGCGGCCGCCAGCACGCCCAGCGGATGCAACCCGGCCAGCATCGCGATCACGATGCCGCTGTAGCCGTAGCCCGGCGACATGTCGAGCGTGACATAGCTCGTGCGGCCGGCCACCTCGATCGCGCCCGCGAGTCCGGCCAGCGCACCGGACAGCAGCGCGACCAGCACCACCGTGCGCGTGACCGGCACGCCCGCGAACTTGGCGGCCCGCGCGTTCGCACCCACAGCGCGAATGTCGAAGCCGATCACCGTGTATTTGAAGAGCGCCCAGACGAGCACGGCCAGCGCGCCGGCCCACAGCAGGCCGGTATGAACGCGCGTCTGCGCGATCAGCTTGTCGAGCTCCAGATCCGGCTGCAGTGAAACGCTCTGCGGCCAGCCCATCGCGCTAGGGTCCTTCATGGGCCCGTCCAGCATGGCCGATACGCCGAGCACCACGATGAAGTTGATCAGCAGCGTCGTCACGACTTCGTCGACGCCCAGCTTGTTCTTCATGAGTGCCGGGCCGAGCAGCAGCAGGGCGCCCGCAACAGCGGCGGCCAGCATCATCAGCGGAAACAGCAGCCAGGTCGGGAGATCGAATCCGGTACCGCCATGCAAGCCGCCCACGGCGACGGCGGCAAGCGCGCCCGCGTAAAGCTGGCCCTCGGCGCCGATGTTGAAAAGCCGCGCCTTGAAAGCCACGGTCGCCGCCAGCCCGGTGAGGATCAACGGAATGGCGCGGGTCAGTGTCTCGCTCCACGCGAAGACAGAGCCGAAGCCGCCCTGAAGCACCAGCGCATACGTACGGCCGACGGGTGCGCCGGCCCAGAGGACGAGCAGCGCGCTCACCAGCAAGGTGAAGGCCACAGCGCCGAAGGGTGCGAGTACCAGCGCCGTGCGCGAAGTTCCCGAGCGTCGCTCGAGCCTCATGCCCGCGTCCCGGCCATCGCCAGCCCGATCGCCTCGCGCGTCCAGTCCGATGCCGCGCGGGGTTCAACGAGCTGGCCGCCGTGCATGACCGCAACGCGGTCGCCGAGCGTCAGCACCTCGTCGAGATCATCTGAAATCAGGAGCACCGCAGCGCCGGCATCGCGCGCCGCGATCAACTGCTGCTGCACGTACGCGACCGCGCCGATGTCCAGCCCCCAGGTGGGCTGGTGCGCAACGATGAGTCGCGCGACCCGGCTCTGCGCACTGGCCGAGGCGGGCGCCAGCAACGCACGACCCAGGATCAGTTTCTGCATGTTGCCGCCCGACAGCGACCGCGCAGCCGAATCGAGTCCGCCGCCTCGCACGTCGTAGGCCTTCTCGACGTTGCGTGCGTGCGCCTTCGCGGCTGCGCGCCGGACCCAGAGCCAGCGCGAGAAAGCGCGGCCGCGCAGCCGTTCCGACACGGCGTTTTCCCACACCGGCAGGTCGCCCAGCACGCCGATGCCGTGCCGGTCTTCCGGAATGCGCGCGACACCGCGATGCACCAGCCTGGCAGGGGAGGCGGGCAGGACGCGCCCCATCAGCTTGACCGTGCCTTCCGTCGCGCGTCGGGTGCCGCTCAGGAGCTCTGCGAGTGCCACCTGTCCGTTGCCTGAGACACCCGCGATGGCAGTGATTTCGCCGGCACGCAGCGTGAGCGTCACGTCGTGCAGGCGATCGTGTCCGTCGCCGGCCGTGCCAACACGGTCGAGCACGCAGACAGCTTCGCCGACGCGTTGGGCGGGACGTCGCACCGTGCCCTCGATCGCATGCCCGACCATCCACAGCGCGAGCTGCGCCTGCGTGGTCTCGCTGGTGCGCGCCTCGGCCACCAGCTTGCCGCCGCGCAGCACCGCGACGCGATGCGACACGCGCAACACTTCGGCGAGCTTGTGGCTGATGAAGATGATCGACAGCCCCTGTGCCACCATCTGCGCCAGCGTATGAAACAGCGCCTCGCTCTCCTGCGGCGTGAGCACCGCCGTCGGCTCGTCCAGGATCAGGATCCGCGCATCGCGGTAGAGCGCCTTCACGATCTCGACCCGCTGCCGCTCGCCGACCGACAGACTGCCCACCATCGCGTCCGGCTGGACCGCAAGGCCGAAGCGCTGCGCTACATCCAGCAGCCGTGCACGTGCGGCGCTGCGCCGCGAGAAGGGCTGCCATAGCGGCTCGGTGCCCATCAGAACGTTGTCGAGCACGCTGAGGTTGTCGGCCAGCGTGAAATGCTGATGCACCATGCCGATACCCGCAGCCAGCGCCACCTTCGGATTACCTGGAGCGAGCGGCCGGCCGAACACCTCGATGTCGCCTTCGTCGGCCACGTAGTGTCCGAAAAGGATGGACATCAACGTCGACTTGCCCGCGCCGTTCTCGCCCAGCAATGCCAGCACCTCTCCAGCCCGGAGGTCGAGCGAAATGCCGTCGTTGGCCACCAGCGCACCGAAGCGCTTGGTGATGCCGCGCAGGGACAGGACTGTCACCGGCAGCTTCCCGCGCGTCTCACTTTGCCGTGGATTTGGGCTGGCTGTCGTCCACCTTCACCGTGAACTTGCCGGCAAGAATGTCGGACTGCCGGGCCCTGACCTTCGCGACGATATCGGCCGGCACCTTGGTGTCGAAGGTGCCGAGCGGCGCCAGCTCCGAGCCCTTGTACTTCATCATCGAATACTGGCCGTAGTCCTCGGCAGTGAACTTGCCTTCTTTCACGAGCTTGATCGCGCGATCGGCCGAAGGCTCGAAATTCCACAGCGCCGAAGCGACCACCGTGTCGGGGTACTTGTCCTGCGTGTTGATCACGTTGCCGATGGCGAGCTTGCCCTTTTCCTTGGCCGCGTCGCTGACTCCGAAGCGCTCGGCATACAGCACATCCGCGCCCTTGTCGATCATGGCGAAAGCGGCTTCCTTGGCCTTGGGCGGGTCGAACCAGCTGTTGATGAAGCTCACGCTGAATTCCACCTTCGGATTCACTTCCTTCGCCCCGGCCATGAAGGCGTTCATCAGGCGATTGACCTCCGGAATCGGGAAGCCGCCGACCATGCCGATCTTGTTCGTCTTGGTCATGCCCCCGGCGACCATGCCGGAAAGATAGGCCGGCTCCTGGATGTAGTTGTCAAACACCGCGAAATTCGGCGCCTGCGGCTTGAGCGACGACCCCATCAGAAAGGCCGTCTTCGGAAAATCCTTCGCCACCTTCCGCGCCGCCGCCTCGACCCCGAACACCTCGCCGAGGATCAGCTGATTCCCCGCCGTCGCGTACTCCCGCATCACGCGTTCGTAGTCGGCGTTGGCGACATTCTCCGTCGCCGTGTATTCGATTTCCCCCCGAGCCTCGGCGGCCTTCAGCGCCTTGTGGATACGCCCCACCCATTGCTGTTCGAACGGCACGGTGTAGACCGCCGCCACTTTCAGCTTGGCCTGTGCAAGCGCGAGCCCCGGCACCCCCGCCGCCAAAGCAACGGCAAGCGCGACCGAACGAACAACCAACTGCCGGCGTGATTTCAAAGTCTTCTCCTCAGTTAAACATCCTAAAACCACCCACAACCCAATTCGCGAAACACCGCGGAACCGGCTCTGCCGGGCCGCCGGTGTTGCCCCCGGCAGGGGGTAGGCGAAGCGACCCGAAGTGCGCGCAGCCTGGGGGCGAGCGCTACTTCGTGCCGAAGATGCGGTCGCCGGCGTCGCCCAGGCCTGGCAGGATGTACCCGTGGCTGTTGAGTTCGCGATCGACCGCCGCCGTATAGATCGGCACGTCCGGATGCGCGTCCTGCATGGTCTTGACGCCCTCGGGGCAGGTCAGCAGGCAGACGAACTTGATGGACTTCGGGTTGAGTTCCTTCAGCCGTTCCACCGCGGCGACCGCCGAATTGCCGGTCGCCAGCATCGGGTCGACCACGATTGCATCGCGTTCCTCCATGCCGCCGGGCATCTTGAAGTAGTACTCGACCGCGGTCAGCGTCTTCGGATCGCGGTAGAGCCCGATGTGGCCGACGCGCGCACCCGGGATGACGCTCAGCATGCCGTCCAGGATGCCTGTGCCCGCCCGCAGGATCGACACCAGCACGACCTTCTTGCCGTCGATGACCTTGGCGTGCATCGTCTCCAGAGGCGTTTCGACCTCGACGTCCTGCATCGGCATGTCGCGCGTGACTTCGTAGGCCATCAGCATGCTGATCTCGTTGAGAAGCCTGCGGAAGCTGTTGGTGCTCGCCTCCTTGCGGCGCATCAGCGTGAGTTTGTGCTGGACGAGAGGATGGTCGAGGAGGTGGACGTTGCTCATTGGTATTGTTGATGGAGGAGAAAAACCGAAGAAGTCTAGACAGACTAGAAGACCGTGCCGTCGCTCTCGATGCGCAGGGGCGGCGCACCGTTGCGCAGGCGTTGTGCCAGTACGCGGCCAGCGGCCCATGTGCCGCCTTCGAGCACACGTGCGAGCGGCATGTCCTGCTCGCTTCGGCCCAGCACCTTGCACACGCGCGGCACAAGCTCGTCGAGCAGGGCGATCGTCAAGGCGCGCCATTCGACGATGAACTCGTCGCTGACTTTCCATTCGCGCTCGAGAAAGGCGGGCTCGCGCGGAACGATCATTCCGCTGTCGAGCAGCAGGCCGCCGTTGCGGTATTCGGGCAGCGCGGTCAGTTGATCGAGATGCCGGACCTTGACGCCCGCCCACTCGAAGGGTTCGAGCAGCGAATAGGTCAACCATTGCGACAGCTTGTGGAACGGCATCCAGCCATTCGTCAGACCCGGCCCTTGCACCGCGCTGTGGCGCCAGCAGTCGCCGAGTGCGAATCGTGGATCGCCTGTGCCGATCACATGGCTGCCATCCGCCGCAATGCTGTCCAACGCGTTCGATGACGGCCAGATGCTCGACAGCGAATCCAGCAGCAGTGTCAGGATTTCGTGCGCCGAGATTTCGGCCGTGGGCGGCGCGGCCGGGCCGTAGGGGCCGACCAGCGCGTCGAACAATCCGCCGGGCCGCCCGTCATCGCCGAACCACTCGGGTTGTTCGCTCATCGTTTCGCCGAGCCGGCGCAAAAGCGTGGCCCGCCCCGCGAGACCAACCAGCGGGTTGACGGCATTCACCTGGAAAGCGTCGCCGAGCCGGTCGGTGACCAGCGCGCGCAATCCGGCCGCATCGACCTGCAAAGGGTGATCGGGGTTCGACGAGAACAAGCCACTCGTGAATGCATGAAAGCTGGCAATCGCGAGACCTTCAGAACGCGTGAAGCGCTGGCCGTTGGCTGGTTCGATGTAATGCCAGTCGGGACCGGCTCCCGCATCGAGCAAAACGCTCACCACCACCAGATCGATATGCGCCCGCGCGCGCTGGCTGGCGTTGCAATCGCGCAGCAAGTCGTCCAGCAGCTTGAGGCGGTCGACGCCGCCCGCCTCGAAGTGCCGCCATCGGCTGTGATAAGGGATAGGGCTCCACGGGTAGCGGTCGCGCGTGACTTCCGCGACGGTGCGCGCGGTGTCTTCGAGCACGTTGTGGTTGCCGATCAGGAACCACGGAGAGTCGCCCGCGCGAGCCCTGGCAAGCAGTGCCGCCGCGCGGCTGCGCACGGCCTTGGTCGTGCGCAGATGGGCGACCGCCCCGGCGGGGCGGCTCGTGTCGTCCTCGAACTCGGCCTCGGGGTCCACATTGCCTTCGGCGTCGACGGTGCGCATGGCGGCGTCCGCACTTGCGCGATCAGGGTCCAGTCCGTAATTTTCTCTGCTCATTGGTCGAGTCCGCGGCCCTTGGCCTTCTTGAGTTCATCGGCGTCCGGCACCACGCCCGGCGTGAAGTAGCCGGCCGCCATCTTGGCGTCCATCTCCACGCGCGCGTCGGCCGGGATCAGTTCGTCGGGGATGTTGACGCGCGTGCCGATCTCGATGCCCGAGCCGGTGATCGCGTCGAATTTCATGTTGCTCATCGACACCAGGCGGTGAATCTTGCGAATGCCGAGCCAGTGGAATACGTCGGGCATCAGCTCCTGGAAGCGCATGTCCTGCACACCGGCGACGCATTCGGTGCGCGCGAAATACTGGTCGGCAGTGTCGCCGCCGACTTGCCGCTTGCGGGCGTTGTAGACCAGGAACTTGGTCACTTCGCCGAGGGCGCGGCCTTCCTTGCGCGAGTAGGCAATCAACCCCACGCCGCCGCGTTGCGCGCCCTGGATGCATTCCTCGATCGCGTGCGTGAGGTAGGGGCGGCAGGTGCAGATGTCGGAGCCGAAAACGTCCGAGCCGTTGCACTCGTCGTGGATGCGCGCGGTCAGTTCGACCTCCGGGTTCGCGAGGTCGCGCGGGTTGCCGAAGATGTAGAGCGTCTGTCCGCCGATGGGCGGCAGGAAGACTTCGAGGTCGGAGCGCGTCACCAGCTCGGGGTACATGCCGCCCGTTTCCTCGAAGAGCGTGCGGCGCAGGTCGGTTTCGGAGCAGCCGAAGCGCTTTGCGACTTCGGGCAGGTACCACACCGGCTCGACGGCGGCCTTGGTCACCATGGCCGCGCCGCCGGCGGTAAGGAACTTGCCGTCGGCCTTGAGGCGGCCCTTCTGCAGGGCCTCGATCACCTCCGGCAGGATGACGTGCGCCTTGGTGATCGCGATGGTCGGGCGGATGTCGTAGCCCGCGGCGAGTTCGGTCGCGAAGGCGTCGGCCACCACGGCGCCCCAGGGGTCGAGCGAGACGATCCGGCCCGGTTCGCTCCACTGCGGATAGGGGCCGATCACGTCCGTCGGCGAGGTGTTCGTCAGATCGGCCTTGTGGTGCGGCGACAGCGCGCCTGCGGCCACGGCCAGCGCCCGATAGACGCTGTAAGAGCCACTGTGCGTGCCGATCACGTTGCGGTGCGCGCGCTTGGTGGTGGTGCCGACGACGGGGCCCCGCTCGACTGCGGTGGCTGCGCCCCATTGGATGGGCAGCGCACCCGAGAGGCCGGCGTGCGATGTCAGCCGGATGTGCTTGCGCGCGGAGGAGGGCTCGGGGGAGGCAGGGGAAACGGTCGGAGTGGAAGGAGTCGGAACGGTGTCGACAGACATTGCGGGCCCTCAAAAAACACAATGTATCGACGGCTTTCAGAACTGGCAAGCAGGGGCGTACGCCATTCGCCGTAAGCCTCGGCTCGCCAGGCGGCTGATGGCGCTCGCGGCACAATCCGCCGGAATTGTTTTTTGCGCGCTGCCTGTAACCGACTGAACCGAAAGCACGAATGACCAAAGAGGGCTTGTCGGCAAAGAGCGAGGCCGAGGTGGAACTGCACGGCCTGCTGATGCGCGGGCTGGACGGCGACGCTGCGGCCTACCGGGCGTTCCTGCAGAAACTCAGCTTGCATTTGCGCGCGTTCCTCGGAAGGCGGCTCTACGGTTGGCCCGATGAAGTTGAAGACCTCGTTCAGGAATGCCTTCTTGCCATGCACAACCAGCGCCACACCTACCAGAGCGACCAGCCGCTGACCGCCTGGGTGCATGCGATTGCGCGCTACAAGATGATCGATCTGCTGCGTGCCAAGGCCGGCCGCGAGGCGCTGCACGAGCCGCTGGACGACGAACTGGCGGTCTTCGCCGAGTCGGCCACTGAAGCCGCCGACGCACGCCGGGACATCGCCGGCTTGCTCGAAACGCTGCCGGACCGGCATCGGCTGCCGATCGTGCACGTCAAGCTCCAAGGCCTTTCGGTGGCCGAGACGGCAAAGCTGACCGGCATGTCCGAATCGGCAGTCAAGGTGGGCGTGCATCGCGGACTGAAGGCGTTGGCGCTCAAGATCAAGGAAATGAAGTGAAGACGGACGATCTCATCGCGATGCTCGCCACAGGCGCTGCACCAGTGCGGCCTCGCACGGCTTCGCACCGGCTTTCGGTGGCGCTGTGGATGGGCCTATCGCTGTCGCTGGCATGCATGCTCCTGGTGTTCGGGCTGCGGCGCGATCTGATGGAGGTCATGTCGCTGCCGATGTTCTGGGTGCGGCTGGCGTTCCCGATCTGCATGGTGATTGCCGGCTTCGTGGTCGTGCAGCGGCTGGCCCGGCCGGGCGCGCGCGTGCACTTTGCGTGGCTGGGGCTCGCGGTGCCGGTGCTCGTCATCTGGTCGATGGCGTTGATGATCCTGGCTTCGGTACCCGCCGAGCAGCGGCATTCGCTGGTCATGGGGCAGACCTGGCGGACTTGCACGATGAACATCGCCTTCATCTCGCTGCCGGTCTTCGTGGCGATGATGGCCGCGCTGAAAGGCATGGCGCCGACCCATCCAGCATTGGCGGGCGCAGCTGCGGGCGCAATGGCCGGCGCGGCGGGCGCGGCCGTGTATGCCTTGCATTGCCAGGAACTGGAGGCGCCGTTCCTGGCGGTTTGGTATGTGCTCGGGATCGCCTCGCCTGCGATCGTCGGGGCACTTCTGGGGCCGAGGCTGCTGCGTTGGTGATGCACCCCGGCCAGTGGTTCAGCGTCGCGTCTTTGACCCGAAGATCCCGCCGAGCACGCCGCGCAGAATCTCGCGACCCATGGTCGTCCCCATCGTGCGCACGGCCGACTTGGCCATCGTCTGCGCCAGTCCGTCATGCTTGCCGCCGCGCGGCCCGGTGGTGCCGAAAAGGATCTCGTTGAGGCTGCCCATGACGCCACCGCCGGCGCCAGCGGATGCTTGCGTCCCCGCGGCACCCGCCTTGCCTGCAATGCTGGCTCCGTCAGGCGCGGATTCCGCTCGGCCCTTGAGCTTTTCGTAGGCCGATTCGCGATCCACCGTCTTCTCGTACACACCCGCCACGAGCGAATTCGCGATCAGCGCCTGCCGTTGCTCGGCCGTGATGGGCCCGATCTGGCTGCCAGGAGGCAGCACGAACACGCGCTCCGTGACGGACGGACGCCCCTTCTCGTCCAGAAAGCTCACCAAGGCTTCGCCAACGGCCAGTTCGGTGATCGCCTTCTCGATGTCCAGTCCCGGCTTCTGCCGCATGGTCGTCGCCGTTGCCTTGACGGCCTTCTGGTCGCGCGGCGTGAATGCTCTCAACGCGTGTTGCACGCGATTGCCCAACTGCGCGAGCACGGAATCGGGAATGTCCAGCGGGTTCTGCGTGACGAAGAACACACCCACCCCTTTGGACCGCACCAGTCGCACCACGAGTTCGATGCGTTCGATGAGCGCCTTGGGCGCTTCGTTGAAGAGCAGGTGGGCTTCGTCGAAGAAGAACACCAGCTTGGGCTGGTCGGGGTCGCCGATTTCGGGAAGATGCTCGAAGAGTTCCGACAGCAGCCACAGCAGAAAGGTCGCGTACAGCCGTGGCGAATTCATCAGCTTGTCGGCAGCGAGGATGTTGACCACGCCCTTGCCGCCTTCGGTCTGCATGAAGTCCGCAATGTTGAGCATCGGCTCGCCGAAGAACTTGTCGCCGCCCTGGGTTTCGATCTGCAGCAGGCCGCGCTGGATGGCGCCGACGCTCGCGGCGCTGATGTTGCCGTACTGCGTGGTGAATTGGCTGGCGTTTTCGCCGACGTGCTGCAGCATTGCGCGCAAGTCTTTCAGGTCGAGCAGCAGCAGTCCGTTGTCGTCCGCGATCTTGAACACGAGGTTCAGTACGCCCGATTGCGTGTCGTTGAGGTCGAGCATGCGGCCGAGCAACAGCGGCCCCATGTCCGACACGGTGGCGCGCACGGGATGCCCCTGTTCACCGAAAACGTCCCAGAGAGTGACGGGGCAGGCGAGGGGAGTCGGCGCATCGATGCCGCGCTCCTTCAGCGACGCGGCCATCTTGCTGCCAATGGCGCCTTTCTGACTGACGCCCGTGAGGTCGCCCTTCACGTCGGCCATGAAGACCGGCACGCCGATGCCGGAGAGCTTTTCGGCAATGGTTTGCAGGGTGACGGTCTTGCCGGTCCCCGTCGCGCCTGTGATCAGGCCATGTCGATTCGTGAGCCCCGGCAGCAGGCTGCATTCGGTGGCGTCGTGGCGGGCAATCAAAAGAGGGTCGGCCATAGGGGGAGTCCGGTCGTTGGCAGGCGGCCAGTCTAGCGAAGCCGGACTCCTATAATCTGCCGCCCATGTGATAGTTCCCAAAAGTACCCGGAGTTTCTCTTGTCATCGACTGCCCATTCCCCCGTTCCCGCCGCTGGCGACGCTTCCGAACAGTCACCTCTCGAGAATGAATTGGCCGTCCTCCTGGTGGAATCGCTCAACCTCGAAGTCGCACCTTCCGACATCGCGCCGACGGCGCCGCTCTATGGCGAAGGTCTCGGGCTCGATTCGATCGACATCCTCGAAGTCGCGCTCGAAGTGTCCCGCAAGTACGGATTCCAGCTGCGCTCCGACGACGAGCGGAACCAGCAGATTTTCGAGTCGCTGCGCAGCCTGGCCACGCACGTCGCGCAGAATCGCGGCGCTTCCTGATCCATGTCCCGATGGCGCATGGCGCTCCTGCTGATCGCGGGGGTGGCCTATGCCTGCATCTCCCACTGGATGATGCTCTATCACGCGGCGCAGCCATGGGCAGTCGTGGTGCTGCTTGGGCCGCTGTGGCTGACCGCGCTCGGTCTGGCCGCCAGCCGCTTCGGCAAGGGCGGGCTCGCGGTGGCCGGCCTGCTCGGCGTGGCGCTGTTTGCACTCGTCATGATGGGCGAGGCGGGCGACACCAACCGGCTCTACGTACTTCAGCATGTCGGCATCAATGCCTTGCTGTGCGGGTGGTTCGGCGGATCGCTTCGCGCAGGCCGGCTTTCGCTCATCGGCCAGTTTGCCGAACGCGTGCATCCTCTTTCGCCGGCCATGGTCAAGTACACGGCGCAGGTCACGCGGGTCTGGGCAATCTACTTTGCGGCAATGGTCGTGGCTTCGATCGCGGTGTATGCAAGCTTCTCTTTCGCCGCATGGTCCGTGCTCGCCAACCTTCTGACGCCGCTGTTCGTCGGAATGCTCTTCCTGGGTGAGTACCTGTTGCGATATCGACTGCATCCTGAATTCGAGCGTACGCGTCTGGTCGACGCCGTTCGCGCCGTCTATGGCGCGCCGGTCAATCGCACCGCTCGACGATGAACCGGACCTGACGGTGAGTTCTTCCTTCTTTTTGCCGCTGATCGCAGAGCGCGATCTCGACCAGCCCATTGCATGGCGCGCCGGTGTGCCCGTGAGCGCGCGCGAGTTCATCTCGGACGTCGCACGCTTCGCACCCGAACTGCGCGACGGCGGCCCGGTCGTCAATCTTTGCGTCGATCGCTATGCCTTTGCGGTGAGCCTTGCTGCCGCGCTCGTTCGCGGCGAGACCAGTTTCTTGCCGCCCGATGCGCGCGCCGATACCTTGGCGCGACTGCATGAGGTGGGCGATCCGGCTTTCGCCGTCGCCGACAGCGCGGACGTCGAAACGCCCGGGCTGCCGCGCGTCCTCTTCGAGCATCGACCCGCCGCGACAACGTCGACCCACACGGATACGCCGGTGCCCGCCTTTGACCGGGGAATGCATGCGGTGAGTCTGCTGACCTCCGGTTCCACCGGCGCTCCCAAGCCACACGCCAAGAGTTGGGGAGCTTTGGTCCAATGTGTGGATGCGGCAGTGAAGCGCCTCTCCAGCCTGCTTGGGCGTCCGTCGCTTTCCGGACTCACGTTGGTGGCCACGGTTCCGGTGCAGCACAGCTATGGACTCGAATCCTCGGCGTTGCTGGCGTTGCTGGGCGGCGCGGCTTTCGACAGCGGCCGGCCGTTCTTTCCGGCGGATGTGGCCGAGGCCCTCGCGTGCGTTCCGCAACCGCGGGCGTTGGTGACCACGCCGTTTCATCTGAAGACACTGCTGCTGTCAGGCATCAGCTTGCCGAAGGTGGATTTGATCCTTTCGGCGACCGCGCCGCTTTCGCCACAACTCGCGGCGCAGGCGGAGCAGGCAATGGGCGGCGCCCTGATCGAGATTTACGGCAGCACCGAATCGGGCCAGGTTGCCACCCGCAGGCCCACACAAAGCGAAGTCTGGGAAACGTTCGGCGAGGTTCGCGTCCATGTCGAACACGACGACAGCGGAACCGAACGCTTCATTGTCTCGGGCGACTACATCGCCGAGCCGACCCCCATGGCCGACATCCTCGAACTGGTCGACGACCGCAGTTTCCGCCTGCTGGGCCGTGCCAATGACTTGATCCACGTTGCAGGGCGGCGCAGTTCGCTGGGCTACCTCAATCACCATCTCAACAGCATTCCCGGCGTGGTCGACGGCGCCTTCTGGCTGCCTGATGACGTGGTGGATGGTGTGGTGCGCCCGGTAGCCTTCGTCGTCGCGCCCACGCTCGATGCAAAGGCCATCATTTCCGCGCTGCGCGAACGCATCGAAGCGGTGTTCGTGCCGCGGCGCGTTGTGCATGTGGCCGCGTTTCCGCGCGAGGGAACGGGCAAGCTCACGGCGCGATCGTTGCGCGAGTTTGCGCTGGCGCATCTGGCTTCCGACGACACGCCCGTGCAGTTGACCCGCGAAGTGCCTGAGGATCATCCGGCGTTCGCGGGCCATTTTCCCGGGCAGCCGCTTTTGCCGGGCGCGCTGCTCGTGTCGGAGGTCCTGGAGGCGGTTCGCAGCGTTCCGGCGCTGGCGGCACGCCTTGGCGCGCAGCCCACATTGGCGGCGGCCAAGTTTCTCGCGCCGGTGCGTCCGGGCAGCACGCTGCTCATAGATCTGACACCCGAAACCGGGGCTTCGCGCGGACTCCGTTTCGAAGTGCGCTGCGGCAGGGTCGTCGCCGCCAGCGGGCGCTGGATTCCCGGCGTCGGCGCCGCGTCATGAGTGGTTCGCCGCCAGAGAGCGGCGATGCCAAATTGCGCCAGGCCGAATGGCTGCGTGCGCCTGAGCGCAGCAACATGCTCGCGCTGCGCGTCATTTGCTGGATCGCCATCAAATGCGGTCGTCGGTTGACGCGGCTCATCCTGCATCCCATCTCGCTGTACTTCCTGCTGTTTTCGCCGACGCCGCGCCGTCATATCAAGCGCTACCTGTTTCGCGCCATCGGGCCGAGCGCGACGTGGAGCGACGGCTATCGGCTCTTGCATTCTTTTGCTTCAACGGTGCTCGATCGCCTCTACTTCCTGCGCGGCCGCATGGATCTGTTCGACATCCGGGTCACCGGTCAGCAGCCGGTCGAGGCGGAGGTGTACGCGGGGCGGGGCGCCTTCATGCTGGGCGCGCATGTCGGCAGCTTCGAGGCGCTGGGCGCAACCAAGCAGTACAGCGGCGCGCCGGCCGGTCTTCGGCTCGCCATGCTGATGTACCAGGAGAACGCCCAACAGATCAACGCCATGCTGGAGGCGATCAGTCTGCCCGAGTTGCGGCCGCACATCATCGGCCTGGGCCGGCCGCACGCCATGCTCGAGCTACGCGACTGGCTCGATTCGGGCGGCTTGGCCGGCTTGCTGGCCGACCGGACGCTGGCTGGGCCCGAAGAAGCAGGTCAACAGCGCGGCAGCAGCATCGAGCTTCCGTTTCTGGGCCAGCCGGCGCTTTTCAACGACGGCCCATTCCGGCTCGCGGCCCTGTTGCGGCGCAAAGTGTTTTTCATGGCAGGCTTGTATGTGGGCGGCGCCCGCTACGATGTGCTGTTCGAGCCGCTGGCCGATTTCAGCGAACACGTCAGGGATCCGGCCGAGCGGGAGCGGCGCATCCGGTCCGCGCTTGAAAGCTACGTCGCGCGACTCGAAGCGCTGTGCCGCGCGTATCCGCACAATTGGTTCAATTTTCATGATTTCTGGCTCGAAGATTCGGATTGACCGCTGGTGCAGGGCGCTGCTGGCGGTGCTCGCCCTTTCGGCCTCCACGGCGTGGGCTTTCGATCTGCCGGAGTTGATGGGCTTGCTTGCGCAGCAAAAGAGCGGCGAGGCGACCTTCACCGAGCAGCGCTTTGTGCGTGGCCTCGACGGGCCATTGAGCGCGAGCGGCGAACTGAGCTTCACGGCACCCGATCGCTTGGTGCGCCGCACGCTCACGCCGCGGCCCGAATCGATGTCGGTGGACGGCAACACGCTGACCCTGTCGCGTGGCGGGCGCACCCGCACGATGACGCTCGACAGCATGCCCGAACTGCTCGGCATGGTCGAAGCCATGCGTGGGACCCTGACCGGCAATGCGCAGAACCTGGAGCGCTATTTCCGCAGCACGCTCACCGGCTCCAGCAATAGCTGGGCGCTGGAGCTGAAACCCGTCGACGAACGCCTGGCGGCCCAGGTGCGCTCGATGCGCCTGACTGGCCGCGGCGGCGAGGTGCTCGGGGTCGAGATGGAGTTCATCGGCGGCGATCGTTCCGTGATGACGATCACGCCCCGACGCGGCGCTGGCGGTGCCGCCCGGACGCCGGCGCGGTCGGCGCCGTGACCCGAACCATTGCGGCGTCCCGCCGGCGCCATGGCGCGCTGGTGTTGTCGATCTGGCTGGTGTTGATGCTGGCGGGACTGGCGTGGATTGCGAGGACTCATTTCTCGGCGGACCTCTCGGCATTCCTGCCGGCAAATCCCGATGCGCGCCAGCGTGTGCTGATCGAGCAGTTGCGGAGTGGAATCGCGTCCCGAACAATCTTCATCGGCATCCAAGGCGGTAAGGACGCTGCGCAACGCGCCGATGTTTCGCGCGCGGTGGCATCGGCGATGCGCAAGAGCCATCTCTTCGATCAAGTGCAGAACGGCGACACCAGCGACTGGAAGGAGTCCGGCACATGGATCTTCGATCATCGCTATCTGCTCGCCAGCGATGTCACGCCGGATCGGTTCACCGCCAATGGCTTGCGCGATGCAATCGTCGACTCCTTGTCGATGCTCGGAACACCCGCAGGCAACGCACTCAAGCCACTGCTGGAGCGCGACCCGACAGGTGAGACGCAGCGCATTGCCGAGAACCTGATTCCGGCGACCTCGCCGCGCAGCGAGGAGGGCGTGTGGGTCTCGCGGACCGCACCCCGCGCGCTCATCCTAGCGACGACGCATGCGGCGGGCAGTGACCTCGATGCCGTCTCGAAAGCGATCGAGCAAGTGCAGAGCGAATTCGATGCCGCGACGCAGGGAATCGCAGGTGCCAAGCCGCAATTGCAAATGACCGGCGCGCCGGTTTTTTCGGTGCAAAGCCGCGACCAGATCAAGTCGGAAGCGATTCACCTCGCCGTCGTCGGCGGCATCGTGATGGGCGCCTTGTTGCTGCTGGCCTTCGCCTCGCCGCGGGCGCTGGTCGTCGCGCTGCTTCCGGTCGCCACTGGCGTGGTAGCAGGCACGGCAGCGGTCAGCGTGGTGTTCGGCGAAGTGCACGGCCTCACGATGGGCTTTGGAAGCACGTTGATCGGCGAGACGGTCGACTACGCGATCTACTACCTCATCCAGGCGCGCGGCGCGGCCGTGCCTGGCATGGGCTGGGAGCGTTGGCGCGACATCCACTGGCCAACGGTCCGGCTGGGTTTGTTGACGTCCGTCTGCGGGTTCGCGGCGCTTGTCTTCTCAGGTTTTCCGGGCTTGGCGCAACTGGGCGTGTTTTCGCTCGCGGGGCTGATCGCGGCGGCGCTCGTGGCGCGCCATGTGCTGCCGGTGCTCGCTCCGGACGGTGCGACCGGCATGGGCATGCGAGGTCAGATGGCAAAGGTCGCGGGCATGCTCGTGCTCGGACTCCCGCGGCTGCGTTATGCCTTCATCGGGCTCGGCGTGGCCGGGCTGGCGCTGGTGGTGTGGCAGGGCGGCCATCTTTGGCGAGCCGATCTCGGCGCGATGAGCCCGGTTCCCAAGGCAGCGCAGGAACTCGATGCCGAACTGCGAGGTGACATTGGCGCCAGCGACGGCGGCACGCTGATCGTGATCCATGGCGCAGACATCCAGGCGACCCTGCGAAGCGCCGAGACCGCTGGCGAGCGTCTCGAAGCGCTGGTGGACAAGGGCGACTTGGCCGGTTATGAATCCGTCACGCGGCTGTTGCCGAGCGAAGCAGCGCAACAGGCGCGCAAAGCGAGCCTTCCGGATGCAGAAACCTTGCGCGCGCGCCTGGTCGAAGCGACGCGCGGCCTGCCGTTGTCGGCATCGCGTTTGGAGCCTTTCATCTCCGACGCTCAGGCGGCCAGGGCCCAGCCGATCATCCAGCGAACCGACTTGGAGGGCGGCCCGCTCGATGCCGTGGTCAACGCGCTGATGTTCCAACGCCAGGCTGGCGACGGGTGGTCGACCCTCATCGCACTGCATCCGGGCGCGAGTTTCGACACCGGTCGCCTGGCACACGCGCTCGACGGGCTGCCAGATGTACAGGTGGTGAATGTGGGCGATGAGCTTTCGAGCCTGTACAAGCGCTATCTGCATGAAGCGTTCGTGCAGGTCATGCTCGGCGCGCTGGCAGTGGTCGTGCTCCTGGCAGCCTATCTGCGCTCGGGCCGTCGCTTGCTGGCCGTGTGCCAGCCGTTGGTGGTCGCGGTGGTGCTCACGCTCGGCGGGATGGCGGCGCTCCAGGTGCCGCTGGGAATCCTGCACCTGGTAGGGCTGTTGTTGATCGTGGCGGTGGGTTCGAACTACGCGCTTTTCTTCGATCAGCTGCGCGAGACCGGCCGGGCCGACGCCGACACGCTGGCTTCGCTGATGCTCGCCAATCTCACGACGGTCATTTCGTTCGGATTGATCGCCATCTCGAACATTCCGGCACTGTCTTCCATCGGCCGGGTGGTTGCGCCCGGCGCGTTCCTCGCCCTGTTGTTGTCCGCGGCGTTCGCGCGCGCCAAAGTGGCGGATGGCCCGGCGCCCCGCTGATGGGAAAATCCGAGCGGCGCCGGTTCAGCATCTTCAGGCTCCAGATTTTCATGTCGCAAGTTCTTTCCTCATCAGTCCCCGGATCGTGGTCCTGGCCGCCGATCATTCGCGCCAGTGTTGGCTGGCATGTCGCCGCCTTGGGTGCAGCCTGGTTGGTCCCGGGTGCGGCGCCCTGGGCGATCGCCGCGGTCGTGCTGAACCATGTGGTGATCACGGTGGCTGGCCTGACGCCGCGCAGCAGTCTGCTGGGCCCGAACATCACGCGCTTGCCGCAGGCGGCCGCCGATCGGCGGGAGGTTGCCATCACCATTGACGATGGGCCCGATCCTGAGGTCACGCCGCAGGTGCTCGACCTGCTCGATGCGCATGAGCAGCGCGCCACGTTCTTCTGCATCGCCGAACGTGTGCTCGAACATCCGGCGCTGGCGCGCGAGATCGTCGCACGCGGGCACAGCATCCAGAACCACACGGCACAGCATCGGCACAATTTTTCATTGCTCGGCCCGCGCGGCTTCACGGCCGAGATCTCGCGCGCGCAGCAGGTGCTGGAAGATGCCACCGGGGAACGTCCAACGTGTTTTCGTGCGCCTGCGGGATTGCGCAATGCCTTCCTGGCGCCGGTGCTGCATGGCATGGGCCTGTCGTTGGTCAGCTGGACGCGGCGCGGCTACGACACGCGCGAGGGCGACGCGGCGACGGTGCTTGCGCGGCTGACGAAGAACCTGAAGGCTGGCGACATCCTGCTGTTGCACGACGGGAATGCAGCGCGTACGGCCGCCGGGCGAGCCGTCGTGCTGGAGGTGTTGCCGCAGCTTCTGGCGCGCATCCGGACGGACGGCTTGCGCGCAGTAACCTTGCCGAAAGGCATGTCGGTATGAGCGAACGGGCTTCTACCGACGCCGCGTGGCATCGATTGCACGAGCGTGCGACCGATCCGTACAGGAGGGCAGGGAACTTCGCCTGGCATTTCGCGCGCGGCAAGCTGGGCCGCGATCCGGTCTTCAGAGGGCTCATCGAAAGGGGCCTGATCGGAGAAGCGCATGGTCGCGTGGTGGACATCGGGTGCGGCCAGGGTCTGTTCGCGAGTCTGCTGTCGGCGATGAGCGCCATGCAAACGGAAGCCGGAAAATGGCCCGCATCGTGGCCTGTCGCGCCGAAAGCCGCCAGCTATACGGGCATCGAGTTGATGCCCAAGGATGTGGCTCGCGCCGAAGCATCGGTGGGGCATCTGCAGCCGACGCCCCGCTTCCTGTGCGCCGACATGTGCAAGGCCAGCTTGCCGCCGAGTGACCTGGTGGTCATTCTCGATGTGCTGCATTACGTCAACCTTGAAGCGCAAGAGGGCGTCCTGCATCGGGTACGCAATGCATTGCAGCCGGGCGGGCGGCTGCTGTTGCGCGTCGGCGATGCGGCCAGCAGACGCGGTTTCGCGATCAGCCAATGGGTTGACCGGACGGTGACTCGCATTCGAGGACATCGCGTGTCGCCCACCTGGGGCCGCACGCTCAACGATTGGATGGCGCTGCTGGAGCGATTGGGATTTTCCGTGCAGAGCATTCCGATGAGCCAGGGAACGCCCTTTGCCAATGTTCTGCTCGTGGCCGATCTGAAGGAAATCTGAATGACCGCACCTCAAACACTCGACCAGGCGGGCATTGCCCGGCGGATTCCGCATAGCGGCACGATGTGCCTGCTGGAGCGGCTGGAATCATGGGACGCGAACGCCATCCACTGCACGACGACGACCCACACGCGCGCTGACAATCCGCTTCGCACCGCGAGTGGGCTGTTGTCGCCGACGCTCATCGAGTACGCCGCCCAGGCGATGGCTTTGCATGGGGGCCTGTTGGCAGTGGAGGGGAGCGAGCCATCGGCCGGGTTTCTGGCGAGTGCGCGCAATGTCCGGCTGGCTGTCGAGCGCATCGACGATGTTGCCGGGGCGTTGCACGTGCATGCCCAGCGAATCTCAGGCGATGGTAGCCAGATACTTTACGAATTCGCGGTGAAAGACGACGCTGCACGTTCGCTTGCAGAGGGGCGGGCAGTCGTCGTGCTCAATACACCGCTCGCCATGGAAACCACATCATGAGTCTCACAGGAAAACGCGCGCTGATCACTGGCGCAAGCGGCGCGCTTGGCGCGGCCATTGCTCAACGTCTCTCCCGCGACGGGGCCACAGTGTTGCTTCACGCGAACTCGCGGCCCGAGGCGGTCGAGCAACTGGCTGCGGCCATCATGGAGGCCGGTGGCAAAGCCGAATGCGTGATGTTCGATCTGCGTAGCGACGAGGCTTCGCGCGCCGCATGCGAACGCATGCTCGAGAGCGGACCGGTGCAGGTGATCGTGAACAATGCCGGTGTCCACGACGACGCGGTTCTGCCGGGCATGCGGCCTGAGCAGTGGCACAAGGTGATCGACGTATCGCTCAACGGATTTTTCCGCGTGACACAGCCT
This sequence comes from Variovorax sp. 10N420, assembly GCF_056394705.1. NCBI lineage: Bacteria > Pseudomonadati > Pseudomonadota > Betaproteobacteria > Burkholderiales > Comamonadaceae > Variovorax > Variovorax sp. 10N420. The sequence goes on along the minus strand of NZ_JBFTIJ010000001.1, from coordinate 224,281 downwards.
CTGTTGTTGCCGATGCTGCGCACGCGGTGGGGGCGCATCCTGAACATCTCTTCGGTGGCGTCTTTGACGGGCAATCGAGGGCAGGTCAACTATGCAGCGGCCAAGGGTGCACTCAACAGTGCGACCAAGGCGTTGTCGCTGGAAGTTGCTGCGCGGGGCGTGACGGTGAACGCGATTGCGCCGGGGATCATTGCGTCGCCAATGGCTGATGGGGTTTTCGATGCGGCGACGATCAATCAGATGGTGCCTGTTAAACGCGCGGGTAGGCCGGAAGAAGTGGCGGCGCTGGCGGGGTTTCTTGCGAGTGACGACGCTGCTTACATCACTGGGCAGGTGATCTCGATCAATGGTGGGATGATTTAGTGCTTCGGCTCTTTTGGGGGGCCGCCCGGTAGGCGGCGCGGGCTCCGTGGCTGTTCGACGGGGGCGTTCGTCATCGGCATTTCCGAACTCGCGAGTCGCACCTGCGTCACGCCGTGCGAGCTGATGCGGGCAAAAAGCGAACGACCCATCCGGAGGCGATGACTACTTCTGAAAGAAGGACATCAAGCCGAGCGCGACCAAAATGAATGGCCAATACCTCACTGGAATGAAGAAGAGGTCGTGTTTGGTCACCAGGACCATCTCCGTCCCGGTCTTCTTGTCAATCACGGCGCGCGGCTCGGATGACCTTTGCAGGAGGAGATGCAGTCCGTAAACCAGAGCTGCGGCAAAGCACAAACCTATCAGTTCAGACCATTGCTTTTTGTCGACCGGAATCGGGACTCCAAACAAGCGCTCCGCGCCAATCTTGCTGGCAAGCAGGCCGAGGACCGCGAATATCGCAACCATGATTCCATACCCTCTCCAAATCAGCATGTGCTCTCTCCTTGTAGTACTCTGAAATTCCGGTCGCGAGCTTTTGTTCGGCCTGAAGTTGTTTGATATCGGCAGATTTGTAGAAAATTTGAGCCGGGCTTCGGGCACCCCGGCGCCGACAACCATGTGGCAGGATGCAGGCCAACACCGGACGGTCGACGCCGTCCTCCATACAGACCTCCAGGACGAGTATGAAGACCGAATCAGGACCGGCTCTCGCGGGCAGGAAGCCCGATGCATTCGAGATGAAGGTGCGCTTTGCGTGCGGAGCTCTGCTCGGGCTGGCAGTTGGCCTGGGCCTATGCGTCAATCTGTCGCCGCTTAGTGCTCTGGCCACATGCATTCTTGTGGGGGCTGCCGTCCTCGCCTGTGGAATCTGCGCCGCTCGGTTCGGCGACAACTTCTGGGCGAATCTTCGTTGGCTCCGGTAGGCTTGTACTGCGGCTCGCGCAGGAGCGGTCCTTCAGGCGATGCCTCCAATATGAACCTTTTCATTTGTCCAGGTGCCCCCAGCCCCACGCGTGTTCGTCTCTACGTGGCCGAGAAGAATGCGGTTCAGCCAGTTCTCCAGGTCACCGATGTCGTCGTCAATCTTCAGGCCGGGGAGCAGCGTCAGGAGCCGCACCTAGCGCGGAACCCGATAGGCAGGATTCCGGTTCTGGAAGTCGAGGATGGCGTGTTTCTCAGCGAATCGCTGGCCATCATCGAATATCTTGAGGAATGCTTTCCCGACCCTTCGATGTTCGGCAGCACAACCCTGGAGCGGGCGCGAGTGCGCGAGCTGGACCGCGTCGCCGAACTGCGCGTGCTGCTGCCCCTCGGCAGGCTTGTCCATGCGACGAACTCGCCGATGGCGCGGCGGCCCGAACCGCTGCTGGCAGACCACTTCAGAAGCATGTTGCCGCTTGGGCTGGGCTTCCTAAACGACCGGCTGCGCGATGGACGGCGCTTCATCGCCGGCGACCGCCCTACGATTGCTGACTGCACGCTCGCCGCAGCTCTGGACTTCGGACGCCGACGAGGCGTCCCGCTCGATGACGAGTATTGTGAGGTGGCTGCGTGGTTCGAGCGCTACCGTACCCGTGCCGTGGTTCGGCAGGTCATGGCACCATGAGCGCGCTGCTCAAAGGTCACGTCGCCACCAGAACCAGACACTCACCACGCACCTCTGAAACGCTTGATGTCCTCGCTTTGGCGCAGTAGCTGCATTGCCGACTGCGGTGCTTGTCCATTGGCTGGCGCCAGGCGCGGATGCCGTTCAGGTCGGAGCATGGCTCGTCGGCCTGGGGTGGCTTGCCGGTGTCGTGTGGGAGCTGATGGGCAAAGACTTCAAGTAGGCATGGGCGGCGGCAGGCAGAATGCGGCCAGAACAATACCGATGAGGGCGACCACATGAGAGGCATGGCGGTATCGGCAATCGAAGGTTATCAGCGCTACTCGCCGTACAAGGGATTCAGCTGCGCCCACGGAGTGCACTCGGGCGGCGCCTCCTGCTTTCAGTTTGCCAAGCAGGCCATTTTTCGTGTTGGCATGACGCTCGGCTTCATGTTGACGGTGCGGCGCTTTCGCAAGTGCGCTGAGTCGGCGCGCCTGAATTCCGTGTCACAACAGGAGGGGCCCGATGGGCGCCGTCAGAACACGTCAACAGGACCATGGCAGTCGGTGGCTAACACCTTGGATTGCGGTGTCTCCGTGGCAACTTGCTGCTGTTGGCCAAGCTAGGCTTCAAACGGCCCAGGAGCGGACATTTGCTGCGATGAAAAAAATCCCAACAGGCCTTCGATTGCGATGCTTTGCCGGCGATGGCGATTTTCCTGCGATGGCAGAGGTGGCCAACGCAGTATTTGCGGCTGACAAGATGGGCTGGATTCGCACTCCGGAACACATACGACAAGATTACGCCCGGTTCACTGACTTCGACCCGCAGGGCGACATCGTGATGGCCGAACTCGACGACCAGTTGGTGGGCTACGTGCGCACCTCGCACTGGACCGACGAAAACGGCTGGCTGGCCCAGGGTCAGGTCGGCTTCGTCCATCCAGCCTTTCGGCGGCGCGGCATTGGCGCCGAACTGCTGCGCTGGGTGGAAACGCGACAGCGCGAGTTTGCGAGGGACCAAGGCGGTGTGTCTGTGCATCACGTCTTCGTGACCGAGGGCGAAGTCGGCCGCGTAGCAATGCTGCGCCGCGCCGGTTATGTGCCCGCTCGCCATTTCATGCTCATGGAGCGGCCCACGCTCGACCACATACCCGCCGCCCCCCTGCCCGAAGGCTTCGAGGTGCGTCCGGTGCATTTAGAACATTTGCGCCCGATTTTCGACGCCCACATGGAAGCTTTGCAGGGACATTGGGGCATCGCACCGCCCAAGCCAGGCGACTTCGAGCGCTGGACGACGCTGCCGACTTTTCAGCCGCACTTGTGGCAGGTGGCCTGGCACGTGGAAAGCGGTCGCGTGGCCGGGCAGGTGAAGCCCTTTATCAACGAAGAGCAGAACACGACGCAGAACCGTCGGCGCGGCGAGACGGAATTCATCAGCGTCGGAGCGCCGTGGCGCCGACGCGGCTTGGCGCGCGCGCTAATCGCGAGGGCCCTACATGCGCAACGCGACGCTGGCATGAACGAATCCGTGCTCGGCGTGGATGCCGACAATGCACACGACGCCGCTCGACTTTACGAGAGCTGCGGATTTCGCGTCGTTCAGCGCAACGCGGTCCTGCGCAAGACGGTGGATAGGTAGGCCGGCGCCAATCGGCCAACACCGGAGGGCGACGCCGTCCTCCAAACAAACGTCAGGACGAGCATGAAGACCGAATCGGGGCCGGCTCTCGCAGGGAGGAAGCCTGATGCATTCGAATTGAAGGTGCGTTTTGCGTGCGGAGCTCTGTTTGGCCTGGCGGTCGGCTTGGGCATATGCGTCAGCCTGTCGCCGCTCAGTGCTCTGGGTGCATGCATTCTTGTGGGTGTTGTCGTCCTCGTCTGCGGAATCTGCGCTGCTCGATTCGGCGATAGTTTCTGGGCCAATCTTCGATGGCTACAGTAGCGGCTCGTACCGCGGCTCGCGGCCAAGTCCGGACTCTCGTCGCCGTCGTCCAAAGCGCCTTCGTTTAAGCTCAGGAGACGTAAATCAACGGACTGAACGAATGGCAACTGTGTCTGCCGCCGTGCTTTCAAGTAGCGGCTTCCTGGTGCTACTCGTCGGCTTTTTGTGCGGGGCCCCTTTGGGCAGCGCAATCAACCAGAACCTCGACGAAGAACGCGTTCGCGCCTGGCGGGTTGCACATTCGAGTCTGGTTGGTGGAGGCGTCATGCTTCTGGCGAGGTCAGCATCACGCCAGATGCCTATCAAGTAGGCGAAGTCAAATCTGCACTCGCCACGCCCGTCGTCGATGCAGTGGTGCGAATCAAGCCGAGCAAAGTTCTGATTGTGGCTTGCCTGGCTACGCCGCCGCAGAAAATCATTCAGTTCGAACGAGAGTTGCGGGCTCGACACGACGTGGAACTGACCCTGACTTTAGTTGGCGACGGATGTCCTACTGCGTAAGCCCGGTGGCGCTGACCAAACTCACACCTGAAACGGCGGAGCTCGCCGCAACTTGCGAATCAGCAACCCAGGCAGCCGCAGCACAAACTCCACCATCAGCCGAGCATGCATCCACGTGAGTAGCAGGTTGTCCCGCACATAGTGAAAGTGCGAAACGCCGCCTTCTTCAGCGCTCAGGTACTTCACCGGCGCATCGATGTTGACGGGCTTGATGCCGCGCCACGCCAGCCGAACCACAGCCTCGGTGTCGAAGTCGAAGCGACGCATCCACGGTTGTCGCGTCATCGTCGCGATCAGATCCGCCACCGGATAGACGCGAAATCCGTAAAGCGAATCACCGACGCCCGCGAACAGCGTCTCAAGCTGGGTCCAACTGTTCGACACCCGCCGGCCGCGCACCCGTAGCAGTGGGGCACTGGCATCGAAGACCGGCCGGCCGAGCACCATCGTCTCGGGACGCGCCTGCGATGCCTTCATGAATGACGGGATGAGGTCCGCCGGATGCTGCCCATCGGAATCCATCGTCAGTGCATGCGTAAAGCCCGCCGCTTGCGCAGCGCAAAGCCCGTGCAGCACCGCCGCACCCTTGCCCTGGTTTGGCTCCAGCACCCACACGCGCAACCCTGGATCCGAAGCCGCCATCTGCTGGATCCGTTCACCGGTGCCGTCGGTGCTGCCGTCGATCACCACCCACACGGGGTTCCATTGAGCGCGTGCCGCTTTGACCGTCGAGAACAGGCGTTCGCCCGTGTTGTAGCTGGGGATCAGGACAAGGTGGGTACGCGAGACGTCTGGCATTCGGGCTGCGCCTGCGGAGTGCGCTGTTCCATGGATTGGCGGAAATATTGTTCGATCTGCTGCAGCAGCGCGTCGCTGTCGTGCGAAGGCGCGAAGCGTTGGCCCAATCGCAGCGTGAAAACGATGGGCAAGGGCGGCACGCGCCACAGCGGCCAGCCCTTGGCCAGATAGGGCGAATCGGTGTCGATGAAGACGGTCTGGATCGGTGCCTGCGCCAGCTTGGCGATCAGCGTCACGCCGGGCCTGAAGGCGTTCAGAGGCTGCGTCACGGTCCGCGTGCCCTCGGGAAAAATCACCAACTGGCCACCGTTCCTGAGGTCTTCGACCGCGAGCCGCACCATCGTTCGGGCCGAGTCGTTGCGGATGTAGCGCGCCAACCTCGCGCCCGCGCCGAGAAAGATGTTGCGCATCAGGTCGGCCTTCATGATGCAGGCGCTGCGCGGCAGTCTTGCCACCAGCAGCAAGGCATCGAGCATGGTCGGATGATTGGCGACGAAGATCAGCCCGCGTTCGTCGCGCAAGGCATCGAGGCAGCTGGAGTCGATGCGCATCATGCCGCTGAACGAAGCGGCGGCCCAGAAGAAGCGGTAGGCGCGCGCGATGACCATCCGGCCCAGGGAGCGCGCCGTCTTCAACGGGAGCACCGGATACAGCAACATCGCGATCAGATTCCAGACGAGCGAGATGCACCCCAGCAGCGCGAGCAGGATATAGAGCGGCAACGCGAGCAGGACCGAGAGCGCCATGGCTGTGGGAAGCGGCCGGTTCATCGCAAGAGGCGCTCTTCAGGCGCGCAAGCTGCCGCCGGCAACGGCATGGGCTTCGATTTCCACCAGAAGATCCTGGCGGCAGATGTCGGCTTCGAGATAGACGGCACGGCTGACCGTGTGTGCGTCCGCTCCGAGTGCTTGTTCGAGCACCTGCCGCACGATCGGCGCATCAGCGACGTGGCGCACGTACACCACGCAATCGAGTGCCGAAAGACCGAACCTGGCGCTCGTGCGTTCGTTGGCGGCGCCGATCACGGCTTCCAGATTTCGCAGTGTTTCCTGCGTCTGCGCGACGATTTCGCCGGTATGCACTGTCTCGTGGCCGACGATGCTGGCGGTGCCGGAAATGAAGAGCGCGACGTTGCCGCCGCCGATCTCGGCCAGTGCGGCGCGCGAGAAAGTAGGCGCGCGCGGGCCGTAGGCCGGCGGATAGCGGTAGGCCGAAACCTGGCGCGGGTTCTCGATCGGCAGCGGCGCCGTGCGGCCGGCCAGGAATCGAATGCACAACGCGCCCTGATGAATGCCCAGCGCACAGGCGGCCGGCGCGCCTTCGAACGCGGCCTGACCGGCTTCGACGAATGCCTCTTGCCGGCCGAGGTTGAACTGCCGATAACGCTCGAGACCGCCGCCGTCGCCGTTGATTTGCGGGAGATAGTTCCACACCCGCAGCAGGTGAGCGCAGCCCGTCTGCTCCAGCGACTTGAAGAGGTCGTGATAAGCCCGCTGGGCGAGCTTGGCCAGGCCCTGCTTTTCGACCGTTTCGTCAAGGTCGATGGCGCCGAGCATCCAATGGCCGTCGCTGCGCCATCGCACGACGCCCGTTGTTCCGGATTCGATGTGTTCGCTGGCATGCCAGACGTCGGCCATGGCGCCGCGCGCCGACAGCACGCGTGCATTCACGGTCGGCATCCAGGGGAGGCCATCCGGGGTTCCATAGCCGAGTGCACCGAATGGCGAACGCCCGCCGTCGGCGAGGGCCAGGCTGTCGGGCAACGAAAGGCGCTCTACGCGCAGGGGAGGCGCCCCGAGTGGTACTCGTGCTGTCACTGGGCCTCGACAATGAGTGTCGTGATTGGAATGTTCATGAGGCGGCTGAAGAGGTCCAAAGAAGAGATGCCCGGGAACGCGAATGTGGCGCATCAGCGCGAGGATTATCCCAAAAAGGCACCGGCAGTCGGCTCGCCGCCCGTCATATTGCGGCGCTCGCGGTTCGCGCCGGACAGTAAACTCACTGCCTGCTTTTGAAAACTCAGGATAGCGAGAGATTGAGCCATGGCCGGACACAGCAAATGGGCGAATATTCAGCATCGGAAGGGCCGGCAGGACGAGAAGCGAGGAAAGCTCTGGACCCGCGCCATCCGCGAAATCATGGTGGCCGCGCGCACGGGGGGCGGCGACCTCGGTGCCAATCCACGGCTCCGGCTGGCCGTTGAAAAGGCCAAGGCGGTGAACCTTCCCGCCGATACGGTCAAGCGCAACATCGACAAGGCCACCGGCAATCTGGAAGGCGTCAACTACGAGGAAATCCGCTACGAGGGCTACGGCATCGGCGGCGCGGCCATCATCGTCGACACCATGACGGACAACCGCGTTCGCACGGTCGCCGAAGTGCGCCATGCCTTTTCGAAGCACGGCGGCAACATGGGCACCGAAGGCTCGGTGGCATTCCAGTTCAAGCACTGCGGACAGTTCGTGTTCGCGCCGGGCACCGACGAAGACAAGGTGATGGAAGTGGCGCTCGAGGCAGGCGCCGAGGACGTGATCACCGACGACGACGGCGCCATCGAAGTGCTCACGGCAGCCGCCGATTTCGAGGCCGTGAAAAACGCGCTCGAAGCCGCCGGCCTCAAGCCTGAAGTGGCAGAGGTGACGATGCGTGCCGAAAACACCATCGAGCTCGCGGGCGAGGACGCCGCGAAGATGCAGAGGCTGCTCGACGTTCTCGAAGATCTCGACGACGTGCAGGATGTCTATCACAACGCAGCGATGTCCGAATGACGGACGCGCCAACGAAGGCCCGCGAATGAAGGTACTGGTGATTGGGGGAGGCGGCCGCGAGCATGCTTTGGCATGGCGGCTGGCGCAATCGCTGCGCGTGAGCAAGATTTACGTCGCGCCCGGCAACGGCGGCACGCGTACGGACGGACGCTACGAATGCGTCGACATCTCGGAGCCCGCAGCGCTGCGCGCATGGGCACAGCAGGAAAAGATTTCCTTGACGGTCGTCGGGCCCGAGGCGCCGCTGGCGGCCGGTGTCGTCGACGAGTTTCGCGCACACGGAATGCGCATCTTCGGACCCACCAAGGCCGCGGCGCAGCTGGAAAGCTCCAAGGCTTTCTCCAAGTCGTTCATGAAGCGTCACGGCATCCCGACCGCCGAGTACGAGGCCTTCACCGATGCTGCGTCGGCACACGCCTATGTCGATGCCAAGGGTGCACCGATCGTGATCAAGGCGGACGGCCTGGCCGCCGGCAAGGGTGTGGTCGTGGCAACCACGCTCGCCGAAGCGCACGAAGCCATCGACTTCATGCTGCTGGACAACAAGTTCGGCGTGTCCCACAACGAAGGCGGCGCGCGGGTCGTCATCGAAGAATTCCTGCAGGGCGAAGAAGCCAGTTTCATCGTACTGTGCGACGGCAAGAACGTGACGGCACTGGCGACCAGCCAGGACCACAAACGCCTGCTCGACGGCGACGAAGGTCCGAACACCGGCGGCATGGGCGCCTATTCGCCCGCGCCGGTGGTGACCGCGGAGGTACATGCGCGCGCCATGCGAGAGATCATCCTGCCGACGATTCGCGGCATGGAAAAGGACGGCATTCCCTATACCGGTTTCCTCTACGCCGGCCTCATGATCGATGCGGCAGGGCACCCGAAGACGCTCGAATTCAATTGCCGGATGGGCGATCCGGAGACGCAGCCGATCATGCTGCGGCTCAAGTCCGATCTCTTCGAGGTCTTCTGGCATGCGACCGACGGCACGCTCGACCAGGTCGAACTCGAATGGGACCGCCGCGTCGCGCTCGGCGTTGTCCTGGCGGCGCACGGATATCCGCTTTCGCCGCGAAAAGGCGATCGCATCGGCGGCATCCCGCCGGAAGCGCCCGATGCCGTGGTGTTCCACGCCGGCACCGCGCTCGAAGGCGGCGAACTCGTCACCAGCGGCGGCCGCGTGCTTTGCGTGACCGTGCTGGCCGACAGTGTCAAGCAGGCGCAGCAGCGCGCCTATGCCGTCGCGGCGCGCGTCCAGTTCGACGGCGTGCAGTACCGCAAGGACATCGGGCACCGCGCCGTGCACGCGCGCGGTTCGCAGTCTTGATGCAAAGCTCGACAGACGCCCAGCCGGCGGACGTCGGCGACTACCTTCGCGGCCTGCAGCACGACATCATCGCGGCTGTCGAGGCTGCGGACGGCGGCAGTTGCGTTCGCGACGAGTGGCGCAAGGACCCGGGCGAAGTGTTGCAGGGGAGTGGGTTGACCTGCATCCTCGAAGGCGGCGAGTTGTTCGAGCGCGCAGGTTGCGGCTTTTCCGAGGTGCGCGGCCCGAAGTTGCCGCCCTCGGCGACGCAGCACCGGCCCGAGCTTGCCGGCGCGCCGTTCGAGGCCATGGGCGTGTCGCTGGTGTTTCACCCGCGCAATCCGTATGTGCCGACGGTTCACATGAATGTCCGGATGCTGGCTGCGCTTCCGGTCGATGCGTCGCCGGTCTGCTGGTTCGGCGGCGGCATGGACCTGACGCCGTATTACGGCTTCGAGGACGATGCCGTTCACTTTCATCGGACCTGCCGCGATGCGCTCGCGCCTTTTGGCGACGACAAATACCCGCGGTTCAAGACCTGGTGCGATGAGTATTTCTTTCTCAAGCATCGCAACGAGCAGCGAGGCATTGGCGGAATCTTTTTCGACGACTTTTCCGAATTGGGTTTCACGGAAAGCTTCGCGATGCTGCGGTCGGTGGGGAATGCCTTCCTGCCGGCGTACATTCCGATCGTCGAGCGGCGACGAGACACTGCCTACGGCGAGCGCGAACGCCAATTCCAGCTTTACCGCCGCGGCCGTTATGTGGAGTTCAATCTCGTCTGGGACCGGGGCACACACTTTGGCCTGCAGTCTGGCGGGCGCACCGAATCGATTCTTTTGTCCATGCCGCCGCTTGCGAGCTGGGCCTATCGGCAACAACCCGAGCCCGGAAGCCCGGAGGCGGCGCTCTACAGCGACTTCATCGTGCGGCGCGAATGGCTTTGATCAAAACGCGGATCGGCGTCTTCGGCGGCGCCTTCGATCCGCCGCACAAGGCACATGTGGCGCTCGTGCAGTCGGCGCTTGCGCAGCTTGCGCTGGCCGAGCTTCGCATCTTCCCGACCGGCCAGGCATGGCACAAGGCGCGCGCCTTGAGCTCGGCCGAAGACAGGCTGGCCATGTCGCGCCTGGCCTTCGACGGCATTGCCAACACGGTGGTCGATGCTCGCGAAATCAGCCGCCCCGGACCGACCTACACGCTCGACACGTTGCGCGAATTGCAACAAGCGCATCCAGCTGCGCAACTCGTTCTGATCATGGGCGCCGACCAGGCCCTGTCGCTGCCTCGCTGGCACGGCTGGGAGGACATACTTTCGATCGCTATAATTTCCGTAGCATATCGCGCAATACCCACGGGCTCTTCCGGCGAATTCGACCCTTCGAACCTGCCATCCCTTCCAGCCGGCGCGCGATTCGAAAAGCTCCAACTCCCGCCAATGGACATCAGCGCGACCGACATCCGGTCGCGCGCCGCGCGTGGCGAGGACCTCAACGAACTGGTTCCGCCGGCGGTTGCACGCTATATTGAACAACACCATCTCTACCGATCCGCCTGATGAGAACTGAAGCCGCCGCCAAAAAAGACACCCAGAAACTCCAGAGAGCCATCATCGATGGACTCGAGGACGTCAAGGCGCAGGACATCCAGGTTTTCGACACTGAGCATCTGTCGCCGCTCTTCGAACGCGTGATCGTCGCTTCCGGAACCTCCAATCGCCAGACCAAGGCATTGGCCGCGAGCGTGCTCGATGCCGTGCGCGAGGCGGGCTTCAACAAGCCCCGCGTCGAAGGCGAGGCCAATGGCGAGTGGATCATCGTGGATTGCGGCTCCGCCGTCGCGCACATCATGCAGCCGGCCATTCGACAGTACTACCACCTCGAGGAAATCTGGGGCGACAAGCCGGTGCGTGCCAAGCTGGGCGCAACCAAGCCCATCGTGGTCAGGGCTTCCGAAGACGAAAAGGCGCCGGCCGCGAAGAACACTTCTTTGCGCCGTTCGAGCGCAGCCAAGACGGCCATCCGGGCTGCCGAACAAGCTGCCAAGCAGAAAAAGCCCGCGGCCAAGAAGGTTGCGGCGAAGAAGCCGGCTTCGAAGGCGCCCGTCAAGACAGTGGTCGTGAACAAGGCGCCGGCCAAGAAGGCCGCTGCAAAGACCAGCGCCAAGACTGTCACCAGGAAGACGGCACCGGCAGCCAAGAAGGTTGCGCGCAAGACCACTGCCGCGAGGTCATGAAGCTGCTGGTGGTCGCAGTCGGGCAACGCATGCCCGACTGGGCACAGACCGCCTGGGATGATTACGCCAAGCGATTCCCGCCTGAACTCAAGCTCGAACTGAGGGCTGTCAAGACCGAGCCGCGCGGCTCGAAGACGCTCGAAACGCTCTATGCCGCCGAACGCGAGCGCATCGAGGCGGCCATTTCCAAAGGGATGCGTATCGTGGCCCTCGACGAGCGCGGGACGTCCCTCACCACCAAGGCACTTGCCGCCCGGCTCCAGGCCTGGCAGGGCGAGGGCGACGACGTCGCGTTGGTCATCGGCGGCCCTGACGGCCTGGACCCGGCTTTCAAGGCCGCCGCGCACGAGCGGATCCGGCTTTCCGACCTCACGCTCCCGCACGCCATGGCGAGGGTGCTGCTGGTCGAGCAGCTCTATCGCGCCTGGTCGGTCAACGCGGGTCATCCATACCACCGCGAATGAGCCGCCCGGCATGAACCCAGGCTTTATCTACCTCGCGTCTCAGAGCCCGCGACGAGCGCAATTGCTCGGTCAATTGGGCGTGCGGCATGAATTGCTGCTGGCCGGTCCCGAAGAGGATGCGGAAGCGCTCGAGGCCGTCCGCCCCGGCGAATCGCCGACGGCTTACGTCCAGCGCGTCACGGGCCTGAAGCTTGATGCGGCAGTGCGGCGGCATCAGCGGCTGGCACTGCCTGCCGCGCCGATCCTGTGCGCGGACACCACGGTCGCGCTTGGATCAACGATCCTTGGCAAGCCCGATGACGAACGAGACGCTGAGCGCATGCTCGCCATGCTGTCCGGCCGCACCCACCGTGTCATGACCGCCATCGCCCTCCAGCATGGCGCCGAAAGACAGGCGCTCCTGAACGTATCTCATGTGCGCTTCGCTGCGGTCGAACCGGAGCGAATCGTGGCGTACGTCGCGAGCGGCGAGCCCATGGGCAAGGCTGGCGCCTACGCCATACAGGGAAGGGCGGCCGCATTCATCGAACACATCAGCGGCTCGCATTCGGGCATCATGGGCCTCCCGATGTTCGAGACTGCCGGGCTGCTCCGCACGGTCGGCTTCACGCTTTAGACCTGGACAACAGATGCAAGACATCCTGATCAATTGGTCCCCGCAAGAGACGCGAGTCGCAGTGGTCGAGCACGGCGCGGTCCAGGAACTCCACCTCGAACGAACGCTGGAGCGAGGGCTCGTCGGCAATATCTACCTCGGCAAGGTATCGCGGGTGCTCCCAGGCATGCAGTCCGCATTCATCGACATCGGGTTGGACCGCACCGCTTTCCTGCATGTTGCGGACATCCTCGCGCCGTTCACGCCCGGATCGCGTCCGAGCACGCCGTCGCCGGAGCGCGATCATCGCAACCCCGCGGCAATGGTTCCGATCGAGAAGCAGGTGTTCGAGGGGCAATCGCTGCTCGTACAGGTGATCAAGGATCCGATCGGCACGAAGGGCGCGCGGCTGTCCACCCAGATCAGCATCGCAGGCCGGCTGCTGGTCTTCTTGCCTCAGGACAATCACGTCGGTGTTTCCCAGAAGATCCCGGCCGATCTTCGGGACGCCTTGCGCAGCCGGATGCAAGTGTTGATCGAGGCGGCAGCTGCGGTCGACGGAGGTGGGGTCGTGCCGGCAAACACCGGCGGCTTCATCCTCCGCACTAACGGCGAGGATTCGAGCGACGCCGAGCTTGCGGAAGACATCGCCTACCTGCGCAAGACCTGGTCCAGGATCCGGGAACTGTCGGTGCGCATGCCGCCCATGTCGCTGTTGCACCAGGACCTGAGCCTGCTGCAGCGCGTACTGCGCGACATGACCAGCGAAGACACGCAGACGATCCGCATCGATTCGCGCGAGCAGTTCGACGCGCTGCTCAAGTTCGGCCTGGAATTCATGCCGCAGGCGGCCGGCAAGCTGCAGCTCTACAAAGGCGAGCGTCCGATCTTCGATCTCTATTCGATCGACGAGGAAATCGCCAAGGCATTGGGGCGGCGCGTCGATCTCAAGTCCGGCGGGTACCTGGTGGTCGACCAGACCGAAGCGCTGACCACCGTCGACGTGAACACCGGCGGCTTTGTCGGCGCGCGCAATTTCGACGACACCATCTTCAAGACCAATCTCGAAGCTGCGCAGGCCATTGCCAGGCAGCTTCGTCTGCGCAACCTGGGTGGAATCATCATCGTCGACTTCATCGACATGGCGCGCGATGATCACCGTGAACAGGTGCTGGCCGAATTCCGCAAGCAGCTTGCGCGCGACAGGGTGAAGACCACGGCGGGCGGGTTCTCGCAACTGGGGCTTGTGGAGATGACGCGCAAGCGAACGCGCGAGTCGCTGGCGCACATGCTGTGCGAGCCATGCATCGCCTGTGGCGGCCAAGGCATCGTGAAGACGCCGCGCAGCGTGGCTTACGACGTGTTGCGCGAGATCCTGCGCGAAGCACGCCAGTTCACGCCGCGCGAATTCCGCATCGTCTCTTCGCCGCAAGTGATCGAACTGTTCCTCGACGAGGAAAGCCAGCACCTTGCCGGGCTGAGCGATTTCATCGGCAAGCCGATCTCGCTGCAGGCCGAACCCCAGATGGGCCAAGGCCAGTACGACATCGTCTTGCTCTGACCACCGGTCACCACGGGCCCAATCCAGAAACACCGCGGAACTGGCTTCGCCAGGCCGCCGGTGTCGCCCCCGGTAGGGGGTGGGCGGCTACACGAAGTGAGCAAGCCTGGGGGCGAGCTCAAATCCTTGGATCTTGGCCGGGTTGGGCGCCTCGGACTGCGAGGTTTTGCAGGCGCGCGTAGAGGCCGTCGAGCGCCATCAGTTGCGCGTGGGTGCCTTGTTCTGCGATGCGGCCGTGGTCCATCACGACGATGCGATCGGCGTGCTGGATGGTGGACAAACGGTGGGCCACGATGAGGGTGGTCCGGCCTTGCATGAGGCGCTGAAGTGCCTCCTGGACCGATCGCTCGGACTCTGTGTCCAATGCCGACGTGGCTTCGTCCAGAAGCAGTATCGGGGCATCCTTGTAGAGCGCGCGAGCGATGGCGAGTCGCTGGCGTTGGCCGCCGGACAATTGGGTGGCGTTGTGCCCGAGCACGGTGTCGATGCCATTGGGCAGGCTATCGACGTGCACCGTGAGGTTGGCCGCGGCTACGCATGCCCGGATGCGCTCGGGATCTATCTGGGCGCCGAGCGCGACGTTGGCCGCCAGGCTGTCGTTCAGCATGACCACATCCTGGCTCACCATCGCAAATTGCGCTCGCAGGCTCTTGAGCTGCCATTCGGCAAGGTCATGTCCATCGAGAAGCACACGGCCGCCGCTGGGCAGCACAAAGCGCGGCAACAGATTGACCAGTGTCGTCTTGCCCGAACCCGATGGACCGACGAAGGCCACGACCTCGCCGGGTTCAATGACGAGATCGACATCGTCGAGGGCCCTCGATTCGTCGTCCCCGCGATACGTGACGCGCGCTTGTCGCAGTTCAATCCGGCCTTTCGCGCGTTGCACTTCAAATCCGCCTTGCGGCTCGGCGCCTACGGTGTCCACCAGCTCGAGCCCACGTTCGAGCGCCGCGAGTCCGCGCGTGATGGGATTGGCCATGTCCGCAAGCCGCCTGATGGGAGCAATCAGCATCAGCATGGCGGCGATGTAGGCGACAAAGCCGCCGACGGTCAGGCCCTGTTCGTTGCTCTGCCACAGAGCGATCACCACCACGACCGACAGCGCAACGGCGGCGAGCAGTTGCGTCAGCGGCGTCATGGCGGCCGATGCAATAGTCGACTTCACGGCCAGCCGGTTGAGGCTGTGGCTCAGGCGCTCGAAGCGATTCGTCTGGCTTTCCTGGGCGTTGTGCAGGCGTACGACGCGATGCGCGAGCACGTTTTCCTCGACCACGTATGCAAGCTCGTCCGTCGCGATCTGACCAAGCCGCGTCAGGTGATAGAGGCGCTTGGAGAGCACCTTCATGATCCAGCCCACGCCGGGTACCAAGACGCCGACGATCAGCGTCAGTTTCCAGTTCAGGTAGAGCAGGTAGCACAGCAGCGCGATCAGCGTCAGGCCGTCGCGCGACAGGCCGAGCAGGGCCTGCACCAGCAGCATTCCGCCCGTCTGGACTTCATACACGACGGTGTTCGACAACGTGCTGGCGGATTGCCGCGAGAAGAGGGCGAGCTCGGCGGCGAGCAGCTTTTCGAAAAGCATGCGCCGAAGCCGTTGCATGCCTTCGTTCGCGATGCGCGCGAGGGCGTATTGGGAAATGAATTGCGCCAGTCCACGGACCGCGAAAAGAAGGATCATGCATACCGGAACGATCCAGAGCGCCAGCTGGCCGCGCGTGAATCCACGGTCGAGCAAAGGCTTGACCAACGCGGGCATCAGTGGCTCGGTGAGCGCGGCAATGAGTGCGGTAAAGAATCCGAGAGCCCACCAGCGGCGCGAGCCGCCGAACCAGGCCATCAGTCGCGCGAGTCGGCGCATCAAGGGGGGGCGCGCGACTTCGGCGGCGGGGGAGGGCTGCATGGCGGCGGATTCTACGATCGTCATTCCTGTAGGACCGCGCCGGGTCATACACGTTTTGTGACGCTACGTGCATCGCAATGTGTACCATGTGGCCTCGTCAAGTCCGAGGCGCGAACTTATTCCTCGGAAACCTCTCCGAACCGCATGAAAAAGCAGTTGCAAGACTTTCCCCCAACCCCTTCTTCATCGTTCCTCGCTCGCCGCGCCTTGATTGCGGCTCTCGCTGCCTCCCCGATGGTCCCCGCGCTCGCCCAGTTTCGGGTCGAAGTCTCGGGGGTCGGGTTGACGCAGCTTCCGATCGCGCTTGCCCCTTTCAAGGGTGAAGACGCGTCGCCGCAGAAGATTTCCACGATCGTTCAGGCCGACCTCGAGCGCAGCGGGCAATTCCGCGGCGTCGATGCGTCCGGGCAAGCGCTCGACGAAACCTCCCGTCCCGACCTCAGCCTTTGGCGCCAGCGCACCGCCGATTCACTGGTCGTCGGCAGCGTGACTCGGCTTGCCGATGGGCGCTACGACGTCCGCTTCCGCCTCTGGGATGTTGTTCGTGGACAGGACCTCGGCGGGCAGAGCTTCACCGTGCCGCAAGGCGACCTTCGGCTGGCGTCGCATCGGATCGCAGACTATGTCTACGAAAAGCTGACCGGCGAAAAAGGCATCTTCTCGACGCGCATCGCCTACGTCACCAAGGGCGGCAACCGCTACAGCCTTTGGGTCGCCGATGCGGATGGCGAAAACGCACAGGCCGCGCTGGCAAGCCCCGAACCCATCATTTCGCCGCGCTGGTCATCCAACGGAACGCAGCTCGCGTACGTGTCCTTCGAGTCGCGCAAGCCGGTGGTCTACGTACACAACGTCGCAAGTGGGCAGCGCCGGCTGGTCGCCAACTTCCGCGGCTCCAACAGCGCACCGGCTTGGGCGCCGGACGGCAACACGCTCGCGGTCACGCTGAGCCGCGACGGCGGATCACAGCTCTACACCATCTCTTCGAGCGGCGGCGAGCCGCGCCGGCTCACGCAGAGCAACAGCATCGACACCGAGCCCGTGTACTCGCCCGACGGCAGTTCGATCTATTTCGTGAGCGATCGCGGCGGTGCACCGCAGATCTACAAGATGGGTGCTGGCGGAGGCAACCCGACCCGGGTCACCTTCAACGGTACCTACAACATCTCTCCGGCGATCAGCGGCGACGGCCGGTGGTTGGCCTACATCTCGCGCGTCAATGGTGGCTTCAAACTCCATGTCATGGAGTTGGCGACCGGCAACGCGCAGGCCATCACCGACACCACCGCCGACGAGCGTCCGAGCTTTGCCCCCAACAGTAAGTTGATCGTCTACGCGACCAAGCTTCAAGGCCGCGAGGCGTTGATGACGACCACGCTGGACGGAAAGATAAAAGCACGCCTGGCGGGACAGGCGGGAGACATCCGCGAACCGGACTGGGGTCCGTTTCAAAAGCAATGATTAACTTGAGGAGTTCGAAATGTTGAAACGTACGATTTATTCGTTGGCCATCGTGGCTCTGATCGCCGGCTGCTCGTCGGGCACCAAACTCAACGACACGCCAGTGGTCGATCGTGGCGCGGGCCAGGGCTCGGGCGGCGCTGCCAGCGGTGTTGCACCGGTCACCATCGACCCGAATGCACAAACTGCGCAGGGCCCCGTCGGTGTCGCGCGAATCATCTATTTCGACTTCGACAGCTATACCGTCAAGCCTGAATTCCAGTCGCTGATCGACGGACACGCTCGCTTCCTGAAGGCGAATCCGCAGCGTCACATCTCGATCGAAGGCCACACCGACGAGCGCGGCGGCCGCGAATACAACTTGGCGCTGGGACAGAAGCGTTCGGAGGCGGTTCGCCGTTCGCTGACCTTGCTCGGCGTCAACGACAGCCAGATCGAAGCCGTGAGCTTTGGCAAGGAAAAGCCTGCGGCGCAAGGTACGGGTGAGGACGTGTGGGCGCAAAATCGCCGCGCCGAAATCACTTATCGTTGATCATGCCCCGTGTTTCCTTGCGAGGGGCGGCCCTCGCTGTTGTCTTGTTGTGCGCCTCGTTAGGCGCACAGGCCGCCCTCTTCGAGGACGACGAGGCACGCCGCGCCATTCTCGATCTGCGCCAGCGCGTCGAGACGATGCGCACCCAGAGCGCCGACGAGAACGCG
Source organism: Variovorax sp. 10N420 (assembly GCF_056394705.1). Lineage (NCBI taxonomy): Bacteria > Pseudomonadati > Pseudomonadota > Betaproteobacteria > Burkholderiales > Comamonadaceae > Variovorax > Variovorax sp. 10N420. The sequence continues at coordinate 206,098 of NZ_JBFTIJ010000001.1, read as the reverse complement.
CAGCTGCGGCGCAGCCTGCTCGATTTGCAAAACCAGATTGAACAGATGCGCGGCGACATCGCACGCATGACCGGGCAGAACGAACAGCTGACGCGCACTCTCACCGAGATGCAGCAGCGGCAGACTGAAGTCGACAACCAGCTGAAGAAGAACGAGCCCTCGAAGGTGTCGATCGATGGACGCGAGTTCAACGCCGACCCCAAGGAAAAGGCCGACTTCGATGCGGCATTGGGCATCTTCAGGGCGGGCCAGTTTGCTCAGGCGCAAACCGCGTTCGCGGATTTCGTCAAACGCTATCCGCAAAGCGGCTACAACGCCTCCGCCTTGTTCTGGCTCGGCAATGCGCAGTATGCAACCCGAAACTACAACGAGGCGATTGCCAATTTCAGGTCGATGCTTTCGCTCGCGCCTGACCACGCCAAGGCCCCTGAAGCCGTGTTGTCGATCGCGAACTGCCAAATCGAACTGAAAGACACGCGGGCGGCACGCAAGACGCTGGAAGACCTGACCAAGGCCTATCCGCAGTCCGAAGCCGCACAGGCCGGTCGCGAGCGCCTTTCGCGCCTGCGCTGATCTTGCTGAGCGCCATGCCTTCTCCTGTCGTCATCTCGGACGACGCCGATCTGGCCCGCCGATTCGGTGGCCTGGAGCGGCTGTACGGGGTTGCGGGTGCTACAGCGATTCGGTCGTCGCATGTGCTGGTCGTCGGCATCGGCGGCGTCGGCTCGTGGGCCGTCGAGGCGCTCGCTCGCAGTGGAGTGGGGCGGCTGACGTTGATCGATCTCGATCACATTGCCGAGTCCAACATCAACCGCCAGATTCACGCGCTGGAAGCCACGGTGGGACAGGCCAAGGTCGAGGCCATGCGCGAACGCATTGCACAGGTCAACCCGTCTTGCCAGGTCTCCGCTATCGATGAATTCGTCGAGCCCGGCAACTGGCTTTCGCTGCTTTCAATGGCGCAGGACGCAAATGGATCGCCCACCGCGGTCATCGATGCTTGCGACCAGGTGCGCGCCAAGTTGGTCATGGCCGCATGGGCGCGCGAAACGGGGGTAGATTTCATCACCGTCGGCGCGGCCGGCGGCAAGCGACTCGCGCACAAGGTCGACATCGATGACCTCGCTTTGGTGACTCACGATCCTCTGCTCGCGCAGCTGCGCCAGCGACTTCGCAAGGAGCACGGTGCTCCACGCGAAGGCCGGAAGATCGGCGTGAACTGTGTCTTCAGCCGGGAGAGCGTGGCGCCGCCTGATGCTTCGTGCGCGATGGAGGGCGATGGCACGCTCAACTGCCACGGCTATGGTTCGGTAGTGAGCGTCACTGCCACCTTCGGCCAATGTGCGGCAGGCTGGGTTTTGGACCGAATCGCCAGGAATGGCACGCTATAATTTCTGGCTTTGCTGGATTCAACGCCAGCAAAGAACGAAGAAGCGACTGGTAAATGGGTAGGGGACGTTAGCTCAGTTGGTAGAGCAGCGGACTTTTAATCCGTTGGTCACTGGTTCGAATCCAGTACGTCCTACCAACTACCCGCGTGGACATATGAGAAGCCTGCTATTTGGTTAATGGCAGGCTTTTTGTTTTGGTTCGGCCAAGTCACATCTTTCTGCAAGGTGTGTCGTTCTCGTTCACCAGTGAGGCCCTATGCCTTCTCCTGCAGCGCCTCCCGTACGCGTACCGCCGCATCCTCTCCGACTATCTCCCGGAGGATATCTGCCACTTCGCTCAACTGAGCTTTCGTCAAACCAACGTTCAGACTGATTCGAATGTGCGCCACGAGTTGCGGCTCGACGCCCGCCAATGCGGACAGCGCGCTCACGGTTGCAAGCTCACGGCTCTGCCAGTCGAGATTGTCCCGCGCGAAGATGTCTCCAAACAAGTGAGCCTTCAGGTACTCGTCGATGGCCGGGGCAAACTCGAACAGCGGTCCGCGTACAGGAGCGCCCGAGAGTTTGGTCTGGTTCGCCGTTCCGATGTCCATGATGTTGCTGCCGGCAGGCAGCGGCGTCGGAGTGCTGCCGGCTGGATCGTTGATTCCCCGCTGCTCGCGATCCTTGGTCACATTCATCAGTTCCGCCAAGGCATTGAGGCTGCGCGGGAAGCCGGCATAGGCATACAACTGCACCAGGACTTCCTTGCATTCATTGACGGTGAGTCCGGCATCGAGCCCGTGATTGAGTGCCGAGCGGAGCTTGGCGATCCCGCCAACGGCTGCGAAGGCCGCAATGGGAACAATGGCCCGCCGGGAGGCGGGGAGGAGCGACTGAGGCGACTGAGATTGAGGTTGAGATTGATGCGTCATGGTGGTGTCGTTTTCAAACCGCCGGAGGTCCCGCGAGATATTCGGCATCGCTCACCTTTTCCATCCATTCGACGTTCTTGCCGTCGAGCGCTTCTTGAATGGCGATATGAGTCATCGCCGTCGTGGGTGTGGCGCCATGCCAATGCCGGTGCCCCGGTGGACACCAGATCACGTCGCCTGCGCGAATCTCCACGATCGGCTCGCCTTCGCACTGCGTCCAGCCGCAGCCAGCGGTCACGATCAGAGTCTGCCCGAGAGGGTGCGTGTGCCACGCACTGCGCGCTCCGGGCTCGAAGGTGACGCTTGCGCACGACGCGCGGGCTGGCTCGGGCGGTGCGTTCAGCGGATCGATTCGCACCTGGCCGGTGAAGTAGGCGGACGGGCCTTGTGCCGAAGGCTGTGAGCCTGCGCGTTTGAGCATCATGGTGGACCTCTTGATGGTTGTCGAAAATCAAGTGGGGCCCGTCGCCAGCAGAGTCAGGCGTGGTGCAGGGCAGTGCGTCGCATCTGCAAGGGTGACGGCCAGACGGGCAAAGATTACGCCTGCACTGATAAGAAAAACAGTCGCAGGGCACCGCTATCGGCCGCCGCACGCATTTGGACTCGCCTGCGACCGCATCACTGACGCGCATCCGTTAAGTATTTGTACTAGCCCTGAAATAGCTTACGGAAATTGCTACTTTGATGCTACTTTGATGCTACATTGAACGTAACTTATCGTTGCATAAAAAGGTAGGCCATGGCCGCGTTGAGGGGAGGGACGGGAGCGAGAGCGGGGAGGCGCGAGTCTCCTCCTTGCCTGTCACGCGCGACTGCCTGCGCAAGCCATCCGTCCAGCAGTTGCCTTGCGAGCCGTCGGATCTCCCCCGCCAATGACGGCCAAATCGGCTACCGGCGTGATGTCGCCCGCCTGGACGAATCAGGTCATCTGCCATGACTCCAATGATCTTCGGGCCGGGCTCTCGCCGGCTCTTTGGCGTGTATCACGCGACTGAAGGCGCCGCAGACGCCGCCGTCCTCCTTTGTCCACCTTTCGGGCAGGAAGCGATACGTACGCATCGAATGTTCCGCGTGCTCTCCGATCGTCTCGCCCGTGCAGGAATGCCGGTGCTGCGATTCGACTATCACGGTACCGGCGACGCGCCGGGTGAAGACTTCGAGGGCGACATTCACGGCTGGGTCCGCGATGTCGGTATCGCCCACGAAGAACTGCGACGCCGCGCGGCGCCGCGCCGCATCATCTGGCTGGGTTCGCGCCTTGGCGCGGCGGTGGCCGTGCTCGCCACACAAGGCCGGTACAGCGACTTGTCGCGCCTGATCCTCTGGGACCCGATTCTCGATGGGGCGCGCTATCTGGAGGACGTACGCACAGCCCATGTCTCGGCCCTCGAGGTGTCGTATCTCAGGCCAAAGCCCGAATGGCGTCGCAGCCTCGTCGAGGACAAGGACGCCTTCACCGACGAGCTGCTCGGTTTCGCCGTTTCGCCGGAGCTGCGCCAGCAATTGCGAGCCCTGTCGCCCAGTTCGATGAAGCTGCCTCTGCTGCACTCGACCATCGTGCTGGCAGACCCCGAAGACACCGTTGCGCATACGTGGACTGTCGAGCAGGCCGAGCGCGGCGCGCCGGTGCGGCTGGTTCCCTTTTCGCACTCGCTGGTATGGACGTCCGACCCTTTCGCGGACAGCGCCATGGTTCCGGCCGAAGCTGTGCAATGCCTATGGAGGCACATCCATGAATGACTACAAGGAAATGCCGGTCCTGTTCGGGCCGGACGACTCTCTGATCGGGCTGATTGCGACGCCGGCGCAAAAATCGATGGCGCCTGTCGGATGCCTGCTGCTCAATGTGGGAGCCAATCACCGGGTCGGTCCACGCCGCATCAACGTCAAGCTGGCGCGACAGCTGGCGGGCATGGGCGTCAGCAGCATCCGCATCGATCTTGCCGGCCTCGGCGACAGTCGCCCGGCCAGCGGTGACGAGCATTTCCGCAAGCGGGAGGTGCTCGATCTTCAGGCGGCGATGAACCTGATGCAAACCTTGCTCGGCATCGAGCGCTTCGTTCTCGTCGGCCTGTGCTCGGGAGCGGGCAGCGGCCTCGCACTCTGTGTGAGCGATCCGCGGATGATCGGCTTGCTGATGTTCGACGGCTATACATTTCCGAGCCGTCGCGCTCGATGGGATCGAAGCCTTCAAAGCTTCCTGGCCGAGCGTTCGGTGACCGCACTGCTCGGGCGGGTGTATAGCAACATGCAGCGCGCGTTGCTGCCCGCACTCCACGCAGCATCGAAGGGCCGCACGGGGTCGGCAGCGGCGGCAGGGCCCGCGAGCATCTTCGCCGCGGACGACCGGCGCGCAGTCGCTGACCTGTTTTGCAGGTCCATGGGACAGATCGCGGAGCGCGACGTCGCGGTCATGTTCGTCTACAGCGCAACGCTCCAGGCCAGGGACTGGAACCGCGACCAACTCGGTCCATTCGTCAACGAACCGTTCATACGCAGGGCCGAATACCGTTTCCTGCCGGAGGTCGACCACAGTCTCTTATCGCTGAAGGCGCAAAAGATATTCATGTCCGTGGTGTGCGACTGGGCCATGCGAGTGATCCAAGGATCGGGCCGAGCCTTGTCGCCTTCCGCGGTCGCGACAGGGGAGGGCATCCGAATCCCGGAGCCGCGCGTCCCGACGGTGCTGGAGCACGCGCGGACTTGATGAGCGGGTTCACTGACCAACCATAAGTTCAAGAATCGGGAGGATGTCATGTCACCTATGTTCATACGCGCCTTGCGGCGGGGTGTCAGCGCAATTGCCATGGCCTTTGTATTTATCTTCCTGACATTGTTCATCTGGATTGATCCCAAGAACCCAAAGGAGGACGAATTTCGTGACAGCGTTTGATTGGGTGCTGGTCCTTGTCGCCGCATGTTGGGCGATAAAAGTGGCCTTTTATCGATAGCTTGTCTGGCTTGGGCGGCGGCCGAGATTCAAAGCGCCATCTTGATGATCGTGAAGTCATCCTCAAGCACACCCGGCCCGTGCGCGTCGCGCGCATAGTCCAGCAGCTTGTCCAACTCTGACTCCCCTTCGAGAACCGGACGCGCGAGCAATTCAGCAAAATCCGAGAACTCCAGCATCGAGCCGTCGGGTCTGCGGATCTCATAAGTCCCATCGCTGAAGATAAACAGCCGCGATGGCGATTCGAGAATGCACTGTCCTTCCTGGTAGCGCGCCGCAGGAGAGATGCCGACGCAAGGGCCGGACGCCTGCAGTTGCCGTCCGCCCCCCATCCCGTCGCAAGGCCCGTTCACAAGAATGGCCGGTGGATGGCCCGCGGAGGCATAACGAAGACCGCCGCTTGCACGGTGGTACACGCCGTACCAAACCGTGCAGAACAGCTCCCCGTGGCTTTCCATCTGATAAGCCAGATTGAGCGCAGTCAGCACCTCGCCGGGATTGCGGAAGTCGATTCGCGCAAGACCCTCCGAACGCAGCGTGTCCGCAACCGCCACCGATAGAAGGGCTGAGCCCACACCATGGCCACATACGTCGATGAGATACAGCGCGAAGTGCTCGTCGTCCACCCAGTGATAGCCGAACGAGTCTCCACCCAATTCGGTGGATGGAACGAATCGCCAGTCGACCACGAGCGGGCCCGACAGCGGTGCAGGGAGGATGGCTCGCACATATCGCTCGGCATCGCGCAGTTCCTGCTGCAGGCGGTCATGCGTGCGTTGCAGGTCCTCGCGGGACGAGGCAAGCTCGCGATGCGCGACAGTCAGTTCCTCGTTGGCGGACTCGAGTTGCGCAATCAACCTTGCCTCGCGCTGGCTGAGCAAGGTCATGTCGTAGGCCTTCTGCTGCACACGCCGCGCTTCCTCGTATTCCGCAGTCACGTCGAGCAGAAGAATCCAGACGGTGTTGTCATCCGCAAAGAAATGAACGTCCGCCACGCGGCCGCTCGGCATCTCCATCGATCGAATGAGGAAGGGAGTTTCCGCAAGCGGCAGCATGCCTTCGAGAAACGGGATCTGGTCCGAAGCAGCGCCCCCCGAACGGAGCTCAGCAAGCCCGTAATGCTCCAGGTGCCCGCCAGCCTGCACGAGGTTCAATGAGCCATCGACGACAAAGTGCGCGAGCACGCGCTGCGAATGCAACAGCGTCAGAAGCGAATCGGAGATGCGTGTCGGCAGATCGAGCATGACTATCGCGCAAGGCGCGCCGCCAGTTCCGCGAAGGTCTCCTGGACGCTATCGCCGGTCTTTGCGCTGGTGCGGCGAAAAGACCAGCCTGCGGCCTCCAGCACCTCGATGCGCTCCGGCGGGAGTGCCCAGTCCTCCACGAGATCGGCCTTGTTGAGCAGGACGAAGAAGGGCGTAGGCCCGATCTCCGCGGTGATGCGCTTCTGGATGGACTCCGCAGTCTCCAGCGTCTCAGGCCGTGTGCCATCCACCACGAGGAGATAGCCCGCGGCGCCACGGAGATAGCTCACGCGCACGGCGGCGATCTCGTCCTCTCCGGCGATGTCCCAGAGAATGAGCGCGATCTCTTCCGAGCCGACAGTCAGCACCTTCTTGTCGATCTTCACTCCGACCGTCGTGAGATAGGCATCCGAGAAGATGGAGTCGACATAGCGACGGACCAGACTGGTCTTGCCGACGCCGAACGCTCCGAGCAGGCAGATTTTCTTTTGCAGCATTGCTACTCGCCCACGGTTACGGAGAAGGACACGCGCCGATTCATCGACAGTTCGTCTTCGCTGGCGCCGGGTCTCAGCGGCTCCAGCGGCCCGGCGCCGCGAACGGCGAGCAATCCCTGGTCGATGCCACGCGCGCGCAGCATCGAACGCACGACTTCCGCACGGCCCACGCTGAGCGCGAGATTCGACGTGTCCTTGCCTGTGGCGTCGGCGTGTCCGACGATGGTTACCTTCACGGTGAACCCCAGGTTGCGGGCCACCTGGACCAATTCGCGCATGTCTGTTGCAACGGCATCGAGCTTGCTCTCCTGATCCGCCGCGGGTCGCGGCATTCCGAAATCGAAGTGAATGAGCTGTGACTGGATCGAGTCGCGCAGTCGAGCGTAGGTCGCATCTTCCACGTCCCTGAGTTGGCTGAGATCGACCTTCGGCGCGCCCGCGGGCAAGGTCAGCAGGTAGTTGCGCGCCTTGTCCGTCCACTGCTGGGTGGCGGTGCCGGCGACGCGAATGCCCCCGCCGTCCTGCGCGAGAAGAACTGTCGATGGGGGGCTCAGCGTCGCCTGCAGTCGCTTCAGCATGATGGCCGGATGCAATGCCTGATAGGGCTCCCAACGCCCGATGACACGCGCAGGGTCGAGGTGCGCCTTGTCCAGCAACGCCTCCGGCGCCATGGCGAGCGGATCGCGCAGCCCCGACACCAGCCACTTGCCGTCGCGGCGGTCGGCAGCCGTGACGACGATGCCTGGCTGGTCCTGCAATGCCGAGACATACGCATCGATGCGGCGGCTCTCGATGATCCGTTGCGCGAGCCAATAGCCCAATGCCAGCAGCAGTGCCAACGGAATGATCCACAGGAATGGAGAAAACTTTCTGTGCGTCTCGGCACTCTGCGACAGCAGGCACGGCCGCATCCGCTCACCAGCGGCTTCGAACGGGTCGGTGTCGCCTTGGAAATTGTCGAGTTCGGCATGCCACTCACTGTGGATGGCACCGAGCGTTTCGCCGATTTGGGTGCGCAGCATCGGGGGCGGATTGCCATGGATCACTGCGGCAAGAAAAGCCGACGGGCCTTCCTCGCACCAGAGCAGCAGGTCGCCCAAGCGCAGGCTGTCGATGCCGCGGCCGCCCGCGCCGCCCGTGCCCGCGTCATCAAACGAATCGCGCACGAAATCCTGGATCGCGGACAGCATCGCCGAGACCAGTTGTGGATCGCGCGTCGTCGCATCGTCCCTGGCGACATGCGCAAGCAGCAGGCCGGTCTTGCGATGAATGAGGAAGAGGTGTTCGACGCTGAACACGGCCGTGTGCTTGAGCACCACGTCGCGAAAAGTGCTGCCGGCGCGCCAGGCCTCGATGCGCCACTTGAGTCCGCGCCACGACAGGCTGTGCTTGAGTGCCTGATTGACCGATTGAAGCGTGCCGTCCAGCGTCTCGGCGATGGCCTTGCGAATCGCCGGACCCATGACCGGGTACAGGATGTCGACCATCGTGCCGGGATTCTTCCGGATCGACGCCTGGGTTGCGCGCTCGACGGTGGGTGCGATCACTTGGCCCAGGCGATCGTCCTGCTCGGCGGCCAGCGTAAAGGCGGCGGGCAGCACCGCGCCGACCGCGTCGGCGAATTCGCGTGGATCGTCGAATTTTTGCTGCAGCCTTGCCAGCGCCACCTGCTCGCGTTCGAGCAGTACGCCGCGCAGGGCATCCAGGCGAGGATCGGCCTCCAATCGGCTCGGCTCCGTAGCGGCCACGTCGGGGTTGACGCAGCGAGCCAGCTCCAGCAAAAGTCCGGCCAGCCGCCTGCTCCGATCGTCGTCAGAAGCGCTTCCAGGAGTGCTTGTCGCGGCGAGCGACAGGCGGGCGTTCACCGCTCACCCGTCCCGGCGCTCAGCCGCGCTCCCCGCCGTTGAGGCTCTTCGGCGTGGCGTCCTGGTTCAGGCATTTGGCGATCTCGACGAACAGCCCCGCGAGCAGATTGCGGTCCGTCTTGACATTGCTGAGCTCGGCGAACATCCGTTCGGTGGTGGTGCGCATGTCGTCCTGGCGCTTGCGCATCTCTTCGCGCAATCCCTGGACTTCATGGCTCAGGCGATCCGTGAAATCGCGTTCCTGGCGCGCCAGTTGGTCCGACACCTGCGCCAGGCGCTTCTCCAGTGCCTGTGTGTGATCGCGCAAGCTGCGCTCCAGCTCTTTGTCCGCGTCGGCCCGCAGATCCTTTTCTTCGCGAAACTGCCCGGCGACCGATTCCAGCTGCTTCTTGATCGTGGTTTCAAGATTGGTCAGGCTGCGCGACGACTCTGTCTCCAGATCGCGCATGCGCTGCTGAAAGCGGTCTTCGAGGATCGAAAAGCGCTTGTCGTAATCCTGCATCTGATTGCCGAACAGCAACTCGCGCATCTTGTCGACGCCGGACGTCTCGCCCGCTCCGTTGCCTTGGCTGGCCAGCGCCGCTTGAGCCGCCAGTGCGCTTTGCGCATCGATCATGGGTGAAGGTTTGTTGGCTGCAGTTCCCATCGAAATCTCCTCGGTAGTGGATTGAGAGGTGGCGCTTTCGGCGCGGTGAAGCGAATCCCTGGCGGCAGGAATGGACAGAAATGGATTCAAGGCGGCCTGCCGGCTCTAAAAAGCAGCGTCAGGCAATTGCGTCCGTCTTCGTGCCGATAGCTCAGGTCGTCTGAAAAGCGGCGAACGATCGGGATGCCCCATCCGCCAATGCGCGCGTCCTGGACGCTGGTCGCGCGCGCCGGTTCGGGCACCTTCCGGGGGTCGAACTCGCTTCCCTCGTCTTCGACTTCGAGCGCCACGTTCTCGCCTTGCCAACCCAGGCGCAGCAAGATGAGCTGCCCACCATTGCCGCATGCATAGTTCATGATGTTGGTCACGACCTCGGTGGAGCAGAGATCGAGCTTCAATGCGAGCTTCGGAGAAAGTCGCTGGCTCTCCGCCCAATCCTGAATCCAGCTGCTGATGCGCGAGAGTTCGCGCAACTCGCTTCCGACGAGCAGGGATGCCTTCGGCTCCCCGTCGTGATCGGACATCAGCGGCTTTCGGCGAGCGCCATCAGCGCGCTGCAGGCTGTGTCGACGTCGGGGTACACCGGGATGATCGAGTCGATGCCCGCCATCTTGAGAACCTCCGCAACCAGGGGCTGAGGGTTGGCCAACGCCATGCCGCCACCGCGCATCGACTGGGCCCTCGCGTTGATGACGAGCGTCCGGATGCCGATCGAGGCCAGGAAAGACACTTCCGACAGGTCCACCACGGCGAGAAGCTTTCGGGTCGCCACCAGCGCGGCAAAGCGGGTATCGATGTCGTGCCCGCCGATGCTGTCCATTCGGCCGACGAGACTGATCTTTTCGACACCGTCAGCCAGCTGTTCGCTTCTCAGATCCATACGGTCTCCGCGGTCGAATATCGATGGGGGTCCAGTCGGTTAGAACCTTCTTCTAGCTTACGCCGAAATCATTTCGGCGTCGATGGGCCGATCGCTCTACTCGTTGTCCGTGCGCGCAGGCACATTGCGAAGGGCTTCGACCAGCCGATCGACCCTGATGGGCTTTGTGAGGTAGTCGTCCATTCCGGCCGCGATGCAGATCTCCTGGTCGCCCTGCATGGCATTGGCAGTCATGGCCACGATGCGCGGGCGTCGCTCGGCATCCATCAGGGTGCAGATCTGCCTCGTCGCGTCCAGCCCATCGAGCTCCGGCATCTGAACATCCATCAGCACCACGTCATAGGTTTGGCGCTGGACGGATTCGACCGCTTCGATGCCGTTCGAAGCCAGGTCGGCCCGGTAGCCCATCTGCTGCAGGAGGCGCATCGCAAGCTTCTGGTTCACCGCGTTGTCCTCCGCCAGCAGGATGCGCAGCGGATGGCGCGCAGCCATCGTCGGGTCGATTTGCGGCTTGGCCGCGACGCTGGGCGCGGGCTTCGCAGCCGATTCATGCGCGAGCAGGTTGACCAGCGTGTCGAACAGTTGCGACTGGTGGATGGGCTTCGACAGATAGGCGTTGAACAGCGGTTCAGCATCGCCCGTCCCTCCAATATCCCGCCGCCCAAGCGAGCTGAAGAGCACGAGCGGAAGAGTCGGATGCTTGGCACGAATGCGCCGCGCCAGTTCGCTGCCGTCCATCTCCGGCATGTGCATGTCGAGGATCGTGAGATCGAACTGCTGCCCCTGTTCGAGCAAGCGCAGTGCCTCCAGCGGCGATTCGACGTCGCGCGAATCCATGCCCCACTTCGCGGTCTGGAGCGTGAGCACGCGGCGGTTGGTTGCGTTGTCGTCCACGATCAACACACGCTTGCCTTGCAGCTCGGCTTGCACGCCGGCAAAGACGCGGCGCTTGCTCGGTGGCGTCTCGGCGACCTGCGCTTCCATGGTCATGAAGAAGGTTGAGCCCGTGCCCGGTCCGTCGCTTTCGACCCAGATGGTTCCGCCCATCAGTTCGGCCAGCCGCTTGCTGATGGCAAGGCCGAGGCCGGTGCCGCCGTACTTTCGGGTGGTGCTGGAGTCCGCCTGAGAGAAAGATTGAAAGAGCCGGCTCATGCCTTCCGCAGAGAGGCCGATGCCCGTGTCGCGCACGGCAAAAGTCAGGTGGACCTTGCCGGTCGGCAGGGGATTGGAGCTGACTGTCAGCACCACCTCACCCGTTTCCGTGAACTTGACCGAATTGCTCAGCAGGTTCAGCAGGACTTGCCGCAGGCGCGTGAGGTCGCTGCTCACGCCCAGCGGCACGTCGCCTTCGAATACATACGCGATGTCGAGCTTCTTCTCGGCTGCGCGAGTGCTCACGAGATCGAGCGCGGACTCCACGCATTCGCGAAGATCGAACGGGTGCGACTCGATGTCCATCCGGCCGGCTTCGATCTTCGAGTAATCGAGGATGTCGTTGATGATGGTCAGCAGCGCATCGCCCGAGTCGCGAATCGTCGAAACATAGTCGTGCTGATCGGCGTCGAGCGGCGTGTCGAGCAACAGGCCGCTCATGCCGATGACGGCATTCATCGGCGTGCGGATCTCGTGGCTCATGGTGGCCAGGAACGCGCTTTTGGCTTCGTTCGCGGCTTCGGCTGCGGCGCGCGCTTCCTTGGTTTCATTGAAAAGCCGTGCGTTCTGGATCGCGATGACCGCCTGGTCCGCAAAGGTTTCCAGCAGCTTGATTTCCTTCTCCGCGAAGGGCTCGGGCGGCTGGCGCGTGACGTGAATCGATCCGATGTATTTGCCCTCCCACAGGAGCGGCGCGATCATGATTGCGTAGTTGCCCATCTGTTCGGCAATCTCCCGCATGAATGCGGGCAGGTGCGGCTCGCCGAGCGCATCGGGAATGTGCAGCACTTCAGGGCCGGCCATGGCGGTGCCGATCGCCGAATGATCGATCGGTCGCGGATAGTATTTTTCGAGCGATTCGCGTGCGGAGCCGCGATGCGCGCTCAGGTGAACCAAACCGTCGTCGCCAATCAGCGAAATGCCGAGCTGCGCGCCCGAGAACAGCCGCTGGCAGCTTTCCAGGATCTTGTCGAAAACGGGTTGCGCGTTCTCCATCGACTCGCTGATGACCTGCAACACGTCGGCCGTGGCGGTCTGCTGCTCCAGCGCTTCCTGCGTCTCGTTGAAGAGCCGAGTGTTCTCGATGGCGATCACGGCCTGGTCGGCAAACATCTTGAGCAGGTCGATCTGCCGCTGCGGGGTTTCGCCGGGTTCGGGCCAGGCGGTGGAGATCGCTCCGACGGGCACGCCGTCCTTGAGCATCGGCGCGCAGATCATCCGGCGCCTGTCGCCGGTGCTTGCCAGCGTCCGGTCGTAGGTCGGGTCGGCCCATGCGTCTACGTTGGTCACGGCCCGCCGTTCGAGGATGACGCGCCCGTTCATCTGATGAGGGTCGGGCGGGGCGGGCCAGAGCGCACGCGCGGACTCCAGCGCCTGTGCGGACCAGTTGCGCGTCGCAGCCAGACGAACCAGCTGTCCGTCGTAGGTGAAGATCGCCGATGTCGGACCTTCGAAGAGCCACATGGTGCAGTCCAGGATGGCCTCGAAAACCGGCATCACGTCCCTGGGAGATTCGCTGATGACACGCAGCACGTCACTGACGGCCGTCTGGTATTCGAGCGACTCGGTCAGCTCGGCCGTGCGCTCTTCGACCTTGTGCAGTGCGACCTGCGTTTCGTTGAACAGGCGCCCGTTCTGGATCGCGATGACCGCCTGGTCTGCGAAGGTCTTGAGCAGGGCGCGCTCGCTCGGCCGAAACGGGCCGACTTCCGTCCGCTGCATGCTCAGGATGCCGATGCCCCGGCCTTCCCAGATGAGAGGCGCCGAGAGATTGGCGAAGCTCGTCCCGGCGTGCTCGGCATGGTGGCGCAAGACCGAAGGCGCGTTCGGATCGTTCAAGACGTCCGGAATCTCCACGAGATCGCCCGTTTGAAACGAACGCTCGGCAGAGGTCCCTGCCAACGACAGCGGATAGTGCGACTGCATCAGTTCTGCAAACTCCGCCAGGCGTTCGCCCTGGATGGAGGCGCGGCCGGTCGCCGTCATCAACCAACGCGTGAGTTCGAGATTGCCCTGGTTGTCAGCCATCATCAACGCGAAAGAGCTGCCGTCGAAAAGCCGCGCACAGCATTCGAGGATCTTGTCGAACACCGGGCCCGGATCCGCGACCGAACTGCCGATGACCTGCAGCACCTCCGCCGCGGCCGTCTGGTGGGCCAGGGCGTCCGCCATCTCTCGGCCGCGACGCTCTGTTTCATCGAAGAGGCGTGCGTTCTCCAGCGCCAGACCCGTGGTTGCCGCCACGGTTTCGAGCAGCCGCAGCTGATGCGGCCCGAACGCGTATTCGCGCTCATGGTTCTGCAGCGCAATGATCCCCAAGGCGCGGTCGCTGCCGATGATCGGGACGGCACAGACCGAAAGCGCCCAGTCTGTCCCCGGTGAAGGACGAAGGCCCAATCGCGTCTGCTCCTCGCGCGTGTTGGCAGCACCGCTTTGGCGCGTGCGCAGCAATTGCGCTATCGGCTCGTCCGGCTGCAGCGATCGCGCCGGCATCAGGGGGAGGGGACGGCCGTGCTCGTACCGGTACAGCACCTGAACCATGTTGGTCTTGTCGTCCCACCAGACGATGTTCAGATTGCCGGTGTCGAACAGCTCCCGCAGCTTGTCACCCACGAGGTCGACGATGGCCTTGAAGCCCAGCTTGGCCGCCATGCCCTGCTGGATGCTGTTGATCAGAGCGAGCTCATTGGTGCGCTGGCCGAGCGCACTCTGGCGATCGGCCAACTCGCGCCGGAGGCCCTCCCGGATGCGGATGTTTGCCAACGCGCTCGCGGCTTGGCGCGCGAGGGTCTCGAGCAAGTCGCAGTCTGCGTGATCGAAACGGCCGGTAGGGCCTTCGACGTCTGCGTACAGGTAACCCAGAAGTTCGCGTTCCGCGACCAAGGGCGCAATGAGGCACGAGCGCTGTTCAATGGCTTGGGCGCCCTGCGGCCCATGGCGCAGGCTCGCCTTGCGAGTGCGGGCGGTCTCGGCCAGCCAAGGTCGGACGGCGTCGAGCAGATGGGCAGCACTTTCGCGGCGGGGCAGCGATGCTCCGGCAGCAATCAGGCCAGTCGCGGTTTCGAGCACGAGAAGGACGCGCTGTGCGCCGACGACCTCGGCGGCTTCGCTGACCAGAAGTCGTGAAACTTCGTCGGCCCTGCGGAGTGCGTTCAATCGAAGTCCGACGTCGAGCAGCCGCTCGCGCGGATTGCGCACTTTGCTGTCGGCGCGTGGCGCATGCTTCGACAGGGGTCGAGATCGGGACTCAGCCATGGGGCGTTTGCCTTCAACGATCAGCGGGTTGATGCGCGGGGGGCGCACACGGCGTGCAGTCTAGCGGCCAAGAGGCTTCCTGCACGAGCCCTCTTTCAGGGCTCCATAGCAAAACAGGCCGCTGATGCGACCTGTTTGATGGGATGCTTTGCCAAGGGTGGTTCAGCGGGTTGCGGCGTCGTCGTCTTGCATCGACGCTTGGCGCGAACTCGAAATGCTGGAGACGATGCCCACCGCGCCGGCACGGATCAGTTCCTGGCGAAGTGCGGCTTCCAGCAGCCGGCGCGCAGTGTCCGGTTTGTCGTGGTCGTACTCTTCGTCCAATTCGCAGTGCAGGTAGTAATCGACTCGGGCCATCAGTCGCTCTACCGACGCTGCAAGGTCTGTCTCATTCATAAGTTCCGCTCCTCCGAAAATCCGTCGTGCGGAGTGGATCTTGATTTGATCCGACATACGCTCCCAAGAACTGACATCAGCCTGACCCCTATGGCTTTGTTGCATTATCCACCGCTCTCACAAATGTGTTGCACTGAATGTCGCCGGAGTCCAACAGGGCGTCATGGATAAACAACCCGGGGGGTGCTAGCGCAATCCGAGTCGACTCCACGCAGAGCCCAGACGGGAAGGTCGGGATGGCACGGGCGGCGCGGACGGCGGCGGCAACAGGTGACGGACGGACAACGCCACCTTGACGCAATCCTTGATGTGCAATTCGCCCAGCGCTCGCAGTGCCGCGTAACTGAGTGTCGCGGACACGGCTTGGCCAACGATGGGAACGTATCTCGCCGCCTGTTTGGCAGTCATCCGGAAACCGGCATGGCGCGCGAGCTTGATCAGCAGCTCCCGGGTGAGCAGCCGCCCGACAAGCAAGGCGCCCACCGCGGATGCAGCCTTTTGGATTCGCTCGCGGTCATAGGGCGCGAGGCGGTCGAGCTGCGTCACCGACAGCCCGAACTCGGCGCTGATCTGCGGAATCACGCGCGAGAGGAGGGCGGCGTCGGCCGCCCAGTCAATGCCGGGGATCGGCACCGCACCCACCGCGGCGGCCATCAAGGCCTTGCGGCCGAGCAGGCGGCGGCTGCGGCGGATTGCCGCAATCAGTTGCGGATCACCTTGGGCGAGATCGATGGCGGAAGACATTCCGCCGTCATTATCAGGCGGCGAGCGCTTCCAGTTGGCCCGAAAGGGTGAGCCAGCGTTCCTCGAGCTGCTCGATCTCGTCATTGAGCGCCTTCAGCCGTTTGCCCGCGTCCGCGATCTCGGCCGCGGCCAGCGGCTGCACCATTCGTTCTTCGATCGCTGCCTTTTCGCTGCCGGCAGCTGCAAGCCGCTGGTCGATTTGCGCGAGCTCTCGTTTGAGCGGCTTGGCCTGCTCGCTGCGTTGCTGACGCTCGTGCGCATCCTGCTTGCGCTGGTCCTTGCCTGAAAGGGAAGTCTCCGGCGCAGCCGGTGCCGGCGCTTTCGCGGCCTGCACTGGTGGTGCGACGGCCACCTCGGCGGCGGCTTCGCGGGTAGCCAGTTTGGCTTCTTCGCGGAGACGCTTTGCCTCGTCCAGCAAGTAACGCTGGTAGTCGTCCAGGTCGCCATCGAAGTCGCCGACCTTGCCCCGGCCGACCAGCCAGAACTCGTCGCACACCGAACGCAGCAGCGCGCGGTCGTGGCTCACCAGCATGAGCGTGCCTTCGAACTCGTTCAGCGCGACTGCGAGAGCTTCGCGCGTCGCCAGATCGAGGTGGTTGGTCGGCTCGTCGAGCAGCAGCAGGTTGGGGCGCTGCCAGACCATCATCGCCAGCACCAGCCGCGCCTTCTCGCCGCCGCTCATGGTTCCGACGGCCTGCTTCACCATGTCGCCGCTGAAGTTGAAGCTGCCGAGAAAGCCGCGCAAGTCCTGCTCGCCCGTGCGCTCCTTGACCGAGGCGCCGAGTTCGCGCGCCATGCGGACCATGTGTTCGAGCGGCGTGTCCTGCGGACGAAGCACGTCGAGTTCCTGCTGGGCAAAGTAGCCGATGTTCAGGCCCTTGCCTTCGGTGACGGTGCCGGCGAGAGCACCCATTTCGCGCGCGATCGTCTTCACCAGCGTCGACTTGCCCTGGCCGTTTGCGCCGAGGATGCCGATGCGCTGGCCGGCCAGCACCGAACGATTCACGCCCGTCAGGATGACCTTGGGCGGCGCGTCCTCGCTCTGATAGCCAAAGCTCGCAGCGCTGATCGAGAGCATCGGATTGGGGATGTTGCCCGGCTCCTTGAACTCGAAAGTGAAGTCGGCCTCCGCCAGCAGCGGCGCCACTTTTTCCATCCGCTCCAGTGCCTTGACGCGGCTCTGCGCCTGCTTGGCCTTGCTCGCCTTGGCCTTGAAGCGGTCGATGAATTTCTGCAAGTGCGCGATCTTGTCCTGCTGCTTGGCGAAGGCGGCTTGCTGCAGTTCCATCTGCTGGGCGCGGAGCAATTCGAAAGCGCTGTAGTTGCCGCCGTAGCGGGTGAGCTTGGCTTTTTCGATATGCAGGGTCACATCGGTCACGGCGTCGAGGAATTCGCGGTCGTGGCTGATGACGATCATCGTGCCGGCGTACTTCTGCAGCCAGGCTTCGAGCCAGACCAGCGCGTCCAGATCCAGGTGATTGGTCGGTTCGTCAAGCAGCAGCAGGTCGCTCGGACACATCAGCGCGCGCGCCAGCTGAAGGCGCATGCGCCAGCCGCCGGAGAAGCTGTTGACCGGATGCTCAAGCTCGTGCGCCTTGAACCCGAGTCCGAGGATCAGCGCCTGCGCGCGGGGCACGGCGTCGTGCTCGCCCGCATCCGCCAGGTCTGTGTACGCATGAGCCAGGGCCATGCCCATGTCGTGATCGTCCGGATCGGCCTCATGGCCGGCTTCGGCGAGCGCCAGCGTTTCGCGCAGTTCGACGAGCCGCGTGTCGCCGCCGACGACGAAGTCGGTGGCCGACTCGTCGGTTTCGGGCATGTTCTGCGCGACCTGCGCCATGCGCCACTGCTTGGGCATGGAGAAGTCGCCGCCGTCTTCATGCAGCGTGCCGTTGAAAAGCGCGAACAAGGTCGACTTGCCGGCGCCGTTGCGTCCGACCAGACCCACTTTTTCGCCGGGATTGATGGTGACGCTGGCGCCGTCGAGCAGCACTTTGGCGCTGCGGCGCAGGATGACGTTCTTGAGGGTGATCATGTCGGTGCCCGCCAAGATGCGGCGAGCCTGGGGGTGTTTCTACAGCAGGGATTCGCGCGGGACCAGCAGGACCTGGTCTTCTCCGGCGCTCGTGGGGAGCCACATCACTTCGAGTTGCGGAAAGGCCGCTTCGAAGTGAGGGCGTTCGTTGCCGATCTCGAGCACCAGCACGGCGGATTCGCTCATGTGCGCTGGCGCGTCGGCAAACAGGCGGCGAATGAAGTCCATGCCGTCGGCGCCACCGGCCAACGCCAGTTCGGGCTCGGCACGGTATTCGGCCGGCAGCGCGGTCATGCTCTGCGCGTTGACGTACGGCGGATTGCAGAGAATCAGGTCGTACGGCCCGCGCACGCTCGCCAATCCATCGGACTCGATCAGCGCGATGCGCGCATCGAGTTGGTGCCGCGTCACGTTGATTGCAGCGACTTCGAGCGCCGTCGTGGACAGATCCGCCGCATCGACGGTGATGTCCGGATAGGTCATCGCCGCCAGCACGGCCAGGCTGCCATTGCCGGTGCAAAGGTCGAGCACGTTCCGCGTATGTTCGCCAAGCCAAGGGTCGATGCTGCCGTCCGCCAGCAGTTCGGCAATAAAGCTGCGGGGCACGATCGCGCGTTCGTCGACGTAGAAGGGTATGCCTTGAAGCCAAGCTTCTTTCGTCAGATACGCGGCGGGTTTGCGCGTCTCGATGCGCTGGGCAAAGAGCGCTGCGACGCGCGCCGCGTCGGCGGGCGCCACAGGGCGATCGGCCACGCTGTCCAGTTCGTCGAGCGGAAGGCTCAGTCTCCAGAGCACGAGCCACGCGGCTTCGTCGAAAGCGTTGCTCGTACCGTGGCCGAACGAAACGCCCGCATCGGCCAGCTGTCTGGCGCCGGCCTCGATCAGTTCGATGACGGTGCTCATGCGTGAAGCAGTGCTTCGAGCCTGTCCAATGTGCGGCGATAGATGTTCTTCAGCGGCTCGATTTCGGCGACCGCGATGTGCTCGTCGATCTTGTGGATGCTCGCGTTCGTGGGCCCGAGTTCCACCACCTGCTTGCAGATATTGGCGATGAAGCGCGCATCGCTGGTGCCGCCGCTGGTCGACAGTTCGGTCTCGATGCCTGTCTCGTCGCGGATGGCCTGCTGCACGGCCGCGACCAGTTCGCCTGGCGTCGTGAGAAAGGGCAAGCCGCCAACGGTCCAGGCCAGCGTGTAGTCAAGCCCGTGCGCATCCAGCACCGCTTGAACCCGCTTCTGAAGCGAGTCGGGTGTGGATTCGGTCGAAAAGCGGAAGTTGAAGTCCACCACCGCTGCGCCGGGAATCACATTGCTGGCACCGGTGCCCGCGTGGATGTTGCTGACTTGCCAGCTGGTCGGCTGAAAGTAGGCGTTGCCGGGATCCCAGCCACCGGCCTGATTGATGGCGACCAGTTCGGCCAACGCGGGTGCGAACGCATGGACGGGATTCTTTGCCAGATGTGGGTAGGCGATATGGCCCTGCACGCCCTTGATCGTCAGCTTGCCGCTCATGGTGCCGCGGCGGCCGTTCTTGATCATGTCGCCGCAGCGCTCGACGCCTGTCGGTTCGCCGACGATGCAGTAGTCGATGCGCTCGCCGCGCTCAGCCAGCGCATTGCAAACCACGACCGTACCGTCGGTGGCCGGGCCTTCCTCATCGCTCGTCAGCAGCAGGGCGAGCGACAGCCGAGGATCGGGCGTGGTGGCGAGAAATTCCTCGATGGCCACGACGAAGGCCGAGAGCGATGTCTTCATGTCGCATGCGCCGCGGCCGTAGAGCTTGCCGTCCCGGTGCGTGGGAGTGAAAGGATGGCTGGTCCATTGTTCGAGCGGGCCCGTCGGCACCACATCGGTATGGCCTGCGAAGGCGATGGTGCGCGACGCCTGGCCCAAGGCACCCGGCCGCATCGCCCAAAGGTTGGTCACACGGAAGTCCGCAGGGCCGCTTTCGATGGTTTCGAGCCGGAATCCGAGCCGCGCCAGCCGTTCGCCGATCAGGCCTTGGCACCCCGCGTCATCGGGAGTGACTGAAGGACGTGAAATCAGTTGTTCGGCAAGCTGGAGCGTTCGGGACATCGAAATTGCGAAATTGGGCTCACAGACGCACGTCGAGCGTGATGTCCGTGAATGTGGGTTCCTCGACCTGCTCGAGGATGGAGCGTTCTTCGTGCCGCGCGGCAGGTGCCTTGCGGTTCTGCAGGCGCCACATGAGGTTGGTGGGCGAATCGGCCTGCGCCAGACCTTCCTCGCGAGTGACGAGATTTTCGGTGATCAGGCGGGCGATGTCTTCTTCGAAGGTTTGCGACCCTTCGGCCATCGATTGCTCCATCGCTTCCTTGACCGCGGAGAAGTCGCCCTTGGTGATGTGCTCGGCCACTAGAGCGGTATTCAGCAGCACTTCGAGCGCCGGCACACGCGCGCCGTTCGGCGTGCGCAGCAAACGCTGGGCGACCACTGCACGCAAGGCGCCGCTGAGGTCACCCAGCAACGTCGCCCGCACTTCCACCGGGTAGAAGCTCAGGATGCGGTTCAGCGCCCGATAGCTGTTGTTGGCGTGCAGCGTGGCGACGCAAAGGTGGCCCGACTGCGCGTAGGCGATGGCAGCCGTCATCGTCTCGCGGTCGCGGATTTCACCGATCTGGATCACGTCGGGCGCCTGGCGCAGCGCGTTCTTCAGCGCGATCTGCAGCGATTGCGTGTCGCTGCCGACATCGCGCTGGTTCACCATCGACTTCTTGTTGGTGAAGGTGAATTCGATCGGCTCTTCGACGGTCAGGATGTGCCCGGTCGCGTTCTCGTTGCGATAGTCGAGCATCGAGGCGAGGGTCGTGCTCTTGCCCGCGCCGGTCGAGCCAACCATCAGGATGAGTCCGCGCTTCTCCATCACGAGCGTCTTCAGGATTTCCGGAAGATTCAGCTCATCGAAGGACGGAATGACCGAGGCGATGTGCCGCACCACGACTGCGTAACTGCCGCGCTGGCGCATGGCGCTGATGCGGAAGTTGCCGGCGCCGTCCAGGGCGATTGCCATGTTGAGTTCGCCGGTGCGTTCAAGTTCGGCGACGCGGCTTTCGTGGACGACTTCGGCCAGCAGGCTGAGGGGCGCCTCGGGCGGGAGCACTTGCGCGTTGATCGGCATGCAATTGCCGTTGATCCGGATCAGCGCCGGGGAGTTGGCCGAAAGGTAGATGTCGGACGCCTTGCGCTCGGCCATCAAACGAAGAATTCTCTCCATCGTGTTCATCGGCTCTCTCTCCTAGGTGTAGTTGCTCGCCCCCAGGCTTGCTCACTTCGTGTAGCCGCCCACCCCCTGCCGGGGGCGCCGCCAGCGGCCCGGCAAAGCCGGTTCCGCGGCGGCCTTGGGACGGGCGCGCTGCGCGCAGCCGGGGGCAGGGGTTTCATTCAGTCGCGCAGCAGGTCGTTCAGCGAAGTCTTCGCGCGGGTCTGCGCGTCCACGCGCTTGACGATGATGGCGGCATAGAGGCTGTATCTGCCGTTGTCCTTGGGCAAGGTGCCGCTGATGACGACCGAACCGGCTGGCACGCGACCGTAGCTGGTTTCGCCGGTCGTGCGGTCATAGATGGGCGTGCTCTGGCCGATGTAGACGCCCATCGAAAGCACGGAGTTTTCTTCGATCACCACGCCCTCGACCACTTCGGAGCGCGCGCCGATGAAGCAGTTATCTTCGATGATGGTCGGGCCGGCCTGCAACGGCTCCAGCACGCCGCCGATGCCGACGCCGCCGGAAAGGTGCACGTTGGCGCCGATCTGTGCGCAGGAGCCCACCGTGGCCCAGGTATCGACCATCGTGCCTTCGCCGACGTAGGCGCCGATGTTGACGTACGAAGGCATCAGGATCGCGCCCTTGGCGATGAAGCTGCCGCGACGCGCGACGGCCGGCGGCACGATGCGCACGCCGGCTTCCTTCAGTTCGCCGGCCGACAGGTGCGAGAACTTGGTCGGCACCTTGTCATAGAAGCCCAGCGAGCCGGCCTGCATCTGCTCGTTGTCGCGCAGGCGGAACGACAGTAGCACGGCTTTCTTGATCCACTGGTGCACCGTCCACTGGCCGACGCTTTCGCGGGTCGCGACGCGCAGGGAGCCGTTGTTGAGATCGGCAATCACGTGCTCGACGGCATCGCGGACTTCCTTCGGCGCGCTGGTGGCGGAAATATTGGCGCGGTCTTCCCACGCGGCGTCGATGATCTGCTGGAGTTGTTGGGTCATGGAAAAGCTCAGTTCTGGATGAATTTCACGATGCGCTCGGCGGCCTCCGTGCACTCGGCGGTGTCGGCTACCAACGCCATTCGGATGCGCCCGCGGCCGGGATTCGAGCCGGCGACGTCGCGGGCGAGATAGCTGCCGGGCAGCACCGTCACATTGTATTGAGCGTAGAGCGCGCGGGCGAAGGCTTCGTCGTCGCCTTGCCACGCGGCGGGGATGCCCGCCCAGAGATAGAAGCTCGCGTCGGGCAGGCGAACGTCGAGCACCGGCTCGAGCAGCGGCGTCACGGCCGCGAACTTGGCGCGGTATTGGGCCCGGTTCTCGATCACGTGGGCTTCGTCGTTCCAGGCCGCGATGCTCGCCGCTGCGACCGTGCCGCTCATTGCGCTGCCGTGGTAGGTGCGATAGAGCAGGAAGGATTTGATGATCGAGGCGTCACCGGCCACGAAACCGCTGCGAAGGCCCGGCACGTTGCTGCGCTTTGAAAGCGAGGTGAGCGCGATGAGGTTGCGGAAATCATTGCGGCCCAGCTTCGCCGCCGCTTCGAGCCCGCCCAGCGGAGCTTCGTCCCGAAAATAGATTTCGCTGTAGCACTCGTCCGCGGCGATCACGAAGCCGTAGCGGTCAGAGAGGGCAAAGAGCTTCTGCCATTCGTCCAGCGGCATCACTGCGCCGGTCGGATTGCCGGGCGAGCAGACGAACACGAGCTGCGTGCGCGCCCAGACGTCCGCGGGCACGCTGTCCCAGTCGACAGCGAAGTTGCGTGAGGGCACGCTGGGCACGTAGTACGGCTCGGCGCCCGACAGGAAGGCGGCGCCTTCGTAGATTTGATAGAACGGGTTGGGCGAAAGCACCACAGGCGCTGGCGATCGCGTTGCATCGACCACGGTCTGCGCCAACGCGAAAAGCGCCTCGCGCGATCCATTCACCGGAAGCACCTGCGTGGCGGGGTCCAGTTCGAGCCCATACCGCCGCTTCAGCCAGCCGGTGAAGGATTGCCGCAGCTTCAGTTCTCCCGCCGTCGCCGGGTAGACCGCGAGGGCGCCCAGGCTGCTGGAGAGCGTCTCCTTGATGAAGTGCGGCGTCGGATGCTTTGGCTCGCCGATGCCGAGGCTGATCGGCGCGAAATCAGGGTTGGGCGTGACGCCCGCGAAGAGTTGGCGCAGCCGCTCGAAAGGGTAAGGCTGCAGTTTGGCGAGCAGGGGATTCATGGTCGGAATTATCCGGGGGGCCTTCAGAGCTTCTTCACCAGCACCTGGCTCTTGCGGTCCCAGTTGTACTTGCGCTTGCGGGCCTCGGGCAGCCAGTCGGGGTTGACTTGCTGGAAGCCCCGCTTCAGGAACCAGTGCATGGTGCGCGTCGTCAGCACGAAGATGCTTTCGAGCCCCTGCGCCTTTGCGCGCTGTTCGATGCGCTTGAGGATGCGTTCTCCGTCGCCCTGCGCCTGTGATTGGGGCGACACCGTCAGCGCCGCCATTTCAGCCGTCTTTGCTTCCGGGTAGGGGTACAGCGCCGCGCACCCGAAGATCACGCCGTCGTGCTCGATGACCGAATATTGGCCGACGTCGCGTTCAATCTCGGTGCGGCTGCGCTTCACCAGCGTGCCGTCGCGCTCGAACGGCTCGATGAGCTGCAGGATGCCGCCGATGTCATCCGCAGTGGCTTCGCGCAGCGATTCGAGCTTTTCATCGATCACCATGGTGCCGATGCCGTCGTGCACGTACACCTCAAGCAAGAGCGAGCCATCGACGCTGAAAGGCAGGATGTGATTGCGCTCGACCCCGGCCTCGCAAGCCTTCACGCAATGCTGGAGATAGAAGGCCGTATCCGTCGGCCGTTGCGCCGGCGGCAGCGTCGCCAGGAGTTTCTTGGCGGCATCGAGCGGCAATTCGGTGTCGATCGGGTTGTCCTCGCTGACGGGTTGGGTCGTGTCGAGTGCAATGCCTGGAACCTCGGTCAGGAAGATCAGCTTGTCCGCCTGGATAGAGATGGCGACGCTGGTCGCAACTTCTTCCATGGTCAGGTTGAAAGCTTCGCCGGTGGGCGAGAAGCCGAAAGGCGACATCAGCACCATGGCGCCGAAAGCCAGCGCCTGGCGGATACCCGCCGCGTCGACTTTGCGCACCAGGCCCGAATGCTGGAAATCGACGCCATCGACAACGCCCACAGGGCGCGCAGTAATGAAGTTGCCCGAAATCATGCGAATGGTGGAGCCCGCCATGGGCGTGTTCGGCAGGCCTTGGCTAAAAGCCGCTTCGATCTCATAGCGCAGTTGGCCGGCGGCCTCTTGCGCGCAGTCCAGGGCGACCTCATCGGTGATGCGAATGCCGTGCGAGTACCTCGCCTGGTGGCCCTTGGCGCGCAGTTGTTCGTTCACCTGAGGCCTGAAGCCGTGAACCAGCACCACCTTGACGCCCATGCTCTGGATCAGGGCCAAATCTTGCGCGATGTTCGCCAGCTTGCCGGCGGCGATCGCCTCGCCGGCCATGGCGACCACGAAGGTCTTGCCGCGGTGCATGTGGATGTAGGGCGCCACCGAGCGAAACCAGGGCACGAAAGTGAAGTTGAAGACGGTGGACATTGGCGGGTAGAAGGGGGCGAAAAGGCGGGGCGCAAGATAATCGTCGATTTTCCCCGAACTGCTCGCCTTGTCTTCGTCTCCTCTTCGAATCGAGTTCCCTGAATCCCTGCCGGTGTCGGCCCGGCGCGACGAAATCATGGCCGCCATCGAGGCGCACCAGGTCGTGATCGTCTGCGGCGAGACCGGTTCGGGCAAAACCACGCAATTGCCCAAGATCGCGCTGGCGCTCGGTCGGGGCAAGCTCAACGCCCCGCCCGGCAAGGGCCGGCTGATCGGCCATACGCAGCCGCGCCGGATCGCCGCCTCGTCCGTCGCCAAGCGCATTGCGGAAGAGTTGAAGACGCCGCTCGGCGATGTGGTCGGCTTCAAGGTGCGGTTTCAGGACCGCCTGTCGCGCGATGCTTCAGTCAAGCTGATGACGGACGGCATCCTGCTGGCCGAAACGCAGACCGACCCGCTGCTGAAAGCCTACGACACGCTCATCATCGACGAGGCGCATGAGCGTTCGCTCAACATCGACTTCCTGTTGGGCTACTTGCGCGAGATCCTGCCGCGCCGTCCGGACCTCAAGGTCATCGTGACTTCGGCCACCATCGATGCGGACCGTTTTGCGCAGCATTTCTCATCAGTGAAGGGGCCCGCACCGACCATCATGGTCTCCGGGCGCACTTTTCCGGTGGAGCAGCGCTATCGGCCCTTCGAGGAATCGCGTGACTACGACCTCAACGATGCTATCGCCGACGGCGTGGATGAGCTGTGGCGTGACCCGCACAATGCGGGCGATATCCTGGTCTTTCTGCCTGGCGAACGGGAAATCCGGGAGGCGGCCGACCATCTTCGCAAGCACCTGAGCCACCAGCCGGTGCTGCGCAACGCCGAGGTCCTGCCGCTGTTCGCCCGACTTTCTCAGGCGGAGCAGGACCGGATCTTCGATGGCCATACCGGTCGTCGCATCGTGCTGGCGACGAACGTCGCCGAAACCTCGCTGACGGTGCCGGGCATTCGCTATGTGATCGACACGGGCACCGCGCGCGTCAAGCGCTACAGCTTCCGCAGCAAGGTCGAACAACTGCTGGTCGAGCCGATCAGCCAAGCCGCGGCAAACCAGCGCGCGGGGCGCTGTGGGCGGGTGGCGAACGGCATCTGCATTCGGCTGTACGACGAAAAGGACTTCGAGGGACGGCCACGCTTCACCGATCCGGAAATCCTGCGCTCGTCGCTGGCCGGCGTGATCCTGCGCATGAAGTCGCTGCATCTGGGCGACGTCGAGCGCTTTCCGTTTCTCGAAGCGCCGCAGCGGCGGGCGATCGCGGACGGCTACCAGTTGCTCAATGAATTGGGTGCCGTCGATGATGCCAACGAACTGACGGCCACGGGTGCCGAGCTTTCCAAGCTGCCGCTCGACCCGCGAGTCGGGCGAATGATCCTGGAGGCGCGTGCGCGCGGTGCGCTCGAAGAAGTGCTGGTCATTGCGAGTGCGTTGTCGGTGCAGGACGTTCGCGATCGTCCCATGGATGCCCAGCAGCAGGCCGACCAGGCCCATGCCAAGTTCGACGACGAGAAGAGCGAGTTCAGCGGCTACCTGCGGCTGTGGAAGTGGATCCACGACGCGCGAGGCGGCCACGGCGACACGCACAAATTGAGCAACCGGCAGTACGAGCAACTGCTGCGCCAGAACTTCATCAACGTGCGTCGTGTGCGCGAATGGCGCGACATCCATTCGCAGTTGCTCACGGTGGTGACGGAGCACAAATGGCGCATCAACGCACAGCCTGCTGGCTATGAAGGGCTGCACCTCTCAATGCTCTCTGGGCTGCTCGGAAACGTCGGCTGGAAGCTCGAGGATGACGAGGCTTATCTGGGCGCGCGGGGCATCAAGTTCTACCGGCATCCCGGTGCGCATCTGAAGAAGAAGCCCGGTCGGTGGATCGTCTGCGCCGAGCTCGTCGAGACCACGCGCCTCTTCGGGCGCGGCATCGCAAACATCGAGCCGCAGTGGCTCGAACAAGTGGCCGGCCATCTGCTCAAGAAGCAACTGCTCGATCCGCATTGGGAAAAGAAGGGCGCGCAGGTTGCGGCGTTGGAACGTGCCACGTTGTATGGCCTGGTGGTTTACAGCGGCCGGCGTGTCGATTTCAGCAAGGTCGACCCTGTCGCCGCGCGCGAGATCTTCATTCGCGAGGCGCTGGTAGGTGGGCAATGGGAAAGCAAGCTGCCCTTTCTTGCGGCCAATCGAAAGCTGGTTCGAGAAGTCGAAGGGCTGGAGCACAAGTCGCGGCGGCAAGACGTGCTTGTCGACGACGAACTGATCTTTGCGTTCTACGACGCGCAGGTGCCGCCTGATGTGTCGAGCGGCATGACCTTCGAGAACTGGTATCGAGCGCAGTCGAAGGCCCAACCGCGACTGCTGCACCTGACGCGCGATGAGTTGATGCGGCACCAGGCGGCAGGCATCACCACGCAGTCGTTTCCGCCGACTTTGCGGCTCGGCGGTGTGGACTGTGCCGCGACCTATCTGCACGAGCCGGGCGACACCCGGGATGGGCTCACCGTCACGGTGCCGCTGTTCGTGTTGAACCAGGTGAGCGAAGAGCGTTGCGAATGGCTGGTGACCGGCATGCTGAAGGACAAGATCCAGGCGCTGCTCAAGAGCCTGCCCCAGAAGCCGCGCGCCCGATTGGTGCCGCTGCCCGAATCGGCTGCGCGTCTGGCCGAAGAACTCTCCGCGCCCGAGATCTTCGGCCATGGATCGCTGACGGACGTCCTGCTCAAGCGCGTGCGCGACCAGACCAGCCTCGACGTGAAGCGGGCCGACTTCAAGCTGGACATGCTGCCGCCGCATCTGTTCATGAACCTGCGCGTGGTGGACGAACATGGGCGCCAGCTTGGCATGGGCCGCAATCTGGGCGCCCTGAAAGCAGAGTGGGGCACCCAGGCCCGAGGTGCCTTCCAGGCGCTGGCTGGGCTCAACGTCAAGGTTGCACCAGCGGCTGATGAACGGGCGCCGAACGAAGGCCGAACGAACGATTCACGCAAGATCGAAGCGCCCCCGGCAGCGCCCGCACTGCCAGCCGGCCAGCGCTATGCCGCCTGGACTTTCGGCGAGCTGCCCGAATTGATGGAGGTGCGGCGAGGTTCGCAATCGCTGATCGGCTTCCCGGCGCTGGTCGATGATGGCGACGCGGTGATGATCGAGGTCTTCGACGAACCTGCCATTGCAGCCGCCAAGCACCGGAGCGGACTGCGCCGCCTCTTTGCATTGCAGATTAAGGATGCGCTCAAGTACCTCGAGAAGAACATCCCCGACCTGCAGAAGATGGCGGTCGCGTTCATGTCGCTGGGAACGTCCGAAGAGCTGCGCGCGCAGATCATCGACGTGGCGCTGGACCGCGCATTCCTGCAGGACCCCTTGCCAACCGATGAAGCCAGCTTCAAGCGACGTGTGGAAGAGGGGCGAGGGCGACTGACGCTGATTGCGAATGAAGTCGCTCGGCTGGCTGGCGTCATCCTGACCGAATACGCGGTCGCGGTCCGCAAGATCAAGGACACGAAGAGTCAGCCCGCAGCGACTGCCGATGCCGCGCAGCAATTGCAGAGGCTGGTCGGCAAGCGCTTCATCGTCGATACGCCCTGGCCGCGACTGCAGCATTTCGCGCGCTATCTCAAGGCCATCACGCTGCGGCTGGACAAGCTGCGCGGCGACCCGGCGCGCGACGCGCAGCGCCTGGCCGAATTGCGGCCTCAGGAGCAACGCTATTGGCGTCTTTTCGCCGACCGTAAAGGCGCGGTAGACGAGCGAATGGGCGAATTCCGCTGGCTGCTTGAAGAACTGCGCGTGAGCTTCTTCGCGCAGGAACTGCGCACACCACAACCCGTGAGCGTGAAGCGGCTCGACAAGCTCTGGGCGCAACTCGAAAGCTGAAAAAAAGCCCGCCGAGAGGCGGGCTTTGTTCGGTCACGCCAGTGAGCGTGTCTTTGTTGCTATATCCGCCCCATGAGGAGCAGCACGATGACCACCAGAACCACCAGCCCGAGGCCGCCGCTAGGCCCGTAACCCCAACTGCGGCTGTACCCCCAGCTCGGCAGTGCGCCAATGAGCAGCAGGATCAGGATGATCAGCAGAATGAGTGACAGGGACATGGACTTCTCCTAGGGCGAAATGTTTGTAGGAGACCATGGTCATCGAAGGAGTGCGATCTCATCGCCGGAAGGCGCCCCCTCCGGCGGTCAGGACTCTCCTACCGTTCCTGTCAGAGCCGCGCCAGTCGATCCAGGGCGCTGTGGAGCGTTTCGTCCTTCTTGGCGAAACAGAAGCGCACCACGCGCTGGTCGAACGCATCGCCGTAGAAGGCCGACAGAGGGATTGCCGCGACGCCGATTTCGCTGGTCAGCCAAAGGCAGAAATCCGATTCGTTCAGGTCGCTCACCGCGCTGATGTCGACACACTGGAAGTACGTGCCGGCGCTCGGCAGCAGCTTGAAGCGCGTCTTTGCCAGCCCCGCGGCGAACAGGTCGCGCTTGCGCTGATAGAAGGCGGGGAGTTCAAGGTACGGCGCAGGGTCGGCCATGTAGCTGGCGAGCGCGTGTTGCATCGGCGTGTTCACGGTGAACACGTTGAACTGATGCACCTTGCGGAACTCAGCCGTCAGCGACGCCGGCGCCGCGACATAGCCGACTTTCCAGCCTGTGACGTGATAGGTCTTGCCGAAGCTGCTCACGATGAAGGTCCGCGCGGCAAGGTCCGGAAAGCGCGCCGCGCTTTCATGGCGCGCACCGGTGTAGACCATGTGCTCGTACACCTCGTCGCTGATCAATAGGACATCGGTCGGTGCGAGCAGTTCTTCGAGGCGGCGCATTTCCTCTTCGGTCCACACGGTTGCACTCGGGTTGTGCGGCGTGTTGACGATGATGGCGCGAGTGCGCGGCGAAATGGCGGCGGCGATCTTGTCGAAGTCGGGGCGGAAGGTCCCCGGCGTGAGCGGCACGCGCACCACGGTGCCGCCTGCAAGTTCGATGTTGGGCACGTAGCTGTCATAGCAGGGCTCCAGCACGATGACTTCATCGCCCGGCCGCACGACGGCGAGGATTGCCGTGATGATCGCCTGCGTCGCGCCCGCCGTGATCGTGATCTCGGTCTGCGCGTTGTAGTTGTGGCCATACAAGGCCGCAATCTTCGACGCGATCGCCTCGCGCAACGCCGGGATGCCGGGCATCGGCGGGTACTGGTTGTGGCCCGCGCCCATTGCATCCGTGACGGCCTGGAGCAGCTTCGGATCGCAGCCGAAGTCCGGAAAGCCCTGCCCAAGATTCACCGCGTTCTTCTCGGACGCGAGTGCCGACATGACGGTGAAGATGGTCGTGCCGACGGCGGGCAGCTTGGTCTCGACTTGGGGTGTACGGGCAGTCACGGTACGGGTGCTCACAGTTCGTAGTCTTGATGATGACCGCTCAAGGCCTTGGCGATCAGGTTGCGATCGAGCCGGTCTGAAAGCAGCTCGGCGAATTTGAAGACGAAGTTGCGCAGATAGGCGCTGCGCTTGAACGCCACGCGCGCGATGTTGGTGCCAAAGATGTGGCCCATGGGCCGCACGACGAGGTCCGCGTTGGAATCATCGCGCACCGCCATCTCGGCGACGATTCCAACGCCGAGGCCGAGCCGCACGTAGGTCTTGATCACGTCCGAGTCGATGGCTTCGAGTGCGATTCGGGGCGTCAGCTTCTTCTGGGCGAAGGCATGGTCGATGCGCGTGCGGCCGGTGAAGGAAGGGTGATAGGTGATGATCGGTTCGGTCGCCAGGTCCTCCAGCGAAATGCGTTCCCTGTCGGCCAACGGATGCCCCTTGGGCAGCACCAGTACGTGCTGCCATTCATAGCAGGGCATCGTCACCAGGTCGGTGTAGTCGGAGAGCGACTCCGTTGCGATTCCGATCTCGGCGATCTCGTCGATCACCATGCGCGCCACCTGATCGGGCGAGCCTTGATGCAGACTGACGTTTACCTTGGGGTAGGCCTCGCGGAGCTTGGCGACCGGCACGGGCAGTACATAGCGCGCCTGCGTATGGGTGGTCGCGATCGACAGCGTGCCGCTGTCTTGGGCGCTGAACTGTTCGCCGATGCGCTTGAGGTTGCCAACCTCGCGCATGATCAGCTCGATGCTGGCGAGAACATGCTGCCCTGGTTCGGTGACGCGCTTCAGGCGCTTGCCGTGCCGTGCAAAGATCTCAACGCCCAATTCTTCTTCGAGTTCGATGATGGCTTTGGACACGCCGGGCTGCGAGGTATGCAGCGCTTTGGCGGCTTCCGTCAGATTGAGGTTGCGCCGCACCGCCTCTTGAACAAACTTGAACTGGTGAAGATTCATAACGAATTCCGTCTTATTTAGGAATTTATTATGCCTTCGCAATCTATAAAAATCAGCCGGGAATCAGCTCGAAATCAGCCCGAAATCAGGATTCGGACATCAGCAATCCAATGCCTTGTGCGCGAGCAGTTCGATCACGTCCGGCTCCTCGCCCACCGCGCCGGCGAGTGTGAAGGTGACCTGCGGGTGCCGCATGCGCATTCCCTCCAGCAAGCGGGGCAGGTCTTCCCGCACGTGCTTGCCCATTCCGAGGAAAAGCGGGACCACCCGAATGGATCGGGCTCCGTCGCCCACGAGCGCCGCAGTGGCGGTCAGCAGGTCAGGGGCGACCAGTTCGAGGTAGGCGCATGCCACGCCGACCGACGGGTCAAGCGCCGCGACGCGCCGAGCCACAGCCTCGATCGGCGCCCGCCAGCGCTCATCGCGCGAACCGTGCGCGAAGAGAATGACGGCGCGGCCTGACTCGATCATTGCCGCAGCGCCGCTAGCGTCTCAACACCAGCCACGTGAAGGCGGCGAGCGACATCACTGAATAGATCAGCCCGGGTGCGGCTGCCGTCATCCAGGGCAGCCAGTTCCCGAGGTTGCCCAAGTACCCGAAGACGTTGTTCAGCAAGAAGAAGCTGATGCCGATCATCACGCCGACGAACACATACGTCGCGATCCCGGCCTGGCGGAAGTGCAGATAGGCAAACGGCAGGGCCAGCACGATCATCACCAGGCACGACAGCGGATAGAACACCTTGCGCCAGAACTCGATTTCATAGCGCTGTGCCGTCTGCCCGTTTGCATCGAGATGGCGGATGTAGTCGAACAGGTCGAGCGTGCGCATGCGCTCCGGCCGGAGCAGGGCGACCGACACCATCTCAGGCGTGAGCGAAGTCTTCCATTCGACCATCGGGATCTTCGTGGTGATGATGTGAGCCTGGTCGGCGCTGCGCGTCTGGTATTCCTGTCGCTCCACGTCGACGAGCGTCCAGTGTCCATCTTCGGCGCGGGCAGAGGCCGCGGACACCTGCGACGTGATGAATCCCTTGCCGTCGAACTCGAAGATGCGCGGGTCCTTGAGCGTGCCGTTGCGCTCCATCGTGGCGACGTTGACCGCAAACGAGGCGTCGCCTTGCCGCTCCTTGAGCCATGCGCCGGTGTTGCCTACGAGCGAGTAGGCGTTCTGGAAGCGCGCCTTGAGCAACTGGGCTGTCCGGTCGGTGAAGGGTGCGACATAGTCCCCGATCGCGAATGTCAGGATCACGAAACCCAGCCCCAGCAAAAGCAGCGTCCGCAACGCGCGCCATGGGCCGAGACCGCTGGTCCGCAGGATGGTGAATTCCGAGCTCTGCGCAAGCCTGGCCATGACGAAGATGGTGCCGATCAGCACAGCGATCGGCAGCAATTCATACAGGTGGCTGGGGATGAGCATCGCGACGTACGCGAGGGCCTGGCCTGCCCCATAGCCTAGCGATTCAGGTTTTCCGATGGACTGCAGCTCATCGACAAAATCGAAGAAGAAGAACAGGCTGAGGAAGCCCAGGGCCACAAAGCCCACGGACTTCATCACCTCGACATAGATCAGGCGACGGATTGTTTTCACGCGTTGGGGGTCGTTGCGGGTCGGGCGCGGCTTGCCGTGAAGCCCCAATTGAAATGACGTTTCGCAAGCCACAGAAGGCCGATCACCAGCGCCCCGCCATGGAGCGCGAGCATGAAGCCTCCCATGCCGTACTTGCCTGAACTGACCCAGTTCTGCCCCAGGTTGAGCATGTTGTAGTAAAGGACGAAGGCGAACAGCGCGAACAGGTAGTTGCCGCTGCGGCCGACTCTCGGGTTCACGCTGGAGAGTGCCAGCGCAAGAATCACGAAATTCGCAGCGCCAAACAGCATGCCGACGCGCCAGGCCAGTTCGCCACGGTTGACGAGGGTCGGATCGCGCAGCAGCGTCAGTGTCGTGCGAGTGCGCACGGGCGAAGCGTCCGACGAGTCGCTGCCACTGCCGCCGACCTTGGCGCCATAGGTTTCGAACTCGCTGATCTTGATGCCCTCGGTCGGCGTGAGCGGGCGTTCGAGGCGTTGACCGTTGCTCAGCAGCAGAAAGCGCTTGCCGTCGATATCTTCGATGTGTCCATGGCGTGCTGACGTGATGATGTGCAGGTTGCGCTCGATGGAAGAAATGAAGACGTTGTTCGCCGTGGCGCTGTCAGGCGCGTCCTTGTCGATGAAGAACACGCGCAGCCGACCCGCGGACTCGCGGAATTCGCCGGGCGCCACGCGCTCGATGTCGCTGCGGCTCTCGTAGCGCTGGCGCATGCCCTCGGTCTGTGAATTGGCCCACGGCCAGCCGACCAGCGCGAACAGCGCAACCAGCAAGAGGATCGGCCATGCAAAGCCGAAGAGCGGACGTAGAAAGTCCGCCAGCCCGCGGCCGCTCGAAAACCAGATCACCATTTCGCTGTCGCGATACATACGTGACAGCGTGCCGACGATCGAGATGAAAAGGCAGAGACTCAGGATGGTGGGCATGTAGCCGAGCACCGTATAGGTCATCACGAGGAAGACCTCGGAGGGATTCACGCTGCCTTTGGCGGCCAATCCGAGCGTGCGGATCAGCATCATGGTCATCACGATGGTGACCAGCACCACGAGGGTGGCACCGAAGCTGCGCGACAGCTCCTTGCGTAGAGAGGAATGGAATAACATCGTCGAGGGAAAAAAAGGATTATGGACTTTCAACTCAAGACCCTCTCCATCGCTCAGGCAGTCACCGACAAAACCGACGTTCTCGTCGTCCTCGTGGCTTCCGCAATCGGCACCTCCAAGGACGCACTCTCCACGCTGATCGCCAGCGCCCGGAAGGCAGGCGATCTGCCCGACAAGGCGGGCAAGCTGCTCGCGCTCTATCGGCCCGAGGCGGTTTCCGCTCCCCGCGTGCTGCTGGTCTCGATCGGCGACGGCAAGCCGGCATCGGTTCGCACCGCGGTGAGCGCGGCGATCGGTGCGGCCAAGGGGTCCAACCCGAAGCGGGTGTCCATCGTTGCAGCGCAAGCCATCGACGCGGCCGCGCTCGCCAGCGCCGTCATTGCGGCAGCGGACGCCAGCTATGTCTATGGCACGACGAAGTCCAAGGCCGAGCCACGCACGATCCGCCAATTGACCTTCGGCGTGAGCGACGCTGCGCCACTGCGCCAGAGCTTCGATGAGGCTGCCGCTGCCGTTGTGGGAATCGAGCTGGCCAAGGAATGGGCCAATCGGCCGGCCAACTACTGCACGCCAACCATGCTGGCCGGTGCCGCGCAAGAGCTCGCCAAGCTGCCGAACGTGAAGTGCGAAGTGCTGGGTCCCAAGGAAGTCGAGAAGCTCGGGATGGGCGCATTCTCGGCGGTCGCCCAGGGCTCTGCGGAGCCGCTGCGCTTCATCGTCCTGCGCTACAACGGAGCGCCCAGGCAGCAGGCGCCGGTGGTGCTGGTCGGCAAGGGCATCACCTTCGACACGGGCGGCGTCTCGCTCAAGCCGGCTGCCGAAATGGACGAAATGAAGTTCGACATGTGCGGGGCCGCGAGCGTGTTGGGCGTGTTCCGTGCACTGGGCGATCTGCAGCCGGCGATCAACGTCGTCGGTCTTATTCCTTCATGCGAGAACATGAACGACGGCCGCGCGGTCAAACCTGGCGACGTCGTGACCAGCATGGCCGGCCAGACCATTGAAGTGCTCAACACGGACGCTGAAGGCCGGTTGATCCTGTGCGACGCCCTGAATTACGCCAAGCGTTTCGAGCCGGCAGCGGTGATCGATATCGCCACCCTCACGGGCGCCTGCGTGATCGCCTTGGGCGGCGTGCGCAGCGGCTTGTTCTCGAGCGACGACGCGTTGGCGACGGCGCTCAGCGCCGCTGGCGAGGCATCGCTGGACCGCTGCTGGCGCATGCCGCTCGACGAGGATTACGCAGAAGGACTCAAGAGCAACTTTGCCGACGTGGCCAACATTGCCGGTCGAGCGGGCGGTGCAATCACCGCCGCCAAGTTCCTCCAGCGATTCACCACCGACTTCCCGTGGGCTCATCTCGACATTGCCGGCACCGCATGGAAGGGTGGGGCGGCCAAGGGCGCGAGTGGTCGACCAGTCGGCCTGCTGTTGAACTACCTGATGACTCGGAGCCGAGAAAACGCCGAGGCGGCACCGCGAAAGCCCACGAAGAATGCCTCGAAGACCGCCTCGAAGGATCGGGCAAAGAAGTGACGGAAATCGACGGCCACTACAACATGCCGGACAAGGTGAGCTACGCCTGCCGCCTGCTGCGGAAGGCTGTCAGCGCCCATGGCGCGCGCCTGGTGGTCATGGCTGATTCGCAGACGCTGGACGCGATCGACCAGTCGCTGTGGACACTGCAGCCAAGCGAATTCATCGCCCACTGCCGTTGTGACGATGAAGCGCATAAGGTCACGCGGTCGCCGGTCGTGCTGGCCGAAAGCGGGTCGGAGTCGCTGCCGGACCGGCCCATTCTCGTGAACCTGGGCGCTGACTTGCCGGTGCGGTTCGAGCGGTTCGAGCGGTTGATCGACATCGTTGGCAGCGACGAATCCGACAAGCAGGCAGGGCGCGCCCGCTGGCGGCACTACAAGGATCGCGGCTATGCGATCCGCACCTTTCCCTATGCGGGGAGCGCCAACTGATGGCATCCACCCAGCGCACGCCGCCGCGATTCGTGCCAACCTTGACGACGGTGGTCGAGGAACCTTCGCAGCCCGAGCCTCCCATTGAAACAGCGGCGCCTGCGCAAGCCGAGGCGCCCGCATCGGCAGAGGCTTCGCAAGCCGTTGCCCTGGGTCCCGAAGCGAGGCTCTCCGAGGCCCACGCTTTCCGGCTCGAAGAGCAGTTGCTGCATCGCGTGCTGCAGCGCGTGGACCTGCAGATGGAGGAGCGATTGAGCGATGTCGTGTCAGCTGCCGTTCAGCACCATCTCGACACCATGATCCCCGGTCTGCGCAAGGAAATCGAGGCGGTATTGCGCGCGCTGGTGAGCGAATCGCTGTCGCGCGAGCTTTCGGAAAACCCCGGGTCTACGCCAACATTCGGGCCTCATTCCTTGGGCTAAACTGCGCGCCAGGTCGAAAAGCGCACGGGCGCCGAGCTTCGCGGCGCGATACTTGCTGAGTTAAAGCGCCCGGATCCAAAGACCGGTTTTCAACTCTATTTATTAAGTTCTGGAGGTTCCCATGCAAATGAAATGGACCGCGGTCGCTCTGGCTGCCATCGCGCTTGTGGCCTGTGGCAAGAAGGAAGAAGCTGCCGCGCCGGCCGCCACGCCTGCGCCGACTGCAGCAGCACCTGCCCCGGCAGCACCTCCGGCTGACGCGCTTGTCGTGAAGATCGGCCATGTCGCGCCGACCAGCGGCGCCATTGCGCACTTGGGCAAGGACAACGAAATGGGCGCGCGCATGGCCATCGAAGACCTGAACGCCAAGGGTGTGAAGATCGGCGACAAAGTTGCCAAGTTCGAACTGCTCGCCGAAGACGATGCAGCCGATCCGAAGCAAGGCACCGCAGTGGCCCAGAAGCTGGTCGACAGCAAGGTCAACGGCGTTGTCGGCCACCTGAATTCCGGCACGACCATCCCCGCCTCCAAGCTCTACAGCGACGCTGGCATTCCCCAGATCTCGCCGTCGGCGACCAACCCCAAGTACACGCGTCAAGGCTTCAAGACCACCTTCCGCGTGGTGGCTGACGACACGCAACTCGGCGGCACGCTGGGCAAGTACGCAGTCGAAACGCTCAAGGGCAAGAACATTGCCGTGATCGACGACCGCACTGCCTACGGCCAAGGTGTCGCTGAAGAATTCGAGAAGGCCGCAAAGGCCGCCGGCGGCACGATCGTCGGCCACGAATTCACCACCGACAAGTCGACCGACTTCAACGCCATCCTGACCAAGCTGAAGGGCGCCAACCCCGACGTGCTGTTCTTCGGCGGCATGGACGCCGTGGGCGGCCCGATGCTCAAGCAAGTCAAGCAGCTCGGCATGACCGTGAAGTTCATGGGTGGCGATGGCCTGTGCACCGCAGAACTCGCCAAGTTGGCCGGCGACGCAATCGGCGAAGACATGGTCGTGTGTGCCGAGGCTGGTGGCGTCGAAGGTGATTTCAAGGCACCGCTCGAAGCCTGGAAGACCAAGTTCAAGGAAAAGAACGGCGTCGAAGTGCAGATCTATGCACCGTACGTCTACGACGCCGTGAACGTGCTGGCCGCCGCGATGGAAAAGGCCGGCTCCGCCGATCCGGAGAAGTACCTGCCTGAAGTCAGCAAGGTCGAATACAAGGGCCTGACCGGCCCGATCGCGTTCGACGAAAAGGGCGACATCAAGAACGGTGCGCTGACGCTGTACACCTACAAGAATGGTGCCCGTACCCAGATCGCCGTGGTGCGCGGAGCGAGCTAAGGGCTCACACGCCACGTCGGAAAGAAAGGGCCTTCGGGCCCTTTTTTTGTGGCTGCATGCATTACCGAGTGCAGTGGGGAATGTGGAGAGTGCCCGCAAAAAAGCCCCGACAAGCGGGGCTTTCAGGACGATTCCAAGTGGCAGGTGGAGACTGCCGGAAGCGATTTTTTGGCGGAGCAGGCGGGATTCGAACCCGCGGAGGGCTATTAACCCTCACACGCTTTCCAGGCGTGCGACTTAAACCGCTCATCCACCGCTCCGAAGCCCGCGATTGTAGCAGTGCGCAGGCGCCGTTTCGGGCGTCACGCGCCATTTGATGTCAGCTGCCGCCCTGCGCTTTGCCCGCTTGCATCATCCGCATCGCGGAGGCAATGAGCGCGGCCGTTTCGTTCATGTTGCTGGGCACGATCAACGTCGTCGTTGCGTCCGCCGCGACCTTGCCATAGGCGTCGACCGCGCGCTCGGCAACCTTGAGTTGGACGGCCTGTTCGCCGCCGGGCTGGCGAATCGCCGCCGCCACCCGCTCGATCGCGCCGGCTGTCGCCTCGGCTACGGCAGTGATGGCTGCCGCCTGACCCTGCGCGTTGTTGATCTGCGCCTGCTTTTCGCCTTCGGAGCGCGCGATGAAAGCCTCGCGCTCGCCGGTCGCGATGTTGATCTGCTCCTGGCGCCGGCCTTCGGAAGCGGCAATCAGTGCGCGCTTTTCGCGCTCTGCCGTGATCTGGCGCTGCATCGCGTGAAGGATCTCGTTGGGCGGCGTGAGGTCCTTGATTTCGTAGCGCAGCACCTTCACCCCCCAATTGAGGGCCGCTTCGTCAATGGCCGAGACGATCTGCGAGTTGATGATGTCGCGCTCCTCGAAGGTCTTGTCGAGTTCGAGCTTGCCGATGACGCTGCGCAGTGAAGTCTGTGCAAGCTGCGTCACGGCCATGATGTAGTTGGACGAGCCGTAGCTTGCGCGCATCGGATCCGTCACCTGGAAATAGAGGATGCCGTCGACTTGCAGCTGCGTGTTGTCGCGCGTAATGCAGACTTGGCTCGGCACGTCGAGGGGGATTTCCTTCAGGCTGTGCTTGTAGGCGACGCGGTCGATGAAAGGAATCAGAAAATTGGGGCCGGGCGTCATGGTCCCGTGGTACTTGCCGAGGCGCTCGCGCACCCAGGCGTTCTGTTGCGGCACGAACTTGACCGATTGGGTGATGACGATGATCGCGATGACCAGGATGACGAGGGGGACGGCTGCGTATTCCATTGAACTCTCTCTTTGCTCTTTGTAGATTCGATTCAGACTTTTTCGACGACGAGGCGGCTGCCGATCACCTGCGTGACCTTGTGCTCGCCGGCCGATGGCACGCTGCCGGGCCGGGCGATCACGGTCCATTGCGCGCCGCGGTAGCGGACGGTGGCGGTGCCGTCGTCGTTCCAGGCATCGACGTGGACGTGCTCGCCGACGTCGAGGTTGACGTTGGGGTTGGCGCCGGTGGGCGGCTCCGGCGGGCGTTTGCGGCGGATCGCGTGCCATGCGATCACGGATGAGACGCTGACCACCGCTGCGACGATCAGTTGCGTGTCGAATCCGGCGCCTGCGTGCGCCGAGATCGCCGCGGCGGCGAAGCCGACTCCCATCAGCAGGAGGTAGAGCGTGCCGGTCCCGGAAAGCAACTCGAGGACGATGGCCGCACCTGCAATCAGCCACCAAATGGTGGAACTCGCCATGACGTTTCCTCTCTTTGTTTTAGGTGCAGGGGATTGTGTCAAAGCTGGAACTCAGCTTCATCTGAATTCCGTACACTTCGCGCCTATTTGCCCGTCCGGAGCCTGTTCATGAAATTTCGCTTTCCGATCGTCATCATCGACGAGGACTTCCGCTCCGAGAACACCTCGGGGCTCGGCATCCGCGCGCTGGCGCACGCCTTCGAGAACGAAGGCTTCGAAGTGCTGGGGGTCACGAGCTATGGCGATCTGAGCCAATTCGCCCAGCAACAAAGCCGCGCCAGCGCGTTCATCCTCTCGATCGATGACGAGGAATTCACCGTCGGCCCCGATCTGGACCCAGCCGTGCTCAACCTGCGCAATTTCATCGGCGAAGTGCGGCGCAAGAATGCCGACGTGCCGATCTACATCTACGGCGAAACAAAGACCTCGAGGCACATTCCGAACGACATCCTGCGTGAGCTCCATGGGTTCATCCACATGTTCGAGGACACGCCGGAGTTCGTCGCCCGCCACATCATCCGCGAGGCGAAGAGCTACCTTGAAGGCGTGCAGCCGCCTTTCTTCAAGGCGCTGATCGATTATGCGGAAGACGGCTCCTACTCATGGCACTGTCCGGGCCACTCGGGTGGCGTGGCGTTCCTGAAGAGCCCGGTGGGACAGATGTTCCATCAGTTCTTCGGCGAGAACATGCTGCGCGCGGACGTGTGCAATGCGGTCGAGGAACTCGGCCAGTTGCTCGACCACACGGGTCCCGTCGCGGCGAGCGAGCGCAACGCGGCGCGGATCTTCAACGCCGACCACTGCTTCTTTGTCACCAATGGCACCAGCACGAGCAACAAGATGGTGTGGCACCACACGGTGGCACCGGACGACGTCGTGGTGGTCGACCGCAACTGCCACAAGTCGATCCTGCACGCGATCATCATGACGGGCGCAATCCCCGTGTTCATGAAACCGACGCGCAATCACTTCGGCATCATTGGTCCGATTCCCAAGAGCGAATTTGAACCGGCGGCCATCAAGGAAAAGATCCGCGCCAATCCGCTGCTGGCGCACGTGAACGCCGACACGGTCAAGCCGCGCGTGATGACGCTGACGCAGTCGACCTATGACGGCGTGATCTACAACACCGAAACCATCAAGGGCATGCTCGACGGCTACGTCGATACGCTGCACTTCGATGAAGCGTGGTTGCCGCATGCCGCGTTCCACCCGTTCTACGGCGCCTATCACGCCATGGGCAAGCGCCGCGTGCGCCCCAAGGATTCGCTGGTGTTTGCGACCCAATCGACACACAAGCTGCTGGCGGGCATCAGCCAGGCGAGCCATGTGCTGGTCCAGGATTCGCAGAACCGCGCACTGGACCGCGATCTGTTCAACGAGGCGTACCTGATGCATTCGTCGACCAGCCCGCAGTACGCGATCATCGCCAGTTGCGACGTCGCGGCCGCCATGATGGAGCCGCCCGGCGGCACCGCGCTGGTGGAGGAGAGCATCCTCGAAGCACTGGACTTCCGTCGTGCGATGCGCAAAGTCGAGGACGAATTCGGCAAGGACGAGTGGTGGTTCAAGGTCTGGGGCCCTGAGAAGCTGGTCGACGAGGGCATCGGGCGCGCCGACGACTGGATCATCAAAGGCGAATCGCGCACGGCCAAGTGGCACGGCTTCGGCAAGCTGGCCGACGGCTTCAACATGCTCGATCCGATCAAGTCGACCATCGTGACGCCGGGCCTCGACCTGAACGGCAAGTTCGCGCCGACCGGCATTCCAGCCGCCGTGGTCACCAAGTTCCTCGCGGAGCACGGTGTGATCGTCGAGAAGACCGGCCTCTACAGCTTCTTCATCATGTTCACCATCGGCATCACCAAGGGCCGCTGGAACACGCTGCTCACGGCGCTGCAGCAGTTCAAGGACGACTACGCGCGCAATCAGCCGATGTGGAGGATCATGCCGGAGTTCTGCCAGCAGCAGCCTGGATACGAGCGCCTTGGGCTCAGAGACTTGTGCCAACACATCCATCAGCTCTATGCGCGCTTCGACGTGGCGCGGCTGACCACGGAGATGTACCTCAGCGACCTGACGCCCGCGATGAAGCCGAGCGACGCCTTCGCGCACATTGCCCATCGCAAGACGGAGCGGGTCGAGATTGACGAGCTCGAAGGGCGCATCACGACGAGCCTGATCACGCCCTATCCGCCGGGCATTCCGCTGCTGATTCCGGGTGAAGTCTTCAACAAGAAGATCGTCGATTACCTGAAGTTCGCGCGCGAATTCAATACGCAATGCCCGGGCTTCGAGACCGACATCCACGGACTGGTTGCGCGGATCGACGACTCGGGCAAGAAGCGCTACTACGCCGATTGCGTGCGAGGGGCATAGCCCCGGGGCGCCGCCGTTCTGGGTTCGACCGCTTCAGAAGTCGGCGTCGTCGCGTTCGCGTACGAAACGCGCGAATCTCGGCAAGCCGGAGGAGGTCTTGCCGTTGTAGCGATAGGTCACCCAGGTGCCGATGGCTGGCGGCTTCTCGCGCTCCGCATCGCTGAAGCCACCGCCTAGCTTGAAGCGCTTGCCGTCCGGCGTTTCGACCAGCAGCGCGCCCATCCGCTTCGCATGCTTGCCACGTCCGCCGATGTGGGCGACGACGCGTGCTTCTGCATCGTCGTAGGCCTTGACCTTGAGAAGGTCGGTGCTGCGATCGGCTCGATAAAGCGATGAGCCCCGATGGAGCATCAGCCCTTCGCCGCCCATCCTGATGGTCTTGTCGAGCAGAGCGTCGAGTTCGTCGGCGGTCGTTGCACGCTGTTGCGGCACGGCGACCACCCAGGGGACGGTGGTGATGGGAAACAACTTGCGCAAGCGCGCGAGCCGCGCCGTGAAATCACCCGGCTCGGCAGGAAGATCGAACACCATGAAGTGAATCTCCCGCCATGCTGCATCGGACGGCGTCTGGCTGCGCACCGTCGACACTGCGCGGGAGAAATGGCCTCGGCCGGCCCACAGTTCACCGTCCAGCGGCATCGTAGGCAATGCCTCCACGAACCAGGCGGGTGCGGCGATAGGTTCGCCACTGCGTGTTTTCAGTTGATGGCCGTCCCAGTAGGCGCGCACGCCATCGTATTTTTCGCTGACCCAGTAATCGTTGAGTGACATGCCGCGGCGGTAGACCTCGGCCATGATGAGAGGCGGGGGCGCCTTCGGGGCGCCCTGTGCGAGGGCTTCGCCTTGCCTCGAAAGGCCAATGGCCATTCCGGCAGCCGCCAGCAACAACGTTCGGCGGGAAAGCGGCACGGACGTGGCTCCGCCGGTGCCGCTCTTGCGGCGTTTGCAAAAAGAAAAACTCACGATCAACTCCCTGACATTTTTGGTATGCCGGGATTATTAAATGCGGCTATGTGCCGCTTCAGACGGATTCTGAGATGCCCCCGACGACGTTGCTGAAACCGCCGTCCACATAGGTGATCTCCGCGGTGACCCCGCTTGCAAGATCGCTCAGCAGGAAGGCTGCGACGTTGCCGACTTCTTCGATGGTGACGTTGCGCCGCATCGGCGCGACCTTCGAGATTGCAGAGAGGAGCTTGCCGAAGTCCTTGATGCCGCTGGCAGCCAGCGTCTTGATCGGACCGGCGCTGATGCCGTTGACGCGCATCCCCTTGGGGCCGAGCGATTCAGCCAGATAACGCACCGAGGCCTCGAGCGAAGCCTTCGCAAGGCCCATGGTGTTGTAGTTGGGCAGCGCGCGGATCGAGCCGAGGTAGGTCAGTGTCAGCAGCGCCGATTTGTCGTTGAGGTAGGGCAGGGCCGCCTTGGCCATTGCCGGGAAGCTGTAGGCGCTGATGTCGTGCGCGATCTTGAATGCCTCGCGCGAAAGCCCTTCGAGGAAATCGCCGGCGATGGCCTCGCGCGGCGCAAAGCCGATGCTGTGCACGAAACCGTCGAACTTGGGCCAGGTCTGAGAAAGATCGGCAAAGAGCTTATCGATCTGCGCGTCGTTTCCGACATCGCAGTCGAAAACCAGCTTTGAATCGAAGTCCGCGGCGAACTCGGCAATACGGTCCTTGAATCGCTCGCCCACATAGCTGAAAGCCAGTTCGGCCCCTTGCTGGTGGCAAGCTTTGGCGATGCCATAGGCGATGGAGCGGTTGCTCAGCACGCCGGTGATCAGAAGTT
Organism: Variovorax sp. 10N420; assembly: GCF_056394705.1. Taxonomy (NCBI): domain Bacteria; kingdom Pseudomonadati; phylum Pseudomonadota; class Betaproteobacteria; order Burkholderiales; family Comamonadaceae; genus Variovorax; species Variovorax sp. 10N420. The sequence goes on along the minus strand of NZ_JBFTIJ010000001.1, from coordinate 162,656 downwards.
TTTTGCCGGAAAGAAAGCCCATGGATCGACCTCGTGAAAATCTTGGGCAGAATTCTCGCATGCGGGTTCTTTGGTTCTGTTGCTTGCTGGTGTGTGCGGTTCCCGCTTGGGCGGCGCATGGTTACGCCATGTGGGACGACCTGAAGTACCCGGCCGGCTTCAAGGCTTTCGACTACGTCAACGTCGATGCGCCCAAGCGTGGCGAGTTGCGCCTGGTCAGCAATCAGCGCTATTCGACCTTCGACAAGTACAACCCTTTCACCATCAAGGGGGCCCCGCCCGCGTACTTGGCCAACCTGATGTTCGATTCGCTGCTGGCCGGGTCGATGGACGAGACGGCATCGGGCTACGGACTCCTGGCCGAGGATGTGGTGGTCTCGCCCGATCGGCTCAGCGCGACCTTCAAGCTTCGCCCTGAGGCGCGCTTTCACGATGGCACGCCCGTCGAGGCCGCGGACGTCAAGCACAGCTACGACACATTGATCGGTCCGTATGTGTCGCCCGGCTACAAGACTCTGCTCGAAGATGTCGAAGGCGCCGAGGTGATCGACGCGCGGACCATTCGCTTCAAGTTCAAGAAGCCGAACCGCGAACTTCCGCTGACTGTCGGCGGCTTGCCCGTCTTCAGCCGCCGATGGGGCATGGAGAACGGCAAAGCCAAGCCTTTCGACCAGGTGGTGATGGACATCCCGATCGGCAGCGGCCCTTACAAGATCGGCCCTGTGCGTTTCGGCAAGGACATCACCTACGTGCGCGATCCGAATTACTGGGCGCGCGACCTTGCCGTTCGGCGCGGCACGAACAACTTCGACCGCATCACGATCAAGATTTACCAGGACAACACGGCGCGCCTGGAAGCATTCAAGGCCGGCGAGTTCGACATGATGAGCTTCTATTCGGCGGGCGACTGGGCGCGCCGCGTGACGGGAAAGCGGTTCAATACCGGGGAACTGGTCAAGCGCGAATTCGCCCATCGGCTGCCGTCGGGCTTCCAGAGCTTCGTGCTCAACAGCAGGCGTCCGTTGCTGCAGGATCGGCGCGTGCGGCAAGCGCTCGGCCTCGCGCTCGACTACGAGTGGATGAATCGGCAGATGTTCTACGGCGGCTATCCGCGCGTGAGGGACCTGTTCGGCAATACCGATTGCGCGGCCGAAGGCACGCCATCCGAGCAAGAGCTCAGGCTGCTGGAGCCTTGGCGCGGAAAGATTCCCGACGAGGTGTTCGGACCGATGTACGAGCCGCCGACCACCGAGGGCCCAGGGCACTCGCTGCGAGACAACTTGCGCAAGGCCAGTGATCTCCTGAAGCAGGCTGGCTGGGAATATCGCGATGGCGCGCTGCGCAATGCCCGAGGCGAGCCGATGCAACTCGAATATCTCGACAGCAAGGAGGGCGGTGCCCGAACCGTGTCACCGTGGATGCGCAATCTCGAGAAGCTGGGCATCACGCTGAAGTTCGCTTCGGTTGATTTCGCGCTCTACCAGCAGCGCCTGGACAAGTTCGAGTTCGACATCACGACCATCAACTTTCCAGGCACAAACAATCCTGGCCAGCAACTGGCGGACATCTTCGGGAGCAAGGCGGCCACGACGGAGAGTTCGGGCAACTACATGGGCGTGAGCAGTCCGGCGGTCGATGCGTTGGTGAACGACATCGTGCGCGCCGAGAGCAAGGCTGAGCTCCTTCCGGCCTGCCGGGCGCTCGACCGGGTCATCATGCACAGCCACTACCTGATCCCGCAGTGGACCTTGACGTCGCACCGGATCGCCTACAACGCCTGGCGCCTGGCCTACAAATCGCCGATGCCGCCTTATGCATCGGCCGAAGACTGGGTCATGACGACCTGGTGGGCCAAATAGGGCAGAGCCAGCAAAGGAAACGAAGACCCGATGTTTTCCTATGTCCTCAAGCGGCTGTTGCTGTTCATCCCCACCTTGCTTGGCGTGCTGCTGGTGACCTTTTTCGTGATTCAGTTCGTGCCGGGCGGTCCTGTGGAGCAGTACCTCGCAGAAGCGAAGGCGGCCACGCGCGGCGGCATCGAATCGGGTGGCTCCAACTATCGCGGCAACCAGGGAGTCGATCCGAAGCGGCTGGCGGAAATCAAGGCGCTCTACGGTTTCGACAAACCGGCGCACGAGCGGCTCTTTCAGATGCTGGGGCAGTTCGCCCGCTTCGACCTGGGCCGAAGCTTCTTCCAGAACAAGGATGTGTGGACGCTGATCCTGGAGAAGCTCCCCGTCTCGATCAGTCTCGGGCTCTGGACCTTCTTCATCAGCTACGGGGTTGCGGTGCCGCTGGGCGTCGCCAAGGCCGTGCGCGCAGGCACGCGCTTCGACCTCGTGACCACCTTGCTGATCCTCGTCGGCTATGCGATTCCGGGTTTTGTCCTCGGCGTGGCACTGCTGGTGATCTTTGGTGGGCAACTGCAATGGTTTCCGTTGCGCGGCCTGACCTCGGCCAACTGGGACGAACTCAGCTGGGGTGCGCGCATCGTCGATTACCTCTGGCACATCACCTTGCCGGTGACAGCGATGGTGCTGGGGAGCTTTGCGGTGACCTCCATGCTGACCAAGAACGCCTTCCTGGAGGAGATCCGCAAGCAATACGTGCTGACGGCTCGCGCCAAGGGCCTGGGCGAACGGCAGGTGCTTTGGAAGCACGTATTTCGCAACGCGTTGATTCCGATCGTCACCGGCCTGCCGGCGGCTTTCATCGGTGCGTTTTTCACGGGCTCGCTGCTCATCGAGACGCTCTTTTCGCTCGACGGGCTTGGCTTGCTGGGCTACGAGAGCGTGATCCGGCGCGACTATCCGGTCGTGCTCGGCACGCTTTATCTCTTTACGCTGATCGGCTTGGTGACCAAGCTTATTTCAGACCTCTGCTACGTATGGGTCGACCCGAGGGTGAAGTTTGACTAGCGCCGCCGCCAAGCCCGTGTCGCTGAGCCCGGGACGCCGCGCGTGGCTGCGCTTCAAGCGCAATCGGCTGGGGTATTGGAGCCTGCTGCTGTTCGTGGTGATGGTCGTCACGAGCCTCTTTGCCGAAGTGCTGTCGACCGACCGGCCGCTGGTCATGCGCTACGAGGGAAAGATCTACTTTCCCGTTTTGCGCGACTATTCAGAAAAAACCTTTGGCGGCGACTTCGAGACACCGACGGACTACCTCGATCCGTTCATTCGCGAGCGCATCACGCAAGGCGGCAACTGGGCGATCTACGCACCGAACCCGTACGGCCCCAAGACGCTCAACTACTTCGCAAAGTCTCCGAGTCCGGCGGCGCCAACCCGCGACAACTGGCTGGGCACGGACGATCGAGGTCGCGACCTGCTGGCACAACTGATCTACGGCTTTCGGGTAAGCGTACTGTTCGGCCTGGCCCTCACCGCCATCGGCACCGTGCTGGGCGTGGCGGCCGGCGCGGTGCAGGGCTACTTCGCGGGCAAGACCGACCTCGCGTTCCAGCGTTTCATCGAGATCTGGGGTTCAATGCCCGAGCTTTATTTGCTCATCATCTTCAGCGCCGTGTTTGCGCCGAGCGTCGCGCTGTTGTTGATCCTGCTGAGTCTCTTCGGCTGGATGGGGCTTTCCGACTATGTTCGCGCCGAGTTCCTTCGCAATCGCCAAATGGACTACGTGCGGGCCGCGCGAGCGTTGGGCGTGGGCAATCTGCAGATCATGTGGCGGCACATTCTGCCCAACAGCATGACGCCGGTGGTGACGTTTCTTCCGTTTCGCATGAGCGCTGCGATCCTGGCGTTGACTTCGCTCGACTTCCTCGGCCTGGGCGTTCCGCCTGGTACGCCTTCGCTTGGCGAACTCCTGAGCCAAGGCAAGGCGAACATCGATGCCTGGTGGATTTCCTTGTCTACCTTTGGCGTGCTCGTCCTCACGCTGATGCTGCTGACATTCATGGGCGACGCGCTGCGCGACGCGCTCGATCCGCGAAAGGCTGACAGATGACACCCTTGTTGAATGTCCAGGGGCTCAGGGTTGCCTTCGGCGACAAGGAAGTGGTGCACGGCATCGACTTCAGCATCGCACAGGGCGAAAAGCTGGCGTTGGTCGGCGAGTCGGGGTCAGGCAAGACAGTCACCGCGCTGAGCCTGCTTCGACTGGTTCAGAACGCGGACGTTTTCGGCGTCGCCGAATTTGCTGGAGACGAATCGACGGGTGCGCGCCGCGATTTGTTGTCACTGCCTGAATCGAAGCTGCGCGGCATCCGGGGCAAGGAGATCGCGATGATCTTCCAGGAGCCGATGACCGCTCTGAATGCGCTCTACACCGTCGGCGACCAGATCGCCGAAGTGCTGGAACTTCATCAGGCGCTGTCTTCCAGGGCGGCGCACGAAGCGTCGGTGCAACTGCTGGCGGACACCGGCATTCCCGAACCGGCGCGGCGGGCGAGGGCGTTTCCGCATCAGTTGTCGGGCGGACAGCGCCAGCGGGCGATGATCGCGATGGCGCTGGCTTGCAGGCCGCGCCTGCTGCTGGCGGACGAGCCGACCACCGCGCTCGACGTGACGGTGCGCTCGCAGATCCTCGAACTGCTGGCGGACCTGCAGCGCAAGTACGGCATGGCCGTGCTGCTCATCACCCATGACCTCAATTTGGTGCACCGGTTCGCAGATCGCGTGGCGGTCATGGAAAACGGTCACGTCGTCGAGCATGGTGCCGTGTCGACCGTCTTCGGCGCGCCGCGGCATCCCTACACACGCAAGTTGATCGACAGCCGGCCGACACGGGATGTGGATCCTGCCCCCGCCGGTGGCGCTGCGCCGGTACTGGCCGCGAAGGGGCTGCGCGTGAGCTATCCGGTCTCGAGGCCCGGAGTGAGAGGCTGGTTTCGCAAAGGCGAGTTCATTGCCGTTCAAGGCGCCGACTTCAGCATCGGCCCTGGAGAGACCCTGGGCGTCGTGGGCGAGTCGGGTTCGGGGAAATCCACTCTGGCGTTGGCTGCGCTCGGCTTGCTGAAGCACCAGGGGGAACTGGACGTCTCCGGCCACCGCTGGGACGCGGGACGGGCCAGCAACCGTGCGCTGCGGCGCGTCATGCAGGTGGTCTTCCAGGACCCGTTTTCGTCGCTCTCGCCGCGCATGACCGTCGAACAGATCGTCGCCGAGGGCCTGACCGTTCATGCACCCGAACTCGGTTCGACGGAGCGGCGAACGCGCGCCTTGGCGGCGCTGGCCGACGTCGGGTTGACCGACGCGCAGTTCCCCGCGCTTCTGGACCGCTACCCGCATGAATTCTCCGGCGGGCAACGACAACGCCTCGCGATCGCTCGCGCACTGATCGTCGATCCCAGTCTGCTGGTACTTGACGAGCCGACGAGCGCGCTCGACGTGACCATCCAGAAGCAGGTCCTGGGATTGCTGCAGCGCTTGCAGCGCGAGCGCGGCCTAAGTTACTTATTGATTACACATGACGTGGAGGTGATCCGCGCGATGGCGCACCAGGTCATCGTCATGAAAGACGGTGCGATTCTCGAATCCGGCCGGGTCGAGCGCGTGCTCGACGCGCCGGAGCATCCTTACACCCAGAAACTAGTCGCCGCCGCCTTGGCTGAATAGGCGAGTCATGGATGCAGGAAATGTTGCGTATCGGCAAGGGCCGGGCCTCACGCCGCCGCGAAGCTGTAGCGGCTGTGTCGGACTGATGACAATAAGACTGGTACCGCATCCGCTTGCCTGGACCTTGGAAAACGATGAATTCGTAACGCGTTTGGCATATAATTCGAGGCTCACGACCAAACGGGCGGGTACTTACCGCCCGTTTTTTATTGGTCGAAGCATTTTTCCTGGTGCTGCAAAAGCGGGCGGCGGCATCGGGCACATCAAGGGCGCAAACAGACACGTGGCATTGCAGCAGACAGTGGAACAAACCGTGGCCGGACTCGGCTACGACCTGGTCGAGATCGAGCGGTCGGCCGGGGGATTGCTGCGCGTCACGATTGATTTGCCGTGGAATGGCCCAAATTCTGTCGCTGTGGCGCCTGGGGTGCCGGAGCCCGTCCTGACGGTCGAGGATTGCGAAAAGGTCACGCGACAGTTGCAGTTCGCACTCGAAGTCGATGGCGCCGAATACAAGCGGCTCGAAGTGTCATCTCCAGGCATCGACCGCCCGTTACGCAATGAGCAGGATTTCGAGCGTTTTGTGGGCGAAGTCGTCGACATCACGCTCAAGGCACCGATGGGTGCGGCGGCAAGCGGCCAAGTGGCGGCCAATCGCAAGAAATTTCGGGGCACGTTGGAGCGGGTTGCGATGGCCGACGGTTCGCAGGGCTGGCAGATCGTCTGGAGCCAGGAGCCCGAAGGCCGCTCGGTGCCAAAGCCTGGCCAGAAGATCAGCAAAAAGCGCGCGCCTGCTCCGATGCAGGCGCTGGGTTTTGCCTTGGACGAGTTGCGTGAGGCGCGGCTCGCCCCGATAGTGGATTTCAAGGGGCGCAGGCCCAAACCTGGCACGGTAGTGTCGGACTGAACGAGGAGAGTGGTGGCATGAATCGCGAAATGTTGATGTTGGTGGATGCGATCTCGCGCGAGAAGAACGTCGAGCGCGACGTCGTCTTCGGTGCGGTCGAGTCCGCCTTGGCGCAAGCTACCAAGAAGCTCTATCAGGGCGATGTGGACATTCGCGTCGCCGTGGACCGCGACAGCGGCGACTACGAGACCTTCCGTCGTTGGCACGTCGTTCCCGATGAGGCCGGCCTGCAATTGCCCGACCAGGAAATCCTGCTCTTCGAAGCCAAGGAAGAGATGCCGGACATCGAGGTCGACGAATACATCGAAGAGGCCGTCGATTCGGTGCCGATCGGCCGTATCGGCGCGATGGCTGCCAAGCAGGTCATTCTTCAAAAGATCCGAGACGCCGAGCGCGAAATGCTGCTCAACGACTTCATGTCGCGTGGCGAGAAGATCTTCACTGGCACCGTCAAGCGGCTGGACAAGGGCGACATCATCGTCGAGGCCGGCCGGGTCGAAGGGCGCCTCCGCCGCAGCGAGATGATCGCCAAGGAAAACCTCCGCAATGGTGATCGCGTACGCGCCATGATCATGGAAGTCGACCTGACCCTGCGTGGCGCACCAATCATCCTGTCTCGTGCAGCGCCGGCATTCATGATCGAGCTCTTCCGCCAGGAAGTCCCCGAAATTGAACAGGGCTTGCTCGAAATCAAGAGCTGTGCCCGGGACCCGGGTTCACGGGCCAAGATCGCTGTGCTTTCGCACGACAAGCGCGTCGATCCGATCGGCACCTGCGTCGGTGTGCGCGGCACGCGCGTCAATGCCGTGACGAACGAACTCGCCGGCGAGCGCGTCGACATCGTGCTCTGGAGCGAAGACCCGGCTCAATTCGTGATCGGTGCCCTCGCACCTGCGAACGTCAGCTCCATCGTGGTCGACGAAGAGAAGCATGCAATGGACGTTGTGGTCGACGAGGAAAACCTCGCAATCGCGATCGGCCGTGGCGGGCAGAACGTGCGTCTGGCTTCCGACCTGACCGGCTGGAAGATCAACATCATGGATGCCAACGAGTCGGCCCAGAAGCAGGCGACCGAAACCGATGCCAGCCGCAAGCTTTTCATGGAAAAGCTGGATGTGGACGAGGAAATCGCCGACATCCTGATTTCCGAAGGCTTCACCAGCCTGGAAGAAGTCGCTTATGTCCCGATTTCCGAATTGCTCGAGATCGAAAGCTTCGACGAAGATACGATCAACGAATTGCGGTCGCGCGCCAAGGATGCGCTGTTGACCATGGAAATCGCCCGCGAAGAGAATGTGGAGGGCGTTTCGCAGGATCTGCGCGACCTTGCCGGGCTGGATCCGGCACTTATTCCGAAGTTGGCCGAGGCGGGTGTACATACCCGCGACGACCTCGCCGACCTTGCGGTCGATGAACTCACCGAGATCACCGGCCAGAGCGCCGATGACGCCAAGAACCTCATCTTGAAAGCCCGCGAACATTGGTTCGCCGGCCAAGAGTGATGGTCATGGAGGCACGAAACCAATATGTCCAGTACCACTGTCGCCGAGTTCGCGAACGAACTCAAGAAGACTCCCGAAACCTTGCTTGACCAGCTCAAGAGCGCCGGGGTGCCCAAGCAGGCGCCGACCGACGCCCTCACTGAGGCGGACAAGCAGCGATTGCTCGGCTTCCTGAAGGCCAGCCACGGCACGGTCGAGCCCGAACGCAAGAAGATCACGCTGACGAAGAAGTCGACCAGCGAGATCAAGCAGGCGGATGCGACCGGACGTGCCCGCACGATCCAGGTCGAAGTGCGAAAGAAGCGCACTTTCATCCAGCGCGATGAAGGCCATCCGGCGACTGCCGATGCTGCGCCGCAGGCCGAAGCGCCCGTCGCCGCACCTGCCGCTGCCCCTCAGATCGACGAAGCCGAACTCACCCGCCGTGAGGAGGAAGCCCGTCGCCAGGCCGAACTGATCCGGCGCCAGGAAGAAGAGCTGGTCGAAAAGCGTCGCTTGCGTGAAGAAGCCGAGGCGCGTGAGCGTGCGCAGGCCGAACAAGCCGAACGAGCCGAGCAGGAAGCCAAGGCAGCCGCCAAGAAGAAGGCGGCCGAAGCCGCTGCGGCGGCGACAGTGACTGAAGGCGCTCCGGAGGCTCCGGAAGAAACGCCTGCCGCCACTGACCGCAAGGCTGCTGCCGAGGCGGCAGCCGCGCAAGCCAAGGACGACGCCAAGGCAAAGGCCGCTGCCGAGTCGAAAGCGCGCGCGGACGAGGAAGCCGCTCGCGCCAGGGATCTGGACGAACGCCGTCGCAAGGCGCTCGCCGAGGCCGAAGCCATCCGCGCCATGATGAACGCGCCGGCTCGGGTGCTGGTGCCGCACAAGGCTCCTGAAAAGCCCGCCCCCGACGCCGCCAAGGGTGGCGTGAAGGGTACGTTGCATAAACCGACGGCGCCCGCAGCACGTGCCGGCGCGCCAGGAGCGCCCGGAGCTGCCGCGCCCGCAGCGGGTGCCGGTGCTGGTAAGGAAGTGAAATCCGCCAAGCTCTCGTCGAGCTGGGCCGGTGACACCGCCAAGAAGAAGGAAATCAAGACCCGCGGCGATGCGAGCGGCGGCGTCGGTCGCGGCAATTGGCGCGGAGGCCCTCGTGGTCGTCGGGGCAACGACCGCAACGGGCAAGAGGAGCGCGCACCCGCGGCACCGGTCGAGGCTCGCGTGATCGAAGTCCATGTTCCCGAAACCATCACGGTGTCGGAGCTCGCGCACAAGATGGCGGTCAAGGCCTCGGAAGTCATCAAGCAATTGATGAAGCTAGGCCAGATGGCGACCATCAACCAGTCGCTAGACCAGGACACCGCGATGATCATCGTGGAGGAAATGGGCCACAGCGCGGTCGTCGCCGCACTGGACGATCCCGAAGCCTTCACCGATGAGGACGTGTCGGCGCAGCAGGCCGAAGCCTTGCCTCGCGCACCGGTCGTGACCGTGATGGGTCACGTTGACCACGGCAAGACCTCGCTGCTGGACTACATCCGCCGCGCCAAGGTCGCCGCGGGCGAAGCCGGCGGCATCACCCAGCACATCGGCGCCTATCACGTGCAGACCGCTCGTGGCATGGTGTCCTTCCTCGATACCCCGGGCCACGAGGCGTTTACTGCCATGCGTGCCCGCGGCGCGCAAGCGACCGACATCGTGATCCTGGTGGTTGCCGCGGACGACGGCGTCATGCCGCAGACCAAGGAAGCCATCAAGCACGCCAAGGCTGCGAAGGTGCCGATCGTGGTGGCGATCAACAAGATCGACAAGCCCGATGCCAACCTCGACCGCGTCAAGCAAGAGCTGGTTGCGGAAGAAGTCGTGCCCGAAGAATACGGCGGCGATACGCCGTTCGTACCCGTGTCCGCGAAGACCGGGCAGGGCGTGGACGATCTCCTGGAGCAGGTTCTGTTGCAGGCCGAAGTGCTGGAACTCAAGGCGCCGGTGGATGCTGCTGCCAAGGGTCTCGTGATCGAGGCGCAACTCGACAAGGGCCGCGGACCGGTCGCTACGGTGCTGGTTCAGTCCGGCACCCTCAAGACCGGGGACGTGGTGCTGGCCGGTTCGACCTACGGCCGCGTGCGCGCCATGATCGATGAAGATGGCAAGACCATCAAGACGGCTGGCCCGTCCATCCCGGTCGAGATCCAGGGCCTGACCGAAGTCCCGCAAGCTGGCGACGAGTTCATGGTGATGGGCGACGAACGCCGTGCGCGCGAAATCGCGACATACCGTGCGGGCAAGTTCCGCAACACCAAGCTGGCAAAGATGCAGGCGGCCAAGATGGAGAACATGTTCTCCGACCTGACCGCGGGCGAAGTCAAGATGGTGCCGATCATCATCAAGGCCGACGTGCAGGGTTCGCAGGAAGCCCTGGCCCAATCGCTGCTCAAGCTCTCGAACGAAGAGGTCAAGGTGCAGGTGGTGTACGCGGCAGTCGGCGGCATCAGCGAGTCGGACATCAATCTTGCGATCGCTTCGAAGGCGATGGTCATCGGCTTCAACGTGCGTGCCGACGCAGGTGCGCGCAAGCTCGCCGAAGGCAACAACGTCGGCATTCACTACTACAGCATCATCTATGACGCTGTGGACGAGTTGAAGACGGCGATGGCCGGCATGTTGGCGCCCGAGCGCCGCGAAGAGATCATCGGCTCCGCCGAGATCCGTACCGTGTTCGTGGCATCCAAGATCGGCACGGTCGCGGGTTGTATGGTCACCTCCGGGTCGGTCAACCGCACGGCACATTTCCGCCTGCTGCGCGACAACGTGGTGATCTACACTGGCGAAGTCGACTCGATCAAGCGCCTGAAGGACGACGTCCGCGAAGTCCGCGAAGGCTTCGAGTGCGGTATCAAGCTCAAGAACTACAACGACATCAAGGAAGGTGATCAGCTGGAGTTCTTCGAGATCAAGGAAATCGCCCGGACGCTGTAAGCACCTGGATCGACCTCGGCCATGCCCAAAAGAAAGACCGCTACCCCCAACCGCGCCTTCAAGGTGGCCGATCAGATCCAGCGCGATCTGACCGAGCTGATCGCGCGCGAGTTGAAGGACCCGCGCGTCGGCATGGTGACGATCCAGGCCGTCGAGGTCACGCCGGACTACGCGCACGCGAAGGTTTTCTTCAGCCTTCTCGTGGGCGATCCGGTCGAGACGACCGAGGCCTTGAACCAGGCTGCGGGCTTCCTGCGCAATGGCTTGTTCAAGCGCCTGCACATCCACACGGTTCCGACCCTCCACTTCCAGTTCGATCGCACGACCGAACGCGCCGCGGACATGAATGCGCTGATCGCCCAGGCGGTCGCGTCGCGCTCGAAAGACGATTGACGATGAACGCGCCACGCACACGGGTGCAGCGGCGCCCTGTGCATGGGGTGTTGTTGCTCGACAAGCCGCTGGGTCTCTCCAGCAATCAGGCCTTGCAGAAGGCCAAATGGTTGCTGCGCGCTGAAAAAGCGGGACACACCGGCACGCTCGATCCGCTCGCGACGGGTGTGTTGCCGCTGTGCTTTGGCGCCGCCACGAAGTTCAGTCAACTTCATCTCGAAGCCGACAAGACCTATGAAGCTCGCGCCAGGCTCGGCATAAAGACCTCCACGGGAGATGCCGAGGGCGAAGTCATGGCCGAACGGCCGGTGTCCGTCACGGCGGACGATCTTGCGCGGGCCGAAGCGAAGTTCACCGGGCCGATCGCCCAGGTGCCGCCGATGCACAGCGCCCTGAAGAAGGACGGCAAGGCGCTCTACGAATACGCGCGCGAGGGCATCGAGGTCGAACGCGCGGTTCGCAATGTCGTGGTTCATGAACTCACGCTGAAGGCCGACACGGCCGACACCATTCACATCCGCGCTGCGGTCAGCAAGGGCACCTACATTCGGGTGCTCGGCGAAGACATCGGCGAAGCGCTCGGCTGCGGCGCACATCTGACTTTCCTGCGCCGAATCGCGACAGGCGGCTTCGACATCTCGCAGTGCGTGACCCTCGAAGCGTTCGAAGCCATGGGCGAAGAAGAGCGTCTAGCGCAACTTCTGCCGGCTGAATCGCTGGTGACCGGCCATACGACGGTCACGCTCGGGCCGGAAGATGCGGCGCGGTTCCTGTCGGGCCTGCGCCGTCGCGGGAATTGGCCCGACGCATCGCAGGTGGCCGTATTTGGCCGCGAGCCGCACGCCTTCCTGGGCACTGCCCATGTCGCGGCCGGCGAACTGATCCCGGGGCGCTTGCTGAACCCCATCGAAATCCAGCAGACACTTTTGACCGAAGCGACACCATGAGCACCAACCAGATCCGCAACATCGCCATCATCGCCCACGTGGACCATGGCAAGACCACCATGGTCGACCAATTGCTGCGCCAGTCCGGCACCTTTGCCGAGCACGAGAAAGTGGTCGACACAGTGATGGACAACAACGCCATCGAAAAAGAGCGGGGTATCACGATCCTCGCCAAGAACTGTGCCGTGACGTGGAAGGGTATGCACATCAACATCGTCGACACCCCAGGCCACGCCGACTTCGGCGGTGAAGTCGAACGTGCGCTGAGCATGGTGGACGGCGTCGTGCTGTTGATCGACGCTCAAGAAGGCCCGATGCCACAGACGCGCTTCGTGACCAAAAAGGCTTTGGCTCTCGGCCTGAAGCCCATTCTGGTGGTGAACAAGGTCGACAAGCCCGGCGCACGCCCCGACCACGTGGTCAACGCCGCCTTCGACCTGTTCGACAAGCTCGGCGCCACCGACGAACAACTCGACTTCCCTGTCGTCTATGCGTCCGGCATCAACGGCTGGTCGTCGCTGGAAGAGGGCGAGCACGGTGAACAGTGGGGCCCCGACATGTCGGCGTTGTTCGACACCATCCTCAAGCACGTACCTGCGCACGATGGCGACCCCGAAGCGCCACTGCAGCTCCAGATTTCGGCCATCGACTTCTCGACTTTTGTGGGCCGGATCGGCGTTGGCCGCATCAACGCCGGCACCATCAAACCGATGATGGATGTCGTCGTGATGGAAGGACCGGACGGCAAGGCCGTCAAGGGCCGCGTCAATCAGGTGCTGACCTTCCAGGGTCTGGAGCGCGTCCAGGCCGCAGAGGCAGGTCCAGGTGAAATCGTTCTGATCAACGGCATTGCCGATATCGGAATCGGCGTGACGGTGACCGATCCCGTCAATCCGACGCCACTCCCGATGCTCAAGGTCGATGAGCCGACCCTGACGATGAACTTCTGCGTCAACACGAGCCCGCTCGCCGGCCGCGAAGGCAAGTTCGTCACCAGTCGCCAGATCTGGGACCGCCTGCAGAAAGAGTTGCAACACAACGTGGCCCTGCGCGTCAAGGAAACGGACGAAGAAGGTGTCTTCGAAGTCATGGGCCGCGGCGAACTGCACCTGACGATCCTGCTGGAAAACATGCGTCGCGAAGGCTACGAAATGGCAGTGTCGAAGCCGCGCGTGGTGTTCCGGGACATCGATGGCGAGCGGCACGAGCCGATCGAACTGGTGACCGCCGACATCGAAGAGCAGCACCAGGGCGGCGTGATGCAAGCGCTGGGCGAGCGCAAAGGCGAACTCGTCAACATGGAGCCGGACGGTCGCGGCCGCGTGCGCCTCGAATACCGCATTCCGGCGCGAGGCTTGATCGGTTTCACCAACGAGTTCCTGAATCTGACGCGTGGATCGGGCCTGATCTCGAACATCTTCGACAGCTATGAGCCACACAAGGGCGAGATCGGCAGCCGCAAGAACGGCGTATTGATTTCGATGGATGACGGCGAGATCTTCACCTACGCCTTGGGCAAGCTGGACGACCGCGGCCGCATGTTCGTGCGTGCGAACGACCCCGTCTACGAAGGCATGATCGTCGGCATCCACAGCCGAGACAACGATCTGGTGGTCAATGCCACGCGCACCAAGCAGCTGACGAACTTCCGCGTGTCCGGCAAGGAAGATGCGATCAAGATCACGCCGCCGATCGAACTCACGCTCGAATACGGCGTGGAATTCATCGAGGACGACGAGCTCGTCGAAATCACGCCCAAGAGCGTGCGGCTGCGCAAGCGCTACCTCAAGGAACACGAGCGCAAGCGCGCTTCCCGCGAGAGCGCCTGATGCATTCCGCCGGCGGACGTCGTGGACTGACGCACGGCCGCGCAGCCTGTCTGATGGTCGTGGTGACCCTCATGTGGGCCACGGCGGGAGTCGTCACCCGCCACCTCGAGCACGCGCGCAGCTTCGAGGTGACGTTCTGGAGAAGCTTCTTCACGGTGGTTTCTCTGCTCGTGATCCTTCCGCTTTGGAGGGGCAGGGCGGTTTTCACGCGGATTCGGCACGCGGGGCATGAACTGTGGATCTCCGGCGTCTGCTGGAGCGTGATGTTCACGGCCTTCATGGTCGCGCTCACCTTGACGAGTGTTGCCAACGTTCTGGTCACCATGGCGCTTGGGCCCCTGCTGACGGCGCTGGGCGCGCGGATTTTCATCGGCCACAAACTCGCAGCGCGCACCTGGGGCGCCATCGTCCTGGGCGGCATCGGCATCGGATGGATGTACGGAGCGCAGGTCGGAGAGGGTTCGCTGCTCGGCACACTGGTGGCGCTAGGCGTTCCGCTTGCCGCAGCGTGCAACTGGACGGTGGTTCAGCATGCTCACGCGAAGGGCCACGATGTCGATCTCGTTCCGGCCGTGCTGATCGGAGCCATGATTTCCGTCCTCGTCACGTTACCGCTGGCGTGGCCATTGAAGGCCAACGCGCACGACCTCGGGCTTCTGGCCTTCCTTGGGCTCTTTCAGCTTGCGATTCCGTGCGTCCTTTCCGTGCTTTGCGCGCGTGTCCTGAAGGCACCGGAGGTCTCGCTTCTGGGCCTCCTGGAGGTGATCTTCGGTATCGCGCTTGCATGGGTCGGCGCCGGAGAAGAGCCAGAGTCGAGCGTGCTTGCAGGCGGTGTCCTGGTCATTGGCGCGCTCGTGTTCAATGAACTTCTTGGCATGCGCGAGCGTCGCGTGCCCGCGGCCACGCTGCCCGGGACTTCCTGAAACTTTCAAAGGACCTCACTACAGATGCGCTTTTCAGCAACTCTTCTTTCTTGCGCCCTCGTCGCCGTGCCGTTCTGCGCGTCGGCGCAGGTTTCCATCAACATCAACATTCCGGGACTCGTGGCAGTCGCGCCGCCGCCGCCCCGCATGGAGCCCCTGCCGCCGCCACGTGCGGGGTATATCTGGGTGCCTGGCAATTGGCAGTATCGCGAGAATGCCTACGCGTGGCACCAGGGGTATTGGCAACCGGCACGCGCCGACTACGACTATGCGCCGGGCCGCTGGGTGCGTGCGGATGGTGGATGGCGCTGGGTCGAGCCGAACTGGAAACCCGTCAAGTACAAGAAGGACCGTGACCACGGGCACCATGATCACGAACACGATCGTGGTCATGATCACGACCGCTACGATGACGCGTATCACTGCCCACCGGGTCAAGCAAAGAAGGGCCGCTGCTGATCGCGCTGCGGCCTGAATCGAAAAGCAAAAAAGCCGGCGCTTCAGGCCGGCTTTTTCTATTGGGTCGCTCGGATTACGGGCGAGCCACTTTCCAGACTTTGTTGAAACCGTCGCCCGTCTTGTCTCCAGCCTTCGTGTCCTTGGACCAGTAGTACAGCGGCGCGCCCTTGTAGGCCCACTGCTTCTTGCCGTCATCGCGCACGATGATCGTGTAGGGGCCGATCGGCTTGGCATTTTCTGCGACGGGGAGCGGCGGCCAGGCTGTGGCGCATGGGCCGTTGCAGGCGGATTTGCCGCTCCCGACGGCATCTCGGTCGAAGGTGTACAGCGTCATGCCGGTCGGGCCGATCAGCACTCCGTCGGCAGTGCGTGTCGGCGTGTCCGGTGCCGGCGACATGCTCCCGCATCCGGCGAGCAGGGCAACGGCGAGGATCGAGGCGCTGAGCAGTTTCATAGAGTTTTCTCCTTCGGTTAAAAAAAACGAGTTCGAGTGGACAGTCTATCCGCCGGCCTTTTCCAATTGCTGGTAGACCACCGTGGCGATACCGAGCAATGCATCGTGAGACAGCGGTCCGGTCAGCGCGTAGCCAAACCCATGGTCGATCCAGTAGAAGCTGGGCACCGGACCATCCGCCGAATATCGGAATGCAGTCTCGTCCGAGCGCGCGGCCTTGGATGAGGTGGCGAGACTGCCGATGTAGAGCGTGATTCGCTCCCCCGTGGCTCGTTCGAACATGAACTGCGCTCGCGCGCCTTCGTTGCCCGGCAACAGGCGTCCACCCACGAGCGTATAGCCCTCTGCCGACAGATCCGGTACCTTGATGGGCCGATCCAGGCGCTTCGAAAGCCATTGCGCGAGGTGCTGCTGGTCCGCAGCGGCCACTTCGACTGGGTGACGTTTTTCGGGCGTGTAGACAGCATGAGCCACAGCGGCCGCGTGGACGAATTCCCGCGTCGCCGGCCCCCGAGCCAACGGCGCGCCGGTCGGCGATGTCCATTGATTGTTGGCCAGCCAACCCGCGGCAAAGGCGAGGGCGATCCCGGCGGCCATCCCGCCCCATTGCATCCAGCGGTTCTGACGGGCGTGATGCCGGGCAGCAAGGCCGGCCGCTGCCAGCAAGGCCGGCGGCACCGGTTCGTCGAGAACCTCGCGATGCAACTGGCGCAACGCTTCGCGCTGAGCTTCCCAGGCGTGCAGATCATCGTCGACGGGCGGAGTAGGCGTTTTCATGGCAATGGCCGGTTACTTGAGGCGGCGCAGGCCCGGGCGATTGGCTGGTGTCGACGTCCCATCCATCAGATCCTGCAGGCGACTGCGTGCGCGTGAAAGGCGCGACATGACGGTGCCGACCGGAACGCCAAGCACTTTGGCCACCTGCGCATAGGAAAGATCTTCGAGCGCCACGAGCAGAAGCACAGCGCGCTGGTCCTCCGGAAGCAACAGCAGACAACGCTGGAGATCGAGGGCCTGGTCGCGGTGCGACTCAGCGCCGCGCAATTCGTGAACAAGCTCGTCGACATCGACCGAAGCGCGAGGCGGTGCGCGTCGGATCTGGCTCGCGAATACGTTATGCATGATCGTGAAGAGCCAGGCGCGCAAGTCGGTTCCGACGATCCACAAGCGCCACTTGCTGCAAGCGCGCTCGAGCGTGTCCTGCACCAGGTCGTCGGCCGCCCAGCCGTCGCCGGTTAGCGCACGCGCATATCGACGCAGGCTCGGGATCTGTTCGACGATGGCGCTGGAATCCATGACGACAGGCGTTCAGTGCTGAATCGCGCGGCAGATCGGAGCCACACGGTCCGGACTCTGGACAGCCAGGTAGCCGCTCATCAGCGTGACGTAGG
Source organism: Variovorax sp. 10N420 (assembly GCF_056394705.1). Classification (NCBI taxonomy): domain Bacteria; kingdom Pseudomonadati; phylum Pseudomonadota; class Betaproteobacteria; order Burkholderiales; family Comamonadaceae; genus Variovorax; species Variovorax sp. 10N420. The sequence goes on along the minus strand of NZ_JBFTIJ010000001.1, from coordinate 145,332 downwards.
CAACCAGCACAGCAAGCGGCAAATTGATTGGCGGCATGGAATGTTTCCTGGAGGCGACTCAACCGATCGTGGTCGATTGCCTCATGAACGCCGCCGCGGTCGTGTTTATTCCAACCGCCTCAAAATAAATGAACGAGATCAGGGGGTGCCGCCAGGATCGCCGCCAGTGCCGTCGCGCATGACGCGCCGTTTGATCGCCTTGGCCGGATTTCCGCCATAGACGGTCCATGGATCCAACGACCGGAATGCAACGCTGCGAGCCCCCAGGACCGCGCCTTCACCCACCTCCACACCGGGTCCGACGAAGGCTTCGGCTGCAATCCAAGCCCGCGCGCCGATGGTGATCGGCTGGGCCGTCAGCTGAAAATTTTCCGAAGTGATGTCATGGCTGCCGGCGCAAAGATGTGCGCCTTGCGAGACCAGCGCTCCAACGCCGAGCGAAATGGGAGCCATGTTGTAGCAAGTCACCCGTTCAGCCAGGAGCGCGCGGTCCGCAAGATGCAGGTGAGGGGGGTACCAGACCCGCGCGCTGCCCCGCACGTCGGAGAGTTCGCCCAACCGGGCGCCAAAGAGCTTCAGCAAAAAGCGCCGCCAGAAGCGCATCTGCGGCGGCGTCCACGATGCAAGCACTGCCCAAGTCAGATTCCAGATGGCGCGCGATATCCGGTTGCCCAGTGAAAAGCTCGGGCCGCCTTCAAGCGGATTGACACGCGAAGCATCGAGGGGTTGGATCGCCATGCGGGTTCCTTCAGCGGCTTCGGCTCTTCATGGCGCGTTCGACCTCGCGTTTGCCTTCGCGGTCCTTGATGGTGTCGCGCTTGTCATGTTCGGCCTTGCCTTTGGCCAGTGCGATTTCACATTTCACCTTGCCGGCTTTCCAGTGGAGGTTGAGCGGCACAAGCGTATAGCCCTTTTGCTCGACTTTGCCAATCAGGCGGCGGATCTGTTCCTTGTGCAACAGGAGCTTCTTGGTACGGACCGAGTCGGGCGTGACGTGCGTCGAAGCCGAGCGCAGGGGATTGATCTGGCAGCCGATCACGAAGAGTTCGCCATCGCGAATCACGACATAGCCGTCGGTCAATTGCACCTTGCCTTCGCGCAGCGACTTGACTTCCCATCCTTCGAGCACCATTCCTGCTTCGAAGCGCTCCTCGAAGAAGTAGTTGTAGGCAGCTTTCTTGTTGTCCGCGATGCGGGAAGATGTGTCTTGCTTTTTCTTGGTGGCCATGGTGAATCAAGTGAGGTCTGCATGGCTTCAATACAATCCGTCGCGCACGCTGTGCCGATTCTATGAAAACAGTCCACAAGTCCGTTCTGATCTGGTACAGCGCCGACGAGATGTACGCCCTGGTCACCGACGTCGCGAAGTATCCGGAGTTTCTACCGTGGTGCGATCGCTCGAAAGTCATGGAGCAGGACGAGTTCGGCATGACTGCCCAGGTTGGCCTCGCGTTCAGTGGATTTCACCAAAACTTCACGACCCGCAACACTCACGTGCCGGGCCGGGAAGTGCATCTGAAACTCGTGGACGGGCCATTCTCCAATCTCGACGGCGTCTGGAAATTCACACCTGTCGGCGAAGAGGGCGAGCGCGCATGCCGCGTCGAACTCAACCTCAGCTATGGCTTCAACAACTTTGCGCTGCAGGCTTTGGTGGGACCCGTGTTCGACAAGATTGCCTCCAACCTCGTGGAAGCCTTTGTGAAGCGCGCCGAACACATCTACGGCACCGCCTGATGCCGCTGCAAGTCACGGTAGTTTGTTCGCCCGCTCCGCGCGAGGTGTTCGAAGAGGTTGTGAGCGTTCCTGAAGGGTCCTCGATCGAAGATGCGGTGCTTGCAACCGGCCTTTCCGCCGCGTTTCCGCAATTCGACTGGAAGGCGGCCACTCCGGGGATCTGGGGCCGGCAAGCGGAATGGACCCAAGTCCTGGCAAACCTCGATCGCGTCGAGCTGTGCCGTCCGCTGACCGTCGATCCCAAGATCGCGCGGCGCGAGCGCTTCAAGCAGCAGGGCGCACGCGGAACAGGCCTCTTTGCTCGCCGTCGCAAGGGTGGCAAAGCAGGCTACTAGAAACGTAGAAACGTAGAAACGTAGAAGCGTAGAAACGAGAAACAGAAACCGCTACTTGCAGTCCGATTCAATGACGGATTGCAGGCGCTGTTGTTCGGCCGCGCGGGCTCTGTCGTCCATGATCTCGCGCTCGCCCTGAGCATTGACCCGCGCCACGCGGATACCGCTGTCCATCGTTGCCTTGCCCTGCCGCGCCCGATTGCAGTTTTCAGCCTTGGCCTGCGCAATCCTCTGCATCTCCGCCGCTTGCTTGGCCTTTTCGGCCTCCTCGGCCTTGCGCGTTTTTTCTTCAAGATCCTTGTCGATGCCCGATGGCTTCGCGGTGGCGGCGGGCGCGGGTGCGCTTGCAGCGGGGGCTTCGACCGACGTTGCCGGCGCGGCCGCATTTGCGCGCTTCGACGGCACGTTCGGCTTGTGAAGGATGTTCTTTTCGGGGATGTCGATCGGCGGCGGCTGGTCGCTGAAGACCTTCTTGTTGTCCTTGTCGATCCATTGCCATTGGGCCTGGGCACCCAGTGGCAGAAGGAAGATCGAGCCTAGGACGACGAGGTGCGCGAATTTCATGGCGGGCAGTTTAGCGCTGCCTTACGTTTTGCAACCTTGGAGCTGGCGTTTTAGCAACACAGATGGCGCTTGTGACTTCTTTTCTGCCGTTAATGCGTGCGGGAAAGCGCATTTCCCCATGTCATCGGGGTCGCCGAGCCATCGTTACAATCCGTCTTTTGGAGCTTCACCCATGCGCCTTCTCGGCAAAGCGCTCACCTTCGACGACGTGTTGCTGGTGCCAGCGTTCTCCCAGGTCCTGCCCAAGGACACTTCCCTCGCCACCCGGCTCTCCCGAAACATCACCCTCAATCTCCCCCTGGTTTCCGCTGCAATGGACACCGTGACGGAGGCTCGCCTCGCGATCGCCATGGCGCAAGAAGGGGGCATCGGCATCGTGCACAAGAACTTCACCGCTGCGGAACAGGCCGCGCAGGTCGCGAAGGTGAAGCGCTATGAATCGGGCGTGCTGCGCGACCCGGTGGTGATCACGCCGAGCCACACCGTGCGCGAGGTTATGGCGCTGTCGGATCAACTCGGAATTTCCGGATTCCCGGTGTGCGATGCAGGCAAGGTGGTCGGCATCGTGACCGGACGCGATCTGCGCTTCGAGAACCGGTACGACGCTCCCGTCAGCGAAATCATGACGCGGCGCGACAAGCTCATCACGGTGCCCGACGGCACCACGCTTGCCGACGCCAAGGCGCTGCTCAACAAGTACAAGCTCGAACGCCTGCTCGTGATCAATGATTCCTGGGAGCTCAAGGGGCTGATCACGGTCAAGGACATCACCAAGCAAACCAGCTTCCCGAACGCGGCGCGCGACGCCAGCGGCCGCTTGCGCGTGGGCGCGGCAGTGGGCGTGGGGGCGGGGACTGAAGAGCGTGTCGAAGCGCTCGTCAAGGCCGGTGTCGATGCCATCGTCGTCGACACGGCCCACGGACACAGCGCCGGCGTGATCGAGCGCGTGCGCTGGGTCAAGAAGAACTATCCGCAGGTCGACGTGATCGGCGGCAACATCGCGACGGGCGACGCAGCTCGCGCGCTGGCTGACGCCGGCGCCGATGCGGTCAAGGTCGGGATCGGCCCGGGGTCCATCTGCACCACGCGGATCGTGGCCGGTGTGGGCGTGCCGCAGATCATGGCCGTGGACAGCGTCGCGACGGCACTGCAAGGAACCGGCATTCCGCTGATCGCCGATGGCGGCATCCGCTATTCGGGCGACATCGCAAAGGCCATCGCTGCCGGCGCGAGCACGGTCATGATGGGCGGCGTGTTCGCCGGCACCGAGGAAGCTCCTGGCGAGATCGTGTTGTTCCAGGGCCGCAGCTACAAGAGCTACCGGGGAATGGGCTCGATCGGGGCAATGCAGCAGGGCAGCGCCGACCGGTACTTCCAGGAGTCGAGCACCGGCAACCCCAACGCGGACAAGCTCGTGCCCGAAGGCATCGAGGGGCGCGTTCCTTACAAGGGCTCGATGGTCTCCATCGTTTATCAGATGTCCGGCGGATTGCGCGCGAGCATGGGCTATTGCGGCTGCGCCACCATCGAGGAAATGAAGAGCAAGGCCGAGTTCGTCGAAATCACCACCGCAGGCATTCGCGAGAGCCACGTACACGACGTGCAGATCACGAAGGAAGCGCCCAACTACCGCGCCGAGTGATCGGTCAGCCATGCAACACCAGAAGATCCTGATCCTCGATTTCGGCTCGCAAGTCACTCAGCTGATTGCCCGTCGCGTGCGCGAGGCCCACGTGCTGAGCGAAGTTCATCCATGCGACGTCTCCGACGAATGGATTCGCGACTACGCCAAGGACGGCAGCCTGAAGGGCATCATTCTTTCGGGCAGCCACGCCAGCGTCTACGAAGAGACGACCGACAAGGCCCCGCAGGCAGTGTTTGAGCTCGGCGTGCCGGTGCTGGGCATCTGCTACGGCATGCAAACCATGGCGCACCAGCTGGGTGGCAAGGTCGAGGGCGGCCACAAACGCGAATTCGGCTTTGCGGCCGTTCGTGCGCGCGGCCATACCGAGCTGCTCGAGAACATCGCTGACTTCACGACCGACGAGGGTCACGGCATGCTCAACGTCTGGATGAGCCACGGCGACAAGGTCACCGAGCTGCCACCCGGCTTCAGGCTGATGGCTTCGACTGAAAGCTGCCCGATCGCCGGCATGGCCGACGAAGATCGGCATTTCTATGCCTTGCAGTTCCATCCCGAAGTCACGCACACGCAGCAGGGAAAGGCGATCCTCGATCGCTTCGTGCTCGGCATCTGCGGCGCCAAGCCCGACTGGGTCATGCGCGATCACATCGCCGAAGCTGTCGAAGCCATCCGCAAGCAGGTGGGCGACGAGGAGGTCATCCTCGGGCTTTCAGGCGGCGTCGATTCGTCAGTGGCGGCTGCGCTGATTCACCGCGCGATCGGCGACCAGCTCACCTGCGTCTTCGTCGACCATGGCCTCTTGCGGCTGAACGAAGGCGACATGGTGATGGACATGTTCGTCGGCAAACTGCACGCCAAGGTGCTTCGCGTGGACGCGAGTGAGCTCTTCCTGGGCAAGCTGAAGGGCGTCAGCGATCCCGAAGCCAAGCGCAAGATCATCGGGGGCGAGTTCGTCACCGTCTTCAAGCAGGAAGCCGCCAGGCTCACCAGCGCCGGCGCGAAAGGCGCCAAGTGGCTGGCACAGGGCACCATCTATCCGGATGTGATCGAGTCCGGCGGCGCCAAGAGCAAGAAGGCCGTGACGATCAAGAGCCACCACAACGTGGGCGGCCTGCCGGAGCAATTGGGACTGAAGCTGCTGGAACCTTTGCGCGATCTGTTCAAGGACGAAGTGCGCGAGCTTGGGGTGGCGCTCGGGCTGCCGCCTGAGATGGTCTATCGCCATCCCTTCCCCGGGCCGGGCTTGGGCGTGCGGATTCTGGGCGAGGTGAAGAAGGAATACGCAGACCTGCTGCGCCGCGCCGACGCGATCTTCATCGAAGAACTGCGCAATTTCACGGACCCGAGCAGCGGCAAGAGCTGGTATGACCTCACGAGCCAGGCTTTCACTGTCTTCCTGCCGGTGAAGAGTGTGGGTGTGATGGGCGACGGCCGCACCTACGACTACGTCGTGGCGCTGCGCGCTGTGCAAACCAGCGACTTCATGACGGCGGACTGGGCGGAGCTGCCCTATGCGTTGTTGAAGAAGGTGTCGGGGCGGATCATCAATGAGGTGCGCGGGATTAATCGCGTGACCTATGACGTGAGCAGCAAGCCGCCCGCGACGATTGAGTGGGAGTGAGCCGAAGCCGAGACACAGTTGATACCCAGCTTGACCACGGTCGCAGCTACGACCTGGCACCTTGCACTGAGCAAGCGGCGACAGACTGGGTCTACTAGGCTGATGTCACCGTGCTCAGACCAGCTTGCCAGCCTCACTGATCGGTATGGGCACAGTCATGTCCAACAACATCTGCGCCATACCCTTCCCCAGCGGGTCCATCCGCATCGATGAAGGGCCGCCGCCGTCGAGCGCATCGTGGAGCAGCAAGTTCATCCCGGCGATGCCCGGCAGATAGAAACGCTCGATTTTTCCATGCACCAGATGCGCAAAATACGCGCTCACCGCCTCAGGCGTGATGCGGCACCAGATGAGGGGCAACCATTCGGGCCGGCGCGCCACGAGCCCGATGTTCGACAGGTTGCCCTTGTCGCCGCTGCGCGCCCAGGCGAGTTCAATCAATCGCACTTCGACTTGCTGGCCACCGTCGCCCTCGAAGGGCGGAGGCTCGCAAGTGGCAGTCGCGCCCACATCGTCCGTATTCATCGGTACCGTTACCGAGTACGACTGACCGTCCAGCACGAAAGATACCGGCACCGCCTTCTTGGCGAGCAAGAAAGCAAAGGGCTTGATCAACGGCGACACCGCCGGTCGGCCGCCTCCGGGGCCTGTGGTGCCGGGTGACCACGATGTGCCCGATGGCGCAATTTCGCGCGCGAACATGGCCAGCGCCGCCTTCTGGGGATGGTTCGCGACCACCCGCATCATGACTTCGCGCACGTGGCGAGTGCGTGCGTGCGGCCCGTAGAGCGACTCGGCACCGATCACTTCGATATACGTCGACGTGAACGGCGGCAAGCCCATGTCGACGAGGATTTCGCTGGTTCTTTCGATGATGGATTCAGCGGTGCGCACCGCCTTCTTCTCGGCGTCGATACCGATGATCACCATGCTTGCGGCGCAGCGGAAGCCATCGAGTTGGGTGGCCGACACTTTGTAGTGGGGAGACGGTGCACGGCCGCGTGCCGGGCTCACGTACACGCGATCGGCGCCTTGCTGCTCGATAGTCACTTCGCGGAAGTCGCAAGTCACGTCAGGCAGCATGTATTCGCCTGGGTCACCAATCTCGTACAGCAACTGCTCAGCCACACAAGCACGGATCACCTTGCCGCCGGTGCCTTCCGGCTTCGTCACGACAAAGCTTCCGTCGGCATGGCATTCGGCGATGGGATAGCCGATGTGGGTCCAATCCGGAATGTCTTTCCAATCGGTGTGAAGTCCGCCGGTTGCCTGGCAGCCGCATTCGATGATGTGGCCCGCGAGGCTTCCCGAAGCGAGCAGGTTGTAGTCGTCCGCGCGCCAGCCGAACTCGTGCATGAGCGGGCCCAACGTGACGGCACTGTCGACGCAGCGCCCGGTGATGACCACGTCGGCACCGGCTGCCAGCGCGGCGGCGATCGGAAGTGCGCCCAAATAGGCATTGGCGCTCAATGCTTTCTCGGGCAGCGATTCATCAGTGAACATGTCTTTGGTGCCGGCGTCGCGCACCTCCGGCATCCGTGCGCTCACGTCGTCGCCCTCGATCACCGCGATGCGCAGCGTCACGCCTTCGGCTTCCGCCAGCGCCTGGAGTGCAGTCGCGCAGCCGTGCGGATTGATGCCGCCGGCGTTGCTCACGACCTTGATACCTTGGCGCTTGACGTCCTTCAGCACCGACTTCATCGCGATGTCGACGAAATCCGTCGCATAGCCCAATTCTGGCTTGTTGGCGCGCGCCGCGGCGAGGATCGCCATCGTGGTCTCGGCGAGATAGTCGAAGACCAGATAGTCGAGCCGGCCGAGTTTCACCAGTTGGGGCGCAGCCACCATGCTGTCCCCCCAGAAGCCGGAGGCGCCTCCGATGCGAACAGTCTTCTGCACAGGAGGTGACGTGGGCATGGGCGTGGACGCGGTCATGGGTGGCGAGCGACTCTATGGCTGCGAAAGGAACAAGCTTAGGCGAGGAGCGCGGCAGACGCTTGCGCCAAGTCGCTGCGTGGGGGCAAGCACCCGGCGCGAAAACACCCAGCGAGGCACTGCGGCATGATGACCCGGCCTTGGTTCGCCGCTATTCTTGTTTTTGCCATGTCATTGCCTCCACCTACCGCCGAGCGCCTTCCCGCCCACGGCCGCACTATCACTATCCGTGGGTATCGCCGCAACGACGGCCTATGGGACATCGAAGGCCATCTTCGCGACGTTCGCGATCAGAGTTTCAAGTTTCCGGGCGGCGAACGACCCGGCGGCGAGGCGATCCACTCGATGTGGCTGCGGCTGACGGTCGACGATTCGGCGCTCATTGTCGACGCCGTGGCGGCAACCGAAGATTCGCCGTTTCCGGACGCCTGCGGCGACATCGCGCCCCACTATGCAGATCTGATCGGCGTGCGCGTGGGCGCTGGATTCAACCGTCACATCTCCAAGCTCTTCGGGGGCATTCGCGGCTGCACGCACATGTCGGAATTGCTTCGGACCATGGCGACCGGCGTGGTCCAGACGCTTGCGGGAAACACCCTCGCCGTTTCGGACACGGAGAAGCCTTTTCAGCTCGACGGCTGCCACGCGTTGGCGACGGACGGGCCGCGCGTGGCGCAGTTCTATCCGCGCTGGTATCGACCGGCACGATGAAGGCGCTGGCCGGGTGGCATTGATCTCCAAGCTCCGGGTCCGTTTGCGCGCTTGAAGCTGATGCAGCCAATTCGCACAAGACTGGGCAGGTGCCGTTGCCTAAGCTTGGCGAATGGCCACCATTGAATCCACCATTGCGTGCGGCAGCGGGTCCTTCAAGGCGAATGCCGAGGGCATGAAGGCGCTGATCGAGCGCGTGCGTGCCTGCGAGCAGCGCACCATCGCCGCATCGGCGAAGTCCCGCGAGCGCTTCGAAAAGCGCGGTCAGTTGCTGCCACGCGAACGGCTCTCCCTTCTGCTCGACCCGGGCACGCCGTTTCTCGAGATTTCATCGCTCGCGGGCCTGGGGCTGGACAACGCCGATCTGGAGAAAAGTGTCGCGGGCGGCGGCGTGATCGCGGGCATCGGCTGGGTGTCGGGCGTGCGTGTCATGGTCAATGCGTCGGATTCGGGCATCGACGCCGGTGCGCTGCAGCCGATGGGCATACCGAAGCAGTTGCGCGTGCAGGAACTCGCACTCGAAAACAAGCTTCCATACGTTCAACTCGTGGAAAGCGCGGGCGCCAATCTGATGACCTACAAGGTCGAGGAATTCATCACCGGCGGAAGCCTGTTTCGCAATCTCGCGCGCATGTCTGCAGCAGGATTGCCCGTGATCACCGTGACGCACGGATCTTCGACGGCGGGAGGCGCCTACCAGACAGGCTTGTCCGACTACATCGTGATGGTGCGCGACCGTTCGCGGGCTTTTCTGGCCGGGCCGCCGTTGCTCAAAGCCGCCACGGGCGAAATCGCGACCGAGGAAGAACTCGGCGGCGCGGTGATGCACACCTCGATTTCCGGCCTTGGCGACTACCTTGCGGAGGACGACCGCGACGCCATCCGCATTGCACGCGAAATCCTCGCCAACATCGACTGGAACCGCGATTTGCCGCAGGAGCCGCCGCGACGCTTCAAGCCGCCACGCCATGACCCCGAAGAACTGCTCGGCATCATGCCGATGGACCCGAAGCGGCCCGTCGACATGAAGCAGGTGATTTCGCGCATCGCGGACGATTCGGACTTTCTCGAATTCGGCGAGAACTACGGCAGCGCTACGGTCGTCGGTCACATCAAGATCGAGGGCGTTCCATTGGGTGTCGTGACCAACAACGGCCCGATCGATCTGGCCGGCGCGACGAAGGCAACCCACTTCATTCAGGCTTGCTGCCAGTCCAAGACGCCGATCCTCTATCTCAACAACACGACCGGCTTCATGGTGGGCAAGGACTATGAAGAGGGCGGCATGATCAAGCACGGCTCGAAGATGATCCAGGCCGTGACCAACGCGACGGTGCCGCAGATCACCATCTATTGCGGCGCTTCCTTTGGCGCCGGCAACTACGGCATGTGCGGGCGCGGCTTTCATCCGCGGTTCTGCTTTTCGTGGCCGAATGCCAAGACTGCAGTGATGGGCGGCGAGCAGGCAGCGCGGACGATGGTCATCGTCACCGAGGCGGCGATGAAGCGCAAGGGCGAAGTCGACCAGGCAAAGCTGGATGATCTGGAGCGCCGCATCATCGAGCGCTTCGACAGCCAGATGAGCGTCTTCACGACCAGCGCGCGTGTGCTCGACGATGGCGTGATCGACCCCTGCGATACGCGGGCCGTGCTGTCGACGGTGCTTTCAATCTGCCGTGAAGCCGAATTGCGCCAGCCGCAACAGATGCAGTTTTCCGTGGCCCGTCCTTGAGCAGGCTGAGTCCTGAGACCATTCATGACAGCACCCGCATCCATTTCGCACGCCACGCCTTTCCACAAGGTGCTCATCGCCAATCGAGGCGAAATTGCATTGCGCGTGATTCGAAGCGCTCGCGCTCTCGGCTATCGCACGGTGGCGGTCTATTCGACCGCAGACAGGCTCGCTCGCCACGTGCGAGAGGCCGACCAGGCCGTCTGCATTGGCGAGCCGCTTCCGGCGCAGTCCTACCTGAACATTCCTTCCATCATCGAAGCCGCGAAACGCACGGGTGCCGATGCGGTGCATCCGGGCTACGGATTTCTTGCGGAGAACGAAGACTTTGCGCAAGCTTGCAAGGATGCAGGGCTGGTGTTCATCGGCCCATCGGCCGAGGTGATCGCTTCGATGGGCAACAAGGCCGCCGCCAAGGCGTTGATGCAGGCAGCCGGCGTGCCGTGCATCATGGGCTACCAGGGCGATGGTCAGGGCGAAGATTGCCTCGGACGGGAAGCGGCACGCATCGGCTTTCCCGTGATGATCAAGGCAGTGGCGGGCGGGGGAGGTCGGGGCATGAGGCTCGTCCCGTCCGCGGACGAGTTTTCAGGCCTGTTGCGCAGCGCGCGATCGGAAGCGCAGAGCGCCTTCGGCAATGCGGATGTGCTCCTCGAGCGCGCCATCGTCGAGCCGCGCCACATCGAAATCCAGATTCTTGCGGACCGCCACGGCAATGCGATTCATCTTGGCGAACGCGATTGTTCCGTGCAGCGCCGTCACCAGAAATTGATCGAAGAAGCGCCGTCACCCGCGGTGGACCCCGAGCTTCGCGAACGCATGGGTGCGGCTGCACTGGCAGCGGTAAAGGCGATAGGCTACGAAGGCGCAGGCACGCTTGAATTCCTGCTCGACCGCGAAGGCAATTTCTACTTCATGGAGATGAACACCCGGCTGCAAGTCGAGCACCCCGTGACCGAGGCCGTGACCGGACTCGATCTGGTGGAATTGCAGCTGCGAATCGCTGCGGGCGAGGCACTGCCGATTTCGCAAGAGCAAGTCCGATTCGACGGCCATGCCATCGAAGTGCGGCTGTGCGCGGAAGACGCCGACAAAGGCTTCATGCCGCAAAGCGGGACGGTCGCTCTCTGGAAACCGCCGAAGCGGTTGCGTGTCGAAGACGCATTGCATGACGGCGTCGAGATACCGCCGTTCTACGACTCCATGGTCGCGAAGATCATCAGCCACGGCCGCACGCGCGATGAGGCGCGACGCAAGCTTGCGTCGGGTCTGGAAGACATGGTGGCGCTCGGTGTGACGACCAACCAGGCCTTTTTGCGGCGTTGCATTTCCCATCCGGCATTCGCGAGCGGCCAAGCCACGACGGCCTTCATCGGCCAGCACATTGAAGAATTGCTTGCCATCGACGCTGTCGCGCGCGAGCGCGCCACTGCGCTTGCTGCCGTGCTGCTTTGTGAGACAAGCGTGGAGCATCGTCCCCCGTCGAATGAACGTCGCATGTGGCACAGCGTGCCAAATTCTTTGCGCTTCGAGATCGACGGAAAGCTTTGCAATGCGAGCTTGGTCGGCTCTCAACAGCGCTTCGATGTCACTTTCACGGAAAAGAGCTACGAGGTCGAACTCATGTCTCTCAGCGATGAGGCCGTGCGCTTCATCTGCGATGGCGTGGTCGAAGGTGTTGCCTACCATCGAGACGGACCGGCGCTCCTGATCGGCTATCGCGGTCTGTCGTTCCATATCGAAGACAAGACGCGCGCTGCCTCGGTCCGGCAGGGCGACGCCGGCGGAGACGGCAAGCTGCGGGCATCGATGAATGGACGCGTGGTGGCGATATCGGCCGAGGCGGGGCAGCAGGTCAAGGCCGGCCAGGCGATCGTGACGCTGGAGGCGATGAAGATGGAGCACGTCCATATCGCTCCGGCGAGCGGGAGACTTGCGGCCCTGCACGTGGCGATCGGTGATCAGGTGGCAGCCAACCGCGTGCTCGCCGAGATCAATCCGATTCCGCTTGTGACTGCCATTGCGATTGAGATTCCGGGTCCGGAGCCAGCGCGAAGCTGCTCTTGAGGCCCTGGGTGGCCGAGGGGCCCACCCACAAGTCGAATGAACCGGCCTCGACGGTCGGCTTCAGGTCCTGACCGATGAACATCAAGTCGGCGCGAGACAAAGTGAAATCCACATCGACCGTTTGACCGGGCTTGATCCGCACCTTGCGAAAACCCTTGAGTTCGCGCACAGGTCGCGTCACGCTCGCGGCCCGGGCGCCAATGTAGAGCTGCACGACTTCGTCCGCGTCGCGTGCGCCGGTGTTCGTCACGCGCGCGCGCAGATCGAGCTTGCCATTCCAATTCATGCGCCCTGATTTGAGTTCGAGCGAGTCATAGCGCACTCGCGCATAGCCCAGCCCATAGCCAAAGGGGTAGAGCGCGTCGTTGGTGGCATCCAGGTAGCGAGCCTTGTACATCTGCGCTGGCGCGTTGGCGAGCTGCGGCCGGCCAGTGCGCTTGTGGCTATAGTAGTAGGGCACCTGGCCCGGTGTCTGCGGAAAGCTCACGGGCAGGCGGCCGGACGGATTTGCATCGCCGAAGAGCACGTCAGCGATGGCGGGTCCGGTCTGGGAGCCCAGGAACCAGGTGACGACGATCGCATTGGCGCCCCGCACAGCGCCCTCGAGTGCGAGTGCCCGGCCATTGCGCAGGAGGATCACCACGGGCTTGCCTGTCGCAGCCACGGCATTCGCGAGATCCTGCTGAGCTTTCGGGATTTCGATGTCCGACCGTGACCGCGATTCGCCGGACATTTGTTCGTTTTCACCAATCGACAGCACCACGACATCCGCATCCTTGGCCGCTGCCACTGCCGCGGCAATGCCGCCTTCGAGGGGCGCGTCCACGTCCGAACCTCGCACCACCGTCAGCGAATCGGGCGAAGACAGGCGGCTGCGCAGTGCATCTTCAATGCCGACCGGCGGCGCCTGATCCGGAAAAATGCGCCATGGGCCGAACAGGTCCGACGTGCCGGCGAAGGGCCCGATCAAGGCGATCTTCTTGCCGGATTTGGGCAGCGGCAGCAGATCGCCCTCGTTCTTGAGCATCACGATGGAGCGGGTCGCCGCTTCGCGCGCCAACGCCTGATGTGCAGCCATGTCGAAGCGGGAGCCTGTCGGTTTGTCGTCCAGGCCACGGAAGGGCTGGTCGAACAATCCGAGCTTCGTCTTGACGCGCAGCACACGGCGGACTGCTTCGTCCAGCCGCGACTTCGGCACCTCGCCCGCCGCCACGAGCGCCGGGAGGTACTTCATGTACAAGCCGCTCTGCATGCTGACGTCGGTGCCGGCGAGGAATGCGCGCCGCGCCGCTTCCCGCCCATCCGCGGCAAAGCCATGCGCGATGAGCTCTTCGTCGGCCGTGTAGTCCGACACGACGAAGCCCTGAAAACGCCATTCGTCGCGCAGCACGCCCGTCAGCAAGGATGGATTGGCGTTCGACGGAATGCCGCCGATCTCGTTGAAGGCGCTCATGATCGACAGCGCGCCGGCGTCGATGGCCGCCCGAAAAGGCGGCAGATAGACCTCGCGCAATGTTCGGTCCGACAGGTCGACGGTGTTGTAGTCCAGTCCACCCTCGGCGGCGCCGTAGCCGGCGAAATGCTTGGGCGTGGCGAGCATCGAGTCCGCGCGCGACAGATCGGCACCCTGAAAGCCATGCACCCGCGATGCCGCGAACTGGCGGCCGAGGTAAACGTCTTCGCCAGCGCCTTCGACGCCGCGGCCCCAGCGCGCGTCGCGCGCGATGTCGACCATCGGTGCAAAAGTCCATCGGAAGCCATCGGCACTGGCTTCTTGCGCCGAAGCCCGCGCCGTGCGCTCTGCCAGCGCCGGCTCCCAGCTCGCCGATTCGGCCAGCGGGACCGGAAACACGGTGCGAAAGCCATGGATGATGTCCGCGCCGAAGATCAGCGGAATGCCCAGGCGCGATTCATTGACGGCCGCTTGCTGCGCTTGCCGTTTGCCTTCAAGGCCTTCGTCGTTGAAGAGACCCGTCACGCGGCCGGCGCGGATGTCGGCCAGTTGCTGGTCGACGCTTTGTTTTGCGGCTTGCGGGTTGGCCACGATGTCCACGCCGGCGGGCGCGTAGAGGCTGAGCTGGCCGACTTTTTCTTCGACGGTCATGCGGGCGATCAGCGATTCGATGCGCGCTTCGCCAAGCGATTGATGGACCGTGGTGGAACAGCCTGTGATGCCAGCCGCGAAAAAGAGGAGGAGGGCGGCCGCTGCCGGAAATCTGCAAACACTCATGGCGACCATTTTCGCGGATGGCGCGCGCAACGAGGCTGCTCGGGGACAATCGGGCGTTCCTTTCTCCGCTTCCGCAGGGTCCGAACCATGTACATGCCTCCGCAGTTCAATGCCACCGATCGCGCAATCGCCTTGGAGTTGATGCGCGCGCACGCCTTTGCCAGCCTGATTTCGACCGACGACGAAGGATTGCCCTTTGTCAGCCATCTGCCGCTGGTGGCGGACGAAAGACCCTCCGGCGAACTGGTGCTGCTGGGGCATTGCGCCAAGCCCAACCCGCACTGGCGCTACCTGCATGAAAGGCCCAGGGCCGTGGTGACTTTCCTCGGCCCGCACGCCTACATGTCGCCTTCTGTGTATCCCGACCTTGCGCGAGTTCCGACCTGGAACTACCTGGCCGTGCACTGCACGGTCGAGGCAAGCCTGATCGAGTTACCTGCCGAAAAGGATGCGCTCCTCAAGCGCCTGATCGGCCAGCACGAGCCGGCGTATGCGCAGCAGTGGCGCGACCTGGGCGAGGAGTTCCAGAACAAGATGCTCAACGGCATCGTGGGGTTCGAACTGCGCGTGACTGCGCTCCAGTGCAAGCTCAAGCTCAATCAGCACCGCAAGGAGTCGCATCCCGCCATGCACGCGCAATACAGCGTGGGCTCGTCCGACGAAAGGGCGCTCGCCGGATGGATGAAGCGTCTAGGCATGACCGTGACCGACGGAATGAAGGCGGAGGATATCTGAGATGCGCGCCCTTGGACTCATCGGACTTCTGATGGCGCTGCTCATTGCCGGGGTGCTCGTGAAAAAGCAGTTGAACGTGGTCGCCGCTCCCGTTTTGCCGGCCGGCGCCGCCGCGGCGACTGGGGCCGCGCCGACCGGCGACGTTCGTGCCCAGAGCCAGCAGATTCAGCAGCAGATCAAGCAATCCATCGAAGCGGCGCAGCAGCCGCGTTCCATGCCGGATGACAACTGACGCGCATTGGATGGAATCGGCGCTCGCGGAGGCGAGGCAGGCCGCGGACGCCGGCGAAGTACCGGTCGGCGCGGTGGTGATCAAGGGCGGCGTGCTCATCGCCAGCGGACGCAACGCCCCCGTCGCGCTGCACGACCCCAGCGCGCACGCTGAAATCAATGCGCTGCGCGCGGCAGGGGAGGCGCTCGGAAACTATCGCCTCGATGGCTGCGAGCTCTTCGTGACGCTCGAGCCCTGCGCGATGTGCGCCGGCGCGATGTTGCATGCGAGGCTGAAGCGCGTCGTGTTCGGCGCGAGCGATCCGAAGACCGGCGCGGCGGGCTCGGTGCTTGATCTGTTCGCGCAATCGCAACTGAATCACCACACTGCCGTCAAAGGCGGGGTGATGGCGGCGCAATGCCAGAAGCTTTTGCAAGGGTTTTTTCGCGGTCGCCGCGGCGCGCTGCGCGAAGCAGCCGAACCGTTGCGCGACGATGCCTTGCGCACGCCGGCCGAACGTTTCAGCGCGCTGGCTGACTACCCCTTCGAATCGCACTACGTGTGCGACCTGCCGAGCCTGCAGGGATGGAGGATGCACTACCTCGACGAAGGCCCCACCGAGGGACTATTCGCGCTCCTGTGCCTGCACGGGCCGGGTGAATGGAGCTACTTCTTTCGGCACCTTGCCAGTCTCGGTCAGCTTCGCGTCCTGGCGCCGGATCTCATCGGCTTCGGCAAGAGCGACAAGCCCAAGCGCGAGGCGATCCATCGGCTGGAGTGGCACCGCGATGTGCTGCTCGAATGGATCGACCAACTCGACGCCAGACCGCTCGTGCTGGTGCATAGCGCGGGCGCGTCCGGGCTGGCCTCGCTTCTCGTCGATGCGGCTCCCGGGCGTTTTGCCAAGGTGCTTTGCGCGCCCGACGAAGGCGCCCAGGCCGCCGATGCATGGCGAGCACCGTTCGCTGACCGCGGCTATGAGGCCGGCCTCCGAGCGCTGGGGGCCGTTCAAAGACGTGTCTCGGGCCCTTCGGCAGCGCAGGCGGCACAAATCGCCAAGGATGCGATGGGATACTTCGCCCCGTGAAAAAACACATCTATATCTATTCGCCGTCCAGTGCGGTGCGCGACAAGGCCGCTTTCAAGCGGGGCGTCAAGCGCCTCCAGGCATTGGGCCACGAGGTCGAGATCGACGAAGCCGCGCTTGCCACCCATCAGCGCTTTGCCGGCGACGATGCCGTTCGGCTGGCCTCCATCTCGCGTGCTGCGGCCAGCGGCGCCGACGTGGCACTCATCTCGCGTGGCGGGTATGGGCTGACGCGCATCCTCGACGCGATTCCGTACAAGGCCGTTGCCAAGGCCATCCATCGCGGCACCGAGTTCGTCGGACTCAGCGATTTCACTGCCTTCCAGAGCGCGCTGTTGGCGAAGACCGGCAGCGTGACCTGGGCCGGCCCGGCAATCGGCGAAGATTTCGGCGCGGAAGCAGGCGCGGACGACATCATGGAAGCCTGCTTCGACGACCTGCTGTGCGGGCAGGGCGAAGGCACCGGCTGGCGGATGCCGGCGCGCGACGCGGCCGACGTGGGCTCGTTTCGCGGCATTCACGGCGCGGTGCTGTGGGGAGGCAATCTCTGCGTGCTGACCAGCCTGCTCGGAACGCCATATTTCCCGACGATCGATAAGGGCGTGCTGTTCCTGGAGGACGTCAACGAGCATCCTTATCGCATCGAACGCATGCTCGACCAGTTGCGCCACGCCGGCGTTCTCGCGCGCCAGAAAGCGGTGATCCTGGGACAGTTCACGGGGATCCGAAAGGTGCCGCACGATCGCGGCTTCGGCATGCAGACCGTGACGGCGAGATTGCGGGAGTTGATCAAGGCGCCGGTGTTGACCGGGCTACCTTTTGGTCACGTGCCGACCAAGGTTCTGCTGCCGGTCGGCGCGAAGGTGGAAATTGCCGCCGACGGGCGCGACGTCTTCATGGTCTGGGGACATCGCCACGCTCATTGAGCGTTGACGTTGAACCTCGAGCGCTGGGCGTCGCTCGGCTCAGGTGGTGATGCGCTGGTGGGTCCTCGGACCCATCGTGTGCGGGAGGCCGCCCTTGAACAGGCGATTGATCTGGCGCATCTGGCGTCGCGCTGCGACTTCACCGTCGACCGCGCTCAGCGCCGTCAGCACATCCTGGCGCAGATACCAAAGCGCCTCGAGGTCGCCCGCGAAGCGCACGCGCTGTGCAACACGTTGCACCGAGTGCCCCCCGTGAACCTGCAGGAGCGACAGCATGGCGGTGCGAATCCGACCCATCTGACGGTCCGCGGAACGACGCGAGCCGAAACCTGGGAGAGACAGAATGCGGAAGAACCTGCTGAGGGAGACCATTGCGTAAAGGCGGGTGCCGAGAGCCTTGATGAGTGAGTACGTTACGGCGGCCCCCTTTCACGCACAAGAGGCGAAACGACATTTCGCGTTTAAAAACAACATACTTCACGATTCACTTCAAGCTTTGGTCCAATAAGAGTACGGAAGTGTTACTTGTCTAAATGCAACAGTTGCAACCAGGGTCCGCCAAAATGAAAAAGCAACAGGTTCAAGCTGAAGTCGCGCGATTTGGCTCCGGAAGGCCGTCTTTTTTTGCTCCTTTGCCATAATCCGGAAGCGAGAGCTACCAAAAACTGCACACATGGGCGCCGAATCCACTGTCGTATTTGCTGACTTGACGGGGAGTACCAGGGTCTTCGAGGCCATGGGAAACGCGCGCGCGACCGAGACGGTGACTCGGCTGACCCAATGGATTGGTGGTGTGTGTGAATCCCACAGTGGCCGGGTCGTGAAGACGCTCGGCGATGGCGTGCTGGCCGTGTTCGGAAACGGCATCACGGCCACCCGTGCCGCGCTCGAAATGCAGCGCAATCATCAGAAGCGGCTGCAAACCTGGCCTGCGCCTCTGCGCATGGAGCTTCAGATCGGCGTCGCGAGCGGGGAAATCGTGCAGGTCGATGGCGATTGCTATGGCGACGCCGTCAACCTGGCATCGCGCCTGAGCGATCTCGCAGGCCCCGGCCAGATCTGGGCGACCGAATCCGTCATCGATCAATTTCATGGCGGCGAAGTCCGTCATCGCAGCCTCGGCCCCATCAACATTCGCGGCAAGAACGAGATGCCGATCGTTCACAGGATCGACTGGCAGGACGAGGTCTCCGAGTTCCTGACGATGCCGGCTTCGCTGGTTCAGTCGGCGCGAGCCGCCGATTCATCCTTCGGGCAGATCGAGCTGGCTTGGCTCGACGTGCGCTCGATGTTTCGGGCCGAAGAGTTGCCCATTCACCTGGGCCGGGTCGACGAGGCGCAATTCGTGGTCAACGATCCCCGCGTTTCACGCCTGCATGCACGCATCGAATCGCGCAATGGCAGCTGCGTGCTCGTGGATGTCAGCACGTACGGCACCTGGGTGCGCTTTCATGGCACGGCTGGCGCCAGCGGCGAGATCGCACTGCGGCGCGACGAATGCGTGTTGCATGGCAGCGGCGAAATAGGCCTGGGGGCGCCGCTGAGCGACTTCAGCGCGCCGACCATCTCGTTCAACACCACGGGCGGAAACGTGCTGCTGGCGCGACGCGACGTACGTTGAAGCTGCCGGGGTGCCTCAAGAGGCATCAGGTGTACGGGGCTTATCGGGCATATGGGGCATATCGGGCATTTCCGACATGCCCAATTCCGAACATATCCGAGTCACCACGGTTTTCATTTTCGAGAGCTCGGTCTCCAGCCGCGCGACATGGGCCTTGAGCGCGGCGACTTCGCTCAACGAGATCTCGTCGGCGCCCGTGGAAGCTGCTGGCGAGGCCAAGACCTCCGCAGGCTCGCCGCCGAGGAGATGGGTCCAGCGGCTTTCGCGCGAGCCGGGCAGGCGCGGCAATTTCACGACAAGACTACCAGCAGGCCGCTCGGCCATTTCATCCAGGAAGCCTTCAACGGACGAGATGTCGGCAAAGTTGTGCATGCGGTCTGAGGCGATGCGAAGCTCTCCCGCGGTCTGCGGTCCGCGCAGCATCAGCACGGCCAGCAGGATGATCGATTGCGATGGAATCCTCAACACGCCATCGATGTTGTGCGCGTAGCGAAACACGCGGCCGCCGCTGGTTTCCTGCACGAGGCTAAGGCCCTTCAGGCTTTCGATCGCACTCTGGGCGTCCGAATCCGTGATCTCGAGGATTGGGTTGCGACTGGTCTTCTGGTTGCAGCCCGCGACCAGCGCGTTGAGGGTGAGCGGATAGCTGTCGGGCACCGTCCGCTGCTTTTCAGCGAGCACGCCAAGCACACGGGTTTCAAGAAGCGAAAGAACGGGAAGAGGGCTGGACATGGCAGGAAATCGGGGTTGGTTTTTTGCGCGATTTGCGCGATCTGGTGCACGGATGTAGCTTAGCGATCAAACTGACGACGCCTTGCCAATCTCCTGTTGTCCCGCTGCTCATTCAGGAGGCAATGCGGTGGGAACCCGCGTGGATACACGCGACCCGTAGGCGACTCCCGCGACTTCACACAGTGTTATCCACAGAATGGCGGCACAACTTCGGCGGGGGCAGCCCGCACACAGCGCGTCAGGTCTGTTGCTGCTCGGCCACTCGGGCGAGACGTTGCATATCTTCGAGCAGAAGACGCAACGGGGCGGCGAGCAATGGGTCGGGAGCATCTTGGCCCCGCGCGCGGGTCGTAGCGCGCAAGGCGGCCAGATCGGGCTGGCCGCGCCCGGCGAGAACGTCCGCGACGCTTGCGAGCCCGGCGCTGACGGCCTGCGCCGCTTCGCCCGCGCAACGAAGCGGCTGCTGCTCACCCTTGACGCGCAGCACGCGGTTGAGCAGCGAGATGTCCTGCACGATGCGGCCGGTCAAGCCGACGATGTTCCTGTGGTGCCGCCCGTCGGCCGCAACATCCGCGCGCTTGAAGAACCGTGATGCCCGATCGGCGCTAGCTGCAAGTGTCGTCAGCCGATCGAGCGCCGCGCGAACAGCCGCGCCTGCTTTCTCCGCGTCGGACTCGTTGCGCGCCGCGCGTGCATCCGCTTGCTGCAGGAGATGCGCCAAGCGTCGAAGCAACGTCGCGCAACCTGTTCGAAGGCGGTCGCCGGCACGGTACCTCGAAGAGGCCATGGCGATCGCCATCGCGACTGCCACGCCGATGAGAATCTGCGCCATCCGCAGCAATGCCACTTGCAACGGCGAATGGCCCGGCAGGCCTCCCGCCGCAAGAATGATCAACGCGGCGACTGGAGCGCTGCGCAGCCCAGGGCTCGCGGCACTGGCGAAAGACAGCAGCACGACCACCGTGAGCGTCGTCGCCAGCGCATGGGCGCCCATGTGCTGCAGGTAGACACCAATCAGCCCGCCAGTCACACCGATCAGCGTGCCCTTGGCGCGATCCCAGCCGGCGTCGAATGTGGATGCCGAATTCGGCCGCATCACGATGAGCGTGCTCATGACTGCCCAGAAATGCTCGGGCAGACCCGCCAGGCTCGAAGCGAAATAGGCGAGCACGACCGCGGCGGCGAGCTGCAGCCCATGGTGGCGCTTTTCGGCGTCCATCGAAAACCAGCTCATGCGGCCTCCGCGTCGTGTGTCTCAGCGGCGAGCACCTCGGAGATGCTTTCGATCAACGTGCAAGCCTCCAGCAGCACGGCGCGTTCGTGATCTCCGAGCGTGGTGCCGATGACCTTGGCCAGCGAAGCTTCGCCCGCGTGCACGGCGGCTGCGAGTCGCTTCGAGCCCGTCCGGGTCAGGCTCAGCAGCGATTGGCGCCCGTCGGATGCATGAGCCTTGCGGGCGATCCAGCCGTCTTCTTCGAGCTCTGCCAGCAGCCTCGTGAGAGATTGAAGCTTGACGCCTTCACGCGCTGCGAGATCGGTCGGCGTCATTGCGCCGGCGCGGTAGAGCTGGCCAATTGCACTCAGCTTTGCCGCGCTGAGACCGCCTTGCTGCGGCGAAGGGCGCAAGCGCCGGGCCAGAAGGGTGACGGCCCCGCGCAGGCGGATGGCGCAGTGTGCTGAATCGGGAGGAGGTTGGGTTCTGCTCATGCAAGGTACCAAGACGCGTCGTAGTTTTCCGGCTACCGGATGCTAAGACATGTCTTGGTAGATCGCAACCGCAATCGCAATCGCAATCGCAATCGACGATCAAATGGTCAACGGTAAAGATTCAACGATGCGCTGGCGCGCCGGCTGCATCTTCCATGTCCGCGCTGTACGCCCCCTGGCTCGCGGCGGAATTCAGCCGTGCGCGCTTGAGCAATGCCTGCTGTGCCGCGCCGACATTGGCTGAGCGGCCCTGCCACGCCTGGAGCGCCGGGTCCTGCAATGCGCGTCCGTACGAATAGCTCAGGAGCCACGGGTGCGGCCCCAGTCGATTCAGCGCGTCAAGATTTGCCGTCGCCTCGGCAGGAGACTGTCCGCCGGACAGGAAGTTGATAGTCGGCACCGCGGCCGGCACGGTGCGCCGCAGTACGCGCAGGGTATGCGCCGCGACTTCGTCGCACTTCGATTGCCGCGCCTGGGACTTGCCCGGAATCACCATGCTCGGCTTGAGGAACATGTGCTCGAGTGCCACGCGATGGCGATCCAGCGCATGGAAGACTTCGCGCAGAACCGTTTGCGTGACCTCGGCGCAGCGCGCCAGGGTGTGACTGCCGTCGATCAGCACTTCGGGTTCGACGATCGGCACCACATCGAGCTCCTGGCAGACCGCCGCATAGCGCGCCAGAGCCTCGGCATTGGCTTTGACGGCTGCGCGGCCGGGGAGGGTGTCGCTGATGTTGTAGACGGCCCGCCACTTTGCGAATCGTGCGCCATGTTGCTTGTAGCCTTCGAGGCGTTCGGCGAGCCCGTCCAGCCCTTGGGTGATCTCGTCGCCGGGCGAAAGCGCGAGCGGGATCTTGCCCGCGTCGACCTTGATCCCGGGCACGATGCCTTGTCTCGCCGCAAGCCGAGGCAGCGGCTCGCTATCGTCCGAAAGCTGGGTCAGCGTTTCCTCATAGAGGATGACGCCGCTGATGTACTGGCCGAGTCCCGGCGTCGAAAGGAGCAGGCTTCGGTATGCACGCCGGTTCTCCTCGGTTGAATCGACGCCGATCGTCTTGAAACGCTTGGCAATCGTCGGGCCGCTTTCGTCGGCGGCAAGAATGCCTTTGCCCTTCTGGGCGATCGCTTCGACGGTGGCCTGGAGTGCGGTGGGGTTGGTCATGGCAGTCCTCCGTGTGAGTCGTCCAGTCTCATACCGGAAGGTGCCGTGATGCAAGCCCGCCTTGCAGAATTATTGAAGATGTTTGCCCGATTCTCCGGCTGACTCCTGCAAGTGGAGACAAGCGCCGTCAAGATGCCTAAGCTTCGGTCCATGCTGACATCCACCCACAATGCATTGCGCAGCGATCGGCCTGACGATCAACTGCAAACCACCGTGATGAGGGCCGAACTTGCCGCCATGATCGACCGCATCACGGTCACTGACGGCGGCCATGAAACGGCCATACCGCGCCTGATGCTGGGCCGCGCGTCGCAAGTGCAGCATCCCGTTCACTCCATGCACGAGCCGGCGTTTTGCGTTCTGGCGCAAGGCAGCAAGCGCGTTTTGCTGAGCGACGAGGTCTACGTCTACGACAGCAGCCAATATCTCGTCGTGGCGCAGAACCTGCCGGTGGCAGGGCAGGTGGTCGATGCATCGCCCGAAGCACCGTACCTGGGCCTGCGCCTGAGCTTTGACGTCAAGGACATCGCAGCGCTCGCGCTGGAGATGAGGCTGGGTGAGGCGCTTCCGAAGCGGGCGTCCCAGCGAGGCATCTTCACTGGCGAGTTGTCGACCACGCTGCTGGACCCGGTGCTGCGGCTGACCAGGCTGCTCGACTCTCCCGAAGACATCCCCGCGTTGGCGCCGCTCATCACGCGGGAAATCCTGTACCGGGTGATGAAATCGCCGGATGGCTGGCGGCTGGCCCAGATGGCGGTCGTCGACGGCCACAGCCAGCGCATCGCCCAGGCGATCGGCGTGCTCTCGCGTCGCTTCCAGGAGCCGCTTCGCGTGGAAGACCTCGCGGACGAAGTCCACATGAGCGTGTCATCACTGCATCAGCATTTCAAGGCGGTGACCGCGATGAGCCCGCTGCAGTTCCAGAAGCAGCTGCGCCTGCAGGAGTCGCGACGAATCATGATCAGCGAAGACGTGGACGCCGCCACGGCAGGGCACCGGGTGGGGTATGAAAGCCAGTCGCAGTTCAATCGCGAATACAGCCGTTTCTTCGGCTTGCCGCCGGCACGCGACATCAAGCGCCTGCGTGAGCTTCAGTTGGGCCGCGTGACCAGCTGAAGCGCTTGACGAGCGCGGCAGAGGCCGCAAAACCGTTCCCACGGCTTGCAAATGTCAGTGGCGCACCCGAAGCGGTGTGCCGCA
Organism: Variovorax sp. 10N420; assembly: GCF_056394705.1. Taxonomy (NCBI): domain Bacteria; kingdom Pseudomonadati; phylum Pseudomonadota; class Betaproteobacteria; order Burkholderiales; family Comamonadaceae; genus Variovorax; species Variovorax sp. 10N420. The sequence continues at coordinate 121,374 of NZ_JBFTIJ010000001.1, read as the reverse complement.
GAAGGGCGTTCGTCCATCGACGCGCCCATTCAATTCGAAGAGGTCAATCATGAAGATTCATCTGAAGCTGAACGACAAGGTGATTCCGGCCACGTTGGCGGACAACAAGACGGCCGAGGAGTTCGTCGCCATGCTGCCCCTGACGATCACGATGCACGATCTCTTCAAGCGAGAGAAATTCGGGCCGTTGCCAGGCGCCATCTCGGGGACCGGCATGCGCACCGACCAAGGCTATGAAATTGGCGACCTGATCTGCTGGGCTCCCGGGCCGGATCTCACGATCTTCTACGGGCACGACGGGCAGACGCTCAGTGGCGCTGTCCACATTCTGGGAAAACTCGACTTCGGGGCAGAGGAGTTCGGCGTTGCCGGGCCGCTCACAGTAACCATCGAAGTGCCGGAGACGGATATCGACCAGACGACGCTCGATCTGCTGAGCGCTTGTCGCCAGCGCGCGTGCTCCAGTGTAGGTTGGCGGACGGCATCGTGAGGATGCGTCTTACACACAGGCGCTGACCGCCGTCTCGAAATTGGCTGTTCGGCGGAATGCCTCCGATAAGGAGCAGCAAATGGATGCGCGAGAGCTTGTGCATAGACGACGTCGGCGCTATCAGCGGTTTTTCAGGCGTGCCTTCATGGTCGGGGCCGGTCTCGCGCTGATCTTGTTCGGCGTGCCGCTCCTGTATCCAGCGCCCGTTGCGCCTTACGCGCCGGTGCCGAGCAACGCTACCACTGCAAGGCTGATTCCCTATGAGCTGGTTGACTCGCAGGTGCTGCTCGTGTCGATTCTGCTGGCCTTTGTGCTTTGGTCGCTCGCAGGCTGGATTACGGCGACGGTGTTGCTCTGGCTTGAATCCTTCAGAGACTCACATTCAGCGCGGCCGCGATTCCACACGCGGTGACATGTTGCGCGCTGAAGCGTGGCCGGCTATCTGCGGTGTTGCGGAGAAGGGCGTCTTGGAGAAGGAGTCTTCAGGCTCTGGATGATGAGCCGTTTGGACACGTTGAATCACGCGCGTTTGAGTTTACATAATATACATTGCATTCTTCGAATCGACAGCGACTCACCCAGAGCCATCAATGCCCATTGCGCTGCGTTGTCCGGCCCGACCTCTGTCGTTCCAGTGCAATCGCGCCTTCCGCAAACGCGACGAGTTCGTCCGAAAGCGGCGCGCCAGGCACAAGGACACCCACGCGTTCGGCCAGCGCTTGCAACTGCGCGCGCAACGACTCCGCGTTCTCAGGGATCGGGATCTCCGCATCTTCAGGCATGGCAAGTCCTTTGGTCCACAGCACTTGCAGACCTTGCTTCGATGCAATCACCCAGCACGTAGGAGACGAACCCGCAGCGCCACCGGCGAACGCAGCGGCTATCGAATTTCAGCGTGGAGACAGCTTCAGAGACACCGGCAGTTCATGCACAGCTGCCCGCAAGATTTGCGGCATTCCTTGCGAAGACATCGCTGTCCGATGGGCTCCTGGAGCCTCTCTCCAGCGACCAGGCGCGTTTTGGCGGATGGCACGCTCGTTGCACACCGGCAGTTCCCATCCACCAAACAAGGCGCCACTTCGCCTGCCAACCATTGGAGTGCTCACCATGATTCGACCAGCGGCTCTCGCCTTGATCACGGCCTTCGTCGCGCAAGCGGCCTTGGCTCCACAACCCATCCATGCGCAGCCCGCGCGCTCATCCGACGCGTCATCGTCGTTGTCCTCCAACAAGCTTTCGCGCACGGACACCAACGCGCTCAAAGATATGGCGCAAGCCAACATCAACGAAGTCGCGGCCGGCAAGGTCGCCTTGCAGAACGCGCAGAGCCCGCAAGTCAAGCAGTTCGCGCAAATGATGATCGACGACCACACCACCGGCCTGAAAGAAGTCCAGCAGGTAGCTGAAACCAAGGGCGTGAAGCTGCCCGATGGGCCGGACGTGATCCACAAGACGGAGTCCAAGGCGATGTCGAGCCTGCATGGCGCGGAGTTCGACCGGCAATACATGAAGAAGGCCGGCGTCTCCGATCACCGCAAAGTGCATGACCAGCTTGAAAAAATCAGCAAGAACGCGAAAGACAGCGACGTGAAGAACCTCGCCGAGAAGATGCTGCCGGTGGTCGACGGCCATCTTCAGCACGCCCAGAGCATGAGCCGCGACGGCGGCAGTGCCAAGCCCTGACAGTCCGCCGCCGATCGCTCGCCTGCTCTCGAAAGCGGTCCGGCATCAAACGTTTTTTCCACCCCCTCCAAAGCAAGGAGCTTTCATGTTTTCACACAACAAGCGACTGCAATACACGGTTCGAGTGAGCGAGAGCAATCCCGGTCTCGCCAACCTCATGCTGGAGCAGTTCGGCGGGCCGCAAGGCGAATTGGCTGCGGCGTGCCGCTATTTCACGCAGGCATTGGGCGATGACGATCCAGGCCGCAAGGACATGCTCTTCGATATCTCCACCGAGGAGCTGAGCCACCTCGAAATCATCGGCACCATCGTCGGCATGCTCAACAAGGGCGCAAAGGGCCAACTGGCAGAGGGAGTCGAAGAGCAAGGCGAGCTCTACCGCACCATCACCGCAAACGGCAATGACAGCCACGTGACGCAGGTGCTCTATGGCGGTGGCCCGCCGCTGGTCAACTCTGCAGGCGTTCCGTGGACGGCCGCCTACATCGACACCATCGGCGAACCAACCGCGGACCTGCGTTCGAACATCGCCGCCGAGGCACGCGCCAAGATCGTGTACGAGCGCCTCATCAATCTCACCGATGACCCTGGCGTGCGCGACGCCCTCACCTTCCTGATGACGCGCGAAATCGCGCACCAGAAGTCGTTCGAAAAAGCGCTCTATTCCATCGAACCCAACTTCCCGCCGGGCAAGCTGCCGGGCGATCCGCGCTTCACCAGCGTGTACTACCGCATGTCGAACGGCGGCGATGGCATGCGCGGTCCCTGGAACCAGGGCGGGCAGTGGAACTACGTGCCGATGACGCAGGAATCCTCGCCGGTAGACGGCGGCGATGGCATGGCGACGGTCTCGCTGGGCGAGGAGGAAATGTCGACGGTGCAGCAGATGGCCGCGCGCACGCAGTCGCAGAGAGATGGCGACCCCACCACGGGTGCGGAACTGGGCCAGGGCCAAACGGCCGAGACCATGAACCCGGTCGACAGCGCGGCTGTCTCGGGCAAACCCGTGGCCTGAAGGCGGCGGCATTCGCCGATTCATCGGCCGCGGCCGGCCGAGGTCGGCCCGATGCACGCGCGAAGGCATGCGTGCATCAGGGTTTCCGGGTTGAAGTTGCCGAAGTGCTTTGCTCAAATGACGGGATCATGAGCGAGACGGACTTCACGATGCTGCGGCAGCGAATGATGGCCGAGATCGCCGCCAAGACGATCTTCTCGACCACGTACCTGGGCAAGGCTGCGCTGGCATCGCGAGTCATGAAGGCCTTGGCAACGGTGCCGCGCCACGCCTTCGTGCCCATTGAGCTTCAGCCTTACGCCTACGTCGACTCCCCTTTGCCGATCGGCTTTCACAAGACGATTTCGCAACCGTTCATCGTCGCGGTGATGACCGACCTGCTCGGCGTACAACCGACCGACACCGTGCTCGAAATCGGCACTGGCCTGGGCTACCAATCGGCCATCTTGGCGGAACTGGCGCACCGGGTTTACTCTGTTGAAATCATCGAGGAACTGGCCGAACAAGCGGAACAACGGCTCGCCGACGAAGGCTACGACAACGTCCAGATCAGGATCGGAAATGGATGCCAGGGCTGGCCCGAGCGCGCGCCCTTCGACAAGATCATGGTGACGGCGGCCCCTGAGCTGATTCCGCCGGCCCTCATCTATCAACTGAAGCCCGGCGGAACAATGGTCATACCCGCCGGATTGCCCGACGCCCAGCAGCTCATCCAGCTCAAGAAAGACGCACAGGGTTCGGTGACCACCCGGGAAATCTTCCAGGTACTTTTCTCGACACTCGAAGACGTCACCTCGACGTGAGTCGTCGGCTGCGGACCGCGCTTGCCAGTTGGTCCAGTACCGGAACGGTCTGCGCGAAGCTGATGCAGGCATCGGTGATCGAAACGCCGTGCTTGAGCGGCACGCCGGTGACGAGGTCCTGCCGCCCTTCCTCCAGATTGCTTTCGATCATGATGCCGGTGATGCGCCGATCGCCTTCGGAGATCTGCTGCGCTACGTCTTGCGCCACGACGATCTGGCGCTGATGCTGCTTGCTGCTGTTGCCGTGAGACACGTCGATCATGACCTGCTCCCTCAGGCCACTCGCTTGCAGCGCTTGGCAGCTCGCGGCCACGTCGGCGGCCGAATAGTTCGGCGATTTGCCGCCGCGCAGGATCACATGGCAGTCGTCGTTGCCGCGCGTCTCGAAAATCGCCGCCATTCCCATCTTGGTCATGCCCATGAAGGCATGCGGCGCCCTTGCAGCGAGGATGGCGTCGGCGGCCACCTTGATGCTGCCGTCGGTTCCGTTCTTGAAGCCGACCGGGCAACTGAGCCCCGAGGCGAGCTGGCGGTGGCTCTGGCTTTCGGTGGTGCGAGCGCCGATGGCGCCCCAAGCGATGAGATCGGCGATGAATTGAGGGCTCAACAGATCGAGAAATTCGGTGCCGGTGGGCAGTCCCAGCAGCGTCAGTTCACGAAGCAGGCGCCGCGCGCGCTCCAGGCCTTCGTTGATCGCGAAGCTGCCATCCAGATGCGGGTCGTTGATGTAACCCTTCCAGCCGACGGTGGTTCGCGGCTTCTCAAAATACGTGCGCATGACAATCAAGAGATCGTCTTCAAGATCGTCGGCCGCCTTCTTCAAGTGGTGGGCGTATTCGATGGCCTGGTCATGGTCATGGATCGAGCAGGGTCCGACCACGACGATCAACCTGTCGTCGCGTCCATGCAGGATGTCGGCGATGGCCGACCGGCTGTCCTCCACCAGCGCAAGCGTCTCGTCTAGCACCGGCACCCTCTCCTGCAACAGCGCGGGCGTCATCAGCGGACGCACGGCGCCGATGCGCACGTCATCGATGCGCGTGGTGTCGATGGTGCTGTCGCGGGAGCCGATCTCGGCGTCGTGGAGAGGATCGTCGAGCTTCGGCATAGGAATAGGCATGGCGTCGGTTGAGAAAGCCGACATTTTCCATCACGAGAACTTCGGAAAAGGTGATTCGGATTGTGTTTGGGTGTTCAATGCGCAGGCTCGACGCATCAACAAGGGATTTGCAGCATGAAGTTTGGAAGGATCGTCCTCGGAACAGTGGCCGTGGTTGCCGTCGCCGGTGCAGCGGGCTGGTTCAGCCTCGACAAGGAAACCCGCGCGTTGATCGCCACGATGCCGACCGACCGCGACCTGCTGTTCTGGAGCCAGCCGCAGCGCGATGCTGCATTCCGTGCGCTCGACCGTCTGCCGGTGCTCGCCAAGGCACACGTCGTGGACGCCGGCCCCACGCCCTCGCCTCTTCCGCCAGGCCCGCCACTGGCGCTGCCGCTTGACGTCGATGCCTTCATGGCGGAGCAAAGGAGCGCTGCGGTCGTCATCCTGCACGACGGCAAACTTCGCCTGGAGCGCTACGGACTGGGCTTCGACCGCGAGGGACGATGGACGAGCTTCTCGGTTGCCAAATCGATCACCTCCACCCTGCTCGGCGCCGCAGTCCGTGAGGGCAAGATCCGCAGCCTCGATGACAAGGTCAGCGACTACATCCAGGAGATGAAGGGTTCGGCGTATGACGTCGTCAGCATCCGCCAATTGCTGACGATGACCTCCGGCGTTCGCTGGAACGAAGACTACGCCGATCCGGACTCCGACGTCGCGCGCTTCAACAACCACAAGCCCGAGCCCGGCGTCGATGCGCTCGTGAGCTACCTGCGCCGACTGCCGCGTGCCGCGCCGCCCGGCACCCATTGGAACTACAGCACGGGCGAAACCAACCTCGTGGGCGTGCTGCTGGCCCGGGCCATTGGCAAGCCGCTGGCTAGCTATCTCTCGGAAAAAATCTGGGTGCCGGCCGGCATGGAGCAAAAGGCGACATGGCTTCTGAGCAGCACCGGGCAGGAAATCAGCGGTTGCTGCATCCAGGCGGCGACGCGCGACTTCGCGCGCTTCGGCCAGTTCATCCTCGATGGTGCGCGTGTCAACGGGCAGCCGGTGGTCGCGGACGGCTGGCTGGCCGAAGCGACCACACGCCGCGCGGACATCGGCCAGCCCGGCCGCGGCTATGGCTTCCAGTGGTGGACCTACGACGACGGCAGCTTCGCGGCGCGCGGCATCTTCGGCCAGGGGATCTTCGTCGACCCGAAGCGCAGACTGGTGATTGCGTCCAACGGTGACTGGCCGGTCGCGACAAGCCGCGCCGAGAGCGCCGCGCGCGAAGCCTTCTACAAGGCCGTGCAGAAGGCGATCGACGACGAAGCGGCGGGCAAGCCCGGCAGCTAGTAGCGCGTTTGTCCCATTGGGAGTCTGGCAAAAAGTCGGCCACCCCAAGGCGGCCGAAAGCCCCAGCTCGCCTGGGACCAAAGGAAACTACCTTGTTGTCAGGCACGAGGCGTGTCGATTGTCGAAAAGAAGCGCCGGCCGGGCTATCCCTGCGGGCACGTACGTGTTGCTAGGTGGTGGCCGGGATTTACCCGCCATGAGGGCGGATGAAGAATGGACTCGCTTGTGATCGAACATTGGCGCGGTCGCGGCGAGAGTCTGGTCCAGTCAACATTCATCAAGGAGCACGCAATGAACAAAACTCTTGCAATCATGCTCGCCGCGTTTGCGGCGACCGGTGGTGCGTACGCCCAGAACCCGCCGGGCGCTTCATCGCAGGAGCAGGTCATCACCAACAGCAAGCCGCAGCAACGCGCGCAGGCGAAGGACAATGCAAAAAAGCACGGCGGCGACAAGAAGATCGGCGGCGACGAAATCAACTCGGCCGAGAACGACGACTTGGGCTCGGGCAAGGCAGCAGCGGCCGGACAGACAAAGGCCAATACCCGCATGAAGAAGAATTCAAAGGACAACGCTGCCCAATATCCTGCTCCGCCCAACACCCCCGGCATGCCAGCAGCCAAGTAGCTCGCTTCATCCGGCGACGGCCACGATCTGGGCGACGACAGCCATGACGGCATTGGTTTGCGCGCTCAGTTCACCGGGAGGGGGATTGCTCGCCGTGGTCATCACGGCGAGTCGAAGAGAAGGTACGACAAGCGCAAACTGAGCGCCATAGCCCCAGGCCCACGCAACCGGGCGACCGCTCAGATTGCCCGTAAACCACAGACAGCCGTAGCCGGCCTTCTGTATGGGCCTCGCACTCCATGTGGTGGAAACTTGAAAGGTCGTGCTGGTCTTGACCCAGTCTGAGGGCACGATCTGCTTGTCGCCCCATCGCCCGTCATTGGCCATCACCCATCCAATTTTTGCAAGATCGCGTGCTCGCAAGCGCAGGCCTCGGTAGCTCATGAAGTTTCCGGCTCTGTCGCGCGCTGCCCCAACCCGCTCGATGCCCAACGGACCGAACAGATCGCGCTGCGCAAACTGGTCCACCGGCATGCCTTGCGCTTGAACAAGGATTGGGGACAGCAAGGAAACCGCAGCATCGTTGTAGACCCACTTTCCTACCGTTTGCGGATCGAATGGAAGGCTCAATGCAAAGGCGACGGGGTCGTCTGCCGTGTCCAAGGCACGTATTGCGGTTCGATAGTCGTAAACCAGACCGGAGGTGCCGGTGAGAATTTGTTCGAGCGTGATCGAGAGCGCAGGCGCGCCCGGCGCTTTCGCTGCTGCTGAAGGCAGGAGAGTCGCGACCGTCTCCGAAAGACCCTTGATCCTTCCCTGGTGAATCGCGATTCCGACGAGCATCGAAGCGACGCTCTTGGTGACCGAGTTCACCCCCTGCAAGTCTGCAGCGGTCACGCCGCCAAGGTATTGCTCCGCAACAAGAGCCCCGTTCTTGACAACGACAACGCTCCTGAGGGCGGCGACCGAGCGAGCATCGGCCAAGACTTTCTGAAGGGCTGCCCGATCGATGACTGCGCCTCCCTTTGGTTCGCCCCAATCCTCATCGTTCTTGGAGTTTTCGGCAGCAACACTCGAACTCAGCCGTGACAGCGCACCAAGCGCAAACGCCAGATTGCCAGTGACGAATCCACGGCGTGACGTGGCGTTGCTCTGCATGGTTGTCCGGCTCTTTCAAGTCACGCGTCGATTCATCGGCGACGACCCAGCAGCATCGCCGCAAGAGGGATGGTGGTCAGCAATCCGACGGCCACCAGCGTCCATCCGATGCTTTTGCGCTGCTCTTCATTGAGCTTGTCGGAAAGCAGCAGGCCGACCCCGGCTCCCAATGCCCCGCGGGTCCCTGCCAACAGGGCGAGTTCGGGCAAATGAACTTCAGTTGTGATCACGGAAGAACTCCTTTCATGCCAGGAAACTGGTTTTGAGTATGCGCCGGAGGTGTCCATTTTGTCTTGGTCGCGCGCAAGTAGGCCTTGACCAGAAGATGACGATTCCAGTATTCTCGAATAATGGAATCGAATGAAGTCGTCCGCGCCCTTGCCGCCCTCGCACATCCGGTGCGCCTGGAAGTTTTTCGCGCCTTGGTGGCTGCGGGTCACGGCGGCCTCACGCCGGGAGTCATCCAGGCGGCGCTCGACGTGCCGCCCGCGACCTTGTCGTTTCATCTCAAGGAACTGGCGAATTCAGGCCTTGCGACGCAGGAACGCGCAAGCCGCAACGTCGTCTATCGCGCAGCGTACGAGAACATGAACGCGCTGCTTGCCTACCTCACCGAAAACTGCTGCCAGGGACAAGATTGCGCGGTCGAGACGGCGGCCGACGCCTGCAAGTGCTGAGCGCTTCATGACGACGCACGTTCTCATCCTCTGCACGCACAACTCCGCTCGGAGCGTATTGAGCGAAGGCATGCTCAATCAATGGGCCCAAGCCTTGAACAAGGACGTTCGCGCATTCAGCGCCGGCAGTGCGCCGAGCGGCCAACTCAATCCGTTCGCACTGGAGGTGTTGGGCAAGGCGGGCGTCGACACCGCAGGCTACCGAAGCAAAAGCTGGGACGAGTTCACGGCGCCAGACGCGCCAAAGATGCGCATCGTCATCACCGTGTGCGACAGCGCCGCGGCGGAGACTTGTCCCTACTGGCCGGGCAGCCCCGTCAAGATGCACTGGGGATACCCGGATCCTTCGAACGCAGCGGGCGGCGACGAGGGCAAGCGCATGGCTTTTGAACTCACGCGCCAAGCCATCGGCTATCGCATGCTGCAATTGCTGCAACTGCCACTCGACGACATGAGCAACGTCGAGTTGCAGAAAGCCCTCGAAATGATCTCAAGGACTTAGGGCCCGACGTGAGCGAAGTCTTGCGCAAACTGCTGGCCGAAGCCCTCGGCACTGCCCTTCTGCTGACCGTTGTCATCGGCTCGGGAATAATGGCCGAGCGGCTGGCAGGCGGCAATCTTGCCATTGCACTGCTGGCGAACACTCTCGCCACCGTCGGCGGCCTCTACATCCTCATCGAGGTGTTCGGTCCCGTGAGCGGTGCCCATTTCAACCCGGCGGTGTCCCTGGTGATGGCAGGCCGCGGCGCAATGCGGCGCGGCCTCGTCATGCCCTACATCGTCGTCCAACTTCTTGGCGCGATGCTCGGCGCGTGGCTTGCGCACGCCATGTTCGACGCCAGCATTTTTCAGTTGTCGACCAAGGTCCGCAGCGGCACGGGCCAGTGGATTGCCGAAGCGGTCGCGACCGCGGGGTTGCTGCTGGTGATCCTGCGCGCGCCGCCGAGCCGGGTGGCGGCCATGGTGGCCTGCTACATCGGTGCGGCGTACTGGTTCACGGCATCGACTTCGTTTGCCAATCCCGCAGCGGCGTTCGGCCGGATGTTCAGCAACAGCTTTGCCGGAATCGCGCCGTCCAGCGTGCCTGCTTTCGTGGCCGCCGAACTCGTAGGCGCCAGCATCGGCGTCGCGATTCACGGCGCGCTGAGCTTTCGTGAAGCTGAAAAGCCAACCATCACCACCCCCGACGAAATACTCGTCGCCGACGACCACATGCACCGTGTTTGAAAACCCTCCCACCTTCCCCGCGCTCCGCACCGAACTGTTCGACGTTCCCACACCAGACCGCCTGAAAGCGCATGAACCATCGCTGCATCGGCCGCGATTTCTTTTGCTCTACGGCTCCTTGCGCGAACGCTCGTACAGCCGCTTGCTGACCTACGAGGCCGCGCGCCTGCTCGAGGCCATGGGCGGCGAAGTGAAAGTGTTCAACCCCATGGGCCTGCCCCTTCCTGACGGTGCTCCCGACACGGATCCGAAGGTGCAAGAGCTGCGCAAACTTGCTGAGTGGGCCGAGGGAATGGTCTGGACCTCACCCGAGCGGCACGGTGCAATGACCGGCATCATGAAGTCGCAGATCGACTGGATCCCGCTCGCAATGGGCGCGGTGAGGCCCACGCAAGGCAAGACGCTCGCGGTAATGCAAGTCTCGGGCGGCTCCCAGTCCTTCAACGCGGTCAACCAGATGCGCGTGCTCGGCAGATGGATGCGCATGCTGACCATCCCGAATCAGTCGTCCGTGGCCAAGGCTTTTCTCGAATTCGACGAGTCGGGCCGCATGAAGCCCTCCAGCTACTACGATCGCGTGGTCGACGTGATGGAGGAGCTTTTCAAGTTCACGCTGCTCACGCGCGATATCGGCCCCTATCTGGTGGACCGGTACAGCGAGCGCAAGGAAAGCGCGGAAGAGCTTTCCAAAAGGGTCAATCAACGGGCCATCTAACGTGGAGAGGTCTCCGGAGAGATGGCCGAAATGACACAGCGCCGGATCGTTGCGGCCCTCGGGACCGCTCAGACGCTGGCTTGGGCATCCTCCTATTACCTCTTGGCGATGCTCGCCGCGCCCATGGCTCGGGATCTGGGCCGGGTTTGCCGCGCTCGTGCGCACCTACGGACATGATTCGCGCGGCGCAATCACAGGCATCACCCTGCTGGCAGGCTTCGCCAGCACCGTTGGTTGGCCGCTCACGGCTTTCCTGGAGACACAGTTCGGCTGGCGAGGAGCCTGTCTTGCCTGGGCCGCGCTGCACCTGGTAGTGGGCGTGCCGCTCGATGCTTGTTTGCCGAAAGTGCCCAGGGCGAGCGTGGCCCAGCCTGAACACGAGACGCCCCAACTGAATCCGACTCGGACTGAGGACAGCGGAAAGTCCAACGCACGATTCATCGGTTGGCTGCTGGCATTCGTCTTCGCCGCGACGTGGTTCATCAGCACGGCGATGGCGGCGCATCTGCCTCGCCTGCTCCAGTTGACTGGCGCGACGAGAGGAGCGAAAAGCATAGGAGCGCGCAGCGCTCACCATTTGCCGTCAGCAGGCTTCTTCGGCTGCGTGGCCGCGGACAGCATCTGCAGGGCGTCAGTCCGGTTGGCCTTCTTTGCGAAATCGGCCGCCGTCATGCCTTGCTCGTTTTTCATCAGCGGGTCGGCGCCCTCGTCGAGCAGCAGTTTGACCGCCGCAGCCGAGCCATACATCGAAGCCATCATCAGCGGCGTGGTGCCATTCGGCGACTGCGCATTGATGAAGGCATCCTTGTCCAGCAGCAGCTTCATGATTTCGACGTGCCCGTTGGTCGCTGCGTAGTGCAGAGGCGTCCAACCAGGCTTGTTGATGTCCGCGTCTCGCTCGATCAGCTTCATGACCACATCTTGTTGGCCCTTGATAGCGGCCAGCATCAAAGGGCTTTCGTCCTTTGAATTGCGTGCTTCGACGTCGGTCTTGGGCCACTCCAGCAGCACCTGGATCACCTTGGGTGAAGGCTCGCGCATCGCGATCAAAAGGCCGGTCTGACCGTGCTCGTCACGCGTGTTCGGATCGAAACCCCTGTTCAGCAAGCTCTTGACGCCGCCCGCGTTGTCAGAGCGGACGGCTCTGAAAAAATCGCTGAACGAATCAGCATGAGAAGAAAAAGATATAGCAATGACAATGAGATAGATGAGATTCTTGAAGTATTTCTTCATGTTTTTACCCCGGCAAACAGGGTCTCGAAGTTGTCGCTGGTGGCCTTGGCAATGGCCTCGACAGGCAGCTTGCGCAGTTCAGCGATTTGTTGCGCCACATAGGGCACATACGAGGGGTTGTTGGTCTTGCCGCGGTACGGCACGGGCGCGAGATACGGGCTGTCGGTTTCGATCAGCATGCGGTCGAGCGGCACGAAGGCCGCCACGTCCCGCAGGTCCTGCGCCTTCTTGAAGGTCAGGATGCCCGAGAAGGAAATGTAGAAGCCGAGGTCGAGCGCAGCACGAGCCACTTCTGCGGTTTCGGTAAAGCAATGGAAGACACCGCCCGCGGCCTTGGCGCCGCCATCCTCGCCCTCTTCCTTCAGGATGGCCAAAGTGTCCGCCGACGCTTCGCGCGTGTGGATGATGAGTGGCTTGCGCGTCTGCTGGGCAGCGCGAATGTGCACGCGGAACCGGTCGCGCTGCCATTCGAGATCGGCAATGCTGCGGCCACCCTTGCGTTCTTCCATCTGGTAGTAGTCGAGTCCGGTTTCGCCGATGGCGACGACTTTCGGCAGCGCCGATCGCCGCACGAGATCCTCGACCGTGGGCTCGGCGATGTCTTCGTTGTCCGGATGGACGCCTACGGACGCCCAGAAGTTGTCATAACCAGCCGCGAGGGCCTGCACGTCGTCGAATTCTTCGAGCGTGGTGCAGATGCAGAGCGCCCGATCGACCTGCGCGGCAGCCATGGCGGCGCGGATCTGCGGCATCTGGTCCGCGAATTCGGGAAAGGTGAGGTGGCAGTGGGAATCGGTAAACATCGCGGAATCGGAATGTTGGATTGCGGCGCGTGGGGCGCCGCGTACGGTCCGCTGTCCGCGTCGGGAAAGAGCGGGGCCCGGATCAGATGGTTTGGGTTGGCCGGTCGGATGCCATCGTGCCGCCGAGCGCCTCTTCGATGCGCAACTTCAACTGTCGCGACTTCTCATCCGACGGAAAACGGATGCCCACGCCCGGCGCCCGGTTTCCGGCGGCACGGGCCGGGGTGATCCACGCCACTTTGCCTGCAATCGGATAGCGCTGCGGATCGTCGGGCAGCGTGAGGAGCACATAGACGTCGTCGCCGAGCCGGTATTCCCGCGACGTCGGAATGAAGATCCCGCCTTCAGCGAACAAGGGAATGTAGGCCGCGTAGAGCGCCCCTTTTTCCTTGATGGCGAGCTGGATGACGCTGGGCCTGACAGGCGCGGACGGGGCGGGTGTGGCTGGTGTGTTCATGGGCGGCGGCGTGCCGAGTTTAGGGTGGTTCGCGCCTCGCTCACAAGCGCCTCGATCATGAGTCCCGCATTGAAAGGATGTTCTGCGGTTTTTGCCGCATTCGCGAGCGACCTCGACCAGCGGGCCAAAGCCATCCGCGACGGCAGCAGCGGCAAGTCTGCCGCGTCGAAAAACCGCGGTGCGGCACCACTGTCCGCAGCCATCAGGTCATGGCAGAGTTTTTGGAGCGCCCCAATGGCTTGCGCCGGTGCGCGGTCGGCCAGGGCGCTGACATCTCCGCGCGACATGGCCTTCGGCAACATCCCCCAGGCCTGGGGCGACTGCCCCTGGCTCGCCAGTCGCAAGGCATCGCTCGGGCGGCCGCCTGCAGCGCGCAGTAACGCGACGGCGTCGCCCGCGGGTATGCCCTGCTCGACCAGCCAGTCCCGCGCCTCGCCCTCTTCCGGCCACGGCAGCGTGAAGCCGAGGCAGCGGCTGCGGATGGTCGGCAGCAGCTGCCAGGCCGCCTCGCTCGCGAGCACGAAGCGCACATCGCCGACAGGCTCTTCCAGGGTTTTCAGCAGCGCGTTGGCGGTGATGGTGTTCATGCGCTCGGCCGGATACACGAACACGACCTTTCCGCGGCCCCGCGCACTCGTGCGCTGCGCAAAGCCGACGGCATCGCGCATGGCTTCGACGCGAATCTCGCGGCTTGGCTTTCGCTTCTTGTCGTCGATGTCGGACTGCGCCTTTTCATCGAGCGGCCAGCCGAGTTCCTGCATGGCGACCTCGGGCATGAGCATGCACAGGTCGGCGTGCGTTCGAACCTGAATGGCGTGGCAGCTTGGGCAATGGCCGCAGGCGCCGCGTCCGTGCGTTTCGTCCGGGTTCTCGCACAGCCATGCGGCAGCCAGCGCGAGGCCCAGTTCATATTGGCCGAGGCCCGACGGACCTTGCAGCAGCCACGCATGTCCGCGTTGGCGCAGCAGTTCGGCCAAGGGTTTGCGCAACCAGGGAGACAGGGTGTCCGCGTTCAAGGCGCACTTTCGATCGGTGGGCTGACAAGACCACGCCGTGCCAGTTCCTGCTCGATCTGCTGCCACACGCGTTCACGGGGTTGCGCGGCATCGATGCGGGCGAAGCGCGGCGCACGCTCTGCGCGTTCGGCGTAGCCAGCCGCCACACGGCGAAAGAACTCGACCGGCTGCGACTCGAACTTGTCCGGCACGCGTGCTCCGGCCAGGCGCTCGGCGGCGGCTTCAGGCGCCAGGTCGAACCACAGCGTGATGTCGGGCTGAAGCAGCGCGCCGTCTAGGGACGCGGGCTGCGACTGCACCCATTCTTCAAGGACTGAAAGCACGAGCGGATCGAACCCGCGCCCGGCCCCCTGGTAGGCGAATGTCGCATCGGTGAAGCGGTCGCAAAGCACCACGTCGCCTCGCGCCAGAGCCGGCACGATGACTCGCACGACATGGTCGCGCCGCGCCGCGAACACCAGCAGCGTTTCGGTCAGCGCATCCATCGGCTGATCGAGGATCTGCGTGCGCAGCGTTTCGGCCAATGGGGTGCCGCCGGGCTCGCGCGTGCGAGTGACCTGCCGCCCCTGCGCCTTGAAGAGCGCTTCGAGCGCATCGATGTGGCTCGATTTGCCGGCACCGTCGATGCCTTCGAGTGTGAGGAAAAGCCCCTTCATTGACCACTCCGCTGGTTCGGATCGGTAGCGCCGCGCTGATAGCGGTTCACCGCCCTGTTGTGCTCATCGAGTGAGCCGCTGAACTGGCTGGTTCCGTCCCCGCGAGAAACGAAATACAGCGACTTGCTCTGCGCCGGCTGTACCGCGGCAAGCAAAGCAGCCTTGCCCGGCATTGCGATCGGGGTCGGCGGCAGGCCGTTGTGCGTGTAGGTGTTCCACGGGGTGTCCGTCTGCAAATCCTTCTTGCGCAGATTGCCGTCGAAGCGCGTGCCCATGCCATAGATGACGGTGGGATCGGTCTGCAGCGGCATTCCGATGCGCAGCCGGTTGTGAAAGACCGCGGCAACCTCGGCGCGGTCCTGGGCCTTGCCTGTCTCCTTTTCGACAATGCTGGCGAGGATCAGCGCCTCATCGGGCGTTTTGACGGAGATATTCGGTGAACGAGCGGCCCACGCGGCGTCGAGCTTCTTGTCCATCGCGCGCATGGCCCTCTGGAGCAACGCGAAGTCCGTCGATCCTTTGGAATAGGTGTAGGTGTCAGGGAAGAAGCGCCCCTCCGGGTGCATCCCCGCCCTGCCGAGGCGCGCCATGATTTCCTCGTCGGATTGACCCAGCGTGTCGGGCTTCAACTGGTCCGCCTTTGCCAATGCAGCGCGTACCTGACGGAAGTTCCAGCCTTCGACGAGCACAAGGCTTCGCGTTGCCTCTTCGCCGCGCACGAGCACGCTGAGCAGCGTTCGGGGCGTGATGCCCCGGTCCAATTCGTAGCTGCCGGCGCGCATTTGCCGGTCTTGACCGGAAAAGCGAAACCACAAATAGAGCAGTTGGGGCGGTACGTCGACGCCCGTATCGACGACGGCTTGGGCGATGCCCTTGGGCGTGGTGCCAGGCTCGATCGACAGATCGACGCTCGGCGCCGGCAAACGCAGCGGCTGATTGAGCCACCAAAGCCCCGCCGCGCCGAGACCCAGCGCGACAAAGGATGCCAGCAGAAAAATGGTGAGAAAGAAGCGACGCACGGATTCCGACGAAGGAAGCGATCAGACAGAAATAAGAGGAAGCCCTGCGGACCGAACGGAACGGAGCCGGCCATGATAATTCAGCGATGACCTCAGTCGTTTTGAATGGCGCCACCGCCCTTTCTCACCTTGGTGTGATCCGCGCCGAGGGCCCCGATGCCGCCAGCTTCCTGCATGGCCAGCTCACCCAGGACTTCGCCTTGCTCGATGCCTCGGAGGCGCGTCTTGCGGCACTTTGCACGGCCAAGGGCCGCGCCATCGCGAGCTTCATCGGCATCCGGCCGCAACCCGAGCGCGTCCTGCTGATATGCAGCCGCGACATCCTCGCCGCGACGCTCAAGCGGCTGTCGATGTTCGTGCTGCGCGCCAAGGCAAAGCTGACGGACGCGACCGGCGACTACGCGCTTTACGGCCTTGCCGGCACCGCCTTGACCGCGAACGGCGTGGATCCGGCCGGGCTTCCGGGACGGTCCGTTGCCGTCGGCGAGGCGCATGCCGTCACCCTCTACCCGTCCGATGGCGTTCCGCGCGCGCTGTGGATCGCGCCGGCCGGCCAGGCCGCGCCTCAAGGTGCGGTGCTCGATCCCGCGCTCTGGCAGTGGAGCGAAGTGCGAAGCGGCATCGTGACCCTCACCGCGCCCGTGGTCGAAGCGTTCGTGCCGCAGATGATCAACTATGAGTCGGTCGGCGGCGTGAACTTCAAGAAGGGATGCTATCCGGGGCAGGAAGTGGTGGCGCGCAGCCAGTTTCGCGGCACATTGAAGCGGCGCACTTATCTCGTGCAGGCCAGCGACGAGATTGCTGCCGGCCAGGAAGTCTTCGCCGCCAGCGACGCGGAGCAACCCGTCGGCACTGTGGCGCAGGCCGCGCCCGCGCCAGATGGCGGGTGGGCCGGGCTGATCTCGATCCAGATCGCCGCCATCGACGCCGGCGGCCTGCATGCACGCTCGGCCGAGGGGCCGGCGCTTACCGTCGAGCCGCTGCCCTATCCGCTGGTCGAAGACATTTAGCGCCTTGCCCCGGCCGCCGCATTACCACAGCCGGCCCTTCTGCCGAACCCCTCGCGACAGAAAAAAACTTCAGCCCCGGAAGCAACTGCCCGTTCGATGAGCATCGCAGTGGAAGCCAAGCGGGATGCGGCTCCGGAAAGATGCTCAGGGGGTTATCCACAGAGTCATGCACCGGCTGCGGGGAAAAGAAAGTCTTGACTTTCAGTTTTTGGTGCAGTGCACAAAGCGCTTTCCTCATTGGGAGAAGCACGCTTTTCGTGCGCAGCGCCGATGCGGCGCAGCACGCCACCTTGGTGCGTGCTGCGTTCTCTTTTCCACAATGCTGCAGGAGCGATAACTCACTTGCGGGGCCTCGTGCGCCACTCGGTTCAGGCAAGCTTGAGCAGTTCAGCAGCAAGCTCCTCGGGCATGTCGACCATGACGTCGTGGCTGACCGGCATCTTCACCAGCCGCCAGCCGGGCGCCTTCTCCGTCTTGGCCGCGAAATAGCGGAAAGGACTCGGGTCCCAGTTGTCCGCGAGGATGTACAGGCGCTCCTTGATCGTGTCGATGCCGCCCGTGAGCAGCAGCGGCATCTCGAAAGTCGCGAGCGCCTGCGGGCGGCAGAGCCGGTCGACGCGAGCGCGGTTTGCGGGGGCAATATTGAACATTTCGGCAGGAATCGGCTGCATCAGTCCGCTGTGGTGCTGCAAAGCGGTGCCGCGGAAGGACCCCAGAAACAGCCCCGCAACCTCGGGCGCCAATGCCTTGCTCAGAAGGCCGGTCAAGGAGTCGCCATGCTCGGGCACGAAGGCATCGAGGTAGACGAGAGATCGGATCTTCTCGCTCATGCGGTCCGCCACACCCGTGATGACCATGCCGCCATATGAGTGGCCGACGAGGATGACGTCGCTCAACTCTTCCCACTCGATGCAGCCGCAAACGTCGCGGATGTGAGTCTCCAGCGTGATGTTTTCCGCTGACTGGTGCGTCCGCTCACCGACGCCGGTGTGCGTGGGCGTGAAGACCGCGTGTCCGGCCGCGCGAAGTGCATCCGCCGTTTGCCGGTAGCACCAACCGCCGTGCCAGGCGCCGTGGACGAGAACAAAGTTGGCCATCGCTGTGTCTCCGGGTAGATGAGGAGCGGCCATCTTGAGCGGCGCCCGCGGCGCGGGCCATCGGGTAATCCCGGCGAGTCACAGCGAATCGCAGCGAATTGCAGCGAACCGGGCGAGGCTCAGAGCTTGCGTCGCATCTCGATGTGCGCGATGCCGGCCTCTTCGAAGGGCTCTCCCGACGGCGCATAGCCCAGGCGCACGTAGAAGCCTTCCGCACTGTGCTGCGCATGCAGGGCCACCTCACGTTCACCTCGCGCTGCCGCGGCGGCTTCGAGCGCGCGCAGCACGGCCTCACCGTGTCCGGCGCCCCGAAGCGTGCGGTGCACCGCCATGCGGCCGATGCGGCCTACGCCGGGTGACTCCGACACGAGGCGCCCGGTCGCGATTGTCTGGCCGAGCCGATTGCGCGCTACGGCGTGCACCGCGCTGGCGTCGTGCTCATCCCATTCGAGCTCCTTCGGAATGCGCTGCTCCTCGATGAAGACTTCGCGCCGGACCTTGCCCGCGCCCTCCCCGACCGCATCCCAGTTGCCGGTTGCAACCTCGCGCATCGGCTCGCCCGCCTCGAAGCCCATGAGAATTTCGCGCAGCAGGGGCGGCACCGGCTTCGAAGTCTGCGTGGCAGGGTCGGCATAGACATAGACCAACTCGCAAGTCACCAGCAGTTCGTCGCCCCGGAAGAGCCCGCCGGCGAACAGGATTGACGAATTGCCCACGCGAACGCACTTCATGCCGACGTCGAGCAGATCGTCCACGCGCGCCGAGGCGTTGAACTCGACCGTTGCCTTGCGCACGTAGAGGTCGCCGCCGAGCGATTGCATCGCCTCTTCATACGGCAAGGCCATCGCACGCCAATAGTCCGCAATGGCGGTGTCGAAGTACATCAGGTAGTGCGCGTTGAAGACGATTTTCTGCATGTCCACCTCGGCCCAGCGAACGCGCAGGCGGTGGAAGAAACGAAAGTCGGATTTCTTGAGGTGTTCTGCTTGGGTCATGGTTGCAAGGCTTCTTTGAGGGCGCGCGCTGCGTCGGCATGCGCCTGCAGCGCTTCGGGGATGGCGCGGCCCATCTTGACGAATTCGTGGATGACGCCGCGATAGATTTCCAGGTCGACGGGCACACCGGCTGCGCGCAGTTTGTCGGCGTAGGCAACGCCTTCATCGACGACCGGATCGTATTCGGCCAGACCGATCCACGCAGGCGCCACGCCTTCGACGTCTTCGGCGTTCAGCGGTGCGAAGCGCCAGTCGTCGCGATCGGCGGGCGAATTGACGTACTGGCTGAAGAAATAGCTGATGAGTGCCTCGCCCAACAACGGGCCTTGAGCGTATTTCTTGTGCGACGGCGTGTCCTGATGCGCGGCCGTGCCGGGGTAGAAAAGCAATTGCAGTGCGAGCGGGATCCCCGCGTCGCGCGCAAGAATGGCGCACACCGCCGCCAGCGTGCCGCCTGCGCTGTCGCCGCCGACCGCGATGCGAGCGCCGTCGAGACCCCACTGCACCGCGTTGTTTGCGAGATGCGCGAGCGCGTCCCACGCGTCGTTCGATGCAGTCGGAAACTTGTGTTCCGGCGCCAGGCGGTAGTCGACCGAAACGACGGCGCAGCCGCTTTTCTGGCTCAACACGCGGCACAAGGTGTCATGCGTGGCAATGCTGCCGACGGTGAAACCGCCGCCATGAAAGAACAACAGCACCGGCAATACCGCGTCCGACGGCGCATACAGGCGTGCCGGCAAGGCATAGCCGTCGCGTACGGGCAAGGTGAAATCGTCGACGCGCGCAAGCTGCGGCTTGGGTACTTCGAGCACGCCAGCGCCTTTTTCGTAGACGGCCTTGGCCTCCGCCGGTATCAAGGCGTGCAGCGGCGGCCGGCCGGCACGCGCCATGCGGTCGACCACGCTGGCCATCTTGGGAGTGAGCGCGATCATCCGGTCAATGCCCGCCGACTGTCCCGGTCGCGTCAAGCGCAAGGGTTTTTTGAGTGTGCAAGGTGCGATGTGCTTGATAGATTCGAGGGCTCGCATCGTACCGTTCGCACTGTCCGCACCGCCTGCACTACACCGAAGTCCCATGGCCCTCATCCAGTACCTCACCCAGATCCAGTTCGAATTCGGCGCCGTCCGCCTGCTTCGCAGCGAATGCGAGCGCATCGGCATCCAACGCCCGCTGGTGGTGACCGACGCCGGCGTGCGCGCGGCCGGCATCCTGCAGAAGGCGATCGATGCACTCGGCGACCTGCCTGCCACCGTGTTCGACCAGACGCCTTCCAACCCGACGGAAGCCGCGGTGCGCGCCGCCGCGGCGCAATATCACGCCCACCACTGCGATGGCTTGATCGCTGTCGGAGGCGGTTCCGCCATCGATTGCGCGAAGGGCGTCGCAATCGCCGCCACGCATGAAGGCCCGCTCAAGACCTACGCCACCATCGAAGGCGGCTCGGCCAAGATCACCGATCGCGTTGCACCGCTGATCGCCGTCCCCACGACCAGCGGCACCGGGAGCGAAGTGGCGCGCGGGGCCATTGTGATCGTCGACGATCACCGCAAGCTGGGCTTCCACAGCTGGTTCCTGATGCCGAAGGCGGCCATCTGCGACCCCGAACTCACGCTGGGGCTGCCGCCAAGGCTGACCGCCGCCACGGGCATGGACGCCATCGCGCATTGCATGGAGACTTTCATGTCGGCCGCCTTTAATCCGCCGGCAGACGGGATTGCGCTCGACGGGCTCGAGCGCGCCTGGGGCCATATCGAACGGGCCACCAAGGACGGCAGCGATCGCGAAGCGCGCCTGAACCTGATGAGCGCGTCGATGCAAGGCGCCATGGCCTTCCAGAAGGGCCTGGGCTGCGTGCATTCGCTGAGCCACAGCCTCGGCGGTATCGACCCGCGCCTGCACCATGGAACGCTGAACGCCCTCTTCCTCCCCGCAGTGATCCACTTCAATGCCGGCGCCGATTCGGTGCAGAAGGACCAGCGCCTGCTTCGGATGGCGCAGGCCATGCACCTGGATTCAGCCGGCGACCTGGGCGAGGCGATCCGCGACATGTGCGGGCGGCTCGAACTGCCCAAAGGGCTGGCCGAAGTCGGGGTGACCCCCGCGATCTTCGAGCAGGTGATCGACGGCGCCATGGCGGACCACTGCCACAAGACCAACCCGCGGCTCGCCACGCGAGAGGACTATCGGCAGATGCTGGAAGAGTCGATGTAGAGCACCCACGGCCGTGTGGCGCTAGCATGCGGCCATGGCACACGACCACCACCCCGATCACACGCACGATCACACGCATGATCACGACGGCGACCACAGCGAATTGGGCGAGATGGACCTTCGGGTGCGCGCGCTCGAGTCCGTGCTCACGCAAAAGGGCTACATCGATCCCAATGCGCTCGATGTGCTCATCGACACCTACAAGACCCGGATTGGCCCGCGCAACGGCGCCCGTGTCGTCGCAAAAGCCTGGAGCGATCCGGCCTTCCACGACTGGCTGCTGAAAGACGCCACCGCCGCGATCGCCTCGCTCGGCTACACGGGGCGGCAAGGCGAGCACATGGTCGCGGTGGCCAATACGGACGACCGTCATCACATGGTGGTTTGCACGCTGTGCAGTTGCTATCCATGGCCCGTGCTCGGTCTGCCGCCGACCTGGTACAAGAGCGCGCCCTATCGATCGCGTGCGGTCAAGGATCCTCGTGGCGTGCTGTCGGAGTTCGGCGTCCATCTGCCCGAGTCGACGACCATCCGCGTGTGGGATTCGACCGCGGAGGTGCGCTATCTCGTGGTTCCGCAACGCCCCCCGGGCACCGACGGCTGGAGCGAAGAGGCATTGGCCGAACTGGTGACGCGAGACTCGATGATCGGCACCGGCTTGGCGCGCACGCCGGAGGCCGCACGATGACCTACATCAGTCACGCAGACATCGGCGGCCGCGACATGCCGGGCGCGATCGTGCCCGAACCCGAGGACGAAATCTTCCACGCGGACTGGGAAGCGCGCGTGCTGGCGCTGACGCTGGCGATGGGCGGCACGGGTTCATGGAACATCGAAGCGAGCCGCAGCGCTCGCGAAACGCTGCCGAACTACGCCCGGTTGAGCTACTACCAGATATGGCTGGAAGCGCTCGAAAAGCTCATGGCCGAGCGGTCGCAGGTATTGCCTGACGAACTCTCCAGTGGGCGCGTGCTGCATCCTCCCCAACCGGTCAAACGCGTGCTGCAGGCCGCCGATGTCCCGGCCGCGCTGGCGCGAGGCACATCGGCGGAGCGCCCCGCCAGTGCGCCTGCGCGCTTCTCCATCGGCCAACGGGTTCGGACGCGCGCCGGCCATGTCGAGCATCACACCCGCTTGCCCGGCTATGCGCAGGGCAAGGTCGGCACCATCGAACATCTGCACGGCATGCATGTCTTCGCGGATGCGCACGCGCAAGGTCTGGGCGAGCAGCCGCAATGGCTCTACACCGTGGTCTTCAATGGACACACGCTCTGGGGCCCGAAGGCGGCACCCGGGCTCAGCGTTTCCGTGGATGCATGGGAAAGCTATCTAGATCCAGAGGCCGCCGAATGAACACGGCAGCGCAGCTATTGCCGGGAATGCCGACGAAGGATGGCATCGAGCCGGTGTTCCGCGAACCGTGGGAGGCGCACGCCTTTGCGATGGCAGTGTCGCTCCATCAGCGCGGCCTGTTCACCTGGCCCGAGTGGGCCGATGTGCTGGCAAGCCAGATCAGCGCCGCTCAGGCCGCTGGCGATGCAGACATGGGCGACACCTACTACCACCACTGGCTCG
Organism: Variovorax sp. 10N420; assembly: GCF_056394705.1. Lineage (NCBI taxonomy): Bacteria > Pseudomonadati > Pseudomonadota > Betaproteobacteria > Burkholderiales > Comamonadaceae > Variovorax > Variovorax sp. 10N420. The sequence continues at coordinate 98,524 of NZ_JBFTIJ010000001.1, read as the reverse complement.
CGGCGCTGGAGACATTGGTAGCGAGCAAGGGCGCGAGTTCGCCGGGCGAACTGGCGCGCTACCGCGACGCATGGGACCACGCCGCCGACCGCACGCCGCACGGTGAGCCGATCGAATTGCGCGAACAGGATTTCGGCTAGCCGACGGATCAGGGTTTCTTGCCGCCGAAAGCCAGCAGCACGCCCCCAAGCACGATGGCACCCACGCCAACCCAGATCGGGAATTCGACTTCCTGCTTTTCCTTCACCGACAACTGGAGCGGGCCGAGCTTGAGTTGATGGGTTTCCCGGGTGAAGCTGAACCGGTCTATGCCGAGCGCGGCGATGCCCGCAACGATCAGGATCAATCCGACGATTCGGGTCACTGTCATGGGGTGTGTCTCCGGTGTTCCGGCACTTTAGCTCCGTCGCGCGGCCCCGCCTATCCAAGCGAAAGCGGCACAACCTAAAGCGGCAGAACCTCGCCTGCGCTGTCCGCGTGCAGCCACTCGGCAAGCTCATCCGCCAGCCGCTGCGATTCCTTGGCCGCAGTGCTCCAGGCTTTGATTCGGCCGGCCGCATCATTGCCGTAGCGCACGAAATCGTTGCGATCCGGCAACTTCCCGTTCGGCAGCGACCGGACCCATTCAGGTTCGGGCGCGAGCACCACCGTGCGATCGAGAAAGCCGGTAGCCTTGTGACGCCACTTGAGCCCCTTGTCGAGCCAGCCCGGAACCACCGCCTTCTGGAAGTGCGGATACAACACCACGCCATCCGCGTTCGCGTAGTTCAGATGCAGGTGGTAGTCGGTGATCCCGCCATCCCAGTAAGCGCCGGGAGGTGCACCCGGAATGTCGTGCACCGCTTCGAGCATGAACGGGATCGAGCACGAGGCCTGCAGCGCCAGCTCGAAGTTGTCTTCGATCAGGTCGACCTGGCGGGTGCGGAAATCCTGCGCCGCAAAAGGCAGCTTGGCGCCCGGCGTGGAGAACACCACGCGTTCCAGCCATGCGCCCAGGCTCTTGCGTCGCACGCTGTTGGTGATGAATGCGCCCAGGTACCCGACAGGGGTGCGCGCGGGTCCCTCCCGGCCAAGGATGTGCCGTCCTCGTGAAGTGATCACGTGCAGGCTGTAGCGCGAGTGGCCCAGCACCTCGTGGGCGCGACCGCCATAGAAGCCGCGCAGACCCTCGCCGAAGAGCGCGCTGATCTGCTTGGCGCTCAATCGCTTTTCGCCCTCGGGCACTTCGAAATGCTGATGGATGTAGCCGTGCTCGAACTGCTCGAACGCTGTCTTCGCATCGGTGAGGCACGCATTGGCGAGCCTCCAGGCGCCGATCGACGCCCCGACCAGATCGATCGGCTGCGTGGACTTCGAGAGCCAATCGCCGAAAAGGAAACGATCGATGGGCCCCAGGATGAGGCCCTTGGGTCCGCCCGCCGCGCCGGGAATGGTTCGCACATCCTTCGCCCGCAGTCCGTGCGCCGTGATGTGTTCGCGGGCGGCCGGTCCTGCATAGATGCGAAGCGCTTTCATGATCCGTGCACTGGCAAGAATCGTGCGCCCGCAAGCATTGGCGACATGAGGCCTACTTGCGAAGGCCTTGCAGCTTGGCAAAGGCCGACGCCATCTGCCCCGCCGGCTGCGGCGAGTTGTCGCGGCGCGGACCTTGTTGCCCTCGCCCAGCGCCTTCAAAGCGGTTTTCGCGCGGACCATCGCGCCGCGCAGGCGCCGCATCGAGCTTCATCGAAAGCCCGATGCGCTTGCGGGCCACGTCGACCTCCATCACCTTGACCTTGACGATGTCGCCCGTCTTCACGACCTCGCGCGCGTCGTTCACGAACTTGTGCGAAAGCTGGCTGACGTGCACAAGCCCATCCTGGTGCACACCCAGGTCCACGAAGGCACCAAACTGCGCCACATTGCTCACGGTGCCTTCGAGCACCATGCCTTCGACCAGATCCTTGATGTCCTCGACGCCGTCATTGAAGCGCGCCACCTTGAAGTCCGGGCGCGGGTCGCGGCCTGGCTTCTCGAGTTCGCCGAGGATGTCCTTGACCGTGATGACGCCGAATTTCTCGTTCGCGAAAAGCTCCGGCTTGAGCGTCTTCAGCATCTCCGCGCGGCCCATCAATTCGGCCACAGGCTTGCCTGTCTTCTCGATCATCTTCTCGACCACCGCATAGGTTTCCGGATGCACGCCGGTCATGTCCAGCGGATTCGCGCCGCCGCGAATGCGCAGGAAGCCCGCGCTCTGCTCGAAAGTCTTGGCGCCGAAGCCGCTCACGTCCAGCAGTTGCTGACGGCTCGCGAATGCGCCGTTGGCCTCGCGCCAGCGCACCACTGCCTTGGCGACGCTCCCCGACAGGCCGGACACACGCGACAGCAGAGGCACGCTGGCGGTGTTCAGGTCGACGCCGACGGAGTTCACACAATCTTCGACGACCGCGTGCAGCGTGCGCGCGAGTTCGCTCTGGTTCACATCGTGCTGGTACTGGCCCACACCAATCGACTTGGGATCGATCTTCACCAGTTCGGCCAAGGGGTCTTGCAAGCGCCGCGCGATGCTGGCCGCGCCGCGCAGGCTCACGTCGACGTCCGGCATTTCCTGCGACGCGAATTCGCTGGCCGAATAGACCGAGGCACCGGCTTCGCTCACCACCACCTTTTCGACGTTCTGCGCCTCGACGCCGGCTTGTGCACTCATCTTCGCGAGCAGCTTGATGAGATCGGCGGCGAGCTTGTCGGTCTCGCGGCTTGCGGTGCCGTTGCCGATGGCAATCAGATTGACGCTGTGCTTGGCACACAGTTTGCCCAGCGTATGCAGCGAGCCTTCCCAGTCCTTGCGCGGCTCGTGCGGAAACACTGTCGCCGTCTCCACGAGCTTGCCGGTGGCGTCGACCACCGCGACCTTGACGCCGGTGCGGATGCCCGGATCGAGCCCCATCACCACGCGCTGGCCGGCCGGCGCGGCGAGCAGCAGGTCGCGCAGGTTGTCGGCAAAGACCTTGATGGCCACCTTTTCGGCTTCTTCACGCAGCCGGGTGAACAGGTCGCGCTCGGTCGACAGCGCGAGCTTGACGCGCCAGGTCCACGCAACGCACTTGCGAATCAGGTCATCGGCCGGACGGCCCGCATGGCTCCAGCCCAGATGCAGCGCGATCTTGCCTTCCGCAATCGAAGGCTTGCCCGGCTCGGGCTCGACCGGCAGCACGAGCTTTGCGTCCAGAATTTCTTGTGTGCGTCCACGGAACACCGCCAGCGCGCGGTGCGACGGCACGCGGCCGATCGGCTCGTCGTAGTCGAAGTAATCGCGAAACTTGGCGATGTCCGCGTTGTTCTCGTCCTTGCCCGCCATCAGGCTCGACTTGAAGAGACCTTCGGACCAGAGCCACTCGCGCAGCCGTTGCACAAGCACCGCATCTTCGGCCCAGCGCTCGGACAGGATGTCTCGGACCCCATCGAGCACCAGTTGCACCGTCGAGAAATCGAGGCCGTCGGCGGCCGGCTTCACGAATGCAGCGGCCTCTTCGGCCGGATTCAAGGCCGGATCGGCAAAGAGCTTGTCCGCCAGCGGCTCGATGCCTGCTTCGCGCGCCATCTGCCCCTTGGTGCGGCGCTTGGGCTTGAAGGGAAGATACAGATCTTCGAGCTCCTGCTTGGTCGGTACGGCATCGATCGCGGCGCGCAATTCGGGCGTGAGCTTGCCCTGTTCGTCGATGCTCTTCAACACCGCGGCACGTCGGTCTTCGAGTTCGCGCAGGTAGGAAAGGCGCACCTCCAGTTCACGCAGCTGGATGTCGTCGAGGCCGTCCGTGGCCTCCTTGCGGTAGCGCGCGATGAAAGGCACGGTGGCGCCACCGTCGAGCAGGTCGACGGCAGCCTTCACCTGGTGCTCACCAACCTTGATCTCGGCCGCGAGCTGGCGAATGATCTTTTGCATGTCTGAAGAACGTCCCCGAGTCCGGCACCGCCATCGGGCGCCTTGCGAATAAAGGGCAGAAGTTTACGCGCTGGCAGAGGGTCCGAAAGGCGTGGGCGGGCTCTCAGTAGTTGTTGTTCGGCGGCAGGTGCGCGGCCAAAATGGTCCGCAATGCGCTTCCTCAAAAATCTCCCGCAGACGCTCCTCATCATCGTGCTCGTGCCGGTGCTACTGTTCGAGGAATGGGGCTGGGATCCGCTCGCAAGGCTTGTGGCGCAGTTCGCTCGGCTGCCGATCTGGGCGCGCGCGGAAAACTCGGTGCGGCGATTGCCGCCATGGGGTGCGGTGCTGGTTTTCTTTTCGCCGATGCTGCTGCTGTTCCCGGTCAAGCTGCTGGGCTTGTTCCTGCTGGCCGAGGGGCACGCCAAGAGTGCGCTGCTTCTGCTGCTTGCCGCCAAGGTAACGGGGACCGCGATCCTGGCTCGGCTGTTTCAGTTGGTCGAACCGGCGCTGATGCGCATTCCTTGGTTCGCGCGCTGGTATCCGCGCTGGAAGACATGGAAGGACAACCTGCTTTCGCTCGTGCGGCAAAGCGCGCCTTGGCGGGCGGGCCGGCGCGTGAGGAACGACACGCGCCGCTGGTGGCGCAACGTGCGGCGCGCGCCCTGACTTGTAAGGTTTCATCCGGGTAGATTGCAGGATCTTTTTTGCCCGGGTATTATTCGCGCCCATGAAATCATCCGCTTCCGAATCTCCCCCTGAATCCCATCTCACGGCTTTTGCGGGTTTCCGGTGCGTCGCCTCCGGCCCGCGCTCGCAGGTCATTGCCCAGTTGCGCAAACAGAACAAGCGCGCAGACTCGACGCCGCCCTTTGTTTTCGATGACGCCACGGGCGAACGCCTGGACCTCGATCTGCGCGACGAAGCCGTGGTTGGTTCACAAACGTCCTCGGCAGACGAGCAGTCCGCACGCAGCGTCGGCCGGCCAAAGCTCGGCGTGGTGGCACGCGAAGTCACGCTGTTGCCGCGCCATTGGGACTGGCTCGCGCGCCAACCCGGCGGAGCCTCGGTGGCCCTGCGCCGTCTCGTGGACGAGGCGCGCCACGTCCACGCCGATCGCGATGCGACGCGCGCCGCGCGCGAAGCCACCTATCGATTCATGACCGCCATTGCAGGCGACCTGCCCGGCTTCGAGGAAGCCACCCGCGCGCTCTTTGCGGGCGAGCGCGAGCGATTCGACGAGCTCATCGACCCCTGGCCCGGCGATTTGCGAACGCACCTGAACAAACTCGCCGCCGCGGCATGGAGCGCCCCATGAAGCCGCCGATCCAGACCGCCGGAACCACTGCCATGGATGCGGACGACATCCAGCACGCCGGCGAAATCGCCGCGCCTCCCGCGTCGGTGTCCGATCCGGTGCCGCCGCCGATCGCATCGCATGCCAATCCACGGGCGGCCGCCATGGCGTCGCGCCCGCTGTGGAAGACTTTCCTGATCTTTCTTGCGCCGATGTTGTTGAGCAACATCCTGCAATCTCTGTCGGGTACGCTGAACAACGTCTATCTCGGACAGATGATCGGCGTCGGCGCGCTCGCGGCGGTGTCGGGCTTCTTTCCGGTGATGTTCTTCTTCATCGCCTTCACCATCGGCCTGGGCGCTGGTGCGTCGGTGCTGATCGGCCAAGCCTGGGGCGCGCGCGAGCCCGACAAGGCTCGGGCCGTGGCTGGCACGACGCTCACCGTGGGCGTGCTGTTCGGCCTTTGCGTGGCCCTGTTCGGCGGCGCGTTCACCGAGCCGATGCTGCGCCTGCTGGGCACGCCGCCCGACATCCTCGCCGACGCCACCAGCTACGCGCGAATCATCCTGATCGCGATGCCCGGGCTCTTCGTGTTCCTGCTGTCGACCGCCATGCTGCGCGGCGTGGGCGACACGGTGACGCCGCTCTATACGCTGATGATCTCGACCTTGCTCGGCCTGGTGATCACCCCCGCGCTCATCCGCGGCTGGTTCGGTCTGCCCCAGCTTGGCGTGGCGAGCGGCGCGTGTGCCACGGTGATCTCGTTCGTGGTCGCGACGGCATGGCTCGCTTTTCACTTGCGGCGCAAGAAGAGTCCGCTTGCGCCCGATGCCGACTTCATGCGTCACCTGCGCGTGCGGCCTGCGCTGCTCAAGGCTGTGCTCAAGGTCGGCGTGCCGACGGGAGTGCAGATGATCGTCGTGTCGCTGGCCGAGATCGCCCTGCTTTCCTTCGTCAATTCGTACGGCTCGCATGCAACGGCGGCCTATGGTGCGGTGAACCAGGTGGTGGCGTACGTGCAGTTTCCGGCGATATCGATCGCGATCACTGCGTCCATCCTCGGCGCGCAAGCTATCGGCGCGGGGCAGGTCAATCGCCTCGGAGCCATCACGCGTACGGCGCTGCAGATGAATCTCGTGCTCACGGGATCGCTGGTGGTGCTCGGCTATCTGTTCTCGCGCCCGCTGATGGGCTTCTTCATCACCAGCGAACCGGTGATCGAGGTGGCGCAGACGCTGCTGCACATCATGCTTTGGAGCACGGTGATCTTCGGCATGGGCTCCGCGCTGTCGGGGATCATGCGGGCCAGCGGCTCGGTGCTTGTGCCGACGAGCATCTCGATCTTCTGCATCGCGCTGATCGAGGTTCCGGTGGCATGGTGGATGAGCCATCGATTCGGCCTTAACGGCATCTGGATCGCATATCCGGCCGCCTTCACGGCGATGCTGACGATGCAGGCTTGCTACTACCGCTTCGTATGGCGCAAGAAGACGATTCGCCGGTTGATCTGAACGCCGGGGACGCGCCACCTCGCGCGGCCCTCCCCGTCCTGTACTCGTTCCGCCGCTGCCCCTATGCCATGCGTGCGCGCATGGCCATCGCGGCAAGCGGCCAAACGTGCGAGCTGCGCGAAGTGGTACTGCGCGACAAGCCTTCCGAGTTGCTCGCGGCTTCGCCCAAGGGAACGGTGCCGGTGCTGGTCGATGTGGATGGCCGTGTCATCGACCAAAGCCTGGACATCATGCTCTGGGCCTTGCGGCGAAACGATCCGCAAGGATGGTTGCCGGAAAGCGCAGAGGCGCTCGAGGCCACGCTGAGTCTCATCGCCGAATGCGACGGCGATTTCAAGCGGCATCTGGATGGCTACAAGTATCCGCAGCGGCAGCCGGGCGGCGATGCCGAGACGCACCGCATGCAAGGCACTGCTTTTCTAATGCGGCTCGATGTGCGCTTGCAGACGTCGCGCTGCCTGCATGGCGAGCAACCCGGCTTGGCGGACATCGCGATCGCACCTTTCGTGCGTCAGTTCGCGCAAGTCGATCTGGCGTGGTTCGACGCACAGCCCTGGCCGCCTCTGCGCGAGTGGCTTGCGGCACGGTTGAACGCGCCGATCTTTGCGCGGGTGATGCAAAAGTATCCGCAGTGGCGCGCCGGCGAGCCCGGCATCCGCTTTCCGGCAAGCGCCTGAGCTCTCGCGTCGAGGCGCGGCTCAGGAGAAGGTCGGCCCCGGCGCCGGACCCCACGCAGGATCGCTGCCGAAGCTCCCCGCGAGACGGGTCAACAGCTTCGACCGCGTCGCGGCGATGCTCTTGTCGTCGTCCGTGCGAAAGCGCAGTTCGAGTTGCGCGGTGGTGCCGTCGATGCGGGTCAGTACGCAGGAGCCCACCGCATCGGGCCCGAGTGTGTCGGTCGCAACCGCAAGCGCCCGCGAGCAGGCCGCGTCGATGTCCGCATCGCGGCCGATTCCGATCTCAACCTTCATCGGAAAATGCGGGGTGTTGGCCGTCAGGTTGATCGTCACTTGGCTCGCGGCGACGCTGTTCGGAAGCACCACCATCCGTCCGTCCCAAGTCCTCAGCGTGGTGTAGCCCAGCGAGATGATCTCCACCTCGCCGACCTCGGTGCCGCTCGGCGCGGTGACCTGCAGCGTGTCACCCAGACGAAACGGGCGGTAGATGGTGATGGCGACGCCCGCCACCAGGTTTCCCAGCGTGCTTTGTGCGGCCAGGCCGATGACGACGGAAGCCACGCTGGCACCGGCCAGCAGCGCAGTGCCCATGGCCCGCAGCGCAGGAATGAGATGCGCATACAGGATCAGTGCCAGCACCCAGATCAGCGCAGTTGCCAATTGCTGCACGAAGTTGATCGTGGTGCGGTCGATGTATTCGCGCCGCGTCATCGCCTTGTGCACGGCCAGCGTCAGTCCGCGCGACAGGATCGACGCGCCCACCATGAACAGAACAAGATAGATCAAGGCCCCGACCAGCGTGTCGGGGCCCAGGAAGGAAAGCAGGTCGATTCCCCCCACTGTCAGCGCGTGCATGTCTTTCGCCTCTGGCTTTGCGTGAATGTGGCCTCGCAGTCTAGACACGCGCCGCGGCGAGCCGCGTAGGACCTCGCCGATGCGAATGTGGAGGGTCTCCGGTCTGCTCCGGCAGGGTTTCTGTGGGTCGGATACATCGACGACCGGTGATACGCTGCACCGCGATCCAAACAACCACAGAGACACATGCGCAAGCCAAGATCCCTCTCGACTGCACGAAAGACATTGCTCGCCCTCGCCGCGCTGGGGGCGCTCACAGGCATCGCGCGGGCCGACGTGCTCGACGACGTGAAGGCGCATGGCGTCGTCAAGTGCGGCGTCACGCTGGCCGCGCCGGGTTTCTCGGCCGAAGACAACGCCGGCAAGCGCGAAGGCTTCGACGTCGACCTGTGCAAGGCCATCGCCGCCGCGACGCTGGGCGACGACACGAAGATCCAGCTCGTGCCGATGGACCTCAAGACGGCCTTTGCCGGACTGCCCACCGGTGCTGTCGACGTGCTCACGCACCGCTTTACATGGACGCAAAGCCGCGACGTGAGTGGCCTCAAGTTCCCGAAGGTGATGTTCTTCGACGGCCAGGGCTTTGCCGTCACGACCAAGTCCAAGGCCAGCAAGATCGCCGACCTGAACAACGCCACGATCTGCACGGCGCAGGGCAGCACGTCGGAACTCATCGTGGCGGACTACTTCCGCGCGCACAAGCTCAAGTACAAGATCGTGACCTTCGCCTCGCAGGAGCAGGCGTGGGACGCTTTCGTCGGCAAGCGCTGCGACGCGGCCATCAACGACCGCTCGGGCCTGGCGGCGCGGCTCGCCAAGCTGCCGAATCGCGATGAGTTCAAGGTGCTGGCCGAGACCGTTTCCAACGAGCCCATCGGGCCGATCGTGGCGCAAGGACAGCCGCGGTGGGAAGCCCTCGTGCGCTTCACCATGAATGCGCTGGTGGCGGCGGAAGAACTCGGCATCACGCAAGCCAACGTCGACGAGCAGCGCAACTCGCAAAGCCCGGACGTTCAGCGCCTTCTGGGCACGACGGGCGACTTCGGCGTCAAGCTCGGCGTGAACCCGGACTGGGCCTACAAGGCGATCAAGGCCGTGGGCAACTACGGTGACGTGTGGGATCGCAACGTCGGCCCGAAAACCGCCCTGCGCCTTGACCGTGGCCGCAATGCACTGGTCGCCAACGGCGGCCTGATGATGGCGATTCCAGTCCGTTGAAGAGACAAGCTCGCAAGATGTCCCGCGCCGTTCTCATCGAACGGCTGCCGGGGTATGTCCTGCAGCTTTCGTTGCTGGCCGTGATCGGATGGCTGGCGTGGCGCGGCGTCTCGAACTTCCTCACCAATGCGCACACGCTCGGCGTCTCGATCGGCTGGGGCTTCCTGCGCACCGAAGCGGGCTTCGAGATTGCGCAGGCGCTCGTCCCGTTCGGGCCGGCATCGACCTACGGCCACGCCATCCTGGTGGCGACGCTCAACACGCTGCTGGTCGTGACGCTGGCCATCGTGTTCAGCACGCTCATCGCACTCTTCATTGCATTCGGACGGCTCAGCACGCATCCGCTGGTGCGCGGGACTTCGACAACTTACGTCGAGGTGTTTCGCAACATCCCGATGCTGCTGCAGATCTTCTTCTGGTACTTCTCGGCGATTGCGCTGCTGCCGGACGTGGGCGAGAGCCTGCACCTCGGCCCTGCATTGCTGAACAACCGCGGACTGTTCCTGCCGCACCTGATGATGTCGGGCGCGAACGGGTTGAGCTGGGACATGCCCGTGGTGGAGGGCTTCAACGTCAGCGGCGGCTTTGCGCTCTTGCCCGAACTCATCGCGCTGACGCTGGGCCTGTCGATCTACAACAGCACTTTTCTTGCGGAAATCTTTCGTGCGGGCATCCTGTCGGTCCCGCGCGGGCAATCGGAGGCCGCTGCCACGGTGGGACTGAGCGGCGCGCGTGCCGCCTTGCTGGTGGTTCTGCCGCAAGCGTTGCGCGTGGCACTGCCTCCGGCTGCCGGGCAATACCAGACGCTCGCGAAGGCATCGTCGCTCGCCGCCGCCATCGGCTATCCGGACGTCATGCAGATCGTCGGCGGAACGGTGCTGAGCCAGACCGGCCAAGCGCTCGAGGCAATGGCGCTGGTGGTCCTTCTGTATGCGGCCATCAATCTCGCCATTGCCTTTCTGGTGAACCTGGCAAACCGCCGCTTGATGAAACGCCATGCACGTTGACACGAGCCGCTATGTGCGTGGCGCACTGATCGCCGCGCGGCCGCTTCCGGCGGCCACGACGACCGCGCTCATGCGATGGCGCAGGATCTGGTTTCCGGGGCCGGCCATGGGATTGATCTCGCTGCTGTTGCTATTGGGGGTCATCCTCATGGCATGGCGCTTTCTTGACTGGGCCGTGGTGAATGCCCATTGGACAGGCACTTCGAGCGACGCTTGCCCCGACAGCCGCGGCGCCTGCTGGGCCTTCGTGACTGCGCGATGGAAGCCCTGGCTGGTGGGCGACTATCCGTCGGACCAGCTTTGGCGCGCGTGGGCCTGCTTCGCAGGGTTCGCTTTGTTCTGGACCTGGGTGATCCGTCGCGCGCGCGGTGCCAGCCTGCAGCGCGTGTTGATCGGCTTCGTGTTGCTGCCGGTGATCTTCTTCTTGCTGTTGCTCGGCGGCGGCGTTCTGCCCTTCGTGCCGCCGACGCGCTGGGGCGGCCTGCTGCTCACTTTGGTCGTGACGCTCGCCACCTTTGCCACTGCCCTGCCAATGGGGCTCGCGCTCGCGCTCGGCCGCCGCTCCCGATTGCCCGTGGTTCGATGGCTCTGTGCGGCGTTCGTCGAATCCATGCGCTCAGTGCCCTTGCTGGTCGTGCTGTTCATCGCGGCGACATTGCTGCCGATGTTCTTGCCCAGAGGCCTGGACGTCGATCTTTTCTCGCGCGCCCTCGCCGCTTTCGCGCTGTTCAATGCAGCGATGGCGGCGGAAGTCTTTCGCGGCGGGCTGCAATCGATCGGACGCGGGCAGTTCGAAGCAGCGACGACCGTGGGTCTCAGCGACTTCATGGCGTTGCGCCTCATCGTGCTGCCCCAGGCGGTGACGGCGGTGGTGCCGGCGCTGGTCAACATCATGATTGCGATCATCAAGGAGACCACGCTTCTGTCGGTGATCGGCGTCAACGATCTGCTCGGCGCGGTCGAGACCGGTGCCAAGTCACCCGGTTGGGTGGGCGACGCCAACATCCTGACTTCGGGCCATGTCTTTCTCGCGCTCGCCTATCTTGCCGTCTGCTGGGGCCTCTCGCGCTACAGCCAACGCCTCGAAGGCTCGCGCTGACAGCGATTGAATCCTCGATGACGAACATGCCACCCGCGCCTTCCAGAGCCTCCAGCGAAGCAACCGCCACCGCCATGGTGAGGATGACGGGCATCAACAAGTGGTACGGCGACTACCACGCGCTGCGCGACATCGACCTGCAAGTGATGGCCGGCGAACGCATCGTGATCTGCGGCCCATCGGGCTCGGGTAAGTCGACGCTGGTGCGCACCATCAACCTGCTGGAGCCGTTCCAGGAAGGGCATCTGCATGTTTGCGGTGTCGAGGTCGGCGCCGACGAGATCACGCGCAGCGCGCGGCTTGCCGTGAACCGGCGCGTGGGGATGGTGTTCCAGCAGTTCAATCTCTTCCCGCACATGACCGCCCTCCAGAATCTCACGGTCGGCCCTGTGTGGGGCATGGGTGTCAGCCGCAAGGAGGCGCATGCGCGCGCCATGCACTACCTTGAACGCGTCGGTCTGCGCGACCATGCGCACAAGCATCCGGCACAGCTCTCCGGCGGGCAGCAGCAGCGCGTTGCCATTGCACGCACGCTGTGCACGAAGCCTCAGGTGGTGCTCTTCGACGAGCCCACCGCTTCACTCGACCCCGAGATGGTGAACGAAGTCTTGCAAACCATGGAGGGCCTGGCGAGTGAAGGCATGACGATGCTGATCGTCACGCACGAGATGGGCTTCGCGCGCCGCGTCGCCGACCGCCTGATCTTCATGGACCAAGGCCAGATCATCGAGACCGCACCGCCCAACGATTTTTTCGACCGACCACAAAGCCCGCGCCTGCGGGCCTTCCTGAACACTGGAGATACAAGACCATGACAGTCATCGACGTTCACACCCACATGTTCACCACCCGGTGGCTCGAACTGCTCAAGAAAGAGGGCGGGATCTACAACATCAAGATGCGGCCCGATGGCCAGCAGGAGATCTTCCGAGGCGACACCCCGGTCGTGCTTCCGCAGCGCGGGCACTTCGACTATGACCTGCGCATCAAGCACATGGATGCGGCAGGCATCGACGTGTCGGTGGTGTCGCTCACCTGCCCCAATGTCTATTGGGGCAACGAAGAGATCAGCTGCCGGGCAGCGGTGGAGTCGAACGACACGATGGCCGAGGCGCAGACCACGTACCCCGATCGCATCCGCTGGTTCACGTCGCTGCCTTGGGAATATCCACAGCGTGCCATCGAAGAGCTGCAGCGCACTTGCGACAACCGCACGGCCGGCGCCGTCGGCGTCATGGTTCTGGCGAACATCGCGGGCCGAAGCCTGACCGATCCGCTCTTCGCACCCATATGGGCCGAGATCGACAAGCGTGGCCTGCCGGTGCTCGTGCACCCGACGGACCCGCCCGGCGTCGACATGATGGACATGACCAAGTTCGACCTGAGCTGGTCGGTAGGCTTCATGTTCGACACCACGCTGGCGATCACGCGCATGATCTTCGAAGGCTTCTTCGACCAGTATCCCAATCTGAAGATCATCGCTTCGCACGGTGGCGGCACCCTGCCCTACCTCGTCGGCCGCTTCGAGAAGGGCGACGAGGTCGAGATCCCAAGCCGTCGCCAGATGAAGCGCAAACCGACCGACTACCTGCGCCACATCTACTACGACAGCATCACCTACAACCTGGGCGCGCTGCAGTACCTGATCTCGGTGGTCGGCGCCGAACACGTGATGTTCGGTACCGATTGGCCGCATCAGGTGCACGACACCAAGGGCGCATTCGCCAACACGGCAAGGCTGCCGGCCGAGCAGACCGCCGCGGTGCGCTCGGGCAACGCGCAGCGTATCTTCAAGCTCGGCTGAGGGTCCCTGCGCGCGTTCCTTTAATCGAACACCTCGTCCCCGTCAGGCTCATAGTGCGGCATCGCGTTCATGTTGTGCCGCAGTGTCGACAACGCCCAGTACATCCGCTTTCGCGCCCGGCTCTGGTTGCCAAGCGGGCGATGGTCGGGAATGGTGTGCCATGGGTTGTATGACAGCCGTTTGGCGAATTCCATCTGCGCGCGCGAGTCGAACTTCTGGCGCGGCAGCCGCAGCGTCGCGACGCTGACGCGCGGAGACAGCTTCTCGGGCCACAGCACGCCGGCGTTCTCGATCGGCATGAGGTGCGGATCGGTCTGCATCTGCACGCGGACATCGAGTTCGACGTCGCCTTCCGTGAGCGAAGCCACCATGGCCTTGCGCAGATAGTCGTCGGGCGGGCGAAACGGCAGGCGCGGTATGGGCGTGCGCTTTGGGGTCTTCGGCCATATCGAATACTGCATCGCCTGCCCTTCGCCCATCAGGTAAGGCACGCAACTGAAATACGGCGCCTCGAAGGGACTGCTCTGGGTCTTGATGAACAGCGACTGCATGATCAGATCGAGCATGTGCGACTCACGCAAGTTGACGAAATAGAAGATCTGCGCGTTCTTCACGCTCTCGATCTGCAATGCCGCATTGCACCTGGCGTCGGGCGTGACAAAGGTCGGGGTCGAGACCGCGAACATGTCCAGCGTGTGCTTCTCGTCGTCCATCAGCTTCGGTCCGGGGACGCCCATCAGCTTGATACTGATGCTCATGAAGCCCACGTCGTCGATGTCCGGCGTGATGTAGGGGCCGGGCCCTGAAAAGCGCACCCACGCAGGAAACGTCTGCGCATTTGCGTAGATGCCGCGCTTCATGTGCTCCGGTATGTCGTCGTGCACGATGAATTCGCCGCGCACGATGCCTTGCGTCTTGGTGTTGCCGCCGCGCTCGAAGCCGCCGGGTTTCCAGAGGTCGGTCATTTGCCGCGTGAAGCTCTTGACGATCGAATCCGTGAAGCTCTCCTCGTCCGGCAACAGCCGTTCTTCCGCAATCTGGAGCCCTTCGTCCGTGCGACGGCTGTTGATCAGGGAGGTGGCCAAGCGCGCGAGCGGGTCACGCAGGAGCGCATCGAAGGCCGGCCGCACAAAGGGATCGAAGCGGCGTTCGATGCGGATCATCGCCATGCCCGCATCGCTCACCAGATTGCGCCAGGCGGACCCCGTATTGGCCCGAGGCGTGGGGCGGCTCACGTTCGAGTTCATGGTTCGATCCTCGAGATGTACCGCAGCGCGCGCAGTCCCGGCAGGAAGAAGTAGGCGCCGCCGAGCACGGTGACGAACTGCGGCAGTCCGCACACCCGCCGCGATGGGCCGGAAGGCACTGGCATGGAAAAGCTGCCGGCGGCGGTGCCGTCAACGCGCGGCAGATGGCTTCCGATGAGCGGATCGCTCTCGTCGGCAAGGCCGTCGAACCGGACGCCCGACAACCATGCGGACTGCACGAACTCGAACTGACGTGCGATGTTCGCGCCAAGGCAGATGAAGTGCAGGCCGATGCCCTCACCCGCACTGCGGCCCGCGAGGGCATCGTCCAGCGTCATGCCAGGGCCGTACTCGCGGCCGCGGCGCAGCAGCCGATGAAAACGCGTCGACGACACGAGGTCGTTGGCAAGCGCGTCGGCATCGAAGCCGAGCGTGCGCACCGCCCACGAAATGAATCCCGGCTCTCCCGGCGGAAGATCGGCGTTGCGGGGATTGCTGCGCCGGATGTGCGCACCGACCGGACAGCGCACGCCCCTGATGTCATCGCGGTAGGTGAAGGTATTGAGAGGATCGCTCTCGCCGTCGATGGCTTCATCGGGGCGGCCCATCAGCGGCTCGCCTTCCATCGTTCGTCCCACCATCGCTTCGGCCAACTGCTTGCGCGCTACAGGATCGCCTTGCGCTTCGCGGTCGATGAAACGCCAGAAGCCGCCGACGTCTTGCTCCAGTTGGCGAAGCACCAGGTAGCTGCCGTTGAGGCCGAGGTCCGCCTTGTCCGGATCGTCTTCGGCGCGCGCGAGCACCGCGTCGGGGTCGCGCTGTGCGTCGAGCAAAGGCCGATCGGTGAAGCTCCCGTACTCATTTGGATAGCCGAGCAGGTATTCGCCGAGGCACGAGAGATTGGTGTAGTCCTGGCGCTCGTGGTCGCGTGGCGCACGCTCGCGTTGCCAATCGACCGTGGGTTCCGAGATACCGTCGACAAATCCGAAGGGCTCGACGCCGTCCATGTCGGAGGTGTCGAGGATGGCCAACTGCTCGAAGCCTTCCTCCGCGCCAGCCATGGCGATGCCGCCCCAGTCGATCAGCCCGCCAGGCAATGCGTAGAGCATCACCATCACATGCGGCATCGTGTCGTCGGTGCCGCCCCAATGCCAGTGCGCCGGATCATTCGCACCGACATCGCCGAGGCGGCGCGCGCGACTGGAGTCGCTGCTCATGCCGACGATGAACTCGGACGAGAAGCCTTCGATGATGTCTTCGCCCACACCGAGTGCACGCAAGCCGGCACTGGTGAATGCGATCTGCAGCGCCGTCTCCGGCGGCGAATCGCGTCGCGTCGCACTGGTGACGGGCGCGGCGGCCAGCCATGCGCGCGCGGCCTCGGCGTTCGTCACGCGCAGCAGCAGAAAACACGCCTGCGTGAGGCGTCCATAGCCAAACCGCACAAGGCCCTGGACATCGCCGTAGTCGACCGATCTTGCAGGGCGCGCCGTCATAGAAGCCTCAGCCATGCGAGCGCTTGCGCGTCGCTCATGGTCGTCATTTCGAAGCCGTCGCGAATGCGCTGGTTGCGGTCGAGATCAGTGAGAGTGAGCCCGGGGTAGGCCTTGTACCAGACCTGTGTCGGCAACTGGTGCCGGCGCTGGTAGTACTTGAAGCGAAGTTCGTGCCGCGCGCCGCCCATCACCAGCCAGTCGGTGCGCGGCCAGCCGAATCCGTTGCTGAAGATCAGGTTGAGTCCCCATGCCGCCTTGTTGATGAAGTCGTCCATGTAGCTCTCGTGGCTGCCGTCGTAGTTGCTCGCGAACAGCACGCGCCGCTTGTCGTCGATGAACACCCAGCGCGCGAAATGGATCGTTTGCACGCGTGCCAGATGGCCTCGCCCGAAGATGTGCCGGCAGGCGTAGTTGATCAACAGCAGCACGAGTTGCGTCAGCCAGCGCCGGAACCATCCGGGCTTGACCGGCCCGAGGGCCGTGAAGCTGTTGGTGAGGTCATGGTCTTCGAGCGCCTGCATTTCAAGCACGGCTGCCCTGTCAGGGCGCGGGCAGAACTCGGGATCAGCCTTCTCTGCGCGGCGCAGCATCACGATCACAAAGGGCGACAGCACGAGCACCAGCGGCAGCAGAATGAGCCCGACCAACGGGATGCCGATGGCGTGGATGCAGTTGCGAAGTTGCCAGTCGAATGGCGTTCGCTCGGCGGAGTTCAGCAGAATGCGGCCCTCCAGTTGTTCCTCTTGCACATAGGCCAGCAATGCCCGTCGCGTGCCTTGCGGATCGGTTTGGGCAGTGCCGTCGCGCGGCACCTGCGCGGACAACGCGCGTTGCAATGCGCTGTTCTGATGAATCTGCTGCACGGTGCGGCCGATGCGGTTCACATAGCTTGCGGCCACGGGCACATCGTGTGCCAAGAGCCATGTCAAGAGATCTCGGCCGGGATCGAAATCTGCACAGTGGGCGAAGATGCGGCGCAACCCGTCGCCCGCGATGACAGCGAATTCGGCGAGTTGCGCTTGCGCAGGGCCATCGCATTCGCCAAGGAAGACCAGGTAGTTCGGCACGCCCGGCCGCTCAAGCCCGAAGACTTCGAGGTCCGCCATCGTCGTGTTGTCGAGCAGCGCAAATCGCGCGAAGTGCAAGCGCTCGAAGCCGCCGAATGGCACCAGGGTGTTCGCAGGGTCCGCCATGCCGGGCAACGCGTTCATGCTCTCCAGCAATGCCTTCAACTCGGACTCTCGACCTGCCGCGAGCGGCGCGATCACCATGAAGTGCGATTGGGGAGTCACCGCATCAGAACTGAAGACAGAAGTCGAACAACCTGTTCTTGTCCCAGTAGACCTTGCCGAGATAAAAGTTCGGTGAGATCAGCCTGATCTCGTCGCGGATCCAGTGCGCCACCAGTGAGGTGTGCGAGTAATCGATGACTATGCACTCCTTGCCATCGAGCCAGCTGTCGCCTTTTGACACCTTGGCGACGACGGCTTCCAGGCCGAAGGCCGTGACCTTGTTGATCAGTTCGCCCTTGTCCGGGTCGAACACTTTGCCCTGCCAGGTGAAGAAGTTGATGATCTTCGCGATCAGCTCCGAAACGTCGGTACCCGGGGCAATGATCGCTGTGCCCTCCGCCTCGCCCGTCGGAATGTCGCCCGCCGGGCTCTCGCGAAAGAGATCGTCGAGTTGCTGCTGCGACATATCGAGCAGTTGCTGGGCGTCATAAGCCATGCGCGTTCTCCTCCGGGGAAGCCCCTCTGTTCAGAAAGTGTCAGCCAATCGTCCAGGGTCGTCAATTTGCCGAAAGGGGTGTGCGCGCTGCTTGATGTAACAGCGCGTCCGCAGCCTTTTCGGCGACCATGTAGACGGCGGCCACGACGAAGAAGCCCGGTATGCGTGGGAACACAGACGCATCGACAACGCGCAGCCGCTTCACGCCATGCACTGCGAAGGCACTGTCCACGACACCGCCTTCGCTTTCCGGGCCAATGGGGCATGAGCAGGAGGCGTGGTGTCCCCACGCGGTATTGCGCACGTAGTTGGACAGCACCTCGTCGCTCTGCACGTCCGGCCCCGGCGCGATCTCTTCCGCGATCCATCCGCTCTTGAGCAATGGCTCCGTCATGCGCCGCACGAAGCGGATCGCCTCCAGCATGGCCTTCAGGTCTTCGCCGGCTTCGTCGCTGCTTTTGTCGAAGTAGTGGAAGTCAACCAGAGGCGTGTCGCGCGCATCGGCCGAGCGAAGGTGCACGGTGCCTGCGCGATTGCGCGTATGTGCCTTCAACACCGCCCAGGTCAGACAGTCGTGGTTGTCGCGAATCCAATTCGAGAAGCCGCTGAAATAGCCTTCGAAGCGCGCCAGCAACGCCATGCAGAAGAGGTCCGGTTCATGCCCCCTGCCCTTTGCGCCCTTCGACCGCTGAACCACCCCCAGTGCGATGCCGTTCGATGCGTACATGCCCGAGTCGCCCTGGTTCCAGTGCCGCCACAAGGTGTCGTCCCGATCGAAGCGGGCGCCCTTCAGCACTTCCCAGGGATCGCGCATGCGATGGGTGATGGCGACTTCGTACCGGTCCTGCAGATTGCGCCCGACGCCGGGCAGGTCGACGCGCACCTCGATGCCATGCACCGTCAGTTCCGACGCCGGCCCAATGCCCGACAGCATGAGCAGTTGCGGCGTGTTGAAAGCGCCGCCGCAGAGGATCACTTCGCGCCGCGCCATCACCTCCCGCCGCTCGCCGGCTTCTTCGCTCGGCTTGGCATGCGCGCGATACAGCCGATCGCCCTTCAGGTATTCCACGCCGCGAGCGCCGCCGTCCGCATCAAAGAGGATTCGTGTCGCCAGCGCGCCGAGTTCGAGGTGCAGCCGGTCGGGATGCCTTTGCGCCACGCCGAGAAGCCGCTCCCGCACGCCCACGCGCCGATGGTTGGAAGTTGCGAGCGGGGTGTAGCAGATGCCTTCGAAGCTGCCGCCGCGCAGGCGCCGCGAGTTGGGGTCGCCCAGGCCGCCGCGAACCCATCGGAGGGTACTCAGCAATGGGCTCGGCAGGCTGCTCGCGAAGGCGTGCGCCGTGTCGCGCAACACGCGCACAAGGCCGTCATCGCCGAGCACGGTCATGGGAATGGCCTTCTCGGTGCGGAGCCACCCCTGCCAGCCGTGCCCGGTGGGATCGAGCCCCAGGTGCCGCAACGCACGCCAGACGGGGCGATGCCGGCAGTCCTCGACGCGCCAGGCATACCGCCGCATCGAAGATGCTCGCCAGGACAAGTCGCCCGTCAGCTTGGCGATGTGGTTCCAGTCCGAAGCGTGCGGCAGCATGAAGATCATCGCGTTGTGCGACGTGCAGCCGCCAAGGCCCGCCGCGCGCGGATAAAGAACGCCCTGCCCCGGCGAATATTTCCAGTCCTTGGCCTGCTGGATGTCGTCCGCGTAGTGCCGAACATGAAAGTTCCAGCTCATGGCTGCGTTCTCGCACGCGAAAGCATGAAAGCCCGGCACATCGTAGTCATCCGGAAGGCGCTCATCGCCGCTGCGCGGATCACCGCCGGCCTCGATCACGAAGACGCGCATGCCGGCTTCGGCAAGCCGTGCCGCCAACGTGCCGCCACCCGCACCCGATCCGACGATGACATAGTCCCAGTCGTTCGTTTCGGCTCCGGGCATGGACGCGATCGGCGGACGGCGATCAGAAGGTCTTCAGGAACGAGATCAGCGCGTGCTTGTCTTCGTCGCTCAGTTCCGGTTCATGGCCGAAAACTTTTTCGTCGGCGCTCAAGCCGTCCTGGCGATTGAACTGCGCCGTGCCGAAATAGTGCCCCCGGTTGACGACGAAGTCGGGGCACTTGCTCAACGCGAGCATCGGCTCCTTGACGGCCGCGAAGTGCTTGCGGAGCTCTTCGTCGGTGGCGCCCGCAGGTGCCGTCGCGAGTGTCTGCTTGAGGGCAACGAGCAGCTCACCCGCGTCTTTCACGTGTCCGGCAGTCTCGCCAACAGTGTCGGCCTCGGCGCGCAGCTTGATATTCGCAAGCAAGTTCACCGGCACGCCCTGTGGAATGGGGCCGAGCTCGATGTCGCCCCCCTCCTTGAAGAGCCACGGTAGCCAGCGATGCAGCGATCCCTGCATGGGCTGCAGCGGCTCCGGCACAAAGCCGGCCGGGATCGTGAGCGTGCTGCGTTCGGTCGTGCGGTCGATCGTGCCCAGCACCTTCGCGCCCAGCACCGAATCGCCCTTGCGCTTCTCCGGCCACAGCATCTGCTCGATCGATTGGTCGAAGACCTTCATGCGGACCTCGACCGATGGATTGTTCTCCGCATCGGCTTCACCCACTGTGTTGTTGAGCAGGAAAGGCGCGGTCGACCAGATACTGATCAGCGAAGGTACGCGTGTGAAGCCGCGGCCGCCCGCGGGCATGACATAGGGCCTGGGCTCGCCGGTGAAAGGGTCGCTCACGGTGATGGTGCCCACGGACGGCAGGCTCTTGTAGGTCTGCGACGAGAAGTTGTCCCAGATATTCCCCTGCAGCGCATTGGTGGCGAGCGGGCTGCAGGCGTTGGTCCTCAGCAGTGTCACGGGCACGCGCTGGTCGGACGAGAGATAGTTGCCATCGAGAAAGTCCGGCGTCTGGACGATCTTTCGCATCTGCGCCTTGTAGTCGTCCGTCTGTGTCCAGCCCCAGTAGCGCTTGAAGCATTCGACATAGCCGGGCCCCGCGCAACGCGCAGGCGTCAGGTCGAGCGATGCCGGTGGCGGCGGTCCCTTGCTGGAGTGGCATCGCGCGCAGGTGTCGGCAAAGGCGATCTTGCCGCGGTCCACCGTGGCGGTGTCGGCGGTGAGGTACTTGTCTCCGCCCGGTGCGTCCTTCAGGTGATCGGGCCGCGCTGCCTTCAGGAAGAACAAGGCGGTGTCGAAGGTACCCGCTTCCGTCGCCTGCCAGTAGCTCGAGTTCTTCTGCGCGGAGGCGATCTTGATCGGCGTGATGGTCTTGCCGCCGGCGACCGGATTGAAATGAAGCAGCCATTCCTCGCTGAAAAGGCCGATGTTGAGGTACACCCGATTGAGCGCACCCAGAAGGCCCACCGAATCGGCACCGTCCTTGAGAACGCGCGGCGTGT
The DNA here is from genome assembly GCF_056394705.1 of Variovorax sp. 10N420. NCBI lineage: Bacteria > Pseudomonadati > Pseudomonadota > Betaproteobacteria > Burkholderiales > Comamonadaceae > Variovorax > Variovorax sp. 10N420. Next base: position 77,302 of record NZ_JBFTIJ010000001.1, on the reverse strand, counting down.
GGACGCTGTCGTTGGCCTTGGAGAAGAAGTCCGTCAACGGCCCTTCAGTCACGAAATCGTTGAACTGCCTGTTATTGAGTTCGCCGCCGGTGAGCTTTTCCTGTCCGAGGCGGCTGGCGAGTCCCATGCGCGGCATGAATTCATACACCGCATTCATGGTGCGAGGATTGTTGATGCTGTCGGTGGACACCAGCGATGTGTCCATGGTGCCCGGCCGGTACGTATGGGCCAGCTGGAACATGTAGTTCGTCCGCCCTTCCGGCTTGTTCGAGTTGTGGATGAAGAGCCGGTCCACCCACATGTACTGCGCGCCCACCGATGAACTCAGGTTCTCGAACTTGGGGTTGTTCGGGTCCGCTGGCGGCTTGACGGGGCTCGGCCCCAGATGGCAGAAGCCGCACGACATGCCGACGCGGTACGGCCGCACGAGGTCCTTGCGGTTGTAGTAGTTCGGGTCGGTGTAGTACTTCTCCGCATCCCACTCCTTGGCCGCCTTCTCATCGAACGCCGGATTGGGAAAAAGACGCAGACCCGCAATGCCCGTCGCCCATCCGTAGTAGGAACCGACAGGTTGCGTCGTGCCATCGCCGAGCGATTTGCCCCGCGAGCCCACCGCCACGCCCGGGTACTTGCTTTCGTTCTCGAATGGATCGGGCGCGCAGCCCTTGCTGCGGACATCGAGCCACAGTCCGCGCCGGTCCTTGTCGGGGCCGGCGGCGTTCTCGAAGCAGGGTTCGTTCACCAGCCCGAAGTACTTCCACCGGTTGGCGCGCGAATAGCCTTGGCTCGGATGCGAGCTGATGATCTTCAGCAGGTCGAACGCGCCGAAGGTGTAGTCGGTCATCTGGCTCCAGAAGCGGTCGTTTCCGCCGCTCCAGACCAGCCACATGTTGCGGCCCTTGATCTCTTCCGGCGTCAGCGAAATGCCGCCGTCCATGTCATGGAAGTAGTCCTCGCTCGCCTGGGGAAACGAAGCCGCGTCCCGGCCGGCGAGCCGTGCCTCGTCCAGGACTTCGCCCGGTTGCGGTCCCTTGGAGCAAGCCGCCAGCAAAGCGCAAGCGAGCATGGGCCACAACGCTGCCGCGCGCCAGCAAGCTCGGATCATTGCCATTTCTCCTGCGTCTCCGGGTTCGACGTGAGGCGCAGTGTGGTGGGGGGCCGGCTGCTTGCCTATCGGCCATGCGCGGTAATTCGAAGGGCGTACGCGGTCGAAGGAGGTACGCTGCGGAGGGCTCTGTGCACAGTCCCTGTCAAGCCGTTCGCAGTCGCGCCGATGCGCAAGACCGGGACGCGAAAGTTGGCTAGGATGCGCCGACGATCCGTCGACCTGAGGTTTCAGAGGATTCAATTGCCTTACAGCTCACCGGGAAGCCGCACGCACCGGACCACAGCCTCCTGCTTTCTTCTGCTGGTGCTTGCGATTGGCGGATGCGGCAATCGACAGGAATCCCCCGCGCCCGCGCAGATGCTTCCGACGGTGCTGGTCGTCACCTTGACTGCCGCGCCGGTGGCCAACATCGTCGAACTGCCCGGGCGGATCGAGCCCGTTCGCACGGCCGAGGTGCGCGCCCGGGTCGACGGCATCGTCGAGCGCATGCTGTTCGATGAAGGCAGGGATGTCGAGGCCGGCGCGCCGCTGTTCCAGATCGACCCGCGCGACACCCGGGCACTCCTGCAGCAAGCCCAGGCCGCATTGAAGCGGGCCGAGGCCTCTCGCGTCAATGCCGCATCGATCGTAAATCGCTTCGAGCCGCTGGTGAGCCGCCAGGCCGTGAGCGCGCAGGAGTTCGACGCCGCCTTGGCCACGCTGCGCCAGGCCGAAGCGAACGTCTCCGATGCGAGCGCGGAAGTCACCCGCGCGCAACTGAAGGTCAATCGCAGCACGGTCCGCGCGCCCATCGCAGGTCGCGTCGGCCGCGCGCTTGTCACCGAGGGCGCACTCGTCAGTGCCAGCGCAGCCACGCTGATGACGCAGATCAACCAGCTCTCGCCGATCTCGGCCACCTTCTCGCAATCCAATTCGGAGGTCCTCGATTTCGAGCAGCAGATCCGCTCCGGGCTGATCAAGGTCCCTGACATGTCGCACATCGAGGTGCGCCTGATCCTCTCCAACGGCCGTGAGTACGAAGAGCGCGGCTTCCTCGATTTCACCGATCTGGTGGTCGACCCTTCCACCGGCAGCCAGACGATTCGCGCGCGCTTTCCCAATCCCAAGCGCGTTCTTTTGCCCGGACAGTTCGTGCGCGGACGCATTGCAGCCGGCGTGAGCAAGATGGGTCTCACTGTGCCTGAGCGCGCCATCCAGCTCGACGGCGCCAACGCGAGCGTCACCACCGTCGCCGAAGACGGCACCGTGGTGCGGCGCCCCGTGGTGCTCGGTCCGCAGATCGATGGCGGCTGGATCGTTCGCGACGGCCTCTCTGCGGGAGAAAAGGCCGTGGTCGACGGCTGGCACAAGATCCAGCCCGGCCAAAGGGTCAACGCGCAGCCCGCCCCTGCCCCCGTCCGATGAATCGCTTCTTCGTCTATCGCCCGGTGTTTGCCTGGGTGATTGCGCTGTTCACCGCTCTCTTCGGCTTCATTGCGATCTTGCTGCTTCCCGTCGAGCAGTTTCCGGACGTCGCGCCGCCAGCGCTCAATGTCTCGGCCGTCTTCAACGGCGCCGACGCGCAGACGCTCGACCGAACCGTCACCTCGATCATCGAGAACGAGATGAACGGGATCGAGAACTTCCTGTACATGTCGGCCATCAGCCGCTCGAACGGGACCGCGCAGATCACCGTCACGCTCAGGCCCGGAACCGACCTCGACGTCGCGCGCACGCAGTTGCAGGACCGCTTGAGCCGGGTCGAACCGCGCCTGCCGATGGAAGTCCGGCAGATGGGCGTGACGGTCACGAAGTCTTCGTCCGGCTTCCTGATGCTGGTCGCGCTGCAGTCGACCGACCCCGCGACCAACGCCCTGGAGATGGGCAACTTTGCATCCAACAACATCGTCAACGAGCTGCGCCGCATTCCGGGTGTGGGTGATGTGCAGCTCTTCGGGTCGTCCTATGCGATGCGCATCTGGCTCGACCGCGACAAGCTCTCGGGCTTCGGCTTGGCGGCGAGCGAAGTGTTGACGGCCGTGCAGGAACAGAACAGCCAGACCGCAGGCGGCGGGCTCGGCGATCAGCCCGTCACGGACACCGCCGAATTCAATGCCCGCATCGTCCTGCAGGGCCGCTTCTCCACGCCGGAGCAGTTCCGGCAGATCATCGTGCGCGCGAACCCTGGTGGGTCGACCGTCCGACTCGGAGACGTCGCACGCGTGGAGCTGGGCAACGACAGCTACGGCTTTCGCTTCGCAGTCAATGGCAAGCAGTCCGCCGGCATGGCGATCCAGCTTGCAAGCGGTGCGAACGCGCTGGCCGTGGCGAGCGCCGTGCGCGCACGGTTGACCGAACTGCAACGGACCTTCCCGCCGGGCATGCAATGGATCGTGCCCTTCGATACAACGCCATTTATCACGACGTCCGTGCAAGGCGTTGTGCGCACCATGGTCGAGGCCTTGTTGCTGGTCACGGTGGTGGTGTTTCTCTTCCTGCAGAACTGGCGCGCAACGCTGATCCCGACGCTGATCGTGCCGATTGCGCTCGTCGGCACATGCCTCGGGCTCCTGCTCTTCGGCATCACCATCAACCTGCTGTCGCTGTTCGCGATGGTCGTTGCAATCGGCATCCTGAACGACGATGCAATTGTGGTCGTCGAGAACGTCGAGCGGCTCATGCGCGAAGACGGCCTCAATCCGCGGCAAGCCACTGTCAAGGCCATTGGCCAGATTTCCGGCGCGGTGATCGCGAGCACGCTGGTGCTGATGGCGGTGTTCGTGCCGATGGCATTCTTCCCTGGGTCGACCGGCGGCATCTACCGGCAGTTCTCGGTCACGCTGACGGTGTCGATCTTCCTGTCGACACTGCTCGCGCTCACGCTGGGCGCGGCACTGTGCGCGACGATGCTCAAGAACGACGCCACGGCGAGCGATGGCAGCAAACCCGCCCCCCGAAATGCCGCCGCCCGCGCCTTGCACTGGGTGTTCGCGCGCTTCAACAGCGGCATGGACAAGACCACCGCGAAGTACACGCGCAGCGTCGGCGCCATGCTGAGCCGGCCGGTGCGCTGGCTGCTTTTGTTTGTCGTGGCCTGTGTGGCCACCGCCTATTTCTTCATGCGGCTGCCCGGCGGGTTCTTGCCGACCGAAGACCAGGGCCACATCTTCGTTTCATACACCGGTGCGCCCGGCTCGACCATGGAGCGCACGCAGCAGGCAGTCGACCAGGCCGAGGCCTTCCTGTGGCAGCAACCCCAGGTGCGCAACATCGCGTCCGTGTCGGGATTCAGCTTCTTCGGACAGGGCCAATCGGCGGCTCTTTCGTTCGTCGATCTCAAGCCATGGTCGGAGCGACCCGGCGCCGAGAATTCGGCCGAAGCTCTCGTGCGGCGCGCCAACGGGGCCTTCGCGCACATTCCGCAGGCGCTGATCTTCGCGCTCAGCCCGCCGCCGATCCAGTCGCTCGGCAACGCCACCGGCTTCACCATGAAAGTGCTCGATCGCAGCGGCGTCGGCGGCGAAGCCTTGCAGCGGGCCAGTCGGCAGATCATGGCCGAGGCTGCGCGCAGTCCGATCCTTGCCGGCGTGCGGCCCGATGGCCTGCCGGATGCGCCGCAACTCTATGTCGAGATCGACCGCATCAAGGCGCGCGCCCTGGGCTTGCAGATTGCGCAGGTCAACCAGATGCTGTCGCTGACCTTCGGCTCCAGCTACGCGAACGACTTCATCTACGAAGGCAACGTGCTGCGCGTTTTCCTGCAGGCCGACGCTTCGCAGCGCATGCGGCCGGAGGACGTCGGCGCGCTCAGGCTGCGCAACAACCTGGGCGACATGGTTCCCTTCTCGGCTTTTACGCGGGTGCGCTGGTTGTCAGGGCCGCAGCAGCTCGAACGCTACAACGGCTTTCCATCCGCCACGCTGTCCGGCCAGGCCGCTCCAGGGCAGTCGAGCGGCGCGGCGCTGGCGGAGATGGAACGCATCGCCGGACAGGTGCTAACCGGCAGCATGGCCTACGAGTGGACCGGCACAGCGTTCGAGGAAAAACAAGGCGCGGGCCAGATCGGCTTGCTGCTCGGCCTTTCGCTGGTGATCGTGTTCCTGCTGCTTGCCGCACTGTACGAGAGCTGGGCGATTCCGGTGGCGGTGCTGCTCATCATTCCTTTCGGCGTGATCGGTGCGGTGTTGTTCACCATGGCGCGCGGCATGTCTGCGGACGTGTACTTCAATGTCGGCCTCATCACCATCATCGGCCTGGCCGCGAAGAACGCCATCCTGATCATCGAGTTCGCGATCAAGGACGAGAGCGAAGGCAGTGACGCCATCACTGCCGCGAAAAACGGCGCGCAGCAGCGGCTGCGCCCGATCTTGATGACGAGCCTGACCTTCGTGCTCGGGATGCTGCCCTTGGTGCTCGCGACCGGCGCGGGCGCCGCCAGCCGACAGGCAGTCGGCACCGGCGTCATGGGCAGCATGTTGACGGCGACCATCTTCGGTGTCTTCTTCACGCCGCTGTTCTACGCTGCGGCGCGCCAATGGCTCAGCAGGAAGAAGAGCTACAGCGAAGAGGAAGACCTGAAAGACCTGAAAGACCTGAAAGACCTGAAAGACCTGAAAGACTTGAAAGTCTTGCGCAAGGACGCTGCCGACGATGCGTAGTCCCGCCCTTCCCGTTCTTCCCGTCCTTGTCGTGGCCGCATGCCTATCGCTCGCCGCATGCAACCAGGCGCCGCTCTACCGGCAGCCCGACCTGCCGGTGGCCGATCGTTTCGCATCGGACGACAGCGCCGATGGCAAGCAGTTGGCAACGCAGATCGCCTGGCAGAGCTTCTTCGGCGATCCGCAACTGAAGTACCTCATCGCACAGGCCCTTGCGAACAACCGGGACCTTGCAGCGTCGGTCGCTCGTGTTGCGCAGGCGCGTGCGCTCTACAGGATCGAGGACGCCCAGCGCCTCCCGCAGTTGAACGTCAACGGGGCCGCTTCGCGCAACCAGGCCCCGCTTGCGTCATTCGATCCCGCGCTGGCGGTGACTGACACGTCCATCACCTACAACCAGTACAGCGTCCAGGCCGCGCTGACTTCGTTCGAGCTGGATTTCTGGGGCCGCGTGAGCAACCTCAGCGAAGCGGCGCGCAGGCGCTATCTGGCGACTGTGGAGGCCGACCGCGCGTTTCGCCTTTCATTGATCGGCAATGTGGCGGCCACCTACTATGCCGTGCGTGCGGGCCAGGAAGGCATCGAACTGGCGGAGCGAACCCTGGCGACGCGGCAGTATGGACTAGAGATCGCGAAGTTGCGCCTGGACGCCGGGGTCACGTCTTCGGTCGACTACGACCAGGCGGCCATTCTGGTCAGGCAGGCGCAAACGCAGCTTGCCGAACTGCATCGTTCGACCGAGCAGTTGCGCAATCGGCTTTCGATCCTGGTTGGCGGCCCCATCGCGGGTACGCTACCTGAAACCCGCGCCATCGCCGATCCGGGCCAGTTCGGAGAAATCGATGCGGGGCTGCCGTCCGCGCTGCTCGTCAACCGGCCGGATGTCTTGCAGGCCGAGCAGCAGTTGCGTGCGGCCAATGCGGACATCGGTGCGGCGCGGGCTGCTTTCTTTCCACGCATCGCACTGACGGGCAACTTCGGCTACGCGTCAACCGAATTGGGTGATCTCGTTCATAGCGGCAATCAGATCTGGTCGATCGGCGGGCTGGTCACGCTCCCGATCTTCGATGCCGGCCAACGGCGCGCGCAACTGGATCAGGCGCAAGCGCGGCGCGATGAGCTTGTCGCAAGCTATCAGCGGACAGTGCAGACGGCGTTCACTGAAGTTGCCGATGCGCTGGTCGGGCGCAAGCGCTACCAGGAGCAGATCGCCGCGCAGGAGCTCAACGTCCAGGCGCAAAGACGGCTCGCCGAGACCGCCGAGCTTCGGTATCAGAACGGAATCGCGATCTACCTGGAAGTGATGGACGCGAAGCGCAACCAGTTTTCTGCGGAACAGCAGTTGATACAACTGCGCGCAACGGCGTTGCAGAACGGGGTGTCCTTGTATGTTGCGCTGGGGGGTGGGCTTGGAGATGCCGGTGCGCGGCCTACCGCGGGGCCTTGATCACTCCTGCGGCACATCGCGTGGCTATACTGCGCCGTCACTTCAAAAAAAGATGTGATCGGGATTGGTCTCCCATTGAAGCTCTGCGACGAAAGCCGCAGTCACCGCAGGACTTGCGGCTTTGCCATTCTTGCCACCATTTTTTTGGCGGCTCGGCGGGCGGGCGCAAGCCCGGCCGGTTCTCGCAAGAGCTTCCCGGTAGACCAACTCGTCGAGTCGCCGCCCTCGATTGGTCTCGAGTGCGGCGGTTTTTGCAAACCGAAGCTCTTGGAGGCCATCGATGGCTCACCCTACTTGTGCGCTCGCGCGCCACCCCATTGTTCCCGCCGTCGCGGAACATCCTTGCGACAGTGCACGAATCTGTTCCGCCACCGTCTCGACACAAGCAGTCGAGGAAATCGATGCATTGAGGACGGCGTATCGTGCCGCTGCATGCATCCGCAGCCTCGTCGCTGCCGCGCGGCCGGCTCGCCACGATGACTCATTCACGACTCCGGCCGATTTGGGCGTTCTGGTGAACTTTGTGAATGCAGAGTTCGAGCGCCGCCTGCAACTTGCCAAAGCGGCCATCGGTACTATGCAGTCCCCTTGAGGACGCGGGGCGGGTCAAAGGCTTGCCGTCGTAAGCGACGTGGAATACGACTCTGGAGCCGAACAAGGGTATGTGGACATAGGTGGCGGCCGGGATTTGCCAACATGCTTTCCGAATTGAAAAGGAGGCTTGCCTACCTGCTGGCAGATCGCATGACTTTTTTCGAGCTCGCAAGGCTCTCCATCGACACTTAGCCCTCCGTCGCGAGGCTACATGCGGAACTGGGGCCGGCCGTGCTGGCTTAGGTCATCTCAACTTCGTCAACGGCGACATGAAAGCTCCTGCGACAGACTTTGTCCGCCTGAGAACACTGCTGCTGGGTATGACGCTGGCCGTTGGTGGCTGTACTACTTACGGGGTGGTTGAGAACGTGCCCGTGACTCCGGACCACCATGGCCCTGTTTACGCATTGAGTGAGTTTGTCAAGAATCCGAACCGCCGTTCCGACGAGCTAATGCTCGCAGTCGCTTTCTCGGGTGACGGCACGCGCGCTGCGGCCCTGTCCTATGGCGTCCTTCAGGAACTGCGCGACACCCAAGTGAAGATGAATGGCCAGTCCAAAAGCCTGCTCGATACGATCGACGTCATTAGTTCGGTGTCCGGAGGCAGTTTCACGTCGCCTTGCTACGGCCTCTACGGCAATCGCATCTTCGTCGACTATGAAGAGCGATTTCTTCGCAGCGACGTCGAAGGCGCCCCGCTGCGCGGCCTGTTAGATCCCGCCCGGTGGTTCAGCAGCGACAGCCGCACCGAGATGGCGGTGACCTACTACAAGCAGGCGTTTTTCGGCGATGCGACCTTCGGCGATCTGATCAAGCGTGATGGACCGCTGATCCTGATCAACAGATCCGATCTGAGTTCGGGAGGGCGCTTCTCGTTTGTCCAGGATCGCCATCATCTCGGTCAACGCGGCGGCCGACTCGCCCGGCGGGGTCGGAGACAGCACTCGAGAGCCAAGTCTCGAGAAGACGATGAACGCCGTCGCCACGCTTCAGCAGACACAACAGAACCTCGACCGCTGGACTCGCGAACTATCGACGCCCGAACGGACCGTGAGTTCGTACTTCATCCGGCTGAGCTTCGAGGACGTGCCCGATCTTCCGTTGCGCCGCTTCCTCAATGAGATGTGCGACATGGCGCCGTCGGATGTCTTGCTGCTGCGAGGCACCATTAAATGATGCGGCTCGGTCCAGGGCGGTCTTTTTTCAGGGAGCTCGGCACGGGCACGGCGTGGTTAGTCAATGAGCGGAGACCTTGCTCCAAGGCGAATTCCCGCTTCGCGCGTCCGGCGGTCCGCCGAAAGGCGTAACGCGCCCGGCCTCGTCGGGGATGGATTTCAGGTATTCGACCAACGCCCACCGCTGCTGCTCGGTCAACAAAGGACCGATCACGCCATTGCCCCGAGGGCCGTTCTCGAACGAATGCCCAGCATTTGAATTTCCGCTCAAGGATGTATCGAACAGGAAGCTTCCCGAATTGCCGCTCGTATCGATCCCGACCTTGACGGGGTCGAACTCTCGCCCGACGTAGAACTTCTTGCTGCGCTGGCTCGCCGGGACCAACATTTCGTACAGGCTCGGGACTGAGCCGTTGTGCATGAACGGCGCGGTCGCCCAAACACCATCGCGCGGCGCTGCCTTGTAAGAATCGACCGGAGCTGGGGGTGACGGAAGCTCTCGATAGCCATTCATGACGAGCTTTTCTGCGTCAGTAGGTTTCAGTGCCTCCATGGCCCGGCGCAGAGTGCCCTCTACGAGTACTAGCCTAAGAATTTGCGTAGGGACAATGGCTTGACCTTTGTACGGAGGCGGCAGGTAGTCGCTGAACTCCCCGGTCAGCGCGTACGGCTGGGTCCTGACGAATTGGGCAGGATCGGTGCCCACGTATTTCTGAGGCACCAGACCGACTTCGAGGAAGCGCTTGCCGTACTTGTTGGGTGGGGTCCAGGTGTACGGATATGAGTTGTGGCAGGACGCACAGTTGCTGGCAAACAGCGCCTTGCCCTGACGTACCTTCTGCTGGTCGAGCTTGCCCAGAACATTTTCGGGCCATTTGGGCGGAGCGAGCCGGCTCAGCAGATCCTCAATCTTCTGAAGATTGGGCAACATGGCACCCGAGCTGAAAAGCCCTTCTTGCGGTGTCTTTGAGCGGAGGTCCATTGGCAAAAATACGCCGAGTGTTTCGCCATGATTGCGCACGAGAGGATCCTGCACTACTCCGGCCCATTGGGTCCATGAGCCCTGTGGAGCGTTCCATACAAAGGGAGGCTTGACGGGCGCCATAGGTGAAGACCAGTTCTCGGCAATGCCGGTTTCCGTCGCCAGCAGTCGGGTGGTAATCAGATTGAATGCGTCGATGCGCCCTGGCCCCCAAACCACCGGTGTTGCAATGGTTGTGGTGCGGTATGCATGAACCTGCGCCGCTTCGGTTTCAAGGCGCTTGCGCAATGCGGCCTTGGCGTCGGGGCTCGTGGCGTTCGCGCGAGAGGCCAATCGGTCGAACTTGGAGGCATCAGTCAAGGTCGCTTGCAGCGCGTCATCGAGGGCGAAAACGTATGACATGGGATCGAAGGTGTGATTGAAGCCACCATCGATACGGATCTTCTTTCCCTGATAGTTCAACTGCGCGTTGTGGCAGGCGGCACAGGTGATGGCCATGGACTCGCCCTTCCAGCGGCCTTGAGTCACGACTGTTTTGGTCAAGCCGATCGGTAACGCATCCGGATTGGTCCGTGGGTTCGGAGCCTGTGCGATCAGGCCGTAGCGTTCACTGACGGCATCGGAGCGGAACATCTCTTCGCTGCCTGCGACCTCAAGGCCCAGAAAGATGTCGTAGGAGATGATCTGGGAGCCTTGCTCTATCTGGTAGTAGGTTTCCCGATCAGCCTGCGACCATGCTTGGTTCAGATAGATGACGGAATCTGGAGATGTCTGCGCGGTGGCAAGCGGGACGAGCAAGGCAGCGGAGGCACACAAGCCACCGATGAATGCAGCCAGCACGGTCCTCGTCCAGCGTGTGTTCGATACTGTTTCGCGCATGGTGATCTCCTTCAATGGATTCATCGGATTGTTTCGGCGTATCAGAAAAAGAAGGTCAGGCGACCGTAGACGACATACCGGTACAGCGGGTTGTCCTTGGTGAACGCATACGCAGCGCCGAAGCCGAACTCGGTCGTCTTCGATAGCCGCTTGAGCAACATAAGGTCGAGGGGCACCAACCACTTGCGCGTCTCCTGGTTGTAGCTGATGCCGTTCTCGGGCCAGGTGACCAGCGACCAGTTGTTGGGCAGGGCAAAGGTGACGATCGGATAGAGATCCAGACTTCTGACCTGTGCCGCGCTGGAGGAGGTCGCGTGATAGCTCATGAAGTAGCGCGCCACCGGGCTGATCGTGATGCCGTGCTCAGGCATCGCGTAGACCACGCTCACCGCCGGCGCCCATTGATACTGCTGCGAGCCGAACGGGCTGGCCCCACCGGTCGGGAACACGAGACGCACACTCGCCCACGCCTTCAGGTTCGGGGCCAAATCGGGCGAGGTAAAGATCTCTTCGACAAACCAGTCGTTGATTCCGGCCTTCCATCCGCCGGAAGAGTTGTCCGTGCCCGCCGCGTTCGTGTAGGTCAACGGCAGGTCGATGCGCTGCGTGAATGTCCAGCCGCCGGAGAGTTGGAAAGGAATATAGAAGCGGGGCTGGTACAGCCATTGCCCGCTGTCGTCAGTGTTGCGCTGATACGAAAGCCAGCTATCGAAACGCACGTTGGTCGCCGGCTGCGACACAGACTCCTGTGCCACGGCGCAACCACCGGCCGCGCAACCGAACCACATCAGGGAGAGCGCGAGTGGCTTGCGCATTTCAGTTGATTGCGCTGATCAGGTCGGGCCCGAGTGCCACGACGCACGGGATTCGGTCTGTGGATTCATCTTGGTCACGCGAACCGCTTCTTCAGGCTCTCGAGCCCGACCTTCTGCAACGTGGCGACGATGGTCTTGATGATGATGGTTGGCTGACCGTCCGAAAGGTACTGCACGCGCCAGTTCACCGAACTGCCGCTGCCCTTGGGCGTCACATCCAGAACGCCGGTGTAGTTCGAGGCTTCCACACCGCTGATGCCCGAATATCGGTACTCGCGACGGAAATCATCGATGGCGTCGAGTCGCTCCACCATGCGTTTGCCGTCGATCGTCTCCACCGTTCGCAGTTGGCCGACCCCGGAGCCGGTCAAGCGGATGTTGGCAATCAACGGATGCCAGGCTGCGCCAAACGGACCGATCAGGGCCCAGACCTTGTCAGCCGACGCATTGAGTTCCACCGAGTCCGCCACTGTCTGCAGTTCGGCATTCGGAGGCGCCAGATAGGGGAAGGTATTGAGCCCCAATTGAGTCGCGCGGGTGGCGCCACCGTGCAACGGTTCACGATCGCGATTCACGATCCAGGTCAGCAAAATGTCAATGTCGTGCGCATTGATGGTTCTGCCGCCGCCAGTCTGGTACGGGCGGCCATTGAGCGTGCTCTTCTCGATCTCCAGAAAACTCGTGTCGGTCGTCGGCTTGGCCACATCGATCAGCATGAAATCGTCGAGAAAGACATTCGCGCTTGCGTTCAACTGGGCCGTCGACCAGTCGGCCTTGCCGTCGCGCAGATCATATTGCTGGAGGCTGTCGAACAGGCGCTGGCGAAAGACCGGCGCGAACTGGGGCGAAATCGCGAAGGGCGTCTGCTGGTTCCACAAGTCGCGCAGATCTTCGACATCCTTCAACCCCGGGTTGTTGAGCCGGACATTGGTTTGCTCGGTGCGGCCGACCCAGTCGAAGCGCGGCGGCGGATGGCCGACGACACCGCGGGCCCGGGGGATCGGTGTCGTTTCGGCGATGACCCCGAACAGGGAACCCTGGGCTGGATCGAGCACACGAAGTGTGTCGAAATCGACCAGGAAGCTCAGCACGTTGTCGTGCTCGAGGATATTCACGAATGGCTTCAGATCGTCCTCGCCGACCAGCCAAGCCAGAAGGAACGGATCGGAGCGCAGCCCTGCGAACACGCGGAATGTTCCGTCAGGTGTCGTCGCGCCTTTTTCGTCGTTGACGACGAAGCTCAACTTTTGCCCATCCGGCAAGGTGCAGGTCCCCCGTTGGATCGGCTTTCCGCCCGGCTGCATATCGAGGCGGCCGAAGCGGAAACTGAAGCGGAATTCCCGGTCGCCAGACTGAAACTTTGCGGCGTCGCCGAGGCCGGCAACTGTCACACGTCGTGCGACGATGGAATGATCGGCGGCATCGCTAAACATCGCGCTGCTTCCCGCCGAGGGAAACACGTCGGCGGCAAAGACGGTCCGTTCCGGGTTCTGCGGGCTCCTGAAGCCGAACAGATCGGTCATGTCGATGGAGGGATCACCAATGGATCGTGGCCCATCTATATGGTCGGACATGGGTGCTCCTGACGCCGCGTCGACGGCGCGTTCGCTTGAACATTGCGGCCGGCAACGCCGCGCGCGGACTTGCTGGCAGCATTCTTGGCTTCCCCCAAGCCTCGCACCATACGTATGCACACGCACAGCCACGTACGTGGAACCGCCTCAATTTTTTGTCAAATGTCCCGAGCACCTATCTTCAGCAGGGTGCGACCGCCTCCATCTGCATAGCTGTTACTGGCGTTCCGAACGCGGGCGATGGCAGTGGGTGGCCTTCTTCATGGCTGCCATGCCATTGATGACCAGTAATCCAAGGGCAGCGAAGATGGCGCCCTACCTTGCTATGCGGCGACGTCGCCGATCTCACTGGCCGCGCTACTCTGCTGGTATGGCTTGAAGAATGCTTCCAAAGTAGCCGTTGCGCCCGACAAAGCAATCGGCCTTCAGCATGCTGATGTCTGTCGATTCGAACTTGAAGTAGACCAACCCTGGCTGAGAGATGTTTAAGGGAAGTTTGCCAACGTTTGGCCCTGGAGTGGCTACGAAGGTTCCAACGTGGTCAGTGCCCTCGAAGTAAGAGGTGAGGGTCACTTGCAAAGGCACAGTGCCCACGTTCACGTACGCACACGAGGCAGTTTCGTTGATCGCGAGGAAGAATGGCTGCGTCGCCAGAACTGTCGGTGCCCGTTTGCCGTTTCTTCCTTTCTCGGGTTCATTCTGGTCGGCCGATGCGGAAATCGATGTCACCATCAGTCCGATTGCAGCCGCGGCGCAGGCGGCTACCCACCTAGGGAACCTGCGGCTTATGCGTCGCGCTGCGGGAGAATAAAGGTCTTCCATGATTCGCACTCCATCTGAATCGTCGCGGCTGGGTATCGGCTCGAATCTGCGGCGTAAGTCGAGTCGGGACGCATCTCAATAGCGGTAAAAATTCTTTAGATACGCATCGGTCGCACATGCTGGATGCGTCAATTCAGCATTGATGCAACATCCGACTTGGCTCTGCCTGTGACCTGGCTCTGTGGCGGGCTGCTGCGCAAGACAGTGTTCACTGGCCACCGATGCTATAGAGAACGTGACCACCGTCACTGATAGACGCACTCGCCCGGAGGATGCTGGTGTCCGTCGATTCGAACTTGCAGTAGTTCGCCACCGGTAAGACCTGGTGCCCGGGGGTGATTCCGTCGCCAACAACGGAGCCCGGCTGCAGGGTGAAGGTGCTAACGTGATCTGGAATTGGATGCTCAGCCACGGTTAGTTCTGTGTGGAAGGTCATGGTGACCTGCTGAGGTACGGTGCCAATGTTCGCGACAACGCAACTGAATCCTTGCAGTAGCTCGAGGAATAGCGGAGGCGTCACGAGCAATGTTGGCGGGCCTTTGCGCGAGCCGCCGCCGGAACTCTCGTTTACGTTTTGATCAGCCGATGCGGGAATCGATGTCACCATCAATCCGATTGCAGTTGTTGCGCAGGCGGCCACCCAATGCGCAAACCTGCGACTTTGGCCTGACGCTGCCGAAGGAACCAGGTCTTCCATAGCTCGATCTCCAAGATCTGCCGCAGTACGGAAGACTCGAGTGCGCGGCGAAAGACGAGCCTGGGCACCGCTGATGCTCGAAACTACGGCGGTCGCCGACAAGGGCATGCCCAAGGTGCAGCACTATAGGCTTCGCTCTATGGAGCGCAAGCCCTGAACTGGGGTCGACAGCCCGGTTATTCTTTGGCCCCCTCCGCACGCGCTCCCGGCACGGCATCACAGCTCGTGTGCGAAGGCGAAGGTCGCGCGCCATCGCCATCAGCGTCTATTCAAAATGGAAAATTGCACGCACACTGCGCGGGCAGCACCAGCCCGACTGCCTGCCGACGGTCGAAAAGCGATCAAGACTTTTGGAAGCCCAACGCCGCGGCCCTCAGGGCAGCTTCTTGAAGAGGATCACGATGACTTCTAAGTCTATTTCGGAGCAGGACGCCCAAGAAATTGCAGTCGATGCCTATGTCTATTGCTATCCGCTGGTGACCATGGACCTCACCCGCCTGCAATGCACCAACATCGAAGCGGGCAAGCAGTTCGGCAAGGGGCCGACGAACACCTTCGTCAACGTGCCGGCTTATCCGCCCGCAGATTTCAGGGCCGTGGTGCGGCCGAACTTCGACACCCTCTACTCCATTGCTTGGCTGGATCTGACGAAGGAGGCCCTGATCGTCACTGCGCCGGACACCGCCGGGCGCTTCTATTTGCTGCCAATGCTTGATATGTGGTCAGACGTCTTCGCCTCGCCTGGGTGGCGCACCACAGGCACCCAGGCGAGCAGCTTTCTGGTTACGCCGCCCGGCTGGAGCGGCAGCGTGCCCGAGGGATGCACCCAGATCGCGGCGCCAACTCCGTACGTTTGGATCATCGGTCGCACCCGCACCGACGGTCCCTCGGACTACGCCGCGGTACACGAAATTCAGGCCGGCTACACCGTCAGCCCGCTATCGAACCGCGGAAAGCCGAATGCCGCCACCCCCGTGAAAATCGACCCCAGCGTTGACATGAAGACACCGCCGAAGACGCAGGTCGACAGCATGCCGGCCGCCAGCTACTTCGCCTACGCGGCGGAGCTAATGAAGCTGCACCCGCCGCACCTCACCGACCAGCCGATCGTCGCCCGGATGAAACACATCGGTCTCGAGCCAGGAAAGCCCTTCGACTTCGACCGGCTCGCTCCCGAGGTGCAAAAGGCGCTCGCCGGTGCGCCTGCCGCCGCCCAGGAGTTGATGGCGTGGAAGGTCGCGACCTTGGCCCGTGTCGCCAATGGCTGGTCAATGAACACCGACACCATGGGCGTCTACGGCACCTACTACCTGAAGCGAGCCATCGTGGCCCAAGTCGGCCTCGGCGCCAATCTGCCGGAGGACGCGATCTATCCACTGAACATCATGGACGATGCCGGCAAGCCGCTCTCCGGCGCGAACAACTACACCATCCACTTCGACAAGGGCGCGATACCGCCGGTGAATGCTTTCTGGTCGATCACACTCTACGACGACGAAGGCTTTCAGGTGGCGAACGGGCTGGATCGGTTTGCTCTGAGCAGTTGGATGCCTTTCACAAGCAACGCGGACGGGTCGTTGGACCTCTACTTCCAGAACGAGAGCCCTGGCAAAGACCTTGAAGCGAATTGGCTGCCGGCGCCCAAGGGAACGTTCAATTTGACGATGCGCCTCTACTCGCCGAGGGGGGACGCACTGACTGGCAAATGGAATCCGCCGACGGTGAAGGCATTGAGATAGCCCCGCTGCGGCTTGGCGATGAGGATGGAGGCTGGAACCGAGTGGATCCGATCAGCAATGACCGATTGCTGTCGTGAAGTGGTCATTGCCTGCTGACGGATCCGACGTCGGCTCATGGGCCGATTGTGGTCTTTAAGGTCATTTCGGGCGGCAAGACTCGAGTCGAAAACCTACGTCTTGCGCCGCTGCACCATCACGTCCAGCCGTTGGGCTGACATCGGCCACCTCAATGGAGCAAGACCGCGCGTTTGCCGAAGAGACGGTGTTGCGGTACAGCATGCGAAGCTCGACCGATCGTGCACCCTTTTCAATGAAATACGGACCCGCCGTCGACAGCGACCACCTGTCCCGTGATGAAACTCGCATCCTGGCTCGCGAGGAAGAAGATGACATTGGCAAGATCGGCGGGATAGGCGTCACGCTTGATCAGCCTGGTCGCGATCGCCGCTTCCGAGTAGGGACGAAGTTCAGGTTGCGCCGCGGCGTTCTCGGAAAGCGTGAAGCCGGGCGCGACCGCGTTGACCAGGATGTTGTCGCGCGCGAATTCGCTTGCGAGGGCACGGGTCATCGAGATGATGGCACCTTTGCTGGCGACGTACTGCATGAGCCCCGGCGTGCCCTTGAAGGCAGTGCCCGAACTGAGATTGATGATCCGTCCCGAACCTGCGGCGCGCATGTGAGGCGAGACCGCGCGGCACATGCGAAAGATGCCAACCACGTTCACGTCATACACGCGAAGCCAGTCCTCGGATGTCTTCTGCTCGAATCCTCATCAATGGGCAATACGACGCTGCGGTTGCGGCGACTCTTTCAGCAATAGCTACTTAAGCAAGGCTACCGCGCTTCGAAGCAAACCAGGGTCCTGCCCGAAATCTTTCCGTCAAGCTGCAGGCTCGCGTTCTCGACGACCTGCTCGAGGCCGATCTCCCGCACGTGCGGCGCGAGGGCCGAGAAGTTCGGCTTCCATGTCGCGCCCAGGCGCTCCCAAAGCCGCTCTCGCACTTCCCAACTCGCGTTTGCGACCACGCCGAAGAGACTGATGCCGCGCATGATGAAGGGCAGCACGCTTCCTTCGAAGGCGTTGCCGCCCGCGTTGCCCACCGAAGCCACGCATCCGCCCTCGAGAGTGCTGCGAAGCAACCACGCCAATGCGCTTGCACCCACGTTGTCGATGCTGGCGGCGAACCTTGGCTTCTCGAGCGCGCGGGTGGATGCCGCGGCTTCGGCGGCGTCGACGATCTCGCTCGCACCGAGCCTCAGGAGCGATTCGGACTGCTCGGGCCTGCGCGTCACGGCGGCGACGCGATAGCCAGCTGCCGACAGGATTCCCATTGCGAGCGTACCGACCGCTCCGCTGGCGCCGGTCACTGCAATTGTTGAACCCTGGGCGCGCACGCCGTGCCGCTCGAACGCATCAAGTGCCATCGCGACCGTGAAGCCCGGCACCCCCAGCACAGCGCATTCGTATGGGCTCAACCCCGCAGGCAGCGCCATCGCATGAGCCGCGGGCACCCGCGCGTATTCGGAGTACCCACCGTCGAACGCTATGCCGGTGCGAAAGCCATGCACCAGCACCGTCTGCCCGGGTTTTAACGAACAGTTCGCACCAGCGGCGACCGAGACGACATCGCCCACCAGTTCGATGCCGCAGACGCGTGGATAGCTTTCGACGATCTTTGCGCGGCCGAGCAGCGACAGCGAATCCTTGTAGTTGATGCCCGCATAGCGCGTTCGCACGACCAGTTCGCCCGCTGAAAGCTCGTCGAGGGCAATCGATTCAAGGCGCGTTTGCGTGCCGCCGCCCTCCTGATGCGTGCGAAGGCATTGAAACCGCGTGGGGATGCTGGGGGGTGCGTTCATGTCGCTCATCAAATCACGGCACCAGCGTTTGCCAATGCGGTGTTTCGCGTATCGAAACGCTGTCTCGACGGCATCTCGCGCGCACGCGAAGATGGGTGACTACATCACCATCTGCGGAGACAAGCAGTGACAACCCTCCCCCGACTTTTTTCCGATCATCGACTGGAGGCTCTCGAAGCCGATGAACGCGCGTTGATTGAGCGGCTGCGCGTGCTGTGCCGCGAGCAACTGGGCCCCCAGGCCGCCGATGTCGCGCGCGAGGACGTCTTTGCCTGGAACACCTTTCGCACGCTCGCACGTGAAGGCATCATCGCAACGGCTTTCCCGCGCGAATACGGCGGCAGCGATGCGCGTCAGGTGGCACGTGTGTGCATCATCGAAGAGCTGGGCCGGGTGTGCAGCACGTCGGCGTCGATGATCACGGGCACCGACCTCTCCGCCCGGGCAGTGGTCGCGGGCGCTTCAGAGCCTATCAAGCGCGAGCTGCTTCCGGCCCTTTGCCGGGGCGAGATCCAGACGGCGTTCGCACTGACCGAGCCCTCTGCCGGCTCCGACGTCCGCGCCCTCGCGAGCACGGCGCGGCGCGACGGCGACTCCTACGTGCTCAACGGCACGAAGAAGTTCATCACGCGCGCCGGCACCGCGGACTGGCTGATGGTGATTGCGCGCCTGATCGACGACGCCGATCCTGCAGGCGGGAAGTTCGTCGGCCTGCTGGTCCCCAAGGGCGCAGCGGGGCTGACGGTGAGTGCCGATGCAGGCAAGCTCGGCTGGTTCGGCGTGCCCATCGCATCACTGGAGTTCAACGACGTGCGTGTGCCCGCGACGCATCGGCTCGGCGAAGAAGGCGAAGGCTTCTCGCTCGCGCAAGACGCGTTGCTGCGCGCGCGCATCGGCCACGCGTCGATGGCGCTGGGCCGTGCGATCGGTGCGGTGGAGATTGCAGCGACCTACACCGCGGATCGCAGCGCCTTCGACAAGCCGCTGAACGCGCATCAGGGCGTGCAGTGGATGCTCGCGGACATGGCGACGCAGATCGAAGCCTCTCGCGCGCTGGTGTGGATCGCAGCGCAGAAGTACGACCGCGGCGACAGCGATACGGCGACCTTCGCATCGATGGCCAAGCTGCACGCGACGGACCTGTGCATGAAAGTGGTCACCGACGCGCTCCAGCTGACCGGCGGCCGCGGCTATCTGAAGGACTTTCCGCTGGAGCGCTTCTTTCGCGACGCCAAGCTCAACCAGATCGGCGAAGGTGCGAGCGAGGTTCACAAGACCGTGATCGGCCGCGACATCGCGCGGCGCGTGGGGCGGTCCGAGCGCAACCCGTGCCTGCGCGATGGGCCGCTCACGGACTACTGATCGCGCTGACTCCGCTCCCCGTCTCGGATCATCAAATCACGCCCTCGGCCTTGAGGGTGTCGATCTCGCTCGCAGACAGCCCGAACTGCGAATACACCTCTGCGTTGTGCTCGCCGACATCAGGCCCGGTTCGCGGGACCGGCATTTCCCGCCCCGTGATTCGCGGCACGATGCATGGCGCCGGAACGCTTCCGTAGTGCGGATCAGCCAGTCGCACGATGGCCTTTCGCGCGATGAATTGCGGATCGCGCTCGATGTCTTCGATCGAGTAGACCTTGCTGAACGGAATGCCGGCGGCCTCGAGCGTGCTTTCGATGACCGCGTAGGGACGCACCGCGAACCAGTCCGACAGCATGCGGTCGAGCTCGCGCAGATGCACGACGCGCTGGATATTTGTGGCAAAGCGCTCGTCGCTGGCCCACTCGGGCCGGTCGACGGCCACCGCGAGCCGCCCGAAGATCGCGTCGGACGATGCAACCAGCGAGAAGAAGAAGCGATCCGCGCTCACGTACATGTTGCTCGGCGCGGTATAGGTCGCGCAATTTCCCGCGGGCGCACGCACGAGGCCCAGTTGCTCGTGTTCGACGGCGAGCGGATCTAGCAAACGAAACAGAGCCTCCGTCGCTGACAGATCCACTTCAACGCCCTTCGCGTCCGGGTCGCCTCGCAGGCGTGCAATCTCGGACGCGATGGAGAACGCGGCAAAGAGCCCTGCGACCGCATCACCGACCGGGAAATTCATGTGCTGCGGCGAACCGCCCGCCTCGCCCGTGAGATTGGTGAAGCCGCTCATCGCTTCGAACACGCGTGCAAAGCCTGGCCGAGCGCGGTAGGGGCCGGTCTGCCCGAAGCCGGTCAGGCGAACGATGACGAGCCGCGGATTGATCGCCCATAGCGTCTCGGCGTCCAGGCCCCATCGGTCCATCGTGCCGGTGCGGAAGTTCTCCACGAGCACGTCGAACTCGGAAAGCATTTGCAAGAGCAGGGCACGCCCGCGCGGCTTGCGCACGTCGAGCGAGATGCCGCGCTTGCCGCGGTTCGCAACCTTCCACCACAGCGGCACCCCTTCCTTCACGGGTTGCAGCGAACGCAGGGGGTCACTGCCATCTGGCAATTCCAGCTTGACCACCGTTGCGCCGTGATCGGCGCACAGCGTCGCGCCGAAGGGCGCCGCAAGCACGGTGGCCATGTCGAGGATGCGAACGCCCGACAAGGCGCCCGAGTGGGGGTTGGATGCAGTCAATGGATGGCCTCGAATGAGTGGGACGGCAGATCAGGAAGTCCGGCTTTCCCCGTTTTTGCCAGAGCGCGTTTTGCACTACAACGGTCGTTTCGCACAGCGAAACAGCTTCACCAGCCCACTCCGTTCGAGTCCATCATGACTTCCAACCAACGCCCCGCCACTGCCCGCGCCATGTTCACCGCCCCGCTCCCTGGTCTCGTCAACCCGCACGACCTCAGCGCCGATCGCCAGTTCTCGATGAACCTGGCGCGCGGCATGGAGGTGCTGCGCGCGTTCACGCTGGCCGAGCCGATGCTGGGCAACCGCGAGATTTCCGACCGCACGGGATTGCCCAAGCCCACCGTCTCGCGGCTGACGTACACGCTCACGCTGCTCGGTTACTTGAGCCGCGTCGAAGGCCTGCAGAAGTACCGCTTGGGCTCGGGAGTGCTGTCGCTCGGCTATCCGCTTCTGGCCAACACGCGTGTGCGCCAGATCGCGCGGCCTTTCATGGAGCAAGTGGCGCGCGAGACCGGTTGCACGGTCAACCTCGGGATGCGTGACCGCACGAGCGTGGTCTATATCGACACCTGCCGGGTCGACGCCGGCAATGTCTATCAGCCGGACATCGGCAGCACGCGGCCGCTGCTGTCGACAGCGATCGGACGCGCGCTCATCCTCGCCAGCCCGCCTGAAGAGCGCAAGGCGATCCTGAACCGCTTGAGGGTCGAGGACCCGGAGCAATTTGCACGGGACAAGCCGGTGTGGGAGGCCGACCAGAAGGCTTTCATGCAACGCGGCTACTGCTATTCGCGCGGTGACTGGCGCAAGGAAGTGCATGCGGTGGGCGTGCCCATTCGCCTGGGCGCGCGCGAAGAGATCGTTGCGGTCAATTGCACCTTTGCCAGCTATCGCCTGGACAAACCCACGCTCGAAAAGCAAGTCGCGCCGCGCCTGCTCGACGCCGTGCGCCAGATTGAAACCGCCTGCGGTACGCCGCGGTGAACCCAAGGAGAAACAACCCGATGATCCGCAACCCAGAAGGCTTCGCAAGGCTGCTCGCCGAGGTCCGCCAGTTCGTCCGCACCGAATGCATGCCGCTCGAAGCGCAGGTCGACCAGACCGATGAGATCCCGCCGGCGATCGTCGAGCGCATGCGCAGCCTGGGCCTGTTCGGCCACAGCATTCCCGAGGCGTACGGCGGCGCCGGTCTCACGTCGGAAGAGCTGTCGCTCGTGAACATCGAGGTGTCGCAATGCGCGACCACCTTCCGCGCCCGCTTCGGCGGCAACACCGGCATCGCCTCGGAATCATTGGTTGTCGACGGCACCGAAGCGCAGAAGAAGACGTGGCTGCCTCGCCTCGCGAGTGGCGAAGTCACCGGTTGCTTCGCGCTGACCGAGCCTGATGCCGGCTCCGACGCCACGGCGTTGACGGCGACCGCGGTGCTCGATGGCGACGACTACGTGATCAACGGTCGCAAGTGCTTCATCACGAATGCGCCGATCGCCGATCTGTTCACCGTGTTCGCGCGCACCGATGCCAGCGCCAAGGGAGCGGCAGGCATCAGCGCCTTTCTCATTCCCCGCGGCACACCGGGCCTCAGCACACCGCCGGCCTATTGCAAGATGGGCCAGCACGGCTCGCCCGTGGGCGAAGTGGTGCTGCAAGACTGCCGCGTTCCGGTTTCGGCGATCGTCGGCGGGCAGCCGGGCCAGGGCTTTCGCACGGCGATGAAGGCGTTGAACAAGCAACGCATCAATCTGGCGGGCTTGTGCGTGGGGCCGGCGGTTCGTCTGGTCGACGAGATGGTCGATCGCGCCACGTCGCGGCGCCAGTTCGGCCAGGCCATTGCCGAGTTCCAGCTCGTGCAGCAAATGATCGCCGAGAGCAACGTCGAGGTGCATGCCGCGCGAGCGCTGGTGCTGGAGACAGCGCGCAAGCGCGATGCCGGCGAGGACGTGACGATGGAAGCGTCGATGTGCAAGCTCTTCGCTTCCGAGATGTGCGGCCGCGTGGCCGACCGTGCGGTGCAGGTCTTCGGCGGAGGTGGCTACGTGGCGGACAACGTCGCAGAGCGCTTCTACCGCGACGTGCGGCTGTTTCGCCTGTACGAGGGCACGAGCCAGATCCATCTCGTCAACATCGCCAAGCGCACGGTTGCGCTGGCGCAGGCGCGCAAGGCCGCTGAATAGCAGGCCGTTCAATTCAAAAACCGGAGACAAGCCAATGACACGTCGTTCAACTCGCCGCGCTTTCAGCGCCTTGTGCATCACAGCGCTGAGCCTGGCCGCCGCGCCCGCCTTTGCGCAGGGCGATGCCTTTCCGTCCAAGCAGATCAAGATCATCGTCCCTTTCTCGGCGGGCGGCGTGGTGGATTCGATTGCCCGCATCGTTGGCGAGAAGCTGAGCGTGAAGTACGGCAAACCCGTCATCGTCGAGAACAAGACTGGCGCGGGCGGCTCGATCGGAACCGACTTCGTGGCCAAGTCCGCGCCTGACGGCTACACGCTGCTGGCCGTGAGCCCCGGCCATGCCGTGGCGCCAAGCCTCATCAAGGGCGTGACATGGAACCCGGTGAAGGACTTCCGTGCCATCGAAGGCTTCGGGATCATCTCGAACGTCTTCGTGGTGCCGCCAAATGTGCCCGTCAAGAACATGCCCGAACTCATCGCGCTCGCAAAGAGCAGCAGCGAGCCCCTGACCTATGCGACCGCCGGCGTCGGCACTTCCAACCATCTGTCGGGCGAACTGCTTTCGCAGATGGCGGGCGTGAAGCTCACGCACGTGCCTTATCGCGGCCAGCCCGATGCCTTGAACGACCTGCTCGGCGGGCGTGTGACCATGATGCCGCTGACGGCCGCATTGGCGTCGCCCTACATCAAGAGTGGCAAGCTCAAGGCGCTGGCGGTCACCACCGCCAAGCGCTCGGCCGCCTTGCCGGATGTGCCGACGGTGGCGGAATCGCTGAAGCTTCCGGACTATGCCGTGGGCACATGGTTCGGCTTCGTGGCGCCGGCCAAGACGCCGGATGCGGTGATCCAGAAGCTGTCGGCCGACGTGGCCGAGGTGCTTGCGATGCCGGACACCAAGTCCAAGCTCGAGATGCTGGGCCTCGAACTCGCTCCGCAAAGCCCGAAGGAGTTCGACGCCTTCATCGCGGCCGAGGCCGACCGATGGAGCAAGGTCGTCAAGCAAGCGGGGATCGAGCCGCAATGACCGTGACCGTCGCCACCCCCTCGCCCCTCAGGCCGCCCATCTGCGCCAGGCTGGGCATCACGCACCCGATCTTCGGCTTCTCGCATTCGGTCGATGTGGCGGTGGAGATCGCCAAGGCCGGCGGATTTCCGGTGCTGGGCCTGGCACGCGAGATGCCGCACGAGATCCCGCACATCCTCCAAGAGGTCGATGCACGCATGCAGGGCCGTCCTTACGGGGTGGATCTGATGCTGCCTTCGCAGGTGCCGCAGAGCGGCAGCATCGATGATGTGCGCGATGCGTTGCCACAGGAGCACGTCGAATTCGTCGAACGCTTGCGTGATCGGTTCGAGGTGCAGCCGCCGGTCAAGCCCAGTTTCTTCACCACGCAGGTGCGCTCGGAGTCGCTTTTCGAGCAGCAGATCGAGCAGGTGCTGGCTTCCAACGCACTGGGCGTTGCCACAGCCATCGGCCTGCGTCCGGAACTCATCGCCCGCGCGAAGGCGGCGGGCAAGGTGACCTTCTCGCTCATCGGCTCGGTCCGGCATGCGCAGAAGGCGTTGGCGATGGGCGTGGATGTGCTCGTGGCACAGGGCTATGACGCCGGTGGCCACACCGGAACCGTGGGCACCTTCTCACTGGTGCCGCAGATCGTTGCTGTCGCCGGAGATACGCCGGTGCTCGCGGCGGGCGGAATCGGCAATGGCGACCAGATCGTTGCGGCCATTGCGATGGGCGCGCAGGGCGGCTGGCTGGGCACCCTGTGGATGGCCGCCGCCGAAAACCACACGCCGCCCGCGTTGCTGCGCCGACTGATCGACAGCAGCAGCGAAGACACCGTGATCACGCGCGCCCACAGCGGCAAGCCATGTCGCGTCGTGCGCAGCGATTGGATCGACGCGTGGTCTGCCTCCGATAGTCCCGAGCCCTTGCCGATGCCCTTGCAGCAGGCGCTCACGGGCGATGTGTTCGCATCGATCCACGAGCACGATGACGCACGGCTTATCTATGAAGCGGCCGGACAGAGCATCTTCGCGATCCGGCGCGAGACACGGGTGGCAGACCAGATGGCGGCCCTCGAAAACGAGATGCGCAACGCCTGGCAGCGTCTTTTGAAGATGTGCAGGTGATCGTCCGCATCTACATAGGCCTCCATCGGAGGCTCTGTAGATCACTGTATGACAGGGCCGCCATATGGGTCACGGCCACCTCGATCAACTGTGCGTCAGTCCAATAGCGTCGTTGCTTGACGCACGCTCCTCCCGCCTGAAAGGCAAGAACCGTCGCCAGAACGCACAGAGGGATGGCAATGAACAGGACTTTGATTTTCATCCTGAGAGCTTTTCGCGAAAGTCCGAAGTTGGCCCGCATTCTGAACTGGCGATGGCAGCAGAACGCCTCGGAATTGACAGGAGGGACAACGCGTGCAATCGCTGATGGGCAACGCCATCCCACACGACGGGCTGTTGGCTTTTCGCGTGCAGATAGTGGTGGGTAAACACCGCCAGGTAGGCTTCCAGCGTTTGGTCGGCGATGCGTTCGCCCGCGAGGTTCATGCACAAGGCGGCGACTTCGCTGGTGCAGAAATGGTCCGTGCGCCCGGAGTTGCGCAGCTTGTATTGCGATGTCCGGTCGGGCTCCAGGCTGAGCACCGGCAGTCGGTCCAAGTAGGGGCTTCTTCGGAACATCTTGCGCGCCTCGGACCAGGTCCCATCCAGAAGGATGAAGAGCGGGCGCTTCTGCGCGGCCGCAGTCGGCAGGCTTTCGGGCGGTTGAACGGTGCGCACCACCCGCTCCGGCGCTGCGTACTGGCCCGGGAACACTACGTAGGGCTGCCATTGCGAGTCACCCAACAAGGCCAGGAGGTCCGGGTCGGCTTCGGTGCGAGACCAACCGAAGGCGAAGGTATCGGCCACCACATCGGCGACCAACCAGCCCGTGTTGGTGGGTTTGAGTGGTTCGATGTCCGCCATGAGCAAACACACCCCTGCGCGCGTGTTCAACGAAGGGCGCAAGGTACACATGCAATGGCTGGGCACCAGCCGGCAGTCCATGCAGCGCTCTCGCTTGAAACCACCACGAGCGAGAAAGGGTTTGGCGCTGCGTGCGAGGCGGGCAGAGCGCAGGTGGGAGACTGCATGGGACATGCGGAGATTCTCGGGCATGCGCCCCAAACTCATCAGGTCCGCTAGTGCTCCATGCGACCAAGCCGAACCATGGTCTCGCGCAGCCAGCGCACGGCTCCATCCGCGTCCGATCGTGCATTCCAGCAAACGTACAAGCGGTAGCTGGGCAACTCGAAAGGCAAGGGCAACGCGTCCAGCAGCTCTGCGTATCGACTAGCCACGCGCTGCGGGAAGACCGCGATTGCATCGGTGCTCGCCACAAGGTCCGACATCTGGCTGAAGGTTGTGACGGCGGCCTGCAGATGGCGGACCAGACCGCGGCGCGCAAGGATCTGATCGATGGTGTCGTCGAGCATCGAACGGCTCTGCCCCAGCACTACGTGCGGCATGGCGCAAAAGCCTTCGAGATCCATTCCGTTTGCATATCGAGGATGGCCACGGCGCGCGACCGCCAAGTACGTATCCTCATACAGCAGCACCGATTCCACACCTGCCGCCGGCGCCATGCGGGGCAGTAGGCCGAGGTCGATGTCGCCCTTGCGCAGCCTTTCAGGCAATTGACTGTAGTCCGCCAGCTCCCACGCCAGGCGGATGTGCGACCCGCAGGCCGTGAGTTCCCGGCACAACAGCGGCAGCATCGCGCGGCTGCTGTGATCGCTGCCCGAGACGCGCAGGATCCGGTCCGATGTCGCCGGGTCGAATGCGCGGTCCATGTTCAACAGCCCCTGCAGATCGTTCAATACGGCTTCGACGCGCGGCGCGAGCGCGAGCGCGAACGGCGTGGGCGCTATGCCATGGGGCGTGCGCGTGAAGAGCGGATCGCCGAAGGCCTCGCGCAGTCGCTTGAGGGAAGCGCTGACCGCCGGCTGGCTGAGGAACAAGCGAGAGGCGGCCCGCGAAACGCTTCGCTCGCGTAGCAGCGCATCGAAGGCTCGAAGCATCGCGAGGTCGATGCCGCGAATATCAGCACGATCCATATCAGTTATCCAAACGTTCGAATTGATCGCTCCAGGCAGCACGCCTATCGTATGCGTACTCACAAGATGAAGGAGACCACACCATGACCGCTCGCCGTCCCCTTGGCGGTATCCAGGCGCGCAGGCGCGCCTGGGTGACCGGCCTGATCGCACTCACTCTGGCCGCTGCGGCGCCGCTCGCCTCGGCACAGACCGGCGCCGCCTTTCCGACCAAGGTGATTCGCATCGTGCCCTTCGGCACGGCGGGCGGGCCGATCGACGTGATCGCGCGCGTTTACGCCGAGAAGCTGCAGCAGCGCTGGGGCCAGAGCGTGATCGTGGAAGCCAAGCCGGGCGCGAGCGGGATCCTCGCGTCCGACGCCGTGGCGAAGGCATCGCCCGACGGCTACACCGTGCTGTTTACCCTGCCGCTGACCCACATCAACAACGCGATCCTGCAGCCCAAGCTCCCCTATGACCCGGTGAAGGACTTTGAGCCGATCTCGCAGCTCGCCACCGGCGGGCCGATGCTGGTGGCGCGCGCGGACGCGCCCTACTCCAACCTCAAGGAATTCGTCGCTTATGCCAAACAACACCCAGGCCTGACCTATGGCACCTGGGGCAACGGTTCGCAGGCGCACCTGATGGGCGAACTGCTCAAGCGCCAAAGTGGCATTGCGCTGACCCACGTGGCCTACAAGGCCGAGGCGGCCGCGCACAACGACATGATCGGCGGCGTGCTGGACTTCGCGTGGGCCAATCCGTCCACCGCACGCGCGCAGTCACAGGCTGGGCGCATGAAGGTGCTGGGCATTGCGGGAAGCCGCCGCGTTTCGACCATGGCCAACGTGCCCACCTTCGCCGAGCAGGGCTTCGCTGGTTTCGATCTGGACAGCTGGATCGGCGTCTATGCGCCCGCCAAGACGCCGTCTGCCGTCATCGAACAGTGGACGCAGGCGCTTCGCGAGATCACTCGCATCCCCGAAGTACAGCAGAAGCTGATCGCATTCGGATTCGAGCCGCTCGGCAACACGCCGGCGGAATTCAGAGCCAGCTATCAGGCCGACTTTCCGCGGGTCGCCGAGCTGATCAAGGCCGCAGGCGTGACCGCCGATTGAAGCACCAGGAACACCGATGAACTCCACGACCGCCGAAAAAGTGATCCCGATTGCCGTCGATACGGGCACTGCATATGGACGCAAGCCCGGGACCCACAACCCGACACTGACCGAGGTGGGCCCAGGCACGCCGATGGGCGAACTGCTGCGTCGCTACTGGCACCCGATCGGGCTGACAGGCGATGCCAGCGACACACCGCGCAAGGTCCGGGTGCTCGGTGAAGACCTGATCCTCTTTCGGGACAAGAGCGGGCGGCCCGGCCTGGTGCATCCGAACTGCGCCCATCGCGGCGCGTCGCTCTATTACGGCCGGGTCGAAGAGCGCGGCATCCGCTGCTGCTACCACGGCTGGTTGTTCGATGCGGAGGGTCACTGCCTGGAGCAGCCTTGCGAGCCTGAACTCGGGCGCGCCCGCGGCCGCATTCGGCAACCCTGGTACCCGGTGCAGGAGCTCTACGGCCTCGTCTGGACCTACATGGGGCCGCCGGAAAAGAAGCCGACGCTGCCGCGCTACGACGCGCTGGAGCGCTTGGATGAAGGTGAAATCATCGAAACCAACGATGCGAGCATCGGCGGCGGCGGGCCGCAAGTCATCCCTTGCAATTGGCTGCAGCACTACGAGAACCTGGTTGACCCCTTTCATGTGGTGGTGCTGCATTCGAGCTTCAGCGGCACCCAGTTCGTCGAGCAGATGGCTCAGATGCCCGAGGTCAGTTGGGACACGTTCGAACTCGGGGTGCGCACAACCTCTGTGCGGCGCCTGGCGGATGGCAAGGTGTTCCGACGCATCAGCCAAGCGGCCATGCCGACGCTGCGCGTCATTCCGAGCCCTCGCGTCGGACGCTACGGCCGGGTGGAGTCGTTGGGGTGGATCCTGCCGATCGACGATCGCAGCTTCCGCATCTTCGTGGTCGGCCGCGTGAGCGAAAAGGGCGAGCTCACTCGCATGCGATCGCGCATGAACGGCAAGCTCTGGGAAGAGCTCACCGAAGAAGAGCACCAGCGTATGCCGGGTGACTACGAGGCGATGGTGAGCCAGGGCGCGATCACGCGGCACTCGGAGGAGCATCTGGCGACGTCTGACCGCGGCATCGCGATGCTGCGTCGCTACCTGAAGGCGCAACTGGCGCTTCTTGAAGCAGGCAAAGACCCAGCCGGAGTGAGCTTCGACCCGGTCGCGGAGCCGGTGGTCTTTGACGCCGGCAACTACCTGGAGGATCGATGAGGCTGCTGCTGGACCGTTGATCGTCGTGTACGCTGCGGGTCGACTGCGGCGTTCAGCTCAGACGGTCACTGAGCCTCTGAACCCTCGCGCGGCATAGTAAGACTCGGCCCCGTTGTGATACACGAAGACCTTGCCGTAACGTCTGTCGCAGAACAGAGCGCCACCGAGTTTTCTGACGTCAGACGGTGTTGCCACCCAACTGGACGTCTTCAAGTCGAACTCCCCGAACTGCTGAAGTTCGCGATATTGCGCCTCCGTCAATAGCGAGACGCCCATAGCCGCAGCCATGTCGATGGCGTTGTTCTGCGGCTTGTTCTGTTTGCGGGAATTCAAGGCTTGTGCGTCGTAGCACAAGCTCCTGCGCCCCCGCGGACTTTCGGCGGCGCAATCGCAAAAAAGGTATGCGCCGCTATCGTCCGCTGTCCCGATGACATCGGGTTCGCCTCCCGTCCTCTCCATCTCATGAAGCGACCTCAGCTTGTCGGGGCTGCTTTGCAATCGGCCATGGACGTCGACCCAGTCGACTCCAACGTGTCTACGCATGTTCTGCCTGAACCGCAACTTCAGTGCGTCGATGAAGACCTCGGGTTGCTCTGCTTTCATTTCGCTTGCTTTCGTTCCTTCACGTCGGTGCCCATACAGTCTCGTGGATGCCACGGCCGGATCGAGGGAGCAGACCCTAGGTCAAACACTAGGCGCAGTCAATCTGGTCAATTGTTCGCGAACTAAGGGATGGCCCTGCAAAAATGAGCCCTGCCCTGTTGGCACTCCCCCCATCTCTTCGCTTTCCTTAAGGTCCAATGATGCACAGTCGCGGAAGTAGCGGTCGAATCTTTCTCATGGGGGCGATCCTCGCCAGCGCACTCTCATCGCAAGATGTGCTGGCCCAGGCCCGAATGGACCAGACGGCCGGCGATGATGCCTGGCGCTTCTCCGCTGGTCTCGGAGTCTTCAGTCGACCCAAGTATCCCGGCAGCGGCGATGCCCAGATCGTGGCCTTGCCACTGGTCACCGCCAACTATGGCCGCTATTTCATCGGCGGCACCCCGGGGGCCGGCTTTCCATTTGGAGTGGGCTTCAATCTCATTCAGAACGAATCCTGGCGTTTCGGTGTGGCATTGGGCGGAGAACTGACCAAGCCTCGCAAGGCTTCCGATGCGCCGATCCTTCAGGGTTGGGGCGACATTCCCGAGGCGGCACTGGGCAGCGTATTCGCTGCATACACCCACGATTGGCTGACTGTCCGGGGCTTCCTCGTGTCCGACATTTCGGGCAAGGACCAAGGGACTCGAATCGCGATTGACGTCGAAGGGAAGTACCCCGTCAATGAAAGATTCGCTCTGTCCGCTGGGCCCGGCGTCACCTGGGCCAACGGCAGATACACCCAGACCTTCTTCGGAATCAATGCCGAACAAAGTGTGATTGCCGGAGTTCCCCAGTATTCGGCGGGAAGCGGAGTCAATACGGTCCGCTTTTCCGTCGGCGCCCAGTACCAGTTGAATGCCCAATGGGGCCTCGGCGCAAGCGTGGTCGCGGCCTGGCTCCAGGGGGATGCCAAACGCAGTCCGATCACGGAGGACAAGATCCAAACCACTTACGGCGTCTTCGCTTCATACCGGTTTTGACGGCTCGTGAAGCGGATGCCGTCGAGCTGCCTGAACTGCTGAAGTTCGCGGTTGCCCGCCGTGACAGGAACCCGCAACGCCACAATCCCTCCATGCGCATCAAAGTCGGCGACCTCGCCCGCTCCACCAGTCTTACCGTCCGCACCCTCCACCATTACGACGAGATCGGACTGCTCAAGCCCTCCGCCCGATCCGACTCCGGTTACCGTCTCTACTCCGAAGGCGATGTCGCCCGCCTGCACGCCATCCAGGCGCTGCGGCACCTGGGCTTGGCCCTCGCCGAGATCGGACCTCTCCTCGATGGCAGCGAAGCCGCGCCGCAGCGCGTCATCGAGCAGCAGATGCACGCACTCGACCACCAGATCCGCCAGGCCACCGAACTGCGCGAGCGGCTGGCGCTGATGCACGACATGCTGCGCAAAGGGGGCAACCCCAGCATGCAAGACTGGGTGCAGACGCTTTCGATGATGACCACCTTCGGCCGCTACTTCGAAGCGGGCGAGCTGAAGCAGATCCTCGGCGCCTATGCCGGCGTCGAGCTGGATTGGCTGCAGCTGCAGGTTGAGGTACGGCGCTACATGGACACGGGCGGCGGCATCGACACGTGGGAGTGCCAGGTGCTCACCCGCCGCTGGACGATGCTGATGGTGCGCTGGATGGGCGGCAACTACGCGCTGATGAACCGTTGGGGCGCCATGTTCCGTCAGGAGTCGAAGGTGCGCGGGCAAGGCGGGGCGCCGCCGACGGACATGATGGAGTTCATGGAGTCGGCCATCCAGTTGCGCGTGCGGTTGATGCAGGAGCACTGCGGCGACGTGGAATTCCGCCTGCCGCCCATGCCGGACACCGAGGCGCAGACGATCGATGCCGAGGGCCAGGCTTTGCTCCGGGCGGGCGAGCCGCGCGATGGCGCGAAGGCGCGGGCGCTGCGCAAGCGCTGGGCGGCGTTGCTGCACGAGACGTGCGGTGGCAACGCCGCGCTGTTCACCATGCTCGCCACCCTGCACCTTGGGCACCCCCTGCTGCTCGCCGGCCTGCCGCTCGGGCGCGAAGTGCGCGAATTCCTGTCGCCCGTCGATGAAGGTGCTTGACCCTCACGTAGCGTGAGCCCGCACAGTCGGCCCCGTTACAGAGGACCGACATGACGACGAAGACAGACCCGGCCGCGCGCGCGGCCCTTTTCCAGGACCGAAACTTCCGCTGGCTGATAACCGGCAGTGCCATCTCGCTGCTGGGCGACCAATTCACCCTGCTCGCGCTGCCTTGGCTGGTGCTGCGCCTGACCGGCGACACCGTGGCGCTGGGTACCGTGCTGGCGCTGGTGGGCATTCCGCGCGCCGTATTCATCCTGGTGGGCGGCGCGGTGGTCGACCGCTTCTCGCCGCAGCGCGTGTTGATGCTCACCAAGCACGTCAACTTCGTGCTGCTGGCGCTGCTGGCGCTGGGCGTGTGGCGAGGCGCGCTGACGCTGCCAGCAATCTACGCGTTGTCGCTGGCGCTGGGCATCAGCAGTGCCTTCAGCATTCCATCCGGGACGTCGATCCTGCCGCACGCTTTGCCTCCCGCGCAACTGGGTGCCGCCAACGGCGTGATGATGGGCGTGCGCCAGCTGAGCATGTTCGTCGGGCCACTCGCGGCGGGCGTGCTGATCGCGGTGTTCGGCGGCGGCTCGGGTGGCGTGCAGGACGCAGGTGGAGTCGCGGCGGCTCTCGCGCTCGACGCCGTCAGCTTCGCCCTCTCCGCCTGGACACTCGCCCAGGTGAAGATGCGCGCCCTTCCGACGGACCCCGCGCGGCACGCGCCGATCTGGGCCTCCATGGTCAGCGGCATGCGGCACGTCTGGGACGATGCGCAGCTGCGCACCCTCTATCTCTATTGGGCTGCGGTCGCATTGCTGGTCCTGGGTCCGTTGCAAATCGCGCTGCCGGTGCTGGCGGAAAGCCGGCCCGCGCTGGGCGCTTCGGCCCTCGGGGTGATGCTTGGGGGCCACGGCGCAGGCGCCTTGCTCGGCATGGTGATGTCTGGACTGCGGCCGGGACTGCGCATCGGCACTCTGGGTACCAGCGTGCTGCTGGCCGACATTGCCATCGGGCTGCTGTTCGTGCCCATGGGCGGCATCACCGCCGCTTGGCAGGGCGCCTTGCTGATGATGCTGGTGGGTGTGCTCGGCGGCTTCATGCAGGTGGCGGTATTCACCTGGGTGCAGAAGCGCGTGCCGCCCGCCATGCTGGGCCGCTCGATGAGCCTGTTCATGTTCATCTTCATGGGGCTCGTGCCCGTGGCTTCGGCGGCTGCAGGGTGGCTGTTGCGGGTGGTGTCGTTGCCGCAGTTGTTCGCGGGCTCGGGGTTGCTGTTGGTGGTGGCCGCGGTGCTGGCTTGGGTGGGGACGCCGATCCGTGCGGTCGATGAGGCGGTGGTGGCTCCCCAATAACGAGTGGCAGTCCTACCTCCAGCCCGGCGGGATCAGCGAAAGCGCGTCCGGGTCGGAAAGCGCGTACTGCCGCACGTAGGGCTCACGGTCGAAAAGCTTGGCGTGAACTGTCGGATCGATCCTGGGCTTGCGCAAGTCCTGCTTGCCGAGGAACGCTTTGACGCTGTCCATCGAGTCCCACAACGCCAGGATGACCACCTCGACCGTTCCATCCGCCTGATCGCGAAACAGCGCCGTCGACCGCAGGTTGCCAGGGCTCTCGATCAATTCCTTGAGCGTGTTTGCTTCGAGGAACTCGCGACATTCATCGCGCAGTGACGACAGGATCCAGAAGCCGTAGGTGCGCAGGATGGTTTCAGTATTGCGCTTGGTCATGTTGACTTTGAAGTGGGTGTGGTGATCCTATCGGCAACGATCGGTGAAACCGCCTCACAGGCAGCCTTGTCTCTCCACAATTGCGGTCGAGCGCGAAATACCACACCTTTTGCTGTCAGTCGAGCCGCGCCCGGGTTGTGAGTCCGCTCGCCTTGTCCCATTGTTCAGGCGTCAGCTTTTGAACGGTCACGCCGAAAGTCCAGATATGGCCCTCGGGATCTTTCGCGCGATAGGTCCGATCGCCGTAAAACTGAGTTGCAGGCTCCTGCAAGATGATGGCGCCGGCCCCCCGTGCACGCGCGCAGTGCGCGTCGAGATCCTCGCCTTGCGCGAGTTGCACATGGACAGACTGGGTATTCTTGCCGCCGATGGCGCGAGGACTCTTGTGGTCGTCGCTCCATTGGCTACCAATCATGACGACCGAATTGCCGAATGACATTTCAGAATGAACAAGATTGCCGTCGCCATCAAGAATCACGAAAAGCGGCTCAAACCCGAATGCGGTTTCGAGCCAGCGGTAAGCAGCCTTTGGATCTTGATAGGTCACTGCGCTTGAAAGCCCTTTGGGGCGGTAGACATCACTCATTCGGATTCTCCTTTTTCTATGTTTCGATCGGGACTTCCAGGCTATCAATTTTGGGCCGGCTACAGCCAGTCGCGACCGCCGGAGCATGCTAAACCTTCATGGCTCTGCTGACCGCTCTCCCGTTCTCAAGAGCACGATTTCTTGGCCGAAGGGAGCGCGAGAATATGAGGAACACTCCAGGAGAACTCGCCGTGTCGACCGTCGCCATCACCTCCGCAATCAATGTCTGCAACACCAATGCCTTTGTGCTGTTTGGCGGCGTCAACGTACTCGAGTCGAAAGACATGGCACTGCGTGCCGCGCAGGAATACGTCCGCGTCACGCGGAAGCTTGGCATCCCCTACGTCTTCAAGGCAAGTTTCGACAAAGCAAATCGCTCGTCTATCCATTCGTATCGAGGTCCCGGTTTACAAGAGGGCCTGAGGATCTTCGAGGCCGTCAAGGCAGAGTTCGGCGTTCCCGTCCTCACCGACGTGCACGAGCCATGGCAGGCGAATCCCGTCGCCGAAGTGGCGGACGTTCTACAGCTACCTGCATTTCTCGCCCGCCAGACTGATCTGGTCGTCGCTCTTGCCAGGACGGGCAAGGTCATCAACGTCAAGAAGCCTCAGTTCCTGAGTCCGCCGCAGGTGCTCAACATTGTCGAAAAAATCAGGGAGGCCGGGAATTCTCCCGTCATCCTGTGCGACCGAGGAACCTGCTTCGGCTACGACAACCTGGTCGTGGACATGCTTGGCTTCGGTGCCATGAAGAAGGTCACCGGGAACTTGCCCGTCATCTTCGACGTTACCCATGCCCTCCAGCAACGCGAGGCGAATGCCGCTGTCTCTGGCGGGCGACGCGAGCAAGTGGTTGAACTGGCGCGTGCCGGCTTGGCCGTGGGCTTGGCGGGCCTTTTTCTTGAAGCTCATCCTGACCCAACGCAGGCCAAATGCGACGGTCCCAGCGCTCTGCCGCTGGATCAGTTGGAGCCTTTCCTCGCGCAGTTGAAGGCTTTGGACGACCTGGTGAAGTCGTTCGCACCGCTCCATATCCTTCCCTGAACGAACCCGACAAGGGCATGCAGTTTTCCGGGCTGTGGGCCTACACCACGGGATGAGACGCGACCCATACCCTCCTCTCATGCGAACGCGCCCGCGCCTGTTCCCTGCAATTGGAGGTTCATTCAATGGAGGCCTGCGCATCACCGTCGCCGTCGTGGCCGCCACCGCGATGCTGGCAGGAGGCTGCAACGCACCACGCGCTGAACTCGATCCCGCAGATCTGCGCCAGGCTGCCCGCGCTGTCTCAAGCCTCGCCGCCGAATCAGCGCTGATGGCAAAGTTGTTTGCAGAGGGCCACGTGAACGAGAACTTCGTGTGGACGCACCAGCGTGCACTCCAGGAGCATGCGTTGCAGATCCGGCGCGACCTGCACCGGCACGTGCCGCCCGCGCTTCAGGCCCGCGTTGAGCAGGTGGCCGCTGTCGACGGGCTCGTGGAATCTGCGCTTGCGCGCATCGGGCCGTCGCGTGACGATCCGGAGCAGCTCATCGCGCTCGTTTCGACCTTCGGCGAACTCGGGCGCCGTGCCCAATCGCTCGAGGAGCCCCAGTGAGCCAGTGGCTGGAACTGTTATTGGGTGTGATGACCGCGCTGGGCGGCTTCGTCGACATCGGCGAATTGGTATTCGCGATCGCGGGAGGCGCGAAGTTCGGATATGCGCTGCTATGGGCGGTGCTGCTTGGCACGGTTGGCATCGCGTTGTACGGTGAGATGTCCGGCCGCATCGCCGCCGTCATCAAGAAGCCGACCTTCGAGATCGTGCGCGAGCACTTCCGTTTTCGGCCGGCTCTCGTGATTCTGGTCGCCTCCAACTTGGTGAACCTGCTCACCTGCGCGGCCGAAATCGGCGGCATGGCGATCATCCTGCAGGTCCTGTTCGGATTGGATTTTCGGCTCATGCTGCTGGCCGCCAGCGGCTTGCTGTTGTTGACCGTCTTTGTTCTTCCCTTTCGCTGGATCGAACGGTTGTTCGGCATTCTCGGACTGACATTGCTTGTCTACGTAGCCGCTGCATGGCGCCTCGGCCCCGACTGGCATGCCGCTGCGCGCGGGCTGCTGCCCGGGCCGCCTGCCCCGGGGCAACCGGGCTTGGCGGTGTACGCCTATTACGCCGTGGGTGTGCTCAGCTCGCTGCTGATGCCATACGAGGTTTACTTCTACTCGTCGGGTGGGATCGAGGACGGCTGGACGCCGAAGGACCTGACGGTCAACAAGGTCACGGCTGGCGTGGGCTTCGCTCTAGGCGGCGTGCTGACCATGTCGCTCATGGTGGTGGGTGCAGCCATGTTTCTGCCTCAAGGGATTGATCCGCAACACCTCGGTACCGCGCTGCTGTCTGCCGGAGCGACACTGGGCCGCAACGGCTTCGTACTGGCGCTCTGCGGTGTTTTCTTTGCTGTGGGGGGCGCTGCGGTGGAAACGGCCTTGGCGGCGGGCTACAACATCGCACAGTTTTTCGGATGGCCCTGGGGCAAGAGCAAACGGCCGCGCGAAGTGCCACGCTTCACGCTCGCGTGGGTAACCTGCATTGTGGCGGGCGCGGCGATCGCCTCGACCGTGGTCAATCCGGTGGACATCGTGGAGTATTCGGTCATCTTCGCCGTCGTAGTGCTGCCGTTCAGCTACTACCCTATTCTCAAGCTGGCGGGCGACCGCACACGCATGGGCCAACATGCCAACTCCGGCTTCATCCAAATGCTCGGCTGGCTGTACTTCGTGATCATCTGCGTCGTCGCTGTCGCGGCGGTGCCGTTGATGATCGCGACAGACATGGGTCAGCGCGGCTAGGCGGAAGACGCGAGCGGGAGTCGCACCTATCAGCCGACGCCGGGGGCAGTCACCGCACGCGGCCCGCGCCCGATCATCACCCACGCACTCAAGGCACTCATCAGCGCCAACCCCGAACACAACACCATCACCCATCGAAACCCCGATACAAACGACGCATTCACCGTCTGTCTCAAGGCCGCAGCCGCCGCGGCGTCGATCCCCTCGGGCAACCTCGCGCCGGCCAACTGACTGCGCTGCGCTTCAACGAACGCAGCCGCTTGTGCGGATGCACCGACCTCGCGCAGCCCTTCGGCAAGGCGCGCATCGAAGGCCCAGGCCATGACGACGCCGAACACCGCAATCGCCAACACAGAGGCCGTGCGCGACACAGCGTTGTTCACCCCCGATGCGATCCCCGCAAGATCGGGCCCCACTGCATTCATCACCGTGGTCGTCAATGGCGCGACCGTGATCGTCATGCCGAAACCCAGCGCTACCACTGCCGGAAAGAAGGCCGTCCAATAGTTGACACCAACCCCCGGCAGCGCAAGGAGCGCGAAGCCCACGGCCGCAATGCTCGGCCCGATCACCAAGGGCAATCGCGAGCCGAACCGATCGACCAACTGCCCTGCCCAGCCAGACAGCGCGAACATGATGAGGATGAACGGCAAGAATGCAGCGCCCGCCGCTGTGGCCGAATAGCCTTGCACCTGAATGAGATTGAGGGGGAAAAAATACAAGCCGCCACCCAGCGCTGCATACAACAGCAAAGTCAGCAGATTCGCGCCGCCGAAGTTGGCAATGCGCAGCAGCGACAACGGCAGCATCGGCGAACGCACCCGCAGCTCGACGATGACGAACGCAATGCTCGCCCCAACCCCGATGACCAATGCTGAAATCACCGGCACTGACGACCAGCCTTGCGTCGGCGCCTCGATGAATGCGTACACGACGCCGCCCAGCGCGATCGTTGCAAGCGCCGCGCCCCATAGATCGAGGGGCGCCGCCGAATCTCCGCCGCGGCTTTCAGGCACATGGCGCCACACGATCAGCAGCACGATCGCCGCCATGGGCACATTCACCAGGAACGCCCAGATCCACGAATAGTGATCGACAAGGAATCCGCCTGCCACCGGACCAATCGCTGCAGTGATGCCGCTGAACCCGGACCATGTTCCGATAGCGCGCCCGCGTTCCTTTTCGGGAAAGGACGCACTGATGAGCGCGAGACTGCCGGGCACCAGCATCGCACCGCCAATCCCCTGCACGGCACGCGCAACGATGAGCTGCTGCACGCTACCCGCCATTGCGCAGCCGATGGAGGCCAGTGCGAAGAGCCCGACGCCAATGGCAAAAATTCTGCGCCGTCCGAAATGATCGCCCAGCGATCCGCCGACAAGCAAGAGCGCCGCAAGAAACAACGCGTACGACTCCACGACCCATTGCGCCTGGAATGCGGTCGCGTGCAGGTCCGCCTGTATGGCGGGCAAGGCCACGTTGACCACCGTGCCATCGATGAAGGCCATGCTCGAACCGACGATCGCCGCGGCCAGCACCCATGGCTTGGATGCCGGCGGGCAACCTGCCGGCTCGCAGCCGACGCGAATGAGAGCGTCGTTGCCCGGTGGCTTGCCGATCTGACTCATGGGATGAACCTCAATGCCGAGCAGAACCTCGTGATAGATTGCGCGCGGGTGCCGACGACGTGTCGCTTGCCCGCTGCATGCACGAGAAGGGCAATCATGGTATCCCGGTTGGCGAGGCTTCTGAAATGGACTGCGTTGGTGGTGGGCATCGTCATCGTGACCGCAGTCGCACTGCGCACTTACGACATTCAGCGTGGGCCGCCGCTCGAACTCTGGCACACCTACGTGCCGCACGAACTCTCGCGCGACGAGCTTCGCAAGGCTGACTGGGCGACCTACATCGCGGCCGAGAACAAGGCGCTCGAAGAGGTTCGCACCCACGTGACCGAACAGCTGCCACCCGAGGCGCAGGTTCCGAGCAATCGCTACTTCACTGGAAGCCCGATCTATCCGGGCCACTTCGCGCAGGACTGGAACCGCTCATACATCCTCGAACCGCAAGGCACGCCGCGCGGGGCCGTCGTGCTTCTGCACGGATTGACCGATTCGCCATACAGCCTTCGGCACATCGCGGGCATGTACCGGGATCGCGGATTTGTGGTCGTGGCAATTCGCTTGCCGGGCCACGGCACAGTGCCTTCGGGCCTGACGCATGTCGATTGGGAAGATTGGTCCGAGGCAACGCGCCTCGCTGTCAGGGAAGCGCGCCGGCGCGTGGCGGCGCCCTTGCCTCTGCACGTCGTCGGCTTCTCGAATGGCGGCGCGCTGGCGATGAAGTTCGCGCTCGACGGGCTGGACGATTCGAACCTGGCGCGGCCTGATCGGCTGATCCTCATCGCGCCGATGATCGGCATCACCGAACTGTCGCGCTTTGCAGGCGTGTTCGGCTGGCCGGCTATTTTTCCTGCCTTCGCCAAGGCAGCGTGGCTGGGCATCGTTCCGGAGTTCAATCCGTTCAAGTACAACTCCTTCCCGGTGAACGGCGCACGGCAGTCGTCACTGCTCACGCGCGACCTGCGTGCGCACCTCGCCCGCGAAGAAAGCGCGGGCAATCTTGCCAAGCTGCCGCCGATCCTCACCTTCCAGTCGCTGATCGACTTCACCGTCAGCACCCGCGCGATCGTCACCGGCATGTATGCGCGCCTGCCCAGCAATGGGAGCGAACTGGTGCTCTTCGACCTGAACCGCAGCATCAAGTTTGGCCCACTGCTGCGGTCGGGCAGCGACCTGCGGCTCGACCGGGTGTTGCCGCCGGCGCCGAGGAATTTCCGCTCGACGGTGATCACCAACCGGGGACCGGACAGCCGCCAGGTGGTGGAGCGCGTCACCGAAGCCGGCGCCACGACGGAGCAGACGCGCAGCCTCGACCTGGAGTTTCCGCTGGAGGTGTTCTCGTTGTCGCACCTCGCGCTCCCCTTCCCCATGGACGATCCGCTCTACGGCATGCGGCCCGGGAACAACGACGAGTTCGGCGTCAATCTCGGCGCGCTGGCGGTTCGCGGCGAGCGCGGTGCGCTCATCATCAGCCTGGACTCGCTGTCGCGGCTGTCTTCGAACCCGTTCTTTCCTTACATGGCGGAGCGGATCGCCGAAGTCATCCCCGCCAAATAAGAACGAAGAACGCCGCCTCAGGCGTGCCGAGGCGCAGGCTGGCGAGTGCGCAGCGTGCTGCAAACCGCCGCCACCGCGGCGCAAGTGGCGGCCAGCGCCAGCGCGATGACCTGTCCCCTGCCCTCGTGCGGGCTCCAGACGCTGAAGATGCCAGCCAGCGCCGCCGCACCGAGCGTCTGGCCCGTGAGCCGTGCGGTACCCAGCATGCCGCTCGCGGCACCGCTGCGATGCGGCGGCGGCGAGGTCACGATGGTGTGGTTGTTCGGCGACTGGAACAAGCCGAAGCCAAGGCCGCACAGAACCATGCGCCATGCGATGTCCACGTTGGTTGGATGCGCGGGCAAGGCGGCGAGCAGGGCCAGCCCTGTGGCGAGCAGCGCCAAGCCGATGCCGCCGAGCAATCCGTCCGGGTACTTGCCGATCAGCCGGCCCGCGATCGGCGCCATGAAAACGATCGCCAGCGGCCAGGCGGTGATCAACAGGCCCGCTTCGAAATGCGACTTGCCATAGGTTTCGAGCAGCAGGAAAGGCAACGCGATGAAAGAAAGCATCTGCGCGCAGAAGGCGCCAACCGAGGTGCCCATCGACAGCGCGAACACCGGAATCCGCAGCAGATCGACCGGAAAGAGCGGCAGCGTCAGCTTGAGCTGTCGGCGCACATAAATGAAGCCCACCGCCACGCCGCCGATCAGCAGCGCCCATGCGCCGGCAGTGGTGCCCGCCTGCCCCACGGCGCCTTCGCGCACGCCCAGCCGGTCGGCGCCGATGAAGATCAGCGCGAACATCAATATGTTGAGCAGCACGTCCACGACGGAGAATCTCGAGCCCGAAGCCGAAGCGCTTTCGCTCGCCGGCAGAGATCGGTAGCCCAGCACCAACACCAGCGCGCCCAGCGGCACGTTCAGCGCAAAGAGCCAAGGCCATGACGCCACGGACAGGATCCCTGCGGCAACCGAAGGCCCGGCCACCGATGCCGTCGCCACGACCATCGAGTTGATCGCCATTCCGCGCCCCAGCTGGTCGCGCGGAAAGATCAGTCGGACCAAGGCCGCATTGACACTCATGATCCCGGCGGCGCCCAGGCCCTGCAGGGCGCGTGCGGCAATCAGCGTGCCCAGCGAATCCGCCAGCGTCGCGAAAAGCGAGGCGACCGCGAACAACACCATGCCCAGCAAATACACCCGCCGGTAGCCGAACAGGTCACCGAGCGATGCCAATGGCAGCAACATGACCAAGGTGGCGATCTGGTAGGCGTTGATCACCCAGATCGCATGCGATGCGTTGGCGTTGAGTTGGTGCGCGATGCCCGGCAGGGCGAGGTTCACGATGGTGCCGTCGAGCACCGCCACGGCGATGCCCAGGATGATGACCAGCATCGCTTGCCAGCGCTGCGGCTGGGGCAACCCGTCGCGCACGACGGAGGCGGAAAGGTGCGACGTCGGCATCGTTTCAGCTTGCTGCATACGCGGTCGCCTTGTGTTTGGAGGTCTTGGGGGCGATGGCGATCTTCGAGGAGCACGGGGAGCACAAGCAATTCATCCACGCATTGTCGCCAAGGAGTCGATGGGCCATCGGCAGCATGAAGCGGCGTGCTGTGCTAGAGCCAGCGGCAAGCGATCGCCAGATCATGCCGGCCAGCGGCGACCCCAGGGGCGGACTATCCCCAACTGGTCACCAGCCCGCCCAGAAGATATAAGAACCGTCGGCGGGTATTTCGCGGCCGACCCGTCCTCGGCTTCCTTGCTGCACCAACGACAGTTCGGTAAGGAGACAACATGCAGGATCTGCAATCTGGATTCCCGGTTCGACCGCTCCGCCTCGCGGCAATGGCGCTCGCGCTCACGTTCTCGGCTCCCATCCTTTCATTCGCCGCGGGAGTCAGCGTCAAGCTTGATTTTTCCAGTCCGAGCACCAGCCCATTTCCGAGTGACCGGTTCACGCAGCCGGACTGGACGCAGAACACATTCAAGCGCGTCAATCTTCCGAAGCCCAATTGCGCTGTGCGAGTGTCCGATTGCCAGGACATCGACGTCCTCAATACGCTCGACGGCTTCAATACGCAGCCCCGGATCACCGTGCCTTTCACGGGCGACATCGACTTGTCGACGGTCAACAGCGACACGATGTACCTGTTGAACCTGGGCGACACGCTCTCCGGCGCAGGGTTCGGCCACAAGGTCGGCATCAACCAGGTGTCGTGGGATACCGCCGCGAAGACGCTGGTCGTCGAATCCGACCAACTCCTGCAGGAGCACTCGCGCTATTTGCTGGTGGTGACCAGCGGGATTCGCGACAAGGCAGGCGACCCCATCGAAGGAGGCGCCTTTGCGCGGCTGGGCCTGCCCCTCGGCCGCGGCGAAGCGCAAGACCGCGACAGCATGGATTACCGCGGAGCTCTTCAGGGCGCTCAACGCTGGGTCCAGCCCGGCCGCAACCGGCTGGTCGCGCTGAGCCTGTTCACCACGCAAAGCATCAGCGCCGACCTGTTGAAGATCCGAGAGCAAATCCGGCGCTCCACGCCGGGCCCAGTGAATTTCGTGATCGGCAATGCCAATGGCAGCCCGGTGCGCGCCGTGTTTCCGGTGGCCGACCTGACTGGCATTCAATGGGTGCAGCAGACGGGCACCGCGCCTGCGTTCACGACTTCGACCGTCCCGACCACCGCATTGAATGTTGTGCCGGGCGCGGTCGGGCGCATCGCGTTCGGCAAGTTCCGCTCGCCCAACTATGAGAATGCCGCCCAGGTCATTCCGCCGACGGGCACCTTGCTCGGGCATCCAGCGCCGCAGTCCACCAATG
The DNA here is from genome assembly GCF_056394705.1 of Variovorax sp. 10N420. Classification (NCBI taxonomy): domain Bacteria; kingdom Pseudomonadati; phylum Pseudomonadota; class Betaproteobacteria; order Burkholderiales; family Comamonadaceae; genus Variovorax; species Variovorax sp. 10N420. The sequence goes on along the minus strand of NZ_JBFTIJ010000001.1, from coordinate 33,940 downwards.
ACCTGGTGGTCGAAGTCTTCCTGCCGAGCGGCGCGCGTCCGCCGGGTGGTTGGCCGGTGGCGATCTTCGGGCACGGCTTCACCGACAGCATGTATGGCGCGCCATGGACCGTGGCGTCGGTGTTCGCCTCCAGGGGAATCGCAACCATGGCGATCAGTGTCGTGGGACATGGCGGCGGCGCATCGGGCACGCTCAACGTCGTGCCCAAGGCCGGTGCGCCAGTCGTGGTGCCGTCCGGTGGCCGCGGTTTCGATCAGGACGGCAACGGCATCATCGATTCGACCGAAGGGGTGAGCGCAGTCGGCGCGCTGTCGCTGGTGTCCAGCCGCGACGGCCTGCGCCAGACGGTCGTCGACCTGATGCAACTGGTGCGGCAGATCCAGGCCGGCATCGACATTGACGGCGACGGCTCGGTCGACATCGACAAGAGCCGCATCTACTACGCAGGTCAGTCCTTCGGCGGCATCTACGGCACCATCTTTCTCGGGGTCGAGGGCGCGGTGAGAGCGGGTATTCCGAACGTGCCTGGCGGCTCGATTCCCGAAGTCGCACGGCTTGGCGGTTTCCGGGTGCTGACGGCGGTTGCGCTCGCAACGCGCCAGCCGCAATTGCTCAATCTGCCGCCGACGCCGAATGTTCCCGCGCCCTACAACCTCAACTTCAACGAGAACGTTCCGCTGCGAGACCTGCCGCCGCTGGTGAACGACGTGCCGGGGTCCACGGCGATCCAGGAGGTTCTCGAACACAGCACGTGGGCTCAGCAGACGGGCAATCCGGTGTCTTACGCGCCATACATCCGCAAGCAGCCGCTGCCGGGCAACGGCCCCAAGCCGGTGATCGTGCAGTTTGCGAAGGGCGACGAGACAGTTCCGAATCCGACGACCACTGCCCTGATTCGGGCTGGGCAATTGGCGGATCGCGCCTTGTTCTATCGCAACGATCTGGCCTTTGCCGCCACGTCAGGTGCCGTCGGCAAGAACCCGCACACCTTCCTCACCAATATCGCCGTTCCGGCGGCCGCACCATTCGCTGTCGCTGCACAGACGCAGATGGCCGTGTTCTTCGCGACCGATGGTGCGCAGATCATCGATCCAGACGGCGCCGGTCCGGTGTTCGAGATGCCCGTGAATCCGCCGCTGCCTGAATCACTCAATTTCCTGCCGTGATGATGACTTCCTTCACCCCAGGACCATGAAAAGGGAAGCCGCGAAGCCAAATAGCGACCGCGATCAGCAGGTTTTGCAAGTCACTTGATGCACGTGCCTACGCGCATTGTGGTCAAGCGAGGGGTCCGAGGCAGTAGATTAGGGTTTACCCCAAAATCACTTCCTTGTGACCACCCCTTGAAGCGAAGTAATTTCATGCTGACCCTTTTGATCGTTCTCGGCGCAGCCGGCGCCCTCGTTTTTCACGGCGTCAAGACCTCCAAGATCATCGACGAAAACTGAGCCAGACTGAGCCGGCAAATCTCCCTTTCAGTGTTCTTCCCATGGCCTCGTACAGCAATGCACGAGGCCTTCTTGTTTGTGGCGCCAGCCGGGGCACCGGTACACAATGCGTGCTCCTCGCCCCCACCTGAAAGTGAAGATCGCTTTGGCATCCTCTTCCCCCTGGCCCGACAAGATCATGGCGTTGCTTCGCGCCGGCAATCCCGACGCGGCCATCGCGCAGATCAAGGTGGCTCCAGGCGTTCGTGAACTGCGCGCGCTGCAAAAAGCGCTCACGGCTGCGCACCTGACGGGCCGCTGGAGCAATGTCGACATCGCCGTGACAGAAAGCCTGGAGGCGCTCTCCGCGCCAAGGCTGCACCGGTCGCCTTAGCCGGGCAAGATTCCGGCCGCGTCTAGCCAAGAACGTCGTTCACCTGCTCATGGAATTCCGTCTGGCTGATCGCCGCGCCAAGCTCCCGCGGCAGGGCGTCGCGGACCGAGAACACGCCAAGGATCTTCTTGCCCGACACCAGCGGCAGATGGCGAAAGCCCCGCTCCAGCATCAGCACGATGGCGTCGGACACGCGTGTTTCCGGCGCTACGCAAATCGGATTGGGCGTCATGACCTCGCGCGTCGGCGTGCGGTCGGGATCGAGCCCCCGGGCCAGCACCCGCGTCATCAGATCGCGCTCGGTCAGGATGCCCAGCAGGATATCGGGCGGTTCCATGATGAGCACGCTGCCACAACTGGCGCGCGTCATCACGCAGGCGGCATCGCGCACCGTGGCCTGCGGGCTCAGGCTGATCACGTGTTTGCGCGAGATGGACTGGAAGACGGTGCGTTCGTCCATGGTGTTTCCTCCAACAGCCAGGCGCTATGGTGCGTCTTGCTTCCGGTCAGCGCAAGGAGATGTTGAGCCGCTCCAGCGCACCAGCTCCCGGACACAGCTCCGCCGGACCCAACGCGTTGAGAGGCCGCGCACTGGTGTTGAGCGCCGTGTGCAGGTCGGTCGCGAGCGGATCGACGTAGAGCAGGCCCGTGACGACCTCGCCCATCTCGTGGTGCCGCTGCATATACGCCATCGCGGCATGCCGATCGCCGGGGTTGTAGCCCTGATGCAGACTGCGAAGCCGCAGCAGGCTTCCATCGTGCTGGCGAACGTCCATCACTTCGCCGGGCGCCAGGTCGACGGTGATTTCGTCGCGTTCGCTGATGAAATCGATGCGGCTCACCGCTTCGTTGTGTTCACGCACGTAGTCGTAACTCTTCGTGCTTCCGGGGTGGTTGTTGAAGGCGACGCAGGGGCTGATCACGTCGATGAAGGCAGCGCCGCCGTGGCTGATCGCGCCCTTGATCAACGGCACCAGCTGCGCCTTGTTGCCAGAAAAGCCGCGCCCGACGTAGGTGGCGCCCAGTTGCAGTGCCATCGCGACCAGATCGACGGGGCTGTCGGTGTTGACGACGCCCTTCTTGCTCTTCGAGCCTGTGTCCGCCGTGGCCGAGAACTGGCCCTTGGTCAGGCCGTAGACGCCGTTGTTCTCCACGATGTAGGCCATGCGCACGCCGCGCCGCATCGCATGCGCGAACTGGCCAAGGCCGATGGAGGCCGAATCGCCGTCGCCGGAAACACCCAGGTAGAGCAGATCGCGGTTGGCGAGGTTCGCGCCGGTCAGCACGCTGGGCATGCGGCCATGCACGGTGTTGAAGCCGTGCGACGCGCCGAGGAAATAGTCCGGCGTCTTCGAGCTGCACCCAATGCCCGACAGCTTCGCGACACGATGCGGCTCGATGTCCAGTTCCCAGCAGGCTTCGATGATGGCAGCGGAAATCGAGTCGTGTCCGCAGCCGGCGCACAGGGTCGAAATCTTGCCCTCGTAGTCGCGCCGCGTGTAGCCGACCTTGTTCACGGCCAAGGTCGGATGGCGCAGACGGGGCTTCGCGAGATACGTCATGCAATCTCCTTCTTGTCGGCGACTTGGGCCTTCTTGCACACGTGCGCGTCGATGGCCTCGATGACGAAGCGGGCCGTGATGGGTGTGCCGTCGAAATGCAGGACCCGGATGAGCCTGCGCGGGTCGGCGTCCAGTTCGTTGATCAGCAGGCTGCGCATCTGGGCGTCGCGGTTCTGCTCGACGACGAACACTTCGTCGTGGTCCGCGAGGAACTGCGGCACGCTCTGAGGAAACGGAAAGGCCCGCAGCCGCATCGCGTCCAGATGAACGCCGCGTTGCTCGAGCGCCTCCAGCGCTTCGTCCATGGACGGGCTGGTCGACCCGAAGTAGATCACTCCCAACCGCGTCTTCTCTGCAGCAGGTCGAAGCACCGGCTGCGGCACCATCGTGGCGGCAGTCGCGAACTTCTTCAGCAGACGCTCCATGTTGTAGACGTAGTCGGGCCCGCGCTCCGAATACCGTGCATAGGCGTCGCGCGTCGTTCCGCGCGTGAAGAAGCTGCCCTTGGTCGGATGCGTCCCCGGCAGGGTGCGCCACGGAATGCCGTCGCCATCGACGTCCTTGTAGCGGCCGAAGTCCCTGCCCGCCTCCAATTCCTCCGCGGTCATGACCTTGCCGCGGTCGTAATCGCGGGCGTCGTCCCACTCAAAAGGCTTGCACAGGCGCTGGTTCATGCCGATGTCCAGGTCGGTCATGAGGAACACCGGCGTCTGCAGCCGATCGGCCAGGTCGAGCGCGGCCGCCGCGTGCTCGAAGCACTCGTGCGGGTCTTCCGGAAACAGCAGCACGTGCTTGGTGTCGCCATGCGACGCATAGGCGCACGAGAGGATGTCCGCTTGCTGCGTGCGCGTCGGCATGCCGGTGGAAGGCCCTCCGCGTTGCACATTGATGAGCGTGACCGGAATCTCCGCGAAGTACGCCAGCCCGATGAACTCCGTCATCAGCGAGATGCCGGGCCCTGAAGTTGCCGTGAAGGCGCGCGCGCCGTTCCACCCTGCCCCGACGACCATGCCGATGGAGGCAAGCTCGTCTTCCGCTTGGACAATGGCAAAGCGATGCTGGCCGGTGGCCGGGTCGACACGAAACTTGGAGCAGTACTTCTGGAAGGCTTCGGCCACCGAGGATGACGGCGTGATCGGATACCAGGCCGCGACCGTCGCGCCGCCATAGACGCAGCCGAGCGCCGCGGCACTGTTGCCGTCGACGAAGATCCGGTCGCCAACCCGATCAGCGCGCCGCACCTGCAAGCCGACCGCCGCGCGCAAATGCTCGCGCGCGAAGTCGCATCCCAGATGCAGCGCCTGTACGTTGGAGGCAAGCAGCTTCTCCTTGCCCTTGTATTGCTCGCCGAGCAGTTTTTCGACCACCTCGGGCTCGATGCCCAACAGCACGGCCAGCGCACCGACGTAGACGATGTTCTTGAAAAGCTGCCGCTGCCTCGGGTCGTGATAGACCGCATTGCAGATCTCGGTCAGCGGCATGCCGATCACGCGGATGTCATCGCGAAACTTCGATGGCGGCAGCGCCCGCGTGCTGTCGTAGAACAGGTAGCCGCCCGGCTCCAGTTCGGCCACGTCGGCGTCCCAGGTCTGCGGATTCATCGCGACCATCATGTCCGTGCCACCGCGCCGTCCCATGTGGCCCTGCTCCGACACCCGCACCTCGTACCAGGTCGGCAGTCCCTGGATGTTGCTCGGAAAGATGTTGCGCGGGCTCACCGGCACGCCCATTCGCAGGATCGCCTTCGCGAAAAGCTCGTTGGCCGAGGCCGAGCCCGAGCCGTTGACGTTGGCGAACTTGATGACGAAATCGTTGACCGCTTCGATCTGCCTGATGCTCATGCTCATGCGGGCACTCCCTGCTTCGGCGCGGGCTGCGCATCGCGAGACTTAGGCCCCGCCGGCGTCATCTTCAGCAGGAACTTCTGCATGTCCCAGGCACCCGTGGGGCAACGCTCGGCGCACAAGCCGCAGTGCAGGCAGACATCCTCGTCCTTGACCATCACCCGCCCGGTTTTCAGTCCGCCGGAAATGTAGAGGTCCTGTGCGAGGTTCAGCGCGGGCGCTTTCAGCCGAGGCCGCAAGTCCGCCTCCTCGCCGTTCTGGGTGAAGGTGATGCAATCCATCGGGCAGATGTCCACGCAGGCATCGCATTCGATGCAGGCGACTTCGGTAAAGACCGTCTGCACGTCGCAGTTGAGGCAGCGTTCGGCTTCCTTGAAAGCCGTCGCGGCATCGAAGCCCAATTCGACCTCGACGCGGATGCTCGCCAGCGCGGTCTCCGCCTTGGCCCATGGCACGCGGAAGCGCAAGTCGTTCGACGTGTCGTTGTCGTAGCTCCACTCATGGATGCCCATCTTCTGCGAGACGAGGTTGGTCATCGGCGCGGGCCGGACGCCGACATCCTGGCCATGGAGCATCCGGTCGATCGACACCGCCGCTTCATGCCCGTGCGCGACGGCCGTGATGATGTTCTTGGGCCCGAAAGCCGCATCGCCACCAAAGAAAACGTGGGGCGCGGTCGAGCGGAAGGTCTTCGCGTCCAGCACGGGCAAGCCAGACTTGTCGAAGGCGATTCCGCAGTCGCGCTCGATCCACGGAAATGCATTCTCCTGACCGACCGCCACGAGCACTTCGTCGCATTCGAAGAAGACTTCCGGATCGCCCGTGGGCACGAGCGAGCGCCGGCCCTTGTCGTCATAAGCGGCACGGACGATCTCGAAGCGCATGCCCACCAGCTTGCCGTCTTCGTGCACGAAAGCCTTCGGCACATGGAAGTTGATGATCGGTATGCCCTCGTGCTGCGCGTCTTCCTTTTCCCAGGGCGACGCCTTCATCTCGTCGAAGCCGCTGCGGACGATGACCTTCACGTCGACGCCGCCGAGACGCCGCGCCGAGCGACAGCAATCCATCGCCGTATTGCCGCCGCCCAGCACGATCACACGCTGGCCGATGCTCGTGACGTGCCCGAACGACACTGAATTGAGCCAGTCGATGCCGATGTGGATGCCGGCTGCAGCCTCCGCGCGTCCGGGCAGGTCGAGGTCGCGTCCGCGCGGCGCGCCACAGCCAATGAAGATGGCGTCCCAGCCCTGCGCCATCAGCGACTTCATCGACTCGATGCGCTCACCGCCGCGAAACTCGACACCCAGGTCCAGGATGTAGCCGGTCTCCTCGTCGATGACCGTCTCGGGCAGCCGAAAGCGCGGGATCTGCGTGCGAATGAATCCGCCCGCCTTCGCATCACTGTCGAACACCGTGACCTCATAGCCCAACGGTGCGAGGTCGCGCGCCACAGTAAGCGAAGCCGGCCCGGCACCCACGCAGGCAATGCGCTTGCCGTTCTTTGCGTCGATCTTCGGCATGCGCGCGCGGACGTCTTCCTTCATGTCGGCGGCCACGCGCTTGAGCCTGCAGATCGCCACCGGTTCCGGGTCCTTGGCGTTGCTTTCTTCCACGCGCCCCCGGCGGCAGGCCGGCTCGCACGGGCGATCGCAGGTGCGCCCGAGGATTCCCGGAAACACATTGGAGACCCAATTGATCATGTAGGCATCGCCGTAGCGGCGCTGCGCGATCAGTCGGATGTATTCGGGGACGGGGGTGTGCGCCGGACAGGCGTACTGGCAATCGACGACCTTGTGGAAATAGGCCGGGTTGGCAATATCGGTTCGCTGCAATGCGGTCTCCTGGCTGCCGCTCGCGGCCCCGGGGATGGGGCCGACGCGGGTTTTCGCCAGTATGCGCCGCGCGCGGCAAACAGGGCTCTTGGTGAAACCCCGCAGCAAGGCACGCTCGTCGCGCCCCCGATACACTGACTCGCTTCCACCCCGCACACCGAGGAGTCGATGCAATGTCCGCGAACGCAAATGTCACTGGCGAAGTCGAGTACCGCGCCGGTGACGGCCCCTTGATCCAAATCCCCAAAGGCCCGGTCGAAGTGAACCTTTCGTTCGACAGCGCGGTGATCAGCTGGGGGGACGGCGGCAATCCGCAGATCACCGCCATTCCGATCGCCGAGTACGAGCGGTACGTGCGCGAAGGCAAGATCGAGGCGCACCCCTAGGGCTAGAACAAGGGCGCCGTATCGCTTTCCGGGCGTGCGCCTTCGATCGCAAGCATGCGCAGCTTCGACGCCGTGCCGCCCGGCGCCGAAAAGCCGCCCCATTTGCCGCCTGCGGCCAGGACGCGATGACACGGCACCACGGGCGCAAAGGGGTTGAGCCCGAGTGCTTGTCCTACAGCCCGTGCAAGGCCCTTGTCGCCGAGTTCTTCCGCAATGTCGCCGTAGGTTCGTGTGCGGCCCGGCCGAATCCGGCGCGCAATTGCATACACCCGCTGATGAAAATCGCTGATGCCGTCGAAATCGAGTTGGATGTCCGCAAGGTCGAGCGGCTCGCCATCCAGCAGCGCACGAATGGCGGCCATGGCGCGCTGCACATCCAGAGGCGGCTCGGACTCGCTCGTCTGCGGATAGCGCCGCGCCATGTGGGAGCGAGTGGCTTCCTCCTCTGCTTCGGGCAGTTGCACGCCGACGATGCCGCGCGGGCCCCACGCGATGCCGCACGCGCCGATGGCGGTCGGAAACAGCGCGAAACCGTCGGGGCTCATGATCATGGCCGCCTTGAAGTTTTCAGACCGCCGCGCAGGCCGGCACCTGATTGGCCTTGATGGCCGAAACGCTGCCGGCGATCGCATCGGCCAGCTTCGCGGTCACGCGCTGCGCACCTTGCGCCAAGGCGTCGAATCCGGCGCCGACCGGCTCCGAAATGGACAACTGGCAGCCCGTGGCCGGTCCTTCGTCGGTGCGGCGGACTGTCCATGTAAAGCTGGCCTCGACACCGCTGCCCTCCACCGCGTCGAACTGACCCAATTGCACCGCGATGCGCGTTGCCGGCTGGCCGCGCTGGCGGCCCGTCTTGGTCACGTCCACGGCGCCGAGACGGCTGGCGATGCTGCTGCCCAGCGCGTCGCGCATTTCGTTCTCGAAAGAGGATGACCAGCGGTGATCTTCGAGGATGTCGACGGCGGGGCTGCCCGGGGCACCCTTCTTGCGGACGACCATTTGCGGCCGCGCGAAGCGCTCGGGCATTGCGATGGGCGCCAGCTCGATGTAAGCCGGCGCGGCGGCGCTTGCCGCAGGCGCTTTGGTCGAAGCCGAAGTCTCGGCGAGGCTGTAGTACTGGGGCCCACCGGTGCTGCCGCAGCCGGACCCCAGGAGCGCCAATCCCAGGGCCGATGCCATCGCGGCGAGTCGGAGTCTTGCCGTAGCAGCTTTGGTTGTCGTCGTCATCATTTCTGCTTGTCCTCCGGCTTGCCGCGGATCAGTGATTCGGGATGGCGTTCCAGGTAGTCGGTCAGCACGCGCAGCGAGCCTGCCGCGCGCGTGACTTCCTGCAGCGTCTGCCGCAGGTCCTGTTGCAGCGGCGAATCGTCGGAGATGGTCTTTTCCGCCGAGTTGAGCGTGCGCCGCACATCTCGCATGGCGGCCGCCATCTCTGGCGACACATCGTTGTTGAGCGTCTTCGCGAGTTGCTCCGTGCTGCCGAGCGTCCTGTTCATCGACGCCAGCGTCTTGCGCAGATCGGCGCTGAGCTCGTCGAACGGCACCTTGTTGACCTTGCGCATGATGTCCGTGACCTGCGACTGCAGCTCATCGAGGCTGTTGGGAACAGTCGGGAACTCGATCGGCGACTGCCTCGAATCGAACTTGACCTTCGCCGCTTCCGGGAAGAAATCCATTGCGACATACACCTGCCCCGTCAGCAGGTTGCCGGTGCGCAACTGGGCGCGGAGCCCCTTGCCGATCAGGAAATTCCAGCGCTCTTCCGGCGTTGCCTGCGCAAAGCGCGACGAAGACGGTGCGCCTGTTGCAGCGGCCGCGGCGACCCTGCGCCTCAGGCGGTCCGGATAGATCTGCACCACCACCGGCATCCTGAAGGCACGTTCGCCCACATCGAACTCGACACCGATCGACTTGACCTCGCCGATGACCACGCCCCGGAAATCGACCGGCGCACCCGGCGAAAGCCCGCGGAGCGACTGGTTGAAATACAGCAGGAAGGTCTGCGACGGACCGTCAGGCTCCTTCATGGCCATGACCTCGTCGCTCGCGAGCGTGAAAGCGGCGTTCTCTTGTGCGACTGGCCCGCTCACATCGTCGGGGGACTGGAAGGCGATGCCGCCCAGCAACACAGTGACCAGCGACTGCGTACGCACTTTCAGCCCGCCGGCGCCCAGTTCGACGTCGAAGCCGCTGGCATGCCAGAAGCGCGTGTTGACGCCGACGAACTTGTCATAAGGCGCGTTGATGAAGACCCGCATCGTCACGCCGCGCCCGTCGCCGTCGAGTTCGAAGGCGGCAACCTGCCCGACCTTGATGCGCCTGAAATACACCGGCGAGCCGATGTCGAGCGAGCCGATGTCGCGCGCGTGCAGCATGAACTGCCGCCCCGAGGCATCGCGCGTGACGATGGGCGGGACCTCCAGCCCGGTGAATTCGCCGGCCGTGTCTTCCGACGTGCCTGCATCGGCGCCGATGTAGGCACCGGAAAGCAGCGTCCCCAATCCGGAGATTCCGGAGGTATCGAGCCGCGGCCTGACCACCCAGAAGCGCGTGTCCTTGGCGGTGAAGGCCGAGGCCTCCTTCCGGAGCTGGACCAGCACGCGCACATGAGACCGGTCGTTGGCGAGCCGAATCGTCTGCACCGTGCCGATCTGCACGTCCTTGTACTTGACCGCCGTCTTGCCGGCTTCCAGGCCCTCCGCGGTGCGGAAGGTCAGCACGATTTCAGGGCCGCGCTCCATCAGGATGCGCGCGACCAGCGTGATGCCGACCAGCGCGGCCACGATGGGGATCAGCCAGACCAGCGACGGCAGCCAGTTTCGTCGTCTCGCGACCACTGGTGGCGCCAGCGGAGGTGTCGTCATAGGGTTCCTTCACTTGTCTTCATTGGCTCGTCCGACGCCGCCGGGCTCCGGCGAGTCTTGCGCATGTCCCACGTCAGGCGCGGATCGAAGCTGATCGACGCCAGCATTGTCAGCACCACCACCGCGCCGAAGGCAGCGATGCCGACGCCCGCGGTGATCTCGGCGAAGCCCTGGATGCGCACCAGCCCGGCCAGCAGCGACACCACGAACACGTCGAGCATCGACCATCGCCCGATGACTTCGAGAACGCGGTAGAGCTTGGCACGCTCCAGCTGGCGCCAGTCGCTGCCGCGCTGCGCCATGAGGTTCAGCAGCGTCAATGCCGTCAGCTTGAAGAGCGGCACCAGAAAGCTCGCGATGAAGATCAGCGCGGCAAGGCCGTAGGCGCCCGACACCCAGAAATAGATCACCCCGCTGAGGATGGTGTCCTGCTGCGTGCCGAAGAGGCTCTTGGTGATCATCACCGGCAGCATGTTGGCGGGCAGATAGAGGATGGCCGCCGCGACCAGCAACGCCCAGGTGCGATTGATGCTGTCGGGCTTGCGCGTATGCAGGCGCGTGCTGCAGCGCCCGCAGCGTTCGCCCTCTTGCGCGCCTTCCCAGACGGCGCTGCAGTGATGGCAGCTCATCAGGCCGCGCTCGGCGGCGGTCTCGACGGGCTCGGCGGGCTGCGGCGCAGCGTTGTCGTTCATTCGTCCTGTCCCGCGCGCGGCTCGAAAGCCATTTCCCAGAAGGACCGGGGGTTGAACGACAGCACTGCAGTCAACAGCACCGTCAGCGCCACGAAGGCCCAGAGCGCCGGCCCCGGTATGACCTTGGCCATGCTGCCGAGCTTGATGATCGCGACCAGCACCCCCAGCAGAAACACCTCGATCATTCCCCAGGGCCGAAGCGCCTGCAGCGCGTTCACCAGCACCGTGAATCCGGTCGGGCGCCGTTCGTACGCCATCGGCACCAGCAGATAGAAGAGGATGCAAAGCTGCATCAACGGAAACAGGATGGTGGTCGCCAGCACCAGCAGCGCCACCGGCGACATGCCCTCGGTCGTCAGCGCGATGACGGCGCCTGCCAGCGTCGTTTCGCTCGTCAGCCCCTGGAGCTGGATCTCGACGATCGGAAAGAGATTGGCGATGGTGAAAAGGATCAGGCAAGCAACGGTCAGCGGCAGCACGCGCGCATTCAGGTCCCCGGAGCAACGGTCGAGTTCGGTGCCGCAGCGCGGGCAGCGCGAGACCTCGCGCGCAGCCAGCGGCACGCGCCGGTAGATGGCGTCGCAGCCTTCGCAGACGATGGCGTCGGGTACTTCTTTCATGGCTTCGGCCGCCCATTGTCCGCGACGTTGGCGACCAGAAAGTCAAGCAATGCGCGCACCCGCGCCGGCAGACGGCCCGCCTTGCCGAGATAGACCGCGTGAATGGGTGCGATGTCGCCCGGATTGAACTCTTCCATCACGGGCGTCAGTCTGCCTTCGTCGATGTCCGACTGCACGTGATAGAGCGACAGCCGGCCCAGCCCGACGCCAGCAATCAGCAGCGCGCGAAGCGTTTCGCCATCGCCGGCCCGCACGTTGCCTGCAATGGGCATGTCGATCGCCTTGCCGTCGACACGCAAGGGCCAATCAGGAATCGTGCGCCGGTAGCTGAAGCCGAGGCGGTTGTGCGCCTCCAGTTCCTGCGGGGTACGCGGCGTGCCGTAGCGTTCCAGATAGGCGGGCGAGGCGACGATGGCCTGCCGGGTTGCACCAAGACGGCGCGCGACGAGATCGGATGCGGGCAATTCGCCCCAGCGAATCGCCACGTCGGTGCGCTCGTCGATGAGGTCGACCACGCGGTCGGTGACCACGATGTCCAGCGTCACTTCCGGGTATTGCTCCAGAAAGCGCGGAACGAGCGGCACAAGCACGTGCTGACCGAACGAAACACTGGCGTTGATGCTGACTCGGCCGCGCGGCAGCGCCCCGGCCGCGGCGGAGCGTTCGGCCTCGTCCATATCGGCCAGCACGCGCACGCTGCGCTCGTAGAAATTCCGGCCCTCCGGCGTGAGTTGCAGCTTGCGGGTGGAACGATGCACCAATTGGGTTGCGAGCCGCGCCTCCAGCCGGGCAATGAGCTTGCTGATCGCCGATGGAGTCATCCCCAGCACGCGAGCGCCTGCGGAAAAGCTGCCTCGCTCCACGATCTGGACGAAGGCTTCCATTTCACCGGAACGATTTACCTCGATGCGTGGCATGGATGGGGCGGTCGGTATATGTGACTTGAACTCACAGTTGCAATTCCGAGCGGCATTCTAGTCATTGAAGGCAGGCGACGGCACAGTACGGAACATCATGCCCATCGCTCTACTTGCCCTCACCGCCGGCGCCTTCGGAATAGGCACCACCGAATTCGTCATCATGGGCCTGCTGATGCAGGTTTCGTCGGATCTTCATGTCTCCATCGCCTCTGCCGGTCTGCTGATTTCCGGCTACGCGATCGGCGTTGCAGTCGGTGCGCCGTTGCTGACCATCGCCACTCGCCGATTGCCCCGCAAGACCGTGCTGCTCGCGCTGATGGCAGTGTTCACGATCGGCAACATCGCCTGTGCCCTCGCGGCCAACTACGAGATGCTGATGGCCGCACGCGTCGTCACGTCGCTCGCGCACGGCACCTTCTTCGGCGTCGGCTCGGTGGTCGCGACGGGGCTCGTGCCGCCCGAGCGCCGCGCTTCGGCGATTTCGATCATGTTCACGGGCCTCACTGCCGCCACACTGCTTGGCGTGCCGGCTGGCGCATGGCTCGGCCTGCACTTCGGCTGGCGCGCCACTTTCTGGGCCGTGGCGCTGATCGGCGTCATCGCCTTTATCGTGCTGGCTGTTTTCGTGCCGCGCGGCAAGGCTGAAACCCGGCACGCCCCGCTGCGCGACGAGATCGCTGTGCTGGCCCGGCCACAGGTACTGCTGGGGCTCGCCATGACCGTGCTCGGCTTTGCGGGGGTGTTTCTCGTGTTCACTTACATCCAGCCGCTGCTGACGCAAATCACCGGCGTCTCCGAAGCGGCGGTGTCGCCCATCCTGCTGGTGTTCGGTGGCGGCCTTGCGATCGGCAATCTGCTCGGCGGCAAGCTCGCGGACCGTGCGCTGATGCCGGCGCTACTGGGATCGCTGCTCGCATTGGTCGTGGTGCTCGGCGCGATGCAGTGGCTCATCCACACGCCCGTCACCGCCATCGCGTTCGTGCTGCTGCTCGGCATCGTGTCCTTCGCCACGGTTGCGCCGCTTCAGATGCGCGTTCTGGAGAAGGCTTCCGGCGCGGGACAGAACCTCGCGTCCAGCCTCAACATCGCTGCCTTCAATCTTGGCAATGCGCTCGGCGCGTGGGTGGGCGGCGTGGTGATCGATCGCGGGCCTGGACTTTCGGCGCTCGGCTGGGCAGCGGCGCTGATCACGCTCGCAGGCTTGGCGATTGCACTCTGGAGCCGCGCGCTGGACCGTCGCGAAGCGCTACCCGCTTGCGCGGTTGCCGGCGCCTGAGGCGAACCGGACGCGCCGCAAGCTGCTTCAACCAAAGGTGAACGCATAAGCCTGCACCCCGCTATCGAGAAATTCGATGTCGAACAAGCGATCCTTCCCGTTCGTCTGCTGGCGCACGAGCTGATAGAGCTTCTGCGCCTCGATGGTGCCGTAGCCCTGTTCGTCGGTGTCCGCGCCGTGGTCGGCCAGCGGAGGTTTGCCGTCCACCAGCACACGGAAGCGCACCGCCTTGCCATCGGCAGTCGGGCCGAGCACCAGATGCAGGTCGCGGGCCTGAAAGCGATAGACGATGTGGCTGTTCGAGCGATTCGACACGGCACGTTCGGCCTCCACGGTCCAATCGCCATCGAGCGCCCATTGGTTGGCGCGCAGCATTGCGGGGCGCTGGTAGGCATGCGCGCGACCGCTCACGAGGCCACCGGGCGACGCGAAGCCACTGGCACGCTCGGCGCCCACATAGGTCTCGCCGGACATCGCGAGCTCAGGGCCGGGCGCAGCTTGCGTGCCCTGCCCCTTCGGCGCGACCAGACCCGAAGGCACGTTGCGCTGTCCCGCTTCGGCGAGCAACTGCTGGATGACCTGCTCGGCCCTGCCGTAGCCGCTTTCGCCGAACTGGTGATGCCGGATGCGGCCCTGGGCATCGATGAAATAGAACGCGGGCCAGGATTCGTTGTCGAAGCCACGCCAGATCTTGAAGTCGTTGTCCTGCGCCACCGGAAAGCCGATGTCCAGATCCTTGGTCGCCTTGCGCACGTTGGCCGAGCGCTTCTCGAACGCGAATTCGGGCGAATGCACGCCGATGACGACAAGGCCCGTGTCCTTGTACTTCTCGGCCCACGCACGAACATAAGGCAGCGTGCGCAGGCAGTTGATGCATGAATAAGTCCAGAAGTCGACCAGCACGACCTTTCCGCGCAGGGCCTGGGGCGTCAGGGGTGGCGAATTGATCCATTCGGTCGCGCCTGAAAGTGACGGGAAATCGCCTTCGACGCCAAGCTTGCGCAGGGACAGCGGCGCCGGAGTGATGTCGGCTGCGGGCATGAACGCCACGTCCTTGTCTTGCTGCGTTGGAGGTCTGGGCCTGTCGATCCGCTCCACGAGTGCCTGCTCCAGCGCCGACGTGGTGCCAATCGAGAGGCCCGCCAGCAACCCGGTATCGAGCCCCAGCGCAATCGCGCCCACACCCACCAGCACGGCGGCGCCGGCAGCGCGGCGAACCCACTCGCCCGTGTGCAGCGAACGCTTCATGAGCGCGAACATGCGTCCGCCGAACAGCAGCGCTGCCGCCAGCGATGTGCAGGCGCCAGCCGCATACGCCAGCAACAGCAGCGAGGTGCCGGCGCTCGCACCGTTGAGCGCCGCCCCGGTCAAGATGAGCCCAAGGATCGGCCCTGCGCACGGCGCCCACAGAAGGCCGGTGCCGACGCCCAGCAGCAGCGGCGAGAACATGGACGCCTTGGCTGCCCTGCCCTCTGGTTGCGGTTCGGCCAGGCGGATGCCCAGCATCACCAGCGGTCGGCTCATGCGATCGGCAAGGCCGGGGAACAGCAGCGTCAGGCCGAACAGCGCGAGCATTGCAATCGCGACATACCGCCCGCCTTCATTCGCCGCGACCACCCAACCGCCACCGACGGCCGCGAGCGTGGCGACGGCGGTAAAGGCCACGGCCATGCCCAGCAACATCGGCAGCCCGTGCGAGCGGAATGGCCGGTCAGCCCGCGCGAACACGAAGGGCAGCACCGGGAGAATGCAGGGGCTCAGGATCGTGAGCACCCCGCCCAGGTAGGCAATGAGAGGAATCAACATGGTTCGGACCTCGGCATGGAAGCGTGGAGAGCCTTTGAGGTGTTCATGGTGAGGTGGATGGTGAGGAGTGCCTCCAGGCCGCCTTCGGGGCGGTTCTTCAGCGTCAGCTCGGCGCCCATAGCCATCGCGAGCTGGTGCGCGATCGCCAAGCCAAGTCCCGTGCCGCCAGTGCTGCGATTGCGGGAGCTCTCGACGCGGTAGAACGGCTTGAGCACGGCGTCCAGTTCGTCGGGCGGAATGCCGGGGCCGTTGTCGATCACGGCGATCGCCAGCTGGCCTTCACTCGGGGACACACGCACGCGAACGTCGCTGCCGAAGATCAGCGCGTTGTCGATCAGGTTCATGACGATTCGGCGCAGCGCGTTCGGCCGGCTCACGATGGGCGCACCGGCACGGCCTTCCAGGTGGACTCGCTTGCCGGCATCTTCGTAGTCGGCCAGCATGCTTTCGAGCAGCGCGTCGGCATCCATGCGCATCGGCGGCTCTGTGGCACCGTGCAGCGTGCGGGCATAGGTCACGCCTTCGCGCACCAGCGAATTCATCGCATCGAGGTCCTGCCGGAACTTGGTGCGGTCGTGGAGGTCGTCCATCATCTCCGTGCGCAGGCGCATCCGCGTGATCGGCGTCTGCAGATCGTGCGAGATGGCCGCGAGGATCTCCACGCGCTCTGACATATAGCCGCTGATGCGCTCCTGCATGGCGTTGAAGGCGCGCGCGGCGTGCGCGACCTCGGTCGGACCTTCTTCCGTCAGCTTCTGTGCCTTCAGATCGGGCCCCAGTTCGTCGGCCGCAGCCGCCAAGTCGGCCAGCGGCCGCGTGACCAGCCGCACGGCCGACCATGCGCAGATAGCCAGCACCAGCAGTTGAATGACGAGCACCCACATCACCCACGGCGACACAGGCATGCCCACGCGCATGGCATGAACCACCACGGAGGACCCATCGGTCAGCCGCACCTCGATCTCCAAACCCTCGGGCGGCTGGGCCACTTCCCCTACCTTGACGATCTGGAAGGGACGCATCGCGTCGACGATGGCCGTGGCGAACTGCTGCGACAGCTTCGATTGCGGAGCGCCGCCCTCCGCCGTGCCGCCAAGCACAAAGCGGTAGTTGCGCCGCTCCAGCCGCTTGAGCCATGCGGGCCTTTCCCCGGCGGGCAAGCGGTCGAGGATCGCCACCGAGCTGGCGATGTCACGCTCGATGCCCATCATCATCAGCTCGCGCATCGCCATGCCGCGCTCGTAGCCGATGACGGCGAAGGTCAGCAGTTGCGCAATCGCAAGCCCCACCACGATGATCAGCGTCACCCGGGAGAACAGCGAGCGCGGCACCAGGCGGCGCAGGCCGGTTGCGGTCTGTGCCGGTGGGACGATGGAGCTGGAGGGTGTGACCATGGGGCTGTTTATAGAACGGGGAAGGCGCTTCACTGCTGGCGTCGGCAACATAGTGTCGCGCTGCCCCTGCCGGATACTTGCGAATACAAACGGGGTCGCAGCGGCGCTTCGGCCCGCTACATTGCGGCTGCGGCGCATATCAAACCCATCCATGCCATGACCTCCAGACCCTCCGACCACATCCTCATCGTCGATGACGACCGGGAAATCCGCGAACTGCTCACGACCTATCTCGTCAAGAACGGGCTGCGCGTGGTGGCGGTGCCCACCGGGCGGCACATGCGTGCGGCGCTGGAGGAATCGGGCCCCTTCGACCTGATCATTCTCGACCTGATGCTGCCGGGCGAAGACGGACTCACGCTCTGCCGCGACCTGCGCACAGGCAAATTCAAGGCGACGCCGATCCTGATGCTCACCGCGCGCAGCGAAGAGGCCGATCGCATCCTCGGCCTCGAGATGGGCGCTGACGACTACCTGGCCAAACCTTTTTCCGCGCGCGAACTGCTCGCGCGCATTCGCGCCGTGATGCGGCGCACGCGCATGCTGCCGCCGAACATGGGCACGGTAGAACCCTCGCAAAAACTGGCCTTTGGAGACTGGCACGTGGACACGGTGGCGCGCCACCTCCTGGACGACAGCGGCACGATGGTGGCGCTCAGCGGCGCCGAATACCGCCTGCTGCGCGTGTTCCTGGACCATCCGCAAAAGGTGCTGAGCCGCGACCAGCTTCTGAGCCTGACGCAGGGCCGGGAAGCCGAGCTTTTCGAGCGCTCGATCGATCTGCTGGTGAGCCGCCTGCGCCAGCGGCTGCGCGAAGATGCCCGCGAGCCGCGCTACATCAAGACGGTACGCAGCGAAGGCTATGTCTTCGCCTCGTCTGTCGAAGCAAGGGACGACTGAGCGTCCTCTCCCAGAGCTTCTTCATCTCAGCCGCCCGTTGCCGGACCCTGTTCGGCCAACAGCGTCCGGATTTTTTTCTCCGTGGCGCCATAGCTGCCTTCGCCGAAGTGCGAATAGACGATCTTTCCCTGCTTGTCGATCAGGTAGACCGCCGGCCAGTACTGGTTGTCGAAAGCCTTCCAGGTGGCGTAGTGGTTGTCCTGCGCGACCGCGTGCGTGATCTGCAAGCGGCTGATTGCTTCCTGCACATTCCTGGTGGACTTCTCGTAGGCGAACTCCGGCGTATGCACGCCCACGACGACGAGGCCCTGGTCCTTGTACTTCGCGTTCCACTCCTTGATGTAGGGCAGGTGGTTGAGACAGTTGATGCAGGTGTAGGTCCAGAAGTCGACGAGCACCACTTTGCCGCGCAGGTCTTGCAGCTTCAACGGCTGTGAGTTGAGCCAATGGTCGATGTTCTGGAATTCGGGTGCCGTCCGCGCGGTGCTGGATGCGACGTCGCCGCCAGATGCCGGCGCCGCAGCTGTGAGGATGCCGATGGCCGCCGCAACGGCTGCGAGGCCGAGAAGCACATTGGATTTCATGGTCATGGCGGTTTCCTTGAAGAACGTATGGATCGAGTGAACGGATTGTTTGCCGCGCTCCTCTCTTGCGGCGGGCATTGCGTATGCCTTTGTGTCCAGCCCTCCCATTGCACACATTACGTTTCTCAATCGAGACGGCTCCACTTGCGGACGGCCATCGACGCGCCGCCTGTGAAAAGTAATGTCTAAGAAAGAGCGCGGGATACAGAGCGATACGCAATGGCGGATGAAGCGCGGCGCCGCCGGCAACATGAGGTCCTGCCAGTCCTCCCTTCGCTCTTCACGCCACTGTCTTTCCCCAGGAGAACCCGATGACAACCTCTTTCCAACTGCCCCGCAGAGCCTTTCTCACCGCAACTGCACTGAGTGCTGCTGCCGTTCAAGTGGCGGCTGTCACGCCTGCCTTCGCCCAGTCCACCGGCGCGCTCAAGCGCCTCGAACCGCTCAAGAGCATCGACGCGGGCACTCTCAACATCGGCTATTACGAAGCAGGCCCGGCCAGCGGAACGCCTGTGATCCTGTTGCACGGCTGGCCATATGACATCCACATGTTCGTGGACGTGGCGCCGGCGCTGGCGGCGTCAGGCTTCCGCGTGATCGTGCCGCACCTGCGTGGCTACGGCACCACTCGCTTCCTGTCCGCCGACACGCCGCGCAACGGGCAACAGTCCGTGGTGGCCGCGGACATCATTGCGCTCATGGACGCGCTGAAGATCCAGTCAGCCACCGTTGCCGGCTGCGACTGGGGTGCGCGCACCGCCTGCATCATGGCCGCGCTTTGGCCGGAACGGGTCAAGGCGCTGGTCTCTGTCAGCGGCTATCTGATCGGTAGCCAGGAGGCCGGCAAGGCGCCTCTGCCACCACAGGCCGAACTGCAGTGGTGGTACCAGTTCTACTTCGCGACCGAGCGCGGCCGCGCGGGCTACGAGAAGAACCGCCACGACTTCGCCAAGCTCATCTGGCAAACCGCGTCGCCCAAGTGGAACTTCGATGCCGCCACCTTCGAACGCAGCGCCGTGGCACTAGACAACCCCGACCACGTAGCCATCACCATCCACAACTACCGCTGGCGCCTCGGTCTCGCCGAGGGCGAGCCGAAGTACCAGGCGCTCGAAGACAAGCTCGCCAAGGCGCCCGTGATCGGCGTGCCGACCATCACGCTCGAAGGCGATGCCAATGGCGCGCCGCATCCGGAACCCAGTGCCTACGCGAAGAAGTTCTCCGGCCCCTACGAGCATCGGCTGGTGACCGGCGGCATCGGCCACAACCTGCCGCAGGAAGCGCCGCAAGCCTTCACGAAGGCCGTGATCGACGTCGCACGCGCATAGGAGGAACAAGGCCCTGACGCGAAGCCGGCTCGATCAGGCATCGAGCAGCACGTCGAAGCCGCCCCAGAACATCCGCTTGCCGTCGAAAGGCAGGCGCTGGGGATCCATCATGTTGGCGAGACGTGGGTCGGTCATCACCAGCGCGTTGACCTCATCCCGCCGGTCGCGCGACTCGAAGGTGACGTAGGAGAACACGACGACTTCGTCATCCTTCAAGTGCACGCTTTGCGGGAAGGACGTCAGTTCGCCGGACTGCACGTCTTCGGCAATGCACTCGCGGTATGAGAGGGCGCCATGTTCGCGCCAGATTTTTCCCGCGCGCGTCGCCATCTCGCGGTACTGCTCGATGTTGCGCTTGGGAACGGGGAGGACGTATGCGTCGACGTAGGCCATGCAAGTGTCTCCTTTGGGGCTGGAGCGTCAACAGTAGCGGAGTCTCGGGGCATTCGCAAAGCCGGGTTGATCACTGCACGCAAAATATGGACTATTTATGAAGGCCATTCCTGCTGAACTCGCCGTAAACGTGTCCGAATTCAAGATGAACCCCGCGGCCGTTCTGAGAAAGGCGGGCAACCGTCCCGTAGCGGTGTTCAACCACAACCACAGCCGCGCCGCGTTCTTCGTGGTCGAACCTTGCCTGTTCGAAGCAATGATGGAGGAGCTTGCAGACCAAGAGCTGTACCGCAAAGCAGTCGCCCGGCTGGCCGAGAAGTCGCAGGCTGTCGAGGTGGACATTGAGGATCTCTAACCGCACGCCAACGCGCCTGCTCTCCGCGTGCTGTTGACGCATTCGCCCGGATGGTTCACTCTTGTCATGTCCCGCCGGACGGAGGTTGTCATGCACGCTGACCCGATCGCGCTTCGCAAAATCAAAGCACCCAAAGCACCCAAGGGCCGCCTCTTTGCTGCCCTCATGCTTGCAGCCACGTCCGCGCTCGCCGCCCCGCCTGACCCCGCGGTTGCGCAAGTCCCGTACTTCTACGTCGTGAACGCCGGCACGCTGATGATGGCCGAGGTGCTCGCACACCGCACGGACGATGGGGCCCCGGTCGTGCTTTGGCCGAACTACGGCAGCCCGAGCCAGCAGTTCAGCATCCAGCGGCTGCCTCGATCAGGCGATACCGAGCCCTTGCAAGAACAGTGGTTCCTGTTGAGGGCGCGACATTCAGCGAAGTGTCTGGGCACCACGGGTTTCCAGGCCGGCGCGCCGGTGGTCCAGGAGACATGCAGCGGAGACGCTTCGCAGTTGTGGCGGCTGCGCGCTGTGGCAATGACGGCGGCTGAATGCGCGCCCCGAAGCCGATGTGTCATGGGGCGCCGGACGGTGCTGGAAAACTATCATGACCGTGGCCGCCGATGCCTGGATGCCGCGAACGGCCACATCACGGGCCTGCCGGAACAAGGCTCGGGGCTGCAAGCGCGCGAATGCGTCGCCAGGTTCAGCGCACCCAACGCTGCCAACCAGGAGTGGGAACTGGTCGACGTGCAAGACTGGGACGCGCCGTTCAACCTGAGGTGAGGTCCGCTGCCGCCGCTCCATCGAGGTCGAAGAGAAACGACTGGCCGCGAAGCCTTCTCCTGTCGAATCCGCTCTCCCATGGAAACCGCTCCTTCGCATCGGGCCAGACGATCTGAAAATATCGATGCCGGCCGCGCGCGAGCTGCGGCGGAATCAACAGCTCGAGGCGCTCGGCGTCAGCGGCCCGAGGCATCAAAGGGGCTGGTGCCGCGCCGACGATCATGACGCCCTCGTACAGCGGCTCCCCGGCCTTCACCCGCTGCGCAATGGCTTCCAGAATGCCCTCGGCCTCCGGCGGTGCGATGCCGAAGATGATCAGGTCAGGATGCGCGAAGGTCTTCTGAAGCCCCACCGTATAGACGTAGGTCAGGGCCGTGCTTCGGGTCCCGACGGCCGCCATGGCCCATCCTTGCCGGGCAATGCGCCGCTTGAGCGTCGCGACAACCTCGCGCTCGATGAACATCTATCGCACTCCATCGATCTGATGCCGAACATTTCTGCGGCGTCAGTATCCCTCGGAAAGCGCGATTCAGCCCTCGCGAAGCTGTGCCCGCAGTTGCGCGCCGATGTCCGGCCTCTCCAGGAAAGGATCCGCCGGATTGGTGATGGAGACGATGTTTTCCATCCGGCTCTTCACGTTGCCCAGGGCCTTGGGGTGGCTGAACACATAGAACTGGTTGGCGGTGATCGCTTCGAAAACCTTTTGCGCCACTTCGGCTGCCGTCACCTTGCCGCTGCTGACGGCCTTGTTGCTCATCGCCTGCCCGATCAGTTGGCTCTTGGTGAGTTGGCCGGCGGGCAGTGAGCTCGGCCGATTGCGATCGCTCTGGGTGATGCCGGTGGGCACGAAGTACGGGCACAAAAGGCTTGCACCCACCTGGTCGGTCACGAGCTTCAGGTCCTGGTAGAGCGTCTCGGTCAGGCTCACCACTGCGGCCTTCGCGGTGTTGTAGATGCCCATGTTGGGCGGTGTGAGCAGGCCGGCCATGCTGGACGTGTTGACGATGTGGCCACGATAGGCCGGGTCCTTCGCCGCCGCTTCGAGCATCATCGGCGTGAACAGGCGCACACCGTGCACCACGCCCCAGAGATCGACGCCGAGTACCCATTCCCAATCGGCGACGGTGTTTTCCCAGACGAGGCCGCCGGCGCCGACGCCCGCGTTGTTGAAGACGAAGTGCGGCGCGCCGAAACGCTTCTGCACGGCCTTGGCGAGATCCTCCATCTGCCCGGCGTCGGAGACGTCGACCTTGCGCGCCAGAACTTGCGCCCCGGCGGCTTCCATCTCGGCCTGTGCGCGATCGAGCGCGTCCTGCTGCACGTCGACCAGCACGAGGTTCATGCCGCGCTGGGCGCCGATGCGCGCGCATTCAAGCCCGAAGCCCGAACCCGCGCCAGTGAGAACGGCCGTGGTGCCCTTGAAATCCTGAATCATTTGCGCCAATCCTTTCGTCTCTTGTCTTGGAATAAACCGCTATTGAAATACGGAATCAGCGACGCCGCAGTCGCAAAGGTGCTCGTCCACGCGGCCTTCAAGCCGGCGCACGGCCGAACGGGCAATGCAGGCCATTCTGGACAGGCTCGGCCATCTGCTGCGCGATCCGCTCAGCCCTCGGCCTGCCGCAGCACGAATCCGACGCGCGGAAAGTGAACGTGCACGGTGCCCGTGCGCTCTCCGGTGCGGCGCAACGTGTAGTGCGTGCGCGTGGCGGCGATCAGTTCGCCTTCGGTCGACTCCGGGCCGAAGCTCTCGGCAGTGACGGTGACGCGCGAGCCGAGCGCGATGCCATGGTCGTCCTGGAAGGTGCTGTCGGACAGCAGCGTGTGCGGCGTCGAGGCGGCGGCGATTTCGATGGCTTGCGCGGCATCGAAGGTCTCCATGGACCCGTGGCCGATAGCTGCCATGCGGTCCATCCAATCCACCACCGCGGGCGTGAGGTGCAGGATGCCCGCCATGGAAGGCGTGCGCTTGCGCGTGAACCAGAGCGCGTGGTAGCACGAGAAATCCGCCACCGTGGGAAAACCGCCCAGCAGGTAGTCGGTGTCGTCCAGCATGTCGGACAGCCGCCGCAGATACGACTTGTAGGCCGACGCGGCATCACTGGGGCGCAGCCGCACCAAATTGCCACTCATCGCCTTGCGATCGTCGCTGAAAGCCTTGGCGACTTCGGGCGGCGCCTTCGCGAATGCGTCAGCGAGGCCCTTGCCGCTGAGGCTGTAGGCCATGGCGGCCCAGAACATCGTGCTGTCGGCCCACTGGGCAACAAGACGCGACAGGCCCTTGCCCGGCTCCGGGTAGATCGAAGGCAGCGGCGACAGGTGCTCGAGCACATCGCAGATCAATGCGGTGTCGCAGTAGATGTCGGCCCCGATCTGAAGCACTGGCGTCTTGCGATAGCCCCCGGTGAGCGCCACGAGGTCGGGCTTGGGCATGATGGCCGGAATGATCACCGACTTCCACGCCAGCTTCTTGTAGCCAAGGATCAGGCGGATCTTCTCGGAAAACGGCGAGGTCGCGTAGTGATGCAGGATCAGGTCGGCCATGAGAGTCCTTTTTGCTTTTGAGTTCTTGCTGGTCAGTGGGGCTGCGCACGCGCAATGATCGAATCGAAATCGATGCCTGCGCCCAGGGTGCCGAAGGCTTGCCCCCAGTCGCCGCCGATGCGCGATGCGCAGAACGCACCGACGACGGCCCCCGGCGCGGTCTGGGCGAGCAAGGCACCCTGCACCGCCAGCGCCACGTCCTGCGCGAGGCGGCGCGCTTCGGCCTCGGTCGCCATGGCCTCGATGCGCGCAGGCAGGGCGTCGGCGAGGCGGTCGAGCGCCGCATCGGTGCCGCGTGCGGGCGCCAGCTCATCCGTGAGCGCTGCAATGGCATCGCCCTTGCGCAGGCCGCGAAGCAGGTCGAGCGCCATGATGTTGCCCGCGCCTTCCCAGATTGAATTGAGCGGCATCTCGCGGTAGACGCGCGCCATCGTGCCTTCGCCGCCCTCTTCCACGTAGCCGTTGCCGCCAAGGCACTCCATGGCCTCCTGGGCGAAGTGACTGCCTCGCTTGCAGATCCAGAACTTGGCCACGGGCGTGAGAAGCCGGGCCATGAAGCGCTCGTGCGCATCATCCTGACGATCGAAGGCGCGCGCAAGACGAACCGCGAGCGCGGTCGCAGCCTCGCTTTCGAGCGCGAGATCGGCCAGCACGTTCTTCATCAAGGGCTGCTCGATCAACGGCTTACCGAAAGCCTGGCGCTGCGTCGTGTGATTGAGCGCGAGGCTCAGGGCCTGGCGCATCAACCCGCTGGTGCCGAGCGCGCAGTCGAGCCGCGTCATGGTGCCCATTTCGAGAATCTGCGGAATGCCGCGCCCCTCTTCGCCGACCAGCCATGCGCTCGCGCCGTGAAACTCCACCTCAGAACTCGCATTGGCCTTGTTGCCGAGCTTGTCCTTCAGGCGCTGGATGTGGATGGCGTTGCGGCTCCCGTCTGAAAGCACTCGCGGCAAAAAGAAACACGTCAATCCGGCCGGCGCCTGCGCAAGCACCAGGAAGGCATCGCACATCGGCGCGGAGAAGAACCACTTGTGTCCGGTGATCTCGTAGCGCTCGCCCCAGTCGTCGCTGCCGACCCGAACCGCGCGCGTCGTGTTGGCCCGCACATCCGATCCGCCCTGCTTCTCGGTCATGCCCATGCCCATGGTCAGGCCCGGCTTCTCGCTCCAGTGTTTGAGGGCGGGGTCATACCAGAGGCTTGCGAGCTTCGGACCCCAGTCGGCATGAATGGCCGCATTGCCGCGCAGCGCGGGCGTTGCGGCATAGGTCATCGAGATGGGGCAGAGAATCGACGCCTCCAGCTCGGTGAAGAGCATGAAGCCCGCAGCGCGATGCACATGCGCCGACGGCCCCGAAGCCGCCCACGGCGAGCCGTGCAGCCCGGCGCCCACGGCCGCGGACATCAGCGCGTGATAGCTCGGATGGAACTCCACCTCGTCGACTCGCCGGCCGAAGCGGTCGTGCGTATGCAGCACCGGCGGATGGATGTTGGCGAGACGCGCATGCGTCTGCATCTCCGCCGATCCGACGGCGGCCCCCAAATGGCTGAGCGCTGCCGGATGAAGGTCCGGCGCATTGAACTTCAACGCATCGCGCAACGGCCGGTTGGTTTCGAAGAGGTTGTAGCCGGTCAGCGGAGCCGGCTGGTTGAAGACCTCGTGAGTCGTATCCATTGCCAGTCTCCTTCCGAGGCGAATCAGATCAGCTTGACGAGTTGCTTGCCGAAGTTTCTGCCTTTCAGCAGGCCAAGGAAAGCCTCAGGTGCCGACTCGATGCCTTGCGCGATCGACTCGCGCGGACGCAGCTTGCCGCTCGCGACCAGGGCGCCGAGTTCGGCCAGCGCTTCCGGCCACACTTCCATGTGCTCGCTGACGATGAAGCCTTCGAGCTTGATGCGATTGATGAGAAACAGCGCAGGGTTGGCCAGCGGCAGCGGCTGGCCGTCGTAGCCCGCGATCATTCCGCACAGCGCGACACGCGCAAAGCTGTTCGTGCGCAGCAGCACCGCATCGAAAATGTAGCCGCCGACGTTCTCGAAGTAGCCATCAATGCCGTTCGGGCAGGCTTCCTTCAGTGCGGCGCTCATGCTCTTGATGTCCGGGTGCTCGCGGTAGTCGATGCAGGCATCGAAGCCGAGTTCGTCCGTCACGTATTTGCACTTGTCCGGGCCGCCGGCAATGCCGACCACCCTGCAGCCCCGCGCCTTGGCAAGCGCGCCGAAAGCGCTGCCCACGGCACCGCTGGCGGCGGTGACGACCATGGTTTCGCCGGCCTTCGGATTGATGATCTTCACGAGCCCGTACCAGGCCGTCACACCCGGCATGCCCACGGCGCCGAGGTAATGCGACAGCGGAACGTGCGTCGTGTCGACCTTCTTGAGCGCGCCCGGCTGCGAGGCATCGACCACGCTGTATTCCTGCCAGCCGCCGAAGCCGACGACCTTGTCGCCCACGGCGTACTTCGGGTGCTTGCTCTCGACGACTTCGCCCACGGTGCCGCCCTGCATGACCTGCCCGAGCGGCTGCGGCTGCGCGTAGCTCTTCGACTCGTTCATGCGGCCGCGCATGTAGGGGTCCAGGCTCATGTAGTGATGGCGAACCAGCACCTGGTTGTCCTTGAGCGCGGGCGTTTCGGTGCTGACCAGCTTGAAGTTGCTGGCGACGGCCTCGCCTTCGGGGCGGTTGTCGAGAAGTTGCTGGCGATTGATCGGCATGGCGTACCTTTCTGTCTACGTATTCATTGGGAAATACCGCGGAACCGGCTTTGCCGGGCCGCTGGTGTTGCCCCCTGCAAGGGGGTGGAGGCCACACGAAGTGGGAAAGCCTGGGGGTGTGTCGTTTAGTCTGTGGAAGGGGGTCGCATTTCGTTGGCGCTCGCCGGGCCGATCGGCAGGCGTCGCTTCACGTACTTGAAGGTGCCGGTGGCGTGCGCGCAGACACGCTCCTGGGCGTCGTAGATCTTGGCTTCGGTGAAGGCCATGGTCGCGGTTCGATGCAGCAGCTTGCCGCGCGCGATCAGCGGTCCGACGGAAGGCGCCATGAAGGTGGTCTTCATCTCGATGGTGACCACGCCGATCTCCGGCGTGTCGCTGCGCGCAGCCGCGGCCTGCGCGATGTCGAGCATCGTCATCACGGCGCCGCCGTGCGTCACGTCGAAGGTGTTCAGGTGCTCGGGCTTGGCGGTGTAGTGCAATTCGGACTCGCCGCCTTCGAACTTCGCGATCTCGATGCCGAGATACATCGCGAAGGGAATGCGGTCGATGTAGGAGCGAAGGTGAATGTTGTCTTTGGTCAAAGTCATGTCAGCGGATCATGCGCCAAGGACGACGCTGACGCCGCCGTCGACTGCCAGCCATTGGCCGGTGATGTGCTTGCCGGCTTCGCTGGCATAGAGCAGCGTGATGCCCTTCAGGTCTTCGTCGTCGCCAAGGCGGCCGAGCGGTGCGTGGGCAGCCATCTTTTCTTCTCCCACCGCCTTGATCAGGCCGGCCGCCAGCTTGGTCATGAAGAAGCCGGGGCAGATCGCGTTGACGTTGATGCCGTACTTGCCCCATTCGGCGGCCAGCGTGTGCGTGAAGCCGATCACCGCGCTCTTGGATGTGTTGTAGGCAATGGTCTGCATCTCCGGCGGATTGCCGTTCAGGCCGGCGATCGACGCGATATTGATGATGCGGCCGCTCTTCTTCGGGATCATGTAGCCGCGCGCGATCTGCTGCGCCAGCACGAAATATCCGCGCACGTTGAGATTCATGACCTTGTCCCAAGCCTCGATGGGATGGTTCTCGGCCGGTGCGCCCCAGCTTGCGCCGGCGTTGTTGACGAGGATGTCGACCGCGCCGAGCCGCTCCAGGGTTTCATCGGCGAGGCGCCGCGTGTCGTCTTCCCTGGAACAGTCGGCTGCGATCCAGCGGGCATCGATGCCAGCGCTCTGGAGTTCGGCGGCCGCCTGCTCGAGGTCATCGGCCTTGCGCGAGCTCAGCATGATCTTGGCGCCGGCTTCGCCGAGTGCGTGGGCCATCTGCAAGCCGAGGCCGCGAGAGCCGCCGGTGACGAGCGCCACCTTGCCGGTGAGGTCAAAAAGCTTCTGGATGTTGCGTGCAGTCATGTGGGCTCCGTTATCGTGATTCCTTCGGGTCGTCCAGGCGCGAGCGCACGTAGATGAGCACGACGCCCACCAGCGCAATGATCGCGCCCGGCACGGCCATGGTCCAGCCAAGACCCTCCTCCGTTCGCCCCGTCGCGATGCCAAGGATGACGAGGAAGAGGCCACCGTAGATCAGGATCCATATCCACTTTTCGAGCGTGGCATGGGGTTTGGCTTCGGCCATCAGAAAGCCTCCTCGGGCAGCGCCGCGCAGGTCGGATCGCGGCTTTCGACCACGTTCAGCCAGGCGCCGATTTTGGGCAGTTCGTAGTTGAAGAAGTAGTCGGTCGCGCCGACGCGTCCCGCAGTCGCGGGAGCCGACTTGGCTGCGTCCTGCTCGAGTGCGCGCTGCGCGACGTCCAGCCAGATCCACGCCAGCACCACGTGCCCGAATGCCTGCATGTAGGGCACTGCGTTGGCGAGCGCGTCTTGCGGGTTGCCCGTGGACCAAGCGGCCTTGGTCGCGCTGCCGATGCGTTGCAACGCCGCACCGAGCGCCTTCGCATGGCCAGCGAGCGCGGGCACCTTGCCGGCGCGGGCGATCGTTTCGGCGATGCGTCCACCCAGCAGCGTCAGGCCGCGACCGTCTTCCATCAGCACCTTGCGCCCGAGCAGGTCGGCCGCCTGGATGCCGTGCGTGCCCTCGTGGATCATGTTGAGCCGGTTGTCGCGCCAGTACTGCTCCACCGGAAAGTCGCGCGTGTAGCCGTAGCCACCGTGGATCTGGATCGCGAGCGAATTCGCCTCCAGACACCATTCGCTGGGCCAGCTCTTGGCGATCGGCGTCAGCACTTCGAGAAGCAGGCGGGCATCGTCGGCGGCCTGTGGGCTGCCGGTCTTCTGTTCATCGACGAGGCGCGCGCAATACAGCTCGAGCGCCAGCGCGCCTTCGCAGTAGGCCTTCTGCGCGAGCAGCATGCGGCGCACATCGGAGTGCTCGATGATGCGCACTTGCGGCTTGGCCGAATCCTTGCCCGCCGGGCCGGCGGGGCGGCCTTGCGGGCGGGTCTTGGCGTAATCCAGCGATGCGTAGTAGCCGGCCATGCCGAGCATCGTCGCTGCCGTGCCGACGCCGATGCGAGCCTCATTCATCATGTGGAACATGCAGTGCAGGCCCTTTCCGGGCTGCCCGACGAGATAGCCCACCGCACCGGGCTTGCCGCCCACGGGATACTTGCCCTCACCGAAGTTGAGCAGCGTGTTCGTCGTTCCGCGCCAGCCGAGCTTGTGATTGAGCCCTGCCAGCGCCACGTCGTTGCGTTCGCCGGTCAGTTGCCCTTCGGTATCGACCATGCGCTTGGGCACGATGAAGAGCGAGATGCCGCGCGTGCCGGGAATCAGCTTGCCGTCCGCGTCGGGGATCTTTGCCAGCACGATGTGCACGATGTTCTCGGTCAGCTCGTGGTCGCCCGCCGAAATCCACATCTTGTTGCCCGTCAGGCGGTAGCGCGGTCCGAGTGGATCGTCCTGGAAATCGGGGCCATCCGGCACGGCGCGCGTGGCGACGTCGCTGAGGCTCGAACCGGCCTGCGGTTCGGACAGGCACATCGTGCCCGACCAGCGCCCGGAAAACTCATTCTTCGCAAACACCGTCTGCTGCATCGGCGTGCCATGAACCATCAGCAGATTGGCGTTGCCGCTGGTCAGCATGCCTGAGCCGATGCTCACCGAAGCCATCGCGAAGAAGCTATTGGCCGCCGCCTGCACCGTGTAGGGCAACTGCATGCCGCCGATGTCATAGTCCTGCGCGGCGCTGAGCATGCCGGATTCGGCAAAGGCCTTTTGCGCATCATGCGTGGCCTGCGGAAGAATCACCTTCTCACCATCGAAGTGCGGTTCCTGCGTGTCGACGGTGCGATTGAACGGCGCGTACTTCTCGCGGGCGATGCGCTCGCAGGTGTCGAGCACGGCGTCAAAGGTCTCGCGCGAATGATCGGCGAAGCGCTCGCGCTCGTTGAGCGACTCGGCGTGAAGCCAGTCGTAGAGGAGGAAGTCGAGGGTGGGACGAAGGCTCATGATTCGAAACGCAGTGCGCTCAGTGGGGGATGGGGCTCGACGTCCCCGGAATTACCGCTCGGGCAATCGGGCAATGGTGCCCTGCGCGATGGCGCAGAGCTTTTCTTTGCCGTTGCTGATCGCGAAGACCTCGCAAGTGCAGACGGACTGCGATTTGCCCACGTGCACGGCCTTGGCGCGCGCGATAAGGCGCTCGCCAGTGGCCGGGCGGACGTAGTTGATCTTGTACTCGGCAGTGAGCACAGGCACCTGCATGGCCGTGCCGCCGGCGAAGGTCAGCGCGTTGTCGGCCAGATAGCTGACGACACCGCCGTGCACGAAGCCGTCCTGCTGCAGGACCTTGTCGGTCACCGGCAATTGCATGTCGACCAGACCTGGCGACAGTGCGTGCATCTCCGTGCCGATCAACGCGCTGAATGGCTGTGTCGCCAGCACCTTCCGGCCCATGGCCAGAAACTCTTCGGGCGAGGCCCGTTCGGGCGATGACACAGCCTTCTCCTTCGAAATCAGAGAACCTCGAAGACGCCGGCTGCGCCCATGCCGCCGCCGATGCACATCGTCACGACGACCTTCTTGGCACCGCGACGCTTGCCTTCGATCAGCGCGTGGCCGGTCAGGCGCTGGCCGCTCACACCGTAAGGATGGCCCACGGCGATGGCGCCGCCATCGACATTCAGCCGATCCGCCGGGATGCCGAGCTTGTCGCGGCAGTAGATGACCTGCACGGCGAAGGCTTCGTTGAGTTCCCACAGATCGATGTCGCTGACCTTGAGGCCGAGGCGCTTGAGCACCTTCGGGATCGCGAAGACCGGGCCGATGCCCATCTCGTCGGGCTCGCAACCCGCGACTGCGAATCCGAGGAAACGGCCGAGGGGCTTCAGGCCCTTTTGCTCGGCGTACTTCTCGTCGACGATCACACAAGCGCCGCCGCCATCGGAGAACTGGCTCGCATTGCCAGCGGAAATCACCCCGCCGGGGATGGCTGGACGGATGCCGCTGATGCCTTCCTTGGTCGTTCCAGGGCGGATGCCTTCGTCGTTCTCGACGGTGACTTCCTTGGTGCGCAGACCCATCACCGGATCGGCCACGCCGGCCAGCACGGTGATCGGTGCGATCTCGTCCTTGAAGCGGCCAGCTTCGAGCGCGGCGGTCGCCTTCTGCTGGCTGGCGGCGCCGTATTCGTCCATCGCATCACGGCCGATGTTGTAGCGCTTGGCGACCTGCTCGGCCGTCTGCAGCATGTTCCAGTAGATCTCGGGCTTGTGCTTGACGAGCCATGGATCGGCCAGCATGTGCTTGTTCGCTTCATTCTGCACACACGAGATGCTTTCCACCCCGCCCGCCACATAGACCTCGCCTTCGCCCGCGATGATGCGTTGCGCCGCGGTCGCGATGGTTTGCAGTCCCGACGAGCAGAAGCGGTTGATGGTCATGCCCGACGTCGTGATCGGCAGGCCCGCGCGCAGTGCGATCTGGCGAGCGATGTTCGAACCCGTCGCGCCTTCCGGCGTGGCGCAGCCCATGATCACGTCATCCACCGTGGCGGGATCGATGCCGGCACGCTGCACCGCGTGCTGCACCGCATGCCCGCCGAGCGTGGCGCCGTGCGTCATGTTGAAGGCACCCTTCCAGCTCTTGGCGAGCGGCGTGCGGGCGGTGGAAACGATGACGGCGCTGGTCATGATGTGGTCCTTTGAAAAAGAGGAATGACGATTACTGGGACGATTACTGGGGCTGTGCCGTGTTCTGCAGCAGCTGGTGATAGAACTGGATCGCTTCGCCATAGTTGGCGATTGCGATGCGCTCGTTGGTGCCGTGGAAGCGCGCGAGGTCTTCGCTCTTCACGCGAAACGGGGAGAAACGATAGACCGAATCGCTTACGAGGCTGAAGTGGCGCGAATCGGTGGCGGCAGTCATCAGGCCCGGTGCGACGATCGCATCGGGGAAGGTCTGCCGCACTGCTTGTTCGATGGAGCGGTAACCGTCGCCGTTGGTCGGCGAGACGGGCGATGGCTCCGAGTTGCCGGGATAACGCTTGACCTGGATCGCGTCATTGCCGAGCGCTTTCTTCAGATGCGCTTCGACACTGTCGATGGTGTCGCCCGGAAGGATGCGGAAGTTCACGGCCGCTTCGGCGCGGCCGGGCAGCACGTTGTCCTTGTTGCCGGCCCGCACGATGGTCAGCGCCGTGGTGGTGCGCAGCATCGCATTGCTGCTCGGGCTTTTTTCGAGCTGGCTTTCG
The DNA here is from genome assembly GCF_056394705.1 of Variovorax sp. 10N420. Classification (NCBI taxonomy): domain Bacteria; kingdom Pseudomonadati; phylum Pseudomonadota; class Betaproteobacteria; order Burkholderiales; family Comamonadaceae; genus Variovorax; species Variovorax sp. 10N420. Next base: position 1,647 of record NZ_JBFTIJ010000001.1, on the reverse strand, counting down.
ACCAGCGGTCCGGTGAGCCACAGGTTGGACAGCATGACGCGATTGATGCCGCTCATCTCCGGCGCGAGCGTGCCGAACATCTGGCCCGCCACGCCTTTGATGCCGCCGGGCATCGGAGAGGCTTCCAGCTTGGACAAGGCCGTGCTCATCATGCCAATGGCACTGTGCGTTGGAGGCATCGACGAGTGGCCCGGCGCCGTGTCCAGCGAAAGGAAGAAAGTGCCATAGCCCTTTTCGGCAAGACCGATCAGCGCCGCCGGCTTCGACAAGCCGGGCAGCACGCCGTCGAGCACCAGCAAGCCTTCGTCGAGCACCCAGTCGAGCCGCACGCCGCGCGACTTGAGCAGCTCCGCGACGGGGAGCGCGCCGCGCAAGCCGCTGACTTCCTCGTCGTCGCCCATCACCAGATAGATCGTCTGGCGTGGCTTGAAGCCGCTGCCGATCAGCATCTCGATGGCTTCCATCTGCGCGAACAGATTGCCTTTGTTGTCGAGCGCGCCACGGCCCCAGACGAAGCCGTCCTTGATCTCGCCGCTGAACGGGTCGACCGACCACGCCTTCTCGGTGCCGGGTGCGATGGGCACCATGTCCTGGTGCGCCATCAGCGCGACGGGCTTGGCCGCGGGGTCGGAGCCCGTCCATGTATACAGCAGCGCATGCTGGCCCACGACTTCCTTCTTCAGGGTGGCATGGACCTTGGGGTATTGCTGTTCGAGATAGGCGTGCAGCTTGTCGAATTCAGCCGCGTTGCCGGCGGGATCGTCCAAGCTGGACACTGTGCGGAACTGGATCGCGCTGGAAAGCCGCTTGGCGGCTGCGGGCAAGTCGATCGGCAACGCCGGCGCCGGCGCCACGGCAATCTGCCGCGACGGCGTGCGCCAGGTATTGAACGCTACCGCTGCCACCAGTGCGGCGAGCACCAGCACCAACGCAAGGAACACACGTTTCAGCATGGAAGCCATCGAGCAACGGGGGTGGCCTTCATCAGCTGAAAGACTTGCCTTCGGCCACCAGCTTCTGGATCAGCGCCGCAGGCTGCCAGAACTTCGCGTCGTCATGCGGGTTCTTCGCAAAACGCTTCATCGATTCGGCCACGTTGTACAGGCCCACCTGCGATGCGTAGTGCATCGGTCCGCCACGCCAGATCGGGAAGCCATAGCCCGTCAGGTACACCATGTCGATGTCGCCGGACTTCGATGCAATGCCGTCTTCGAGGATGTGCGCGCCTTCGTTGACCAGCGCATACACCAGTCGCTGCACGATTTCCTCGTCGGAGATCTTGCGCGGCGTGATGCCGATTTCCTTGCGATGGTCCTCGATCATCTTGTTCACGAGGTCCGAAGGGATCGCGTCGCGCTTTCCGGCCTGGTAGTCGTACCACCCTGCCCCGGTCTTCTGGCCGAAGCGGCCCAGCTCGCACAGCTTGTCGGCCGTGCGGCTGTACTTCATGTCGGCGATCTCGGTGGCGCGGCGCTTGCGGATCGCCCAGCCGATGTCGTTGCCCGCGAGGTCGCCCATGCGGAACGGGCCCATCGCGAAGCCGAACTTCTCGATCGCCTTGTCGACCTGCTGCGGGGTCGCGCCTTCGTCCAGCAGGAAGCCCGCCTGGCGCGAGTACTGCTCGATCATGCGGTTGCCGATGAAGCC